>JARRNJ010000075.1:0-11522 GCA_037385045.1 Gammaproteobacteria bacterium | reverse complement strand
CGGACAGGTGGCATCGAACACCTTGAGGCCGCGGCGCTTTGCCTCCCGGCGCACCTGCTGGGACACGCCGTGGGCGCTGAAGATCACCGTTGCGCCGTCGGGCACGTCGCTCAGTTCATCGACGAACCGGGCACCCTTGGCGCGAAGATTTTCAACAACAAAAGTATTGTGGACTACCTCGTGCCGGACATAGATGGGGGCACCAAACACCTCGAGCGCGCGCTCGACGATTTCGATGGCCCGGTCGACGCCAGCGCAGAAACCGCGGGGGCTGGCCAATATGACGCGCATGATTGCTGTTCCTCGCGCAGCCGGAGGCTGAGTGGCTGGCCGTTCAGTAGCGGGTGCAGACCCCGGTCGCGCCCCTACCCTAGTGAGGGTCGGGTTGAGGCGGCCGCACCGCCACGATCTCCACATCGAAACGGATCTCGTGGCCGGCCAGGGGATGATTGAAGTCCATTTTCACCCATTCGCCGCCGACTTCCAACACCGCGCCGGGCACTTCGTCGCCGGCGGGGGTGGTGAAACCGATGATCAGGCCAGGGGAGAGCTGCATGTCCGGCGGGAAATCGCCGCGCGGCAGATCCCGGACCGCTTCGTCGTCGCGGAAGCCGAACGCCGTCTCCGGGCCAATGGTCAGGCTCTGGCGGTCGCCGGCCTTGAGACCGTAGAGCGCCAGTTCCAGCCCCTGGATCAGGGTGCCGTCGCCCATGACGAAGCGCAGCGGTTCGCCGTCCTCGGTGCTGTCGGCAACGGTTCCATCCTCCAGCGTGATGCTGAACAGCAGCTCCACCTCGCTGCCGGGCTCGATCGCCAGCGCTTGATCGTCATTCGTGTTCACACCCGCTGCTCCCGAAGCGACAACACCGGCTCACTCCGTCCGGCTGGATGAGCGGCCCAGCAGACCATCCAGAATCAATATGGTGACGCCCACGGTAATGGCCGAATCGGCAATGTTGAAGGTCGGCCAGTGCCAGCTGCGATAGTAGACGTCGAGAAAGTCCACTACGTAACCCAGCCGCACCCGGTCGATGACGTTGCCGACCGCACCGCCTACGATCAGGGCCAGCGATGAAGCGATCCAGACCTCGCGCCGGGTCAACCGTTTCAGCCACAACACCAGCACTACGCTGACGACCACGGCCAGACCCACGAACAACCAGCGCTGCCAACCGCCGGCGTCACCGAGAAAACTGAACGCGGCGCCGGTGTTGTAGGACAAGGTCAAATTGAACATCGGCAGCACGTCCACGGGCTGATGGTAGTGGAGGTGCGCGGAAGCCAGCGCTTTGCTGACCTGATCCAGCACCACCACCAGGACCGACAACCACAGCCATTTCAACATCCACCATGCTCCAATTCACGTTTCAAGCGCCGGCGAGGCGCGTCCTACCCTGTTGCCTGCTGAATAAGACCCAACCTTACGGTGCGTCGCTTCGCTGACGCACCCTACGCCCCGTCGGCGCACCAAGCATCGGCAGCCCCGACGCACCGCAACGAAATCCGGGACGGGACAAAACACCCCGGATTGCGCTTTGCTTCATCCGGGCTACCTGCTCTGTCACCTGTCCACGGTCCATCAGACACCTCGCAACTTCCGGTGCGTCGCTTCGCTGACGCACCCTACGCCGGCTTGCCCGAGGGCACCTGTAGCACCTGTAGCCCGGATGCAGTGAAACGAAATCCGGGACGGGATAAAACGCCCCGGATTGCGCTTTGCTTCATCCGGGCTACCTGCTCTGAATAACACCCAACCTTACTGTCGACTGTCCACTGCGTTCCTGCCTAAGCGAACCGCCGCTGCTCTCCGCTGCCGGCCACGTTCTCCACGCACCGGCCGCACAATTCCGGATGTTCGGCATTGGCGCCCACGTCGGCGCGGTGATGCCAGCAGCGTACGCACTTTTCGTGTTCCGACGGCGACACCACCACCCACACCTCGTCATTGCTGCTGAGTGTGAAGTGCACGGCGTCATCGGTTTTGTCGTAGTCCCGGTGCACCCGTGCCTCGGAGGTGATCAATACGAACCGCAGTTCGTCCTCGAGGCGCATCAGTTGCGTATACAACTCCTGGCCGCAATACAGGTCCACTTCCGCATCCAGCGACGCGCCGATGCCGCCGGCAACACGCAGCCGTTCCAGTTCCTTGCTGACCGCCTCGCGCACTTCGATGACCTGGCCCCAGAAGACGCTGTTCATGGGGGTCTGTTCGTCGAGCGCGAACAACCCCTCGTACCACTGTTCCATGAACACTGACACTCCGCGGTCGCCGGGCATGTGCTGCCAGATCTCCTCGGCGGTAAAGCTCACGATGGGCGCCAACCAACGCACCATGGCCTCGACAATGCGGTACATGGCGGTCTGGGTCGAACGCCGGGCGATGCTGTCGGGTTGGGTGGTGTACTGCCGATCCTTGATAATGTCGAGATAAAAGCCGCCCAGATCCACAGCGCAGAAATTGTGCACCTTCTGATAGATCTGATGAAACTGGTAGCCGTCGTAGGCGGCCACCAGCTGTTCCTGCAGGCGCCGCGCCCGGTCCACTGCCCAGCGGTCGAGCGCCAGCATCTGCTTCGGCGCCAGCAGGTCCTTGGCCGGATCGAAGCCGCTCAGGTTCGCCAGCAGGAACCGTACGGTGTTGCGCATTCGGCGGTAGGAATCGGCGATCCGCTTGAGGATCTCGTCGGATACCGATATCTCGCCGCGGTAGTCGGTGGCCGCCACCCACAACCGCAGAATATCCGCGCCGAGGGTATTGACGACCTTCTGCGGTGCCACCACGTTGCCCCGCGACTTGGACATCTTCATGCCCTTGGCGTCGACGGTGAAACCGTGGGTGAGCACGCCGCGATAGGGCGCTTTCGAGCGCATGGCCACCGAAGTGAGCAGCGACGACTGGAACCAGCCGCGATGCTGATCCGAACCCTCCAGATACAGGTCCGCCGGAAATCCCAGGACGTCACGTCGATCCAGCACCGCGTAATGGGTAACCCCGGAGTCGAACCAGACGTCGAGGGTGTCGGACACTTTGTCGAAATGCTCGGCCTCGGCGCCAAGCAGGTCGGCCGGATCCAGCTCGAACCAGGCATCGATACCTTCCTGCTCGATCCGTTGCGCCACCTGCTCGATCAGTTCCGGCGTGCGCGGATGCAACTCACCCGTGCGCCGGTCCACGAACAAAGCAATCGGCACCCCCCAGGTGCGCTGGCGGGAAATGCACCAGTCGGGGCGGTTGTTGACCATACCCTCGATGCGGGCCCGGCCCCAGTCGGGCATCCACTGAACCCTTTCGATCTCTTCCATGGCCTTCGGACGCAATCCGGCCTGCTCCATGCTGATGAACCACTGGCGGGTGGCGCGGAAGATGATCGGCGTCTTGTGACGCCAGCAGTGCGGATAGCTGTGCCGGATCGACTCGTCGTGCACCAGCTTGCCGTGCGCCTTGAGCACCTCCAGTACGTGGTCGTTGGCGCCGAGCACGTGCTCCCCGGCGAACAGCTCGGTATCGGGCAGAAAGCAGCCGTTGCCACCCACCGGATTGTCCACCGGCAGGTCGTAGCGCGAGCCCACCACGTAGTCGTCCTGCCCATGACCGGGGGCCGTGTGCACCGCCCCGGTGCCGGCCTCGATGGTGACGTGGCCGCCCAGAATGATCGGCACCTCGCGATCATAGAATGGATGCTGCAGCTTCAACCCTTCCAGATCGGCACCCTTGCAGTAAGCCACCACCTGGTACTGATCCACCTCGTAGCGCAGCATGGCATCCTTCATCAGCGCGTCGGCCAGGACCAGGCGCTCGGCCCCGTGCTCGCCCACGCCGTCGCACTGGACCACCACGTAGTCCAGTTCCGGATTCAGCGCCACCGCCTGATTGGCCGGCAGCGTCCACGGTGTGGTGGTCCAGATGACCACCGAAATCGGCCCGCGGCCCTCGGCGCCTTCGACATGATCGCAGCGCGCCAGCAGCGCTTCCGGATCCAACACCTCGAAACGCACGTCAATGGCCGGTGACGTGTGGTCCCGGTATTCCACCTCGGCTTCCGCCAGGGCCGAACCGCAGTCGATACACCAGTGCACGGGCTTGTACCCCTGATGCACGTGGCCGTTGTCGATGATCCGCCCCAGGGCCCGCACGATGTTGGCCTCGAAGCGGTAGTCCATGGTCAGATAGGGATTATCCCAGTCGCCGATGACCCCGAGCCGCTTGAAATCCTTGCGCTGGCCGTCCACCTGCTTGGCTGCGTAGTCGCGGCAGGCCTTGCGGAACGTGCGCGCATCCACTTTGACACCGGCCTTGCCGACCTTCTTCTCCACGTTCAGTTCGATGGGCAATCCGTGACAGTCCCAACCGGGCACGTAGGGCGCATCGAAGCCGGCCAGCCCGCGCGATTTTACGATCACATCCTTCAACACCTTGTTCACCGCATGGCCGATATGGATCTCGCCGTTGGCGTACGGGGGCCCGTCGTGGAGCACGAACTTGGGGCGGCCCTCGGCCGCGGCCCGCAGCTTGCCGTACAGATCCATGTCCCGCCACCGTTCGAGCATCGCCGGCTCACGATTGGCCAGGTTCGCTTTCATGGGGAACGCGGTCTTGGGAAGGTTCAAGGTGTCTTTGTAGTCCGCCACAAATGTCTCTCGATCACTGTCACTGTTGGGTTGGACGGCGCTGGCCGCGCCGCGCGGACCGCCGCAGGACCATGCCGCCCGCCGGCCTGCTCACCCTTCCGCCGAACCGGGGTCGCTGTTCCGGGTCGCAAAGAAGGCGCGTGCGGCATCGGCGTCCCGGTGGATCTGGCGTTTCAACTCGTCGAAGGAATCGAAGCGCCGCTCGTCACGAATCTTGTGCACAAAATCCACGCTGACATAACGCCCGTAAATATTCTGGTCGAAGTCGAACAGATGCACTTCCAGCAGCGTGCGCGTCCCGCCGACGGTGGGCCGGATACCGACGTTGGCGACACCGGGCACCGGCTCGCCTTCGATGCCGAACATTTCCACCGCGAACACGCCCTGCACCGGCGTCGCGCGCCGATGCAGATGAATGTTGGCGGTGGGAAAACCGATTCCACGACCGCGCTTGTCGCCATGGGCGACCCGGCCCCACATGCGATAGTCACGGCCCAGCAGCTTCGCCGCGGTATCCAGATCGCCCGCGGCCAGGGCCGTGCGGATGCGCGTGCTGCTGACCCGCTCGCCGTCCACCATGAAAGTGTGCATGTTGACCACCGGAAAGCCATGGCGGGCGCCGGCTTCCTGGAGCATGGCAAAATTCCCCGCCCGCTCGCGCCCGAAGCGAAAATCGTCGCCGACCACCAGGTAGCGCACGTCGAGCTGGTCCACCAACACCCGCTGGATGAACGTCTCCGCGGACATGGCGGCGAACTCGCGGTTGAAGCGCACGCACAGCACCCGGTCGACGGCATAGCGGCGCAATGCGATGAGCTTTTCCCGTAGCCGGGTCAGCCGCGGCGGCGCGCTCTCAGGGGCGAAGAACTCCTGCGGTTGGGGCTCGAACGTCACCACCAGTGACGGTACCCCCAATTCGCCGGCCTGCTGCGCCAACTGCCCGAGCACCGCCTGGTGGCCGAGATGGATGCCGTCGAAGTTGCCGATGGTGGCCACGCAGCCACGGTGGCGGGCACGCAGATTGTGCAAACCGCGAATGAGTTCCATGGTCCGGACGATGCTTGAATCGCAAAGGAGTGATTATAAAGCACATATAGTGGTTGTCACTGGGTAACTTAGCGTTTCCAGCGCCACAGTTTCGCGCCCAACAGCAGCAGAACACCGAAGTAAACAACGATACCGCCGGCTATCAGCCCGGCCAGGCGCTCGGCGCGCAGCAGCAGCCCGCCATGCAACCAAGTGTCGACATCGCCGCGCCCCCACCACAGGAACGCCGCCATGGCGGCACAGGCCAGGCCGATGCGCAGCCCCAGCAGCGGCCAGCCGGGCTGCGCGCGGTAGACCCGTTCGCGTCGCAGATGCCGGAACAGCAGGGCGGCATTGACGAATGCCGCCAGCGAGGTGGCCAGGGCCAGACCGGCATGGGGCGCCGGGTAGCCGCTCACGGCCAGGGGCACCACGAACAGCAGATTGAGCGCAATGTTGGTCACCATGGCGATCACGCCGACCCGAACCGGGGTGCGGGTATCCTGGCGGGCATAGAACCCGGGCGCCAGCACCTTGACCAGGATGAAGCCCAGCAGGCCGACGCTGAAAGCAACCAGACTGAATGTGGCCATGCGCACGTCGTGGGCGCCGAACTCGCCGTAGTTGAACAGCGTCGCCAGCACCGGCTGGGCCAGGATCATCAGACCCAGGCTCGCCGGCGCGCCGATCAGCAGGGCCCAGCGCAAACCCCAGTCCAGGGTCTCGGCGAAGCGCTCCGGCGCCGCCTCGGCATGGCGGCTCGACAGGCTGGGCAATATGACCGTGCCCAGGGCGATGCCGAACACCCCCAGGGGGAATTCCATCAGCCGGTCCGAATAATACAGCCAGCTGACGCTGCCGGTGACCAGGAACGAGGCGATCAGCGTGTCGAACAGCAGATTGATCTGCGCCACCGAGGAGCCGAAGATGGCCGGCAGCATCAGGCGCATGATGCGCCGCACGCCCTCGTGGACGCGGTCGAAACGGGGCCGCGGCATAAGCCGGAGCCGCAGCAGAAACGGGACCTGGAACAACAGCTGGGCGACGCCGGCGACAAAAACCCCCACCGCCAGCGCCGTTACCGGGCGCTGCATGTGGGGCGCCAGCCAGATGGCGGCAGCGATCAGGGACAAGTTGAGCAGCACCGGCGTGAACGCCGGGACGCCGAAGCGGCCGTATGTGTTGAGGATGCCGCCGGCGAAGGCGGTCAGCGAGATGAACAGCAGATAGGGAAACGTCAGGCGCAGCATGGAAACGGCGATGTCGTACTTGGACGCATCGCCGATGAACCCCGGCGCGAACAGTGCGATCAGCAGCGGGGCGGCCAGCACGCCAACCACGGTCACCAGCACCAGCACCGCGGCGAAGGTGCCGGCAACCCCGTTCAGCAGGTCCTGGACCTGCTCCCGGTCGCGCTGGGTCTTGTACTCGCTCAACACCGGCACGAAGGCCTGGGAGAACGCCCCTTCGCCGAACAGGCGGCGCATGAAGTTGGGGATTTTGAAGGCCACGAAGAACGCGTCGGTACCGGCGCCGGCGCCGAAGAAGCGCGCGAACACCATGTCCCGCGCAAAACCCAGCAGGCGCGACAGCAGGGTCATGGCACCGACGGTGGCGGTGGATTTGAGCAGTTTACGGCTCATGCGAACGCCGGCGCGGCACTGCTGCGCCTGAACTCCGGCCACATCTCCATGTTCTTGTTGCGGTTTTTGGTGACGCCAAATCTGGGTACTATACCCCGCCGCGGGTGGCTGCGACACACCGGCGCGGGGACCGCGTGCCGGAGCCGTTCACCTTGACAAACGGGCCAAAAATCCGCATAGTACGGCACTTTTCGGAACAACGGTTTGCAGGAGTACAACCTTGGCCAACTCTGCACAAGCAAGAAAGCGCGCCCGCCAGGCGGAGCAGCACCGTCAGCGCAACGCCAGCGCCCGGTCGATGATGCGCACCCATGTCAAGAACGTCGTCAAGGCGATCCACGCCGGCGACAAGGCAGCGGCGGAGAGCGCCTACCAGGCGGCGGTGCCCATGGTCGACCGCATGGCCAACAAGGGGTTGATCCACAAGAACAAGGCCGCGCGGCACAAGAGCCGCCTGAACCAGCGCATCCGCGCCATGCAGGCTTGAATTCAGCGTCCCATGCGCAAACCAACCGGCCTCAGGGCCGGATTTTTTTGTGCTTGTCGGGGCCAACGCCAGACAGCACGGCGAAGCGGATAAGCGAGGCGCGCTTGCCCTGCCGATCAGTCGCAGGTCTGGTGCCGCGCCCGGCAAGCGGTGCGTTGCCGCCTGCGGCGGCAAACGCACCCTACGGCTACCATCTACCAGCTGCTCGCTACCAGGCAGCCCGTAGGGTGGATAAGCGCAGCGCATCCACCTACAACCCGCAATGGGCCATTGGCCCCTACAGCACCACCATATCGTCCCGGTGGATCAGTTCCGGCTCCACCACGTATCCGAGCAGCGCCTCGATCCGGTCGCTGGGCTGGCCCATGATCTTGCGCGCTTCCTCGGCGCTGTAGTTGACCAGGCCCCGGGCCACTTCCCGGCCGCCGGGGGCGACACAGGCGACCAGTTCGCCGCGATTGAAGCCCCCTTCCACCCGGTTCACGCCCACCGCCAGCAGGCTGCGCCCGGCTTCACTCACGCCGCGCACGGCGCCCTCGTCCAGGTGCAGCCGCCCCTTGACCTTCAGCTGGCCGGCCAGCCATTGCTTGCGGGCCGCCAGGGGCTCCTTGGTGGCGTGCAGCACCGTGCCCAGCTCCGCGCCCGCCGCAATCCGCACCAGCACATCCGGTTCACGGCCGGAGGCGATCAACGTGGAGGTGCCGGAGCGCGCCGCCCGCGCCGCCGCCCGCACCTTGGTGTACATGCCGCCGCGCCCGAGGAGGCCGCCGCTTCCGCCGGCCACCTCGTCGAGACGCGGGTCGCCGGCCTTGCCTTCGCGAATCAGCTGCGCACCCGGCCCGCGGCGCGGATCCCGGTCGAAAACCCCTTCCTGGTCGGTGAGAATCACCAGCAGGCTGGCCTCCGCCAGGTTGGCGACCAGGGCCGCCAGGGTGTCGTTGTCGCCGAAGCGGATCTCGTCAGTGGCCACGGTGTCGTTCTCGTTGATCACCGGCACCACGCCCAGCGTCAGCAGGGTACGCAAAGTGGTGCGGGCATTGAGGTAACGCTGCCGGTCGGCCAGATCCTCGTGGGTCAGCAACACCTGGGCGGTGTGCAGACCGTGGCGCAGGAAACAGGATTCATAGGCCTGCACCAGCCCCATCTGGCCCACCGCCGCGGCCGCCTGCAGCTCGTGCATGGCATGCGGCCGGCGCTGCCAGCCCAGGCGGCTCATGCCCTCGGCGACGGAACCGGAGGACACCAGAATGAGTTCCACCCCGCCGGAGCGCAGGCGCGCCATCTGGTCCACCCAGGCCGCGATGGCCCCGGTGTCGAGGCCGCGCCCCTCGTCGGTCACCAGGGAACTGCCGACCTTTACCACCCAGCGGCGGGATTGGCCCAATTCTGCTCTCGTTTTCATGTTGGTGTAGTTTCGAGCGGTCGTGTTTGAGTTGCAACTACAGAACGCCGGTTGGGAGCGCAAGTGGACAGTAGCCGGTCGCCAGCGCAAACGGTGCGCCGCCTGCGGCCGGCGCACCCTACCGCCTCGGTCCGCGTAGGGTGCGTTCGCGGCCGCGGGCGGCAACGCACCGAAGCATCCTCTGGCGTCAGCGGACAACGCAGAGGACGCGGAGCCGCAGAGGGCGCAGAGCAGCCGTAGGATGCGTCAAGCGCGCCAGCGCGGGCATCATAACCCAATGTTGCGTTCCGCCCTTCAGCCCTTCACGCGAACGGCAGCGCCCGTAGCCCGGATGGAGTGAAACGGAATCCGGGATAATGATGGTCGCCCCTCGGATTCCGCGTTGCTTCATCTGGCCTGCGGTGCTGTCTACCCGTTACTGCTCGACAGGCGCTGCGCGTCCAAATATCCCATTATCTGCCCACACAACTCCCGGGTGCCTTCGCCCTTGATAGCCGAGATCTCGAATACCGGCCCCTGCCACTGCAACTCGTCGACGATTCGCCGGCAGCGCACACTGCGCTCTTCGGGAGGCAACAGGTCGACCTTGTTCAGCACCAGCCAGCGTTCCCGCTGGGCCAACTCGGGGCTGAACTTCGCCAGCTCCCGCTCGATTTTGCGCGCCTCCTGCACCGGGTCGGCGGCCGGGTCGAACGGCGCCACGTCCACGAGGTGCAGCAGCAGACGGGTGCGCGAGAGGTGCTTGAGAAAGCGGATGCCGAGACCGGCGCCTTCAGCCGCGCCCTCGATCAGACCGGGGATGTCGGCCACGACGAAACTGCGTTCGTGATCGACGCGCACCACGCCCAGGTTGGGGTGAATGGTGGTAAACGGATAATCGGCCACCTTGGGCCGGGCGGCGGATACGGCACGAATGAAGGTGGATTTGCCGGCATTGGGCATGCCCAGCAGGCCCACGTCCGCCAGGACCTTCAGTTCCAGTTGCAGGGTGCGGTGCTCACCGGGGGTGCCGGGGGTGGACTGGCGGGGCGCCCGGTTGGTGCTGCTCTTGAAGCGCGTATTGCCCAGGCCGTGAAAACCGCCCTGGGCCACCAGCAGCCGCTGGCCGTGCTCGACCAGGTCACCGATCTCCTCGCCGGTGTCGGCATCGCGCACGACGGTGCCGACGGGAACGGCGACGACGCGATCTTCGCCGCCCTTGCCGGTGCAGTTGGAACCCATGCCGTTCTGGCCCCGTTCGGCGCGGAAGCGGCGCTGGTGGCGGAAATCGGCCAGGGTATTGAGCCCCTCGTCGGCCACCAGATAGACGCTGCCGCCGTCACCGCCGTCACCGCCGTCGGGCCCGCCGAAGGGAATGTACTTCTCGCGCCGGAAACTGACGCAGCCGTTGCCGCCGTCACCGGCATCCACACGGATGGTTGCTTCGTCGATGAATTTCATAGTTTCAGAGAAAAGGGCAAAGGGGAAAGAGCAAAGTGGCGGTGTGCGCTGGCACGTCCAGCTTATCTCTTTACCCTTTTATCTTTACTCCGTCCTTGCATAAAAAAGCCCCGTGCGCGGACGGGGCTTCGGAACCGGGTTGGGCGGGGTGGCGCCGTGTTCAGCCGGCCACCACGCTGACATACTTGCGGTTGCCGCGGCCCCTCGTTTCAAACACCACCTTGCCGTCCGCCTTGGCGAACAAGGTATGATCCTTGCCGCAACCTACATTGGGCCCCGGGTGGAACTGGGTGCCGCGCTGCCGGACGATGATGCTGCCCGCCCGGACGGCTTCGCCGCCATAGCGCTTCACGCCCAGGCGCTTGGAAACGGAATCGCGGCCGTTGCGCGTGCTGCCGCCTGCCTTTTTATGTGCCATTGCTGATGCCTCGCCTGCTGAACGGTCCGACCGGCTTCAACCGGCACTGATGCCGGTGATCTTGAGCTCCGTGTAGTGCTGCCGATGCCCGGTGCGTTTGTCATGGTGCTTGCGGCGGCGGAATTTGATGACTTCCACCTTGTCGCCGCGGCCGTGGGAAACCACCGTGGCGGTCACCTTGCCGCCGTCGACATAGGGGGCGCCGATCTTGATGTTGTCGCCGTCGGCGACCATCAGAACGGAATCGATTTCTAGAGAGGCGCCGGCGTCGGCGGTCAGCTTCTCGACACGCAAGGTGTCGCCTTCACTGACCCGGTACTGTTTGCCCCCGGATTTGATCACAGCGTACATGGTGAACTCCACACTGATCGGCGTGCTCGACTAAAGACCGGCAATTTTAGCTCTAAATACCGACCCCGGTCAACGCGGCCATGACAATTCTGTGGAACCGGGCCACTCATCTCGCTAAACTAGGGG
>JARRNJ010000074.1:0-15536 GCA_037385045.1 Gammaproteobacteria bacterium | reverse complement strand
ATGACGTCAGCGCCACCCGCAGGCGGTACGACGGGAAAATGAGCATGGCCAGACGAATCGCCATTGTCGAAGACGTACCGGCTATCCGGCAAAATTTCGCCGACGCCCTCCACCGGCAGGGGTACGAGGTACAGGCCTACGCCAACCGGCCTCAGGCCCTGTCGGCATTTCACAGTCGCTAGCCGGTTCGTCTTCGACAATGGCGATTCGTCTGGCCATGCTCATTTTCCCGTCGTACCGCCTGCGGGTGGCGCTGACGTCATAACCTACCACAGCCGCGGGCCGAAGTGTCCCGGGCGGCGCAATTGCCAGATTGCTGCCACATTTGATCGCCGGATTTCCATGATTCGGTAACCGCTCCTCCATCCGGCGGCCCTGTAATAACTCCCGTAGCCATGAAGAAACCGGCGCAGACCAGGGGATGGTCCGGGTCGCAGACCCGCCAGCCAGGGACGGCGCGCTGGGCCAATAGCCGCAACCACGACAAGGTAAGGAGGTACTCATGAACATCTCGAAGCCGAGGATACGCACTGCCGTCGCCTGCGCCCTGGTGGGCGCGGTGGCCGGAACCGCCTGGGCTGGTTCGGTCAAGGACCCGACAGTGTCGTCGCAACCGTCGCGCGAAGAAAACGTCGGCACCGGCACCGGTGCCGTGATTGGCGCCCTGATCGGCGGTCCGCCGGGCTTCATCATCGGCGCGGTGGGCGGCAACTTCGTCGGCCGCAACGCCGCGCAGCGCCGCGAGCTCGACCACGCCCAACGGCAGATCGCCGAGCTGCGCCAGGCGCTGGCGGATCAGAAGCAAAAACTGGCCCGGGCCAACGCCGACACGACCACCCCCCAACGCGGGATCCAGGTGGCGAGCGCCGCTCCGGTACCACTGAGTTCCGGCGTGGACGCCGCGGCGGTGGTACGCAACGGCTTTGCCCTGACGGTTCAATTCCGCAGCGACAGCGCCCGGCTGGAGAAGCAATACGCCCCGCGCCGGCGGCGGCCTGCCGGCCGGGCGCATCCATGTCGCGGCCTATGGCGAACGTCAGCCGGTCGCGGCCGGTACGGACCCGGAGAGTTACGGCTTTGACCGCCGGGTGGTCATTCGTTTCACAGAGTGAGGGGACAGTCATGGCACCGTTGGTACCCGAATCAGAAGACTTTCTCTATTGGGCGCCGGAATACATCTTCACCTATCCGGTTCCCCCCGGCCCCGAGGACGCTTGGTTTCTGGCAGACGGCCGGGATCAGCCGGCGGCGGTTGGTGTGCAGGCAACGGAGGACAGCAATGATGGCTGAACAGGGAACGAGGGGCGGCGTGGGCCGCACATTGGCTGCAGGGGCGGCGGCGGGCATCGGTGCCGGTTTGGTCAGCGCCCTGGTGCTGGCGTTGCTGGTGCTGGTGTTGCCCGCCGGCGCCCGTGCCGCCGGCACCGACGCTGCGCGGATGCCGCAGGCGCGGCTGAGCGACGTGGGCAGCGGCAGTCTGCTGTTGCGAACGGACGACGGGGTACCGTACCGTCGCGCACCCGTGCTGAACACCGACGTGGACATCCGGGTCAGTGGCATGATCGCCCGGGCCAAGGTCGTGCAGCACTTTCGCAACCCCGGACATCGCTGGCTGGAAGGAGTCTACGTGTTCCCCCTGCCGGAGAACGCGGCGGTGGACCACATGCGCATGCGCGTCGGCGAACGGGTAATCGAGGGGCAGATCAGGGAGCGGCAGGAAGCGCGCAAGATCTACCAACGGGCCAAGCGGGCCGGACGGAAAGCATCGCTGCTGGAGCAGCAACGCCCCAACATCTTCACCAGCGCCGTGGCCAACATCGGGCCCGGAGAGGAAGTGACCATCGAAATCGAGTACCAGCAGATCCTGCGCTATGACCACGGGCGCTTCGATCTGCGCTTCCCCATGGTGGTCGGGCCCCGTTACATCCCGGGAGCGCCGGTTCAGCGCGACGAAACAGTGAGCGGATTTTCCGGCGGCGGTTGGGCCCGCGACACCGACGTGGTTCCGGACGCCTCGCGCATTACGCCGCCGGTGCTGCCGCCGTCCCGCGGCAAGGTCAACCCGGTGCGGCTGCGGGTGCAACTGGATGCCGGGTTCCCCCTGGCCACGGTGGAAAGCCCTTATCATCCGGTGCGCCTGGACCGGCACGGCCATGGCAAGGTGACCGTGACCCTGGCCGACGGTGCGGTGCCGGCGGACCGCGATTTCGAACTGACCTGGCGCCCCGAGCGTGGGCACGAGCCGCGGGCGGCGTTGTTTACCGAGACCGCCGGCAAGGATCGCTACGCGCTGGTGATGATCGTGCCGCCGGCCGACGAGGACGGTGCCGCTAACCGGTTGCCGCGGGACGTGATCTACGTCATTGATACCTCGGGTTCCATGGGTGGAGCGTCGATCCGCCAGGCGCGGCGGGCGCTGAACCTGGCACTGGACCAGTTGTCCCCCCGGGACCGGTTCAACGTGATTCAATTCAACTCGATTACCCAACAACTGTTCGAGCGGGTGCAGCCGGCGGACCGGAGCCACGTGCAATTGGCTCATCAATATGTGTCGCGACTCCAGGCCACCGGCGGCACCGAGATGGCCCCGGCGCTGACCGCGGCCTTGGCGGGCAAGGAGGACGGGCAGCGCCTGCGTCAGGTGGTGTTCCTTACCGACGGCAGCGTCGGCAACGAAGCGCAGCTGTTCAATCTGATCAGGACGCACCTGGGCGACAGCCGCCTGTTCACGGTCGGGATCGGGTCCGCGCCCAACAGCTATTTCATGCGCAAGGCGGCCCAGTACGGCCGCGGAACCTACACCTACATCGGCAGCGTCACGGAGGTGGGGGCGAAAATGCACGAGCTGTTCGCCAAGCTGGAACATCCGGTCATGTCCCATCTCAACGTTCAATGGCCCGCGGGCGTGCAGGCGCAGATGTGGCCGCGCCGCCTCCACGACCTGTATCTGGGTGAACCCGTGGTGTTTACGGCCAGACTGGAGGGCACGGGCGGCGGTTCGGCGGTGTTGACCGGCTTGCGCGGCAACACCCGCTGGCGGGTGCAATTGCCGCTGCACAACGGACGCGCCGGTGCCGGAGTCGGTGTGCTGTGGGCTCGTAGCAAGATCGCCGCGCTGATGGACAGTCTCCACGACGGCGCTGACCGCGCCAGCGTGCGTCGCCAGGTGGTTGCGGTGGCGCTGCAGCATCATCTGGTGAGCAAATACACCAGCCTGGTGGCAGTGGATGTGACGCCGTCGCGCCCGCAAGGTCAGCCTCTGACCCGGGGCAACGTGCCGACCAACCTGCCCCACGGTTGGCAATACGGCAAGGTCTTCGGGCGCCTGCCGCAGACCGCGACGCCTGCCGAACTCAATCTGCTGTTCGGTGCGCTCCTGTCGCTGGCGGCCCTGGGTCTGTATCTGGGTCTGCGCCGCAGCGGGCGCTGACATGCGCCGGCGTCGCGCGGGCCAGGTTCTTGCACTGCTGCTTGCCGTCCTCGGCACCTGGCAGTTGGGGGCCGGCGGCTATATTCACGCCAAGGCCTGGCTGGCTCAACGCCTGCTGGAGCGGGCCTGGAGCGAGGCCCGCGCCGGCGCCGGCCACGTCAAACCATGGCCGTGGGCGGACACCTGGCCGGTGGCGCGACTGCGGTTTCCGCGCCGGCACGTGGACTTGATCGTGCTGGCCGGAGCGACCGGCCGCACCCTGGCGTTCGCGCCCGGCCACCTGTCCGGGACGCCCTTGCCGGGCCAAGCGGGTGACAGCGTCATCAGCGGTCACCGCGACACCCATTTCCGCTTCCTGCAATATGTAAAAGTGGGCGAGCCCATCGAGGTGGAGTCGACCGATGGTTCGGTAAAGCGTTTCCGGGTCACGGCAACGCGGGTCGTGAACGGCACCAACGCGCGGCTGGCGGCCGGCGGCAACACGCCGATGCTGACGCTGGTGACCTGCTATCCGTTTGACGCCATCGTACCCGGCGGACCGCTGCGCTACCTGGTCACCGCCCGGGCGGTGATCCGGTAGCCCGTGGCGAGCAGGGTGCGTTCGACGCCGCAAGGCGGCAACGCACCGTCCGCCTCCCGCCTACTCGCTACTCGCCCGCAGATGGCGGTTCAACAGGTCTTGTACCGCCGCCGCGTCGGTGACCGCTTCGGTGTCGATGCGGAGCGAAACGTCGGTCTCGGCGGCGAGCAGGCCTTGATAGGTCTGGATCTGGTGTTCGAGCACCTGCACATCGGCTTCCGAAATATCGCCGCCGGCAGCCTGCCGTTGGCGGATGCGGCGGCGCAATACCTCGACAGGCGCATCGAAATGGATGATCCGGAACGGCGTCCGCAGGCGTGCAGCGAGGCGCCGGAAGGGGGCACGCTGCTCGGCCTTTAGAAAGGCGGCATCGACGATTACGCTGAAACCCGCCTGCAGAATCGCCTCCGCCAACCGCAACAGGCGTCCGTACGTCTGCTCGGTGGCTTTGGGCGTGTAGATCCCGCCTTCGACCACGCCCGCCGCATCCTCGTCCGACGAGCCGTACAGCCGCTGGCGCTCGCGGTCGGATCGGACACGTATGGCCGGCAGCCGTTCGGCCAAGGGGGCGCTCAACGTTGACTTGCCGCTGGCGGACAGACCGTGGGTGATGAGCAGCAAGGGGCGGCGTGGCCGAACGTAGCTCAGCGCCAAATCGAGGTAACCCCGCAGTTCATCGGCTTCCCGATTGCGCTCGGGCGCCGGCTCCTGCTGCATGCGGATGCCCGCCACCTTGGCCCGCACCATGGCCCGGTAGGCCAGATAGTAGCGGCACACGGTCAGACCGGCGTAGTCGCCGGTGTGCTCCAGGTAGCCGTTGAGAAAGCGATAGGCGAAAGGCGCATAGCCGCGGTCTTCCAGGTCCATGCACAGAAACGCCGCCTCACTCATGACGTCGATCCAGTACAACGACGGGTTGAACTCGATGCCGTCGAAGATCAGCAGTTCCTGACCCACCCACGCCATGTTGCCGAGGTGCAGGTCGCCATGGCATTCGCGCACGAAGCCGTGCTCGCGGCGCTCGGCGAAGACCGCGCTGCGGCGCTGTTGTTCTTCGCGGCTCCATTGCTCAACGGCCTCGAGCACCCGCAACTGTTCGGGGTTGCCGGTGCGTTCGCGGATCTGCGCGAAGTTCTCTTCCACCGGCCGCGCCACGGCTTCCGGCGTGCCGTAGCCGGAATCGGCGGCAGCGGCCGGAATGCGTTTGTGAAACGCGGCGATTTGCTCGATCATATGATCGATGTGCAGTGCCTGCAGCCGATGTTCCCGTGCCATCCGCGCCAGCAGGTCCTGCTGGCTGAAGCGGGCCATTTTTACTGCATATTCAACGGGTTTTCCCGGGCCGCCGAGTTGGGGTGCGTCCGGAGATCCGCTAAAATGCACTACCTGCAGGTACAGCTGCGGGGCCAGGCGCCGGTTCAGGCGCAATTCCTCCTCGCAGAAGTGGCGCCGCCGCTCGAGGGTGGAAAAATCGAGAAAGCCCAGATTCACCGCTTTCTTGATCTTGTATGCATAGGGGCCGCACAGTATGACCCAGGAGATGTGGGTCTCGATCAGCTGGAAGTCGGTGCAGGGATGCGGGAATCGATCCGGATTGTGCAGGGCTTCAATGAGGCGGGTTTGGGCGTCGGGTTCCATGCTGTCGCGTTAGATTTTCTGGTTGGTTCACGCCATGGCTGCGTGCAGGAGAGCACACAATGAGATGGTTAAAAAGTATAGCATTACTGCTGTTGTGCACGGCGTTGGTGGAGCCGGCTTCGGCCGGCCTCGGCGACCTGCTGCGGGGCATCATGGGTGGCGGCGAGTCGGGGCAGAAGAGCACTGGAACTGATTCAGGCGGCGGTGCCGGACTGAGTTCGGCGGAAGTGGCCAGAGGGCTGAAGGAGGCGCTGGCCAAAGGTACGCGCCGCGCCATCGATGAGTTGGGCAAACCCGGCGGATTTCTCGACAACGCCCAGGTGCGCATACCGATGCCCAAGCACATGCGCACGGTGGAGAAGACCCTGCGGCGGCTGGGCCAGGACAAATACGCGGACGAATTCGTGGCCGCCATGAATCACGCGGCGGAACAGGCGGTGGTGACCGCAGCGCCGGTGTTCAAGGACGCGGTGAAACAGCTTACCGTCGACGATGCGATGAAAATCCTGCGCGGGCCGCAGGATGCGGCGACGCGATATTTTCGCCAAAAGACCAGCAGCCGGCTCAGCGAGAAGATGCTCCCGATCGTGCGTCAGGCCACCAATCGCGCCGGTGTCACCGCTGCCTACAAGCGCCTGGTCGAGCGCCTGGGGTTCGCGCGAGGCATGTTGAGCGACGACATGGGCGACATCGACAAGTACGTTACCGACAAGACCCTGGACGGGCTGTTCCTGATGGTGGCCAACGAGGAGAAGCGCATCCGCGAGAATCCTGTGGCCCGCACCACCGAACTGTTGAAGAAGGTGTTCGGCAGTACGCTGCAGCACTGATACTCCGATCACCAAGTGAGACTCGATGGCACGTCGTTCCTCGCGCAGCACGCGGAAGCGCTCCCGTTCCCGCAAACCGCGCCGCAAGTCCAACAAGCGTAACAAAAGTCTTCTGCGCCGCATCCTGATGTGGGGTGTGCCGCTGGCGGTTCTGGTGGCGGCCGGGTACGTGTTCTACCTGGACTACACCATCCGCAGCCAATTCGAGGGCCGGCGTTGGGAGCTTCCGGCGCGGGTGTATGCCCGGCCGCTGGAGCTGTATCCGGGCATGGTGCTGGACCCGGGCAACCTGGTGTTCGAGCTGCATCTGGTCCGCTACCGTCCGGTCGGCCGCGCCACCGAACCCGGCAGTTACAGCCGCAGCGCCGACCGCTTCCATATCATCAGCCGGCCGTTCACCTTCTGGGACGGCAAGGAGCCCTCCCACGACGTGCGGTTGCGGGTGGATGGCGGCGTGGTCACCGCCCTGACCGACGCCCGCAGCGGCAAGGCGCTGCCATTGGTCCGCCTCGATCCGGCCCTGATCGCCAGCATCTATCCGTCCCACAACGAGGACCGGATCCTGGTGCGGGTAAGCGATGTGCCGCAGGACCTGGTCAAGGGCCTGATCGCGGTCGAAGACCGCGACTTCTACCATCACCACGGCATCAACCCCCGCGCGATCGCCCGGGCGCTATGGGCCAATCTGCGCGCCGGGCGCACCGTGCAGGGCGGCAGCACGCTGACCCAGCAATTGGTGAAGAACTACTTTCTCAGCAACCGGCGCACCCTGTGGCGCAAGGCGAACGAAGCGGTCATGGCGCTGTTGCTGGAGCTGCACTACGACAAGCGCGAGATTCTGGAGTCGTACCTCAATGAGGTGTACCTGGGCCAGGACGGCAAGCGATCCATTCATGGCTTCGGCCTGGCGAGCCAGTTCTACTTCCAGCGCCCGGTGCAGAAGCTCGACCTGGCGCAGGTGGCGTTGCTGGTGGGATTGGTGAAAGGGCCGTCGTACTACGATCCGCGCCGGCATCCGCACCGCGCGCTCGCGCGCCGTAATCTGGTACTCGATGTCATGGCGCAGCAGCATGTGGTGTCAGCCGCGGAAGCCGACCGCGCCAAACATCAACCCCTGGGTGTCACGGCAACGGCGCCCAGCGGCGTCAGTCCCTATCCGGCGTTCCTCGATTTGGTGCGCCGCCAGCTGCGCCGCGACTACCGGGAAGAGGATCTCACCTCGGAAGGCCTGCAGATCTTCACTACGCTGGATCCCACCGTGCAGCGTGACGCCGAGCAGGGCCTGGAAGCGCAGATCCGACGCCTGGAACATGCCCACCGCCTGAAAGCGGGCACGCTGCAGGGAGCGATCGTGGTCACCCATACCGACAGCGGCGAGGTGGCGGCGGTGGTGGGCGGGCGTGACCCGCGCTTCGCCGGCTTCAACCGGGCGTTGGACGCCGTGCGCCAGGTGGGCTCGTTGATCAAGCCGGCGGTCTATCTGGCCGCGCTGAGTCAGCCGCAGCGCTATACGCTGGCGACGCTGCTCGAGGACAGTCCGCTGCAGGTGCGCGACGGCGATGGCAAGGTGTGGGCGCCGCACAACTACGACCGCCAGTATCACGGCCAGGTGTTGCTGTACCGGGCGCTGGCCCACTCCTACAACGTACCCACGGCGCGCCTGGGTATGAACGTTGGGCTTGGCGTGGTCGTGGATACCCTGCGCCGGCTGGGCATCCGGCGGCCGATCAAGGCCTATCCGTCCATGCTCCTGGGCGCCGTGCCGCTGTCGCCGTTGGAAGTGTCGCAGATGTACCAGACGCTGGCGGCGGGTGGGTTCCGCACGCCGTTGCGCAGCATCCGCGCGGTGCTCACCGCCGACGGCGCGCCGTTGTCGCGCTACCCGCTGACCGTCAAGCAGGTGGCCAGGCCCGACAGCGTGTTCCTGCTCGATACCGCCCTGGAAAAGGTGGTCGAGGAGGGGACCGGAACCGGGGTGCACGATTTTCTTCCGCCCGACGTCACCGCCGCCGGCAAGACCGGAACCACCGACGACATGCGCGACAGCTGGTTCGCCGGATTCACCAACGACTACCTGGCGGTGGTCTGGCTCGGCACCGACGACAATCAGCCCACCGGCCTTACCGGCAGCAGCGGCGCGCTGCGGGTCTGGGGCCGGGTGATGCAGTCCCTGCGGCCCCGCGCCCTGTCCCTGACTGCGCCCGATGACGTGGTTTATGCGTGGATCGATCCAGGGACCGGACTGCCGACGCGGAAGGACTGCGAAGGTGCGGTACAATTGCCGTTCATCAAGGGGTCCGTGCCCGAAGGTGAAGCACCATGCAAGAACAAGGGTCTGGATTGGCTGCAGCGGATATTCAAATGAGAGCACTATTGCGCAGTTGCATGAGCTTCGGGTTGCTGACGGTGGTCCTGCTGGCCTCGGGATGTGCCACCACCGGCGGTGAGGCGCCGGTCTATGAGCAAAGCGGGGCGGCGGCATCGTCGGCGCCCGCCACCGGCGAGGCGCCGGGCGACGAACCGGCGCCGCCGTCGAGCACGCCGGCGGTGGTGGCGTTGTTGCAGAGCTCGCGCCAGCAGGCGCAGGCGGGCCAGCCGGCCCGGGCGGCCGCGCTGTTGGAGCGGGCATTGCGGATCGAACCGCGCAATGCTGCGTTGTGGCACAACCTGGCTGCGGTGCGTCTGAGTCAGCAGCGCTATGCCCAGGCCGAATCCCTGGCGCTCAGGTCCAACAGCCTGGCCGGCACCGACCGCAAGCTGCAGGCGGCCAATTGGCGCGTGATTGCCGCGGCACGTCGCGGACAGGGCGATCAGGCCGGCGCCCGTCGTGCCGAGGAGCGCGCCGCGCAACTGGCGCCCGGGCAATCCTGAGGCCGGCCACCGGCGTCCGCTGGACACCCGACCGGAGCTGGGGATTTTGCTGGGAACACGGCAACTTATCGATTAATATCGAATCAACGGTTCGTCGCCAAGAGTACGCAGACAGGAGCCGAGCGGGTGACCTTCCGGGCCCGGGGTGGTGTCGGATTGGGAGATCACGGGGGAAAGGGCAACGAGTAGCCTGCTTTCTCCTTGGGCGGCCCGTCACGTTTTCGCCGATTGGATCGCCCGGGCCGGTACCTTGCCACCTTAAACCATGACTGGGGTACGAGCTTGCCGGTTTATTCGATTGACAAGCTGATCGGGGAGGCGCGGCGCATTGCCGCAGAATACCGCCGCACCACCGGCAAAACCCTGGGCGGCATCAGCGGCGAGCTTGCCGAACACGATGCGGCACGCCTGTTGAACCTGGAAGTGTGCAAGCCCAAGCCGGGCGGGTACGACGCCACCGGCCGGGGCAAGCGCGAAGGCCGGCGCATCCAGATCAAAGGGCGGGCGATTTTTGATGAAAGCAAGTCCGGGCAGCGCATCGGGCAGCTCAAGGTGGATCAGGACTGGGACAGCGTGGTGCTGGTCTTGATGGATGAGGAGTTCACGCCGACGGAGATCTATGAAGCTTCCCGTGAAGCGGTCATGGATGCCATGGACGAGGCACAGCAAAGCAAGCGCAGCAAGCGCGGCGCCATGTCGGTGGCGCGGTTCAAGAATATTGCCCAGCTCGTGTGGACCGCCGAGGAGGGCGAGATCGACGACGAGGTCTGGGAACACCACGGCCAATACTGAAGAGGCTGCGGTAAGGCAGCGACAACAGGTCGCGGTCGATGGCAAGCCGCATATCTCCCGTAGACGACGAATGGACGACCCTTCTGAAATTCTCGGACCGGATGGCCCGTTGGCCGCGTCCGTACCGGATTTCGCCCCTCGGCCCCAGCAGCGGGAGATGGCCGAGGCCGTCGCCGCAGCCATTGACTCTCACGGCACTTTGATTGCCGAGGCCGGCACCGGCACCGGCAAGACGTTCGCCTACCTGGTGCCGGCGCTGCTGTCGGGACACAAGGTGCTCATCTCCACCGGAACGCGCACGCTTCAGGACCAGCTGTTTCATCGTGACCTGCCGGTGATCCGCAACGCGCTGCAGCGGCCCGTGCATGCGGCGCTGCTCAAGGGCCGGGCCAACTATCTTTGTCTGCACCGTCTGGACATCGCGCTGATGGAGGGGCGCCTGCGTTCGCGGCAACTGGTGTCGGACCTGGAAGAGGTGCGTCACTGGTCCGCCCGCACCGGCAGCGGCGACATCGCCGAAGTGACCGCCGTCACCGAGAATTCGGCCATCTGGCCGCTGGTGACTTCGACCACCGACAATTGCCTGGGGCAGGAGTGTCCCGCCTACGGTGACTGTCACGTGGTCAAGGCGCGACGGGAGGCGCAGGAGGCCGATGTCGTCGTGATCAACCACCATTTGCTGTTCGCCGACATGGCGCTCAAGGAGGAGGGCTTCGGCGAACTGCTGCCTGGCGCCAACGCATTCGTTCTGGACGAGGCTCACCAGCTGCCGGAAGTGGCCTCCAACTTTTTCGGCGTATCCCTGACCGGCCGGCAACTGACGGAACTGGCCCGCGACACCCTGGCCGAGCACCTGCGCGAGGCCGGAGACATGCAGGACCTGGGACGCACCCGTGACGAGCTGGAAGGCGCGGTGGCCGATTTCCGCCTTGCCCTGGGCCGTCAACCCCAGCGTCTGGCCTGGGCCGCGCTTCGCGGACGGCCGCAAGTCGCCGACGCCGTGGAGCGCCTGCAACGGGCCCTGGGCGGGTTGCATGATTGGCTGGAACTGGCGGCGCCGCGCAGCAAAGGGCTCGATGCCTGCTGGCGGCGCAGTGGCGAGCTGCTCCAACGACTGGCCACGGTGACCGATGCCGCCGAGGACGATTACATTCAATGGGTGGATATCCACCGCAAGTCTTTTGCCTTGCACCTGACGCCGTTGGAGGTGGCGCCCGCGTTCCAGGCCCGCATGCAAGAGCGGCGCTGCGCCTGGGTGTTCACGTCGGCGACCCTGGCGGTGGGCGACAGTTTCGCTCATTTCGCGCAACGCCTCGGTATCGAGGATGCGCAGACCCGGCTGCTGGACAGCCCGTTCGACTACGGGCGCAATGCCTTGTTGTATCTGCCCGAGCGGATGCCGGATCCCACGCACCCGGGGTTCACCGATGCCGTTGTGGATGCGGCGGTGCCGGTGATCGAAGCCAGCCGGGGCCGGGCATTTGTGTTGTTCACCAGTCACCGCGCGCTGCAGGCGGCAGCGCAGCGCCTCGCCGGGCGGCTCGACTATCCGCTGCTGGTGCAGGGTGACGCACCCCGCGGCGAACTGCTGGAGCGCTTTCGGCGCCTGGGCAATGCGGTGCTCCTGGGCACCGGAAGCTTCTGGGAGGGCGTCGACGTGCGCGGTCCGGCGCTGTCGTGCGTCATTATCGACAAGCTGCCGTTCGCCTCGCCGGGTGATCCGGTGCTGCAGGCGCGTATCGACCGCATACGCCGATCCGGCGGCAATCCGTTCATGGATTTCCAGTTGCCCAATGCGGTCATCGCTTTGAAGCAGGGCGCGGGCCGTTTGATTCGGGATGTCAACGACCGCGGCGTGATGATGTTGTGCGACCCGCGCTTGTTGTCCAAACCCTACGGGCGGGTGTTCCTGCGCAGCCTGCCGCCCATGGCGCGGACCCGCCGGCTGGCCGAGGCGCAGGATTTCCTGCGTGCGCCGGCACCCGCTGCTGATGCGCTGCCGTCCTGAATGGCGTAACGCCTGAATGTGTAACAGATGATATGAAGCTGATGGCGATCGATACATCCACTGAGGCTTGCTCCGCGGCGTTGTACGTGGACGGCGAGGTGCAGGTGCGTTTTCAGCTGGCGCCGCGCGAGCACAGCCGTCTGTTGCTGCCGATGATGGAGGGTCTGGGATGATCCAGGGCGTGGCGCTGGGCGCCGACCTGCCGGTGGTGCCGGTGTCGTCCCTGACCGCCCTGGCGCAGGGCGCGCTGCGCGAGACCGGCGCCGAGCGGGTGCTGGCGGCCATCGATGCCCGCATGCATGAGGTCTATTGGGGCGCCTGTGAAGCGGGCGCCACAGGAATGATGGAAACGGCGAACGAGGAATGTGTGGCGCTGCCGCAGGAGGTGCCGCTGCCGGCTGGCGATGGCTGGACCGGCGCCGGCAGCGGTTGGGATACCTATCACCAAGTACTGGAAGCCCGCCTGGGCGGCCGGCTGCGCGGCTGGAGCGCAGGGCGCTTTCCCAGCGCCGAGGATGTGGCAGTGCTGGGCGTTCGGGGCCTGGAACGGGGCGAGGCGGTCGCCGCGGAGCTGGCGTTGCCGCGCTATCTGCGCAATCAGGTTGCCAGCCCGGCCGCGCCCAGGCGCGACTGAATTTCCACCGCTCAGTCCATGGCCGCCGCCGGCTGCGCCGCGCCGGGTTGGGGCTTGGCGTGTTTCATCAGGAACACCAGCGGCAGCATCAGTATGAAACTCCAGGTGACCAGCACGAAGCAATCCACGAACGCGACCATGGACGCCTGGCGGGCCAGTTCATGGCCAAGCAGTGGTGCCGCCAGCGGCGAACCGGCATTGAGTCCGACGCGGCCCAGGTAGTGCTGCACGGCGGGATTGTAGGCGGTGATGTGTCCGCCGATCTGATTCCAGGCCGTCTGGGTGTGGCGCGTCAGCACGGTGGCGACGACCGAAATGCCCACCGATGAGCCGATGGTGCGCAGCAGGCTGAAGATGCCGGCGGCGTCGGCGGAATATTGCGGCGGCAGGGTGGAGAATGCCAGCGTCGACAGCGGCACGAAGACCATGCCCAGGCCCAGGCCCTGGATCACGATCGGCCACACGACCCATTCCGGGCTGATGTAGAGGTTGTAGCGGGTCATGGCGAACGAACCGATGGAGAAGATGACGATGCCGGCGCTGATCAGCAGCCGGGGGTCGACGCGGTTGATCAGGCGTCCGACCACCATCATGCTGATCATGCTCGCCACCCCGCGGGGCGCCATGACGAAGCCGGTGGTGAGCGTCGGGTAGTCGAACAGATTCTCCAGCATCAGGGGTTGCAGCATCATGGCGCCGTACAGGCCCAGTCCAAACACGCCCAGCAGAATGCTGGCGGTGGTGAACGTCCGGTCGCGGAAGATCTGCAAATGGAACAACACCCGGCTCTTGTTCGCCAGGCCGTGGTAGGCGAACGCGGCGAAACCGATCATGCTCAGCAGCGCCGCCAGCTTGATGGTGTTGGAGTCGAACCAGTCGTCCTGGTTGCCGCGGTCCAGCACGAACTGCAGGCCGCCGATGGCCATGGTCAGCAGCGCCAGGCCGAGCCAGTCCATGTTGCGCTCGCGCTTGTCCGTATCGGGAATGACGCGCCAGGTCAGCAGCAGCGACAGGATGCCGACCGGGAGGTTGATGAAGAAGGTCCAGCGCCAGCTCAGCACTTCGGTGAGGTAGCCGCCCAGCGTCGGGCCCAGGATCGGGCCGACCATGACGCCCACCCCCCAGATCGCCATGGCTTTGCCGCGCTCCTCCAGGGGAAAGGTCTGCACCATGATGGATTGGGACATGGGCACCAGCGAGGCGCCGAATACGCCCTGCAGCAGGCGGAACAGCACGATTTCGCTCAGCGAGGTGGACAAGCCGCACAGGGCCGAGGTGATGACGAAGCCGAGCACGCTCACCATCAGGTAGCGCCGCTGACCCATGCGGTCGGTGAAGTAGCCGGTCAACGGCATGAACACCCCGGAAGCCACCAGGTAGCTGGTCAATACCCAGCTGATCTGATCGGGCGTCGCGCTCAGCTGACCCTGCATCTGCGGCAGCGCCACATTGACGATGGTGGTGTCGAGCACCTGCATCACGGTCGAAGACATGACCGCGATGGTGATCAGCAGGCGGCTGGCCGAACCGTTACTCACGGATGCGGTTGGCGGTCTGGTCTTGATCGGGGTGGGCGGTGGTGTCGATGGTCACCACGGCACTGGTTCCCACCCGAAGCGGATGGGCGTGGCCGGGGTCCAGCAGGCGGATTTTCACCGGCACGCGCTGCGTCACCTTCACCCAGTTGCCGGTGGCGTTCTGCGGCGGCAGCAGCGAGAACGCCACGCCGCTGGCCGGGTTGATGCTTTCCACTTTGCCCTTGAAATGCACCCCCGGGTACATATCGACGGTGACGTCCACCGGCTGGTCGGGGTGGATCTTGGCGATCTCCGTTTCCTTGTAGTTGGCGGTCACCGTATAGGTATCGTCGCAAACCAGCACGAACAGCGGCGCACCGACGCTCACGGTGTCGCCGCGCTGCAGGGTGAGCTGTGCGATGTGCCCGTTGCAGGCCGCCTGGACCCGGGCATGGTCCAGGTTCCATTGCGCTCTGCCGAGGGCCGCCTGGGCCTGCCGCACGCGCTGATTGCGTTCTCCGGCGGTGCCCAGCCGCTTGCGCGCTTCGTTGAGCTGCGCCTGGGCCAGGGTCACCATGGCCTCGGCGCTGCGGTAAGCGGCCTCCGCATCGTCGGCGGATTGCTTGGACAGGTACGCCTTGCGCGCCAACTGGTGCGAACGCTGCAGCTTCAGCCTGGCGTTTGCCAGCAGCACTTCGCGGTTGTGGAGATCGGCCTGGGCCGAATCCACTGCCGCCGCGTCCTCGGCCACCTGCTGGCGCGCCAGCGCCAACTGGGCTTCAGCCTCCTGCACCGCCAGGCGGTAGGGCTGCGGGTCGACGGCAAACAGCAGGTCGCCCTTGCGCACGTGGGCCTGGTTGGAAGTGGCGACGTCGATCACCGGTCCGGGCACCTGTGCCGCGACGTGCACCACGTCGGCGTCGAGGTAGGCGTCGTCGGTGCTCGGGTAACGTTCCGCGTGGCGCACGTAGGCGTAGGCGCCGGCTGCGGCCGCTGCGGCGAAGGCGCCGATGATGAGGATTCGGCTGGTACGCATGGGAATCTCGTCTCCTGGCCCGCCGGCATCCGGGTCGACCGCCGCGGGCTTCGGGTTGATCGGGTAGAGCTCAGAGCCGGCCGGCTTGGCGCTTGATTTGACTGAACACCGCCAGGCACGTGCGCAGATCGTCGGCGGGAATTCCCGCCAGCAACTCGTGGCGCAGCTTGCGCGCCACGGCTTCCATCCGGCGGGTGACG
>JARRNJ010000073.1:0-34669 GCA_037385045.1 Gammaproteobacteria bacterium | reverse complement strand
CGCGGCGCTGGCCTACGGCGTGCGCCGGATCTGGCTGCGGCACAACATGTACAGCATGAAGCTGCGCCGGCGCGGCCATCACATTCCCGATTTCCTGCAGACCAATGTCTACCTGCTGCGCGCGGTGCAGGATGTCCTGCCGACGCCCTGCGTGTCCATTGATCTGGCAGTCGGCGAGGAGGACGCCCGGGTCGAAGTCGATGCCGAAACGCTGATCCACGGCGTGGGTGTGGACGGACAGCAGGTGTTGGGGGTGCTGGACGCGGGCTGGATTCAGGAACTTCAGCGGCGCGGAGCCCGGCGCGCGCAATGGCGTGCGGCGTTGGATACCCATTTCGCTGTGGTTGCAGCCCGCGCTCCCGTGGCCGACGTCCTGGTGGCACTGCGCTCGCGCCGGTGCATTTTTGCGCTCGTTACCAGCGATGGAACTCTTCAAGGCGCGGATTCGGTACTTGGGGTGGTTAGTCGCGATGAGCTGTTGCAGGGCGGGATTTTGCCGGGCGAGTGGGAGTGACCGGTGTCGCCGCGCGGCGGCACGTCAGCGGCGCTGTCGCCGGAATATGTAGAGGACCAGCGCGGCCACGGCGACGACGCCGGCGCTGATTACAATTGGTTCGAAGCGCGTAAACAGGCTCAGCAGACGGTCCATATGGCCACCGAGGCGATAGACGCCGTAGCCCCACAGACCGATCCACAAGGCCGCTCCAACCGCGTTGTAGGTAAGGAACCGCCACCACGGCATGCCGCTGGTTCCCGCTACCACACCGTTGAGTTGGCGCAGGACTTCGAAAAACCGGGCTACCGCCACGAGGACGCCGCCGTAGCGGTGGAAGAAGTGTTCGACTTTTTCCAGATGGTGTTCCCGAATGCCGACGAAACGGCCGTGATGCAACACCAGCCGGCGGCCGCCGAAACGGCCGATGGCGTAGCCGATGTTGTCGCCAACGACGGCAGCGGCCCACGCCACCAGCAGCACGTAGACGATGTGCAGCTCGCCCCGGGCGGCCAACAGGGCGCTCGCCACGACCAGGGTTTCGCCCGGCGCCGGGATGCCGAACCCCTCGACGAACACCCCCGTGAACAACGCCGTGTAGCCGTACTGCTCCAGGTAGGGATGTGCGGCATCCAGGTAGTGCTGCAACAGGGACGGGTTGGCCATGGCGGGAACAGGCAGAGTAAAGGGAAAAGAGGAAAGAGAAAAGAAAACCGGCTTTTCTCTATATACCTTTATTCCGGTTAGTTCTCTTCCTTGCCCAGCGTCGGTGTCAGCCAGGTCTTGCCGTCGCTGGCCACCAGCACTTCGGCCGATTCGGGACCCCAGGAGCCGGCGGCATAATTGGGAAAATCCGGCGCCGGGTTGTCGCCCCATACCTGCAGTACCGGCATAATCAGCTTCCAGGCCGCTTCCACCTGGTCGGCGCGCATGAACAGGGTGGCGTCGCCGATCATCACGTCCCAAAGCAGGGTTTCATAGGCATCCGGGGAACTGGTTCGAAACGCCTCGCTGTAGAGAAAGCGCATGTCCACCGGACGCAGCCGCAATTGGGAGCCCGGCTGTTTGGCCATGAACTTGAGCACGATGCCCTGTTCCGGCTGGATCTGGATCACCAGCCGGGCCGGCTGGGCGTTGAGCCCCACGGAAGCCGGGAAGGCATGATGGGGCACATCCTGGAATCGTATGGAGATTTCCGATACCGCGGCGGCCATGCGTTTGCCGGTGCGCAGATAGAACGGAACGTCCTGCCAGCGCCAGTTGTCCACCTGCAGCTTGAGCGCGGCGTAGGTCTCGGTGTTGGACAGCGGATCAACGTCGGGTTCGTCGCGGTAGGCGGGCACCCGCTCACCGCCGATCCAGCCGGGCGCGTATTGGCCGCGGGCGGCGAATTCGTGCACCTCGTCGCCGGCAATCGGCCGTACCGCGCGCAGCACGTCCATTTTCTTGCCGCGGATATCATCGGCATCGTAGGCAACCGGCGGCTCCATGGCCACCAGGCACAGCAGCTGCAACAGGTGATTCTGCACCATGTCGCGCAGAGCGCCGGCGTGCTCGTAATAGCTGCCGCGGTGCTCCACACCGATGGTCTCGGCCACGGTGATGGCGACGTGGTCGATGTAGCGGCGGTTCCAGATCGGCTCGAAGATCGGGTTGGCGAAACGCAATGCGAGAATGTTCTGCACTGTTTCCTTGCCGAGGAAATGGTCGATGCGGAATATCTGTTTTTCGTCGAAATACTCCGACAGCGAACGGTTGATCTCCTTGAATGATTCGAGGTCGTGTCCCAGGGGTTTTTCGACCACGATGCGGGCGCGCTCGCGGTCCTGGGCCAGGCCGGCCTTGCCCAGCCCGTGGGCAATGGGGCTGAACAGCGACGGCGGGGTCGCCATATAGAATACGTGCTCGGCATCCGTTTCCCAGGTCTGTTGCTGTTCGCCGAGTTGCTCGCTCAGGTGCTGGTAGCTCTCCTGATCCATGAGATCCGCTTGCAGGTAGCGGATGTTCGCGGCGAAAGCCTCCCATTGCCCGTTGTCGGGCAGGGGACGGCGCGAATAGCGGCTTACTCCCAGGCGCAAGCGTTCGATGAACTTCTTGTCGTCGTAGTCGTCGCGGTCGACGCCAAACAGCACGAAGCGTTCGGGCACGTGACCGTCCAGAAACAGGTTGAACAACGCCGGCACGATCAGGCGCCAGGAAAGGTCCCCGCCGGCGCCGAACAGCACGAACAGCGTATTGTGGTCATTGATCTGGTGATCCATTTCGATGTCCTAATGCGTGGTCCAGTCGACATGGAAGATGCCTTCCTTGTCGCTGCGTTCGAAAGTATGGGCGCCGAAGCAGTCGCGCTGTGCCTGGATGAGGTTGGCCGGCAGCGCCGCGCTGCGGTAAGCGTCGTAGTAGGCAAGCGCCGCCATGAACCCCGGCGCCGGGACGCCCTCGCGGGCGGCAAGCTGAACGGTTTGCCGCAATTCGGTTTGTGTGTGCAGCAGCGCTTCGGCCAGGCGCTCGTCGAACATGGGATTGTGCAGAGCCGGATTGCGGGTATAGGCGACGGTGAGGTCGTTCAACAGTTGTGAGCGGATGATGCAGCCGCCGCGCCAGATGCGCGCCACATCCTCCAGGTGAAGACCGTATTCATGTTGACGGCCGCCCTGGTGCAACAGGTGCATACCCTGCGCATAGGTCATGATCATGGCGCCGTGCAGGGCCTTTCCCATGGCGGGGAGCAGCGCCTGCGCGTCGACATGGTTGTGCTGCAGCGGACCGCCAAGCATTTCACTGGCGCGTTGGCGTTCATCGCGGTAGTCGGACAACATGCGCATGGTTACCGCGGTGTCGATCACCGGCGTGGGCACCTTGACCTGCAGGGCTTCCTCCGATGTCCATACGCCGGTGCCCTTCTGGTGGGCGGCGTCGAGAATCCTGTCCAGCAGGTAGGCGTCGCTGTCAGAATCGTGCTTGAGCATGATGTCGGCGGTGATCTCCAGCAGATATCCGCCCATGGCCTGCTGTGACCACTCCCGGAAAATATCGTGCATCCGCTGGTGATCCAGGTGCAGCACCCTCCGCATGAGGTCGTAGGTCTCGGCAATCAGCTGCATCAGTCCGTACTCGATGCCGTTGTGCACCATCTTCACGTAGTGTCCGGCCGAACCGCGCCCCAGCCATTCGACGCATGGTTTGCCGTCGACTTTGGCGGCACCCGCCTGCAGCAGCGGACGCAGGTGCTCCCAGGCGGGCTTGGGTCCACCGGGCATCATGCTCGGTCCGTGGCGCGCGCCTTCCGAACCGCCGGATATGCCCATACCGATGAAACGCACGTGGCGTTGTGCCAGTCGGGTCTGGCGCTCGTCGGTATCGGTGAAATGGGAGTTGCCGCCGTCGATGATGATGTCGTCGTGATCCAGCAGGGGGACAAGGGCCTCGATTACTTGATCCACTACCTTGCCGGCCGGCAACAGCAGCAGGACCGCGCGTGGGCGGGCCAGGGACGCGATAAACGCGCCGACGTCGGTGGTGGCGCTTACTCGCTCCGCGCCGGCGAGTTGATCGCGGGCTTTGGCCAGGAAATCGTCCACGCGTGCCTGATCACGATCGTGCCCGGCCACGGCATAACCGTGCTCGGCGAAGTTCAGAGCAAGATTTCCTCCCATGGTCCCCAGGCCGATGATGCCGATGTCATGCTGCTTGTTGGGCATTGCCTATACTCCTTGTGTGCTGTGGCCGCAGGGATGGCTTTGCTTCCCGCGGCGTATCCGTGCGTTAGTCGCTTGCCGTGAATGCTTCAGTGTTTGACCTGCTCGAGGGTTTCGAGCATATGATCAAATGGTTCCACGAACTTCCTGACGCCTTCATTTTCGAGTTCGGCGTCGACCGCCTCGATGTCGATGCCAAGCTCGCCCAGTTGCTGCATGAGGCGCGGGGCCTGCTCGACGACCTGTTGCAGCCGGGCTTCGGGATGCCCATGGTCGCGATACGCTGACAGCGTTTGCATGGGAACGGTGTTGACGGTGTCCGGACCGATCAGGGATTCGACGTACTTGACGTCGCTGTAGCTTGGATCCTTGGTGCTGGTGCTGGCCCACAGCAGGCGCTGCTTGCGTCCTCCGGACGCAGCGATGCGCTGCCAACGCTCGTCGCCGAAGATTTCGCGCCAGTGCCCGTATGCGAGCCCGGCGCTGGCGATCGCCGCCTGGCCGCGCAGATCACGGGCGAGCCGCCCCTTGTCGGCGTCGCCGCTTTCGGCCAGCTTGTCCAACAGTGGGTCCACTTTGCTGTCGATGCGGCTGAGAAAGAAGCTGGCGACAGACGCAATGTGGTCGACGGGCCGGTTCGCTTCCAGGCGGTCTTCCAGCCCGGCGATATACTGCTCGGTGACTTCCTTGTAGCGTTTGACCGAAAACAACAGCGTAACGTTGATGTTGATGCCTTCGGCGATCAACGCCCGGATTGCGGGCAGCCCTTCGCGCGTGCCGGGCACCTTGATCATCACGTTGGGGCGCTCCAGCAGCCGCCATAGGCGCCGGGCCTCGTCGATGGTCTTGCCGGTGTCGTGGGCAAGGCGCGGCGATACCTCCAGGGAGACGAATCCGTCGCCGCCGTCGTTGCGCTGGAATACGGGCTCGAACAGGTCGGCGGCCTTCTTGACGTCGTAAATGGCGAGCCGTTCGTACATCTCCTCGCTGGAGGCCTGGCGCCGGGTCAGCTCGCGGATCGCCGCGTCGTAGTCGTGGCTGTCGACGATGGCTTTCTCGAATATAGCCGGGTTGGACGTCATTCCGCAGACACCGTCGTCCTGGATCATGTGTCGCAGGGTGCCGTCTTCGAGAATACGTCGTTCAATGTAGTCCAGCCAGATGCTTTGGCCGAACTGCTTCAGTTTCGATACGGGCGATTTGGCGGACATGTCGGCCTCCATACGGTTCTGCAGCGGTACTGTGTGCCGGCGGGCGGAGTTGGGTCGCGCCTTGTCCCGGGATGCGGCCGCCGTTGCCAGTATTTACCCTCAACCCATAGCTGTGGCTCGTTCGCGCCGCCAGTTCCCCGGTGCCCGGCGGATTGGCGGTCGGGAGCGACACCTTGCTCCGGGGGCATCTCTCTGACGGAAGCCTTGCAGCAGCTGTGCCAATGAGACAAGCGGTTGTTTGGCTGAACGTTTATTCTTGGCGAGGGGGCTACGCACCATCGTCCGCGGTGGGGTATTGCCCCGACTCACGGTGCATTTGCCCCGGCTTTCGGCTGCTGCGCCCGACCGCGGAACCGCATCGCCGGTCAGCCCCGGCGCGCCGCCGGCCGCACCGCAGAGCTTGCGGGCGCGGCGCGCGTTGGACGCCGGTTGCGGGCCGGTATGGCGCCGGTGTTTGCGTCTACCATGATGGTTTCCGGCCGGTCGCCGGCGATCACGCGGATGTCGAACATCGCATGCCCGTGGCGCTGCACCAGCGTCGCGGCAAACGCTTTGGCGTGGGCATAGCGCTCGGCGCGGTCCACTGCGGCACCCAGATCGATGCGTGTGCGGACGGTGTCGTACGCCGGGTAGTGGTGATGACCGGTGCCGCGGCTAGCGGCCGCCAGACCGGCTCCGCTGAGGGCAGCCAACAGCATGCCGGCCAGAAAGCGAACGGGGCGCCCCATGATTGTCTCCTTATGCTCGTTAAGACTTCCGGCGTGACCGCCTGCGCCAGCCGCGCCGTCGGTCGCGAATAAAAAAGGGCGGCCAATGACGGCGCGTCCCACGGGCAGTCGCTTGACAATGTGTCGCAGCTCCTTGGTGTCTTTCACGTCGCGGTGGTTCAACTGGAGAATTACGTCCCCGGGGCGGATGCCGGCGTCGGCGGCCGGGCCTTCCCCGACTTCCTTGACCAGTACGCCGCGATGGCCGATGCCCAGGCTATGGCGTTGCTGTGCCGTCAGGTTGGAAACCAGGATGTTGAGGCTGCCCTGCTTTTCGTGGTGGGCCTTGGCGACCTGGTGTTCCTTGGGCAGCTGAACGATCTTCACGTGCACCGTCTTGCGTTTGCCGTCGCGGAGGATCTCCAGCGGTACGGTTTTGCCCACCGGCGTCTCACCGACCAGCGGCGGAAGCGATCCGGAGTCGCCGATGGGATGGCCGTTGTACTTGAGAATGATGTCGCCGGATTTCAGACCTGCTCGGTGCGCCGGGCTGTTGGGCACCACCTGCGCGATCAGCGCGCCTTTGGGCGTCTTCAGTCCGAACGAGTCGGCCAGATCCTGGGTGACGTTCTGGATCACCACACCCAGCCAGCCGCGGCTTACATAGCCCTTGTCCTTGATCTGATTGGCCACGTCCATGGCGACATTGATGGGGATCGCAAACGACAAGCCCATGAAGCCGCCGGTGTTGGTGTAGATCTGCGAGTTGATGCCGACGACGTCTCCCGAGAGGTCGAACAGCGGGCCGCCCGAATTGCCGGGATTGACCGCGACATCGGTCTGGATGAAGGGCACGTACGTGTCGCTGGGCAGATTGCGGCCGAGCGCGCTGATGATGCCGGCGGTGGCGGTGTAATCCAGCCCGAACGGCGAGCCGATGGCAAGCACCCACTGGCCCACTTGCAACTTGGATGAGTCGCCGATCTTTACGGTGGGGTAGTTGTCACCGTCGATTTTCAACAGCGCCACGTCGGTGCGCTTGTCCAGGCCGACGAGCTTGGCTTTCTTCTCGGTGCGATCCTGCAGCTTGACGATGATGCTGTCGGCGCCCTTGACCACATGGGCGTTGGTGAGAATGTAGCCGTCCTTGGAGATGAAGAAGCCGGAACCCAGGGAACGTTCTTCGTATTTCTGCTGGCCGTTGGGGTTGCCTTCGTAGAAGTGTTTGAAGAACTGCCGAAACGGGCTGTTCTCCGGCAGGCCGGGCAACATCTGCTGCAACTGGTCGTGGGAGTTTTCGGTAATTTCCCGCGTGGTGCTGATGTTGACCACCGCCGCGGCGTTGTTCTTCACCAGCTTGGTGAAGTCCGGAAGCTGAGCGAACGCCGGGGCGCTGCTCAGTAGCAGGGCCAAAAGGCCGGCGAACCAGAAAGTGGGTTGAATGAGTTTGGCGCGATTCATGAATTCCTCGTTGTCGAAATCAGATTCCCGGCGCCGGAGTCGATGTTGGCGCCGCTCCAACCACGTGCTGCCGCTATGCCTGGATCGGGACCGTGGCACACGCGGTGATCGCGCGTTCTTCGGCCGGATCCGGTTTCCGTTGTCCACATGGACCGCTGGGCTGATGCGTGGATGGACACAATTGCCAGCACACGGAGCATTTACCGTGCCAGGTAATTAACCGCCAGAACTAAAAGAAAAAATGGGATCGGAGGCGGGAGAAGCGAGGCATTTCGGGGGGGTTTTCAACCACTCCCTATAGGTTGGGGGGGATTTCAGCCGCCGCTTGGCGGGCGCTCGGTGGACAGAACCGGTGCGCGCGGCGGCTGGCGGCGGCGCCGATAGCGCTCACGTCGCCCGAACGTGGACGGTTTCAATCACGTTGCGCAGGTAGCCGCCTGCGTTCCAGCGCGGAGTAAGGCGCTGGGTTTGGCCCAGGCGGTTGATCGCCATCGACATCAGCGCATAGGTCTTTCCCGGCACCGGCGCAAAGCGCACGTGCCATGGGCGAAAACTGTAGCGCCCCGTGTCCTCTCCCAGCCGCGCCTGACGCCAGGATCTGCCGCCGTTTTCCGAGAACAGCACCCGTTCGATGCCGTAACCGGCGTCGAACGCCAGCCCGTGGACCGTGTAGGTGTGCTCGCCGCGGATGCGCGCGCCATCATGCAGGCTGGTGATCAGCGAACGCACCATGAGCCGGTTCAGCGGCGCGGTGTGGGCGGCCGGATGGCCGGGTACCGTGCAGGCGCAGGGATCGTCGGGAATCCGGTAGGCGTCGGCCATCCAATGCCCGGTGTCGCGCCGGTCCGTGACCTCCACGTCATTCAACATCTTCACCCAGTAGGTGGCATACCAACCGGGCACCACCAGGCGCAGCGGATAGCCGTTGAGGCGCGGCAGGGGTTTGTCGTTCATGGCAAACGCCAGCAGCACGTCGGCGTTGCGGACGGTGCTGAGTTGCAGGGATTTGCGGTAATCGGTCCGCTCCTGCGCCGGGCGGTCGAGACCGTCAAACCGGACCTGCGCCGCCGCGTCGTTGAGGCCGGCCTGGTCGAGCACGTCGCGCAGGCGCACGCCGCGCCAAGTGGCGTTGCCCATGGCGCCGTCCCCCCACTGGGTTCCGCGGACGCGGGGCCGGAACCAGCGCCGACCGTTGCCGGCACATTCAGCCACTGCGGCGAATTCGATCACATCGAAATTTTGCTTCAGGTCACTCAGGCTCAAAGACAGAGGATTGCGCACCTGGCCGTGAACGCGCAGGCGGAACCGGTCCGGATCCACCCGCGGGGGCACCGCGCCGGTGTGCCAGCGGACAAAAAAGGCGTCGTCGGGGGTGAACACCTGGCGATTCAGCAAATCAAGCGGCGTTTCCAGCTGCAGCGGATGCCGGCTGCGCAGGATCAGCGGACGTTTATGAGGCAGTTGGATCAGGCGCGTCCCCTCGGCGGGAGGCGCCGCGTCGGCGCGGCGCCAGCGGCCGGTCAATGCCAGCGCGCCGATTCCGAGTCCGGCGCCGATGAACCGACGCCGCTGGGCATTGGCGAGCTCCGCACCTTGCCCCGAGACCTTTTTTCCCATATCCAACCTTTGCAGTTGATTGCCGCCGCACGCGCAGGCCGCGGTTCCCACGCGGTCAAGCGATCACGGCCGATTCCCGTTGCCCTAGCAGCATCCGTGCCACCGGTGACCGGCCGTCCCGTCCGGCTGCGGCAGCGCTGCGCGGGTTCCGCTGCTTCGCCGGCCGGCGTCGCCCGGTGGCTTTGCCCCGATCCCACGTGGCCGCGGGGGCAATACACCGCCGGTCGCGCGTCATGGTCCGTGGTTGGCGACGCGCAGGCGCAGCGTGCGTCCGGAGATGCGTTGGTACAGCAACTCGGTGACCAACGCACCGCCGACCATGAACGCCAGCACCCACACGTGCCCGCCCGTGCCGGCCGCATGCGCGACCAGCGTCGCCAGGGCGGCCCCGCAGGCGGCCGCTCCCGTCAGCGCCAGCCACCGGCGGCTGGCGGTGCGCCGGTGCAGGCGCGCATTGGCGAGGTTGACCGCAGTGAAGATGAGCAGAAATCCGGCGCTGCCCATCAAGGAAATGCTGGAAAGATCGAACAGGTTGGAGACCAGCAGGGTCAGTCCGGAGGTCAGCAACAGCCCGCCGATGGGGCGTTGCCAGACCTTGCGCTCGAACACTTCAGGCAACTCGCCGTCCTTGGCGATGACGTAGCTGATTCGGGCCGCACCGTAGAGGGTGGCGTTGATGGCCGAGCTGGTGGACAGCAGGGCGGCGATGGTGATCAGCACAAATCCCACGTGTCCGAGCGCCGGGCGCGCGCTCTCGGCCAGGGCATAGTCGCGGGCGGACAGGATCTTGGCGACCGGCAGGCTGCCCACCGTGACCAGCGACACCAGCACGTACAGGACGATGACAGCGACGACGGCGGTGAAATACGCTTTCGGCAGCACCCGGGACGGATCGCCCACGTCCTCGGCGGTGTTGGCGATCAGCTCGAAACCTTCGTAAGCGAGGAAGATGAGCATGCCGCCGGCGACCAGGCTCACCGGATCGCTCCATTGGCCGGGGGCGAGTCGCGCCGGATCGATGCCCCAAATGCCCACGCCGACGAAGAACAGCAGGATCAGCAGCTTGAATCCCACAATCCACTCTTCGGCCATGCCCACGATACGTGCGCCGCGGATGTTGAGCAGCGTGAGGGCCACGGCGACGCCGCTGATCAGCACGTGCTTCCAGAACGGCTGGGCGGCTGCGGCAAAGAACGTCGCGCCGTAGCTGCCGAAGGCATAGGCGTACAGCGACAGCATCACCACGTAGCTTAACCAGAGCAGGACGTTGAGGCTGCCGGCGACGACTCCCGGTCCGAAGCCGTGGAGCAGGAATTCGACGGTGCCGCCCTGGCTTGGATAGGTCACCGACAGCCGCGCATACGAGTATGAGGTCAACAAGGCCACCGTACCGGCCAGCAGGAAAGCGAGCGGTGTGCCGCCCCGGGCCGTTTGCACCGCCAGCCCCAACACGGCGAATATGCCGCCGCCGACCATGCCACCGATGCCGATGGCCACCACGTCCCAGTAGCTGATCGCCGCGCGCTTTTCCGTCATGGGCACATCGGTGCCGCGCGGGTGCGCAGGGCGTTCGTCCGCGGCATGACAAACGTGAACGGCGCGGGGCGCTGGTCAGCTGGAGGGTTTGAGGCCATATTTCTGAATGCGGTAGCGCAGCGTCTCGCGGGTGGTGCCCAGCGCGCGCGCCGCGGCGGTGACGTTGTAGTTGGTCCGTTCCAGGGCCTTCTTGATGATGTAGCAGTCCATGTCCTCCAGCGCCATGCTGCCGTCCAACGGCAACGACAGGCGGTCGCCGTCCACCTCGGGAGCGCCCGCGGGGGCCGGCTCGGTGCCGGTGCTGCGAAGCTGCAGCCACTGTTCCGGGAACACGTCGCCTTCGGAGAACAGCACGCAACGCTCTACCACGTTGCGCAGTTCGCGTACATTGCCGGGCCAGTCATGGCCGCGCAGGCGCTGCCAAACGGCGGGCGGAACGACCCGCACCGTTTTTCCGGCCTTGGCATTGTATTCCGACACGAACAGGGGAACCAGGTCGTCGAGGTCGTCCTTGCGTTCGCGCAGGGGCGGGAGGTGCAGCTGAAACACGCTCAGTCGATGATAGAGGTCGCTGCGGAAGTCGCCTTCGCGCACGCTGGCTTCCAGGTCCCGGTTGCTGGCCGCGACGATCTGGACGTTGACGGAAATTTCCTTGTCGCCTCCCAGGCGGCGGATGGTCCGGTCTTCGATGGCCTTGAGCAACTTGGTCTGCAGCTCGAGATCCATTTCGCCGATCTCGTCGAGAAACAAGGTGCCGTCGTCGGCCTGCTCCAGGAGGCCGCGATGGCGTCCACGGGCGCCGGTGAAGGCGCCGGCCTCGTGGCCGAACAGCTCGGATTCCAGCAGTTCACGGGGCAGTGCCGCGCAGTTCAGCTCCACCAGCGGCCCGGCCGCACGAGGACCGCTGTGGTGCAGGATGCGGGCGATCAACCCCTTGCCGGTGCCGGTTTCGCCGGTGATGACCAGCGCGCTGAACGGCACCTGGGTGAGTTTGTTCAACATGCTGCGCACCGACTCGACCGCTTTGCTGTGCCCGAGGAATGAAGCGGCTGAATAACGGCGGGTCTGGGCTGCGGCTTCTTCACGCAGTCGGCGCTGGGCCCGGGCGCTGCGGGCGGCCCCGTTCAGCACCAGGTCCAGGCGTTCCTGTTCGCAGGGTTTTTCCAGAAAGTCGAACGCGCCGATGCGCAGGGCGCGCACCGAATCCGGCACGCTGCCGTAGCCGGTGAGCAGTATCCACTCGCCGCCGAGTCCTTTGGCGCGGACGTCTTCCAACAGATCGAGCGCATTACCGTCGGGAAGGCTCATGTCGGACAATACCACCAGGGGTTCGAGCTTGTCGTCGAACAGCGCATTGCGCGCCTTGCCCAAGGTATCGGTGACGATGACCTCCCACCCCTGGCGCTGGTAATGGCGGGCCAGCTCCTTTCCCAGCAGGGTTTCGTCCTCGATAACCAGCAGCGTGTCAGGCATCTCTTGCCTCCTTACATGGCAACAGCAATGTGGCGCAGGCGCCCTTGGGTTTGCGATTGGCCAGCCGCAGCTCCCCGCCCAGATCGCTGGCGAAGCGCCTGACCATGGCCAGGCCCAATCCGGTGCCCTGATCGCGTCCGGTGCTGAACGGGCGTACGCCGGTGTCGAGCAGCGGGGCGGGAAAGCCCGGACCGTCATCGCACACCGACAAGCGCACGCCGGGCTCTTCGCTGCGGCCTTCGATGGCGATGGTGCCGGGTCCCTGGCCGAGGGCGTCGGCCGAGTTGAGAATCAGGTTCAGCAGCGCCTGGCGCACGGCGCCCTCGGGCAGCCGGCAGTAGAGTTCGCCCGGAATGTCGCTGCGCAGAGCGATGCTGCTTGGCAACTGGTAGCGGGCCAGGGACAACAGTTGCTCCACGACGCGGTGCAGATGCAGCTGCTTCGGCCGTTCGGGCTCCTGGCGGGCCTGGTGCAGCAGATCGTTCAGCAGGCGGGTGATGCGCCTGAGCTCGTCAATGACCATGTCCAGGCGTTCGCCGTGCTCCGTATCGCCCATTTCGCTGCGCAGATTGCCCAACGCCATCTGGATGCCGGCAAGGGGATTGCGCAGCTCGTGGGCGAGCCCTGCCGCCACTTCGCCCACCGCGGCCAGACGTTCGGCGTTGGCGAGGCTGCGCTGTTGTTGCAGGAGCGCCTGGGTCGCGTTGCGGACCTCGTTCTCGAGGGTCTGCTGGCGGGCCTGGTGGGTCTGTTCCAGTTCCGCAAGCCTTCCTACCAGGTGATTGTAGTTGTTGAACAGCGGCAGCAGCATCGGTGCGACGTTGTCCGTGGGCGCCGAGCTGTAGTCCTGCTGCGCCAGCATCGACATCAACGCACGCAGGTTGTTGAGCGGGGTGAGAATCCGGTGACGGAGAAGAAACAGCGTAATCAGTGCCAGCAACGGGACCACCAGCATAGTGCCGGCGGCCACCTCGAACTCGATGCTGGTGTCGCGTTTGACGCGCGTCACCAGCTGATCATGGGCGGCGGTTTCGGTGGAGATGATGGTCCGCATCAAACCCAGCGCCGCGATCAGGGCGACGCGATCGTTGCTGTCGAGGCCTGCCAGGAGGTATTGAAGCCGGTGCAGCCGGGTGATGTTGGCGGTGGTCATGTGCCCATCCAGGGCCGCGATTCGCGCGACTTCGTGGCGCAGTTCCTGGATCTGTCCGGCCGTGATCGGCGTACCGTCGCGGATACTCTCGACGAGCACCTGCTGCAGGTGCAGGCCGGTGGCCTGGACCTCATTGACCAGCTCGAGATGCTCGTGCATGGGCTGCAACCGCTGCAGACTGCGCCACGACATGCTCACCAGCAGGCTCAGGGCGATGAGCAACAGGACCGCCGTGATGATGGCCGGCAGCCACACTGACCGGTACAGAAACGACTTCATTCCCCTGGATTCCGGTTTCGTTGAAATCACCGCATTAGACCTTTGTTACGGTGTGCTTTCAACGGCGCCGGCGCCAACGCCGTGGTGCGGCGGGGTAATCGACTGCATCGGCTGGTCGACCGTAAGGACGGTGGCAGGGTGGCCGCCACCCGGATTCGCAGCCGGTGGCCGTCGGCGCGCGCGCGCGCCTCAACGCCCCGATCCAGTCTGATCGGATCGGGACACGCCGGAGCGGATGCCGCCGGGATTACCGTGGGGAGAGGGCTCGGTGCGCGCTTCATCCCGCGCCGCGAGATGTTGATACCCATTGAAAAACAGAACGATAGGGATAAGGATGCCGGCTCCGGTGAGCATGTACACGAGAATCGGGTCCGGTGCCGCCGCCTGCGAGGCCGTCAACGCGTCGGGGACCACGTAAGGATACAGACTCAAGGTGAAGGCCACAAACAGCGCCGCCACGATGAACAACGCCGAGGCAAACGGCGCCCGTGGAAGCTGGCGCCGGATGGCGCCGTAGAGGATCGAGAAGCCGGCGGCCAGCGCGCATACGCCGATGACGCATGCCAGCGGGTGCTGCGACCAGCGTTCGGCCAGCATGGGATGCAGCTGCGGCAGCCACACCGTGACCACTACGGCGGTGACCAGGAACAATGACGCGGCCAGGTAGGCGCAACGGCGCGGATGAGCGGTGCCGCACGCCCGCGGCCGGGTGCGCAACAGATAGGTGGCTCCCAGCAGCGTGTAGCCTGCACACACGGCGAGCGCCACCAATACCGCGAGCGGCGACAGCCACGGCCAGCCCGGCACCGCGGCGTCGCCGACGGGGGTGACGCCGGTGAGATAGGCGCCCAGCAGCAGCCCCTGAGCCAACGCTGTGATGGTGCTCCCGAGGGTAAATGCCCGGACGGCGGCGGCGTCGTCGCCCGAGCGGCGGCGCAGCCGGATTGAGTGGCTGCGAATCGCCAGGCCCGCCAACATCGCCAGGAACGGCACCATTGCGGCCTGAGCCGCGGAACTGAGCAGGCCGGGAAACACGGCGAACACGATGGCGGTCAGCAGCAGCAGCCACAGCTCTTTGGCATCCCACACTGGATCCACTGCCGCCAGCATCTGAACGCGCTGACCAGGGTTGCTGGTAAGACCCGTCAACACGCCGATGCCGAGATCGAAGCCGTCGAGAAAAACGTAGATGAGCAACACCAGCGCGGTAACCAGGTACCACAGATCGGCGAGCATTTTGTGTGTGTCAGCCATGCGGTGTGCTCATGGGCAGTGAATCGGAGGCCAGGCAGGGGTTGTACCGCGCCCGCCGCGGCAACCGGCCTGTGCCAACCCGACGTGGCGCGACCTCCCAACGGTGGAGCCCATCCCGGACGTTTAATTCCGGGCCGCGGCCTCGGTGCGACGCCGCTGTGGGTTCAACTTCAAACACCTCGAGCAATCCACGTGCCAAACCGGTAAAGAGGGCAATAATGTGCTAAAACGACCAGTTGCGGCGTTGGCACCAGGCGGGTGCGGACGCGTCATCGGGGAAATCCACCAGCAGCGGTGTAAAACAACCGTTGTTCTCATAGGGAAACGGGTACCGCGCGGCAGGCCCGTCCGGCGTGACAGTCAGGCGCCGGCTGGCCTATAATACGTCGGTTTTTAGTCGGGTTTTTCCCGCCGAGCAAGGTTACCGCCGAAGCGAAATTCACTGAACAGTTGCTGCACGGTTGAGGCCGTGCAACCGGGGAAACTATGTCCACCACCGCCGCCGCACCGAAGTGTCCACTCTGGCTGACCCGATTCCTGCCCATGCTGCGGTGGTGGCCGCGGGTCAATCGCGGGTCGTTCCGCGAGGACCTGATGGCGGGAATTACCGGCGCCATCGTGGTGCTCCCGCAGGGCGTTGCGTTTGCCACCATCGCCGGCATGCCGCCGGAGTACGGCCTGTATGCCGGCATGGTGCCGGCCATCGTTGCGGCCCTGTTCGGATCGTCCTGGCACTTGGTGTCGGGGCCCACCACGGCGGCGTCCATCGTGCTGTTCTCGGCCCTGAGCGTTTACGCGGAGCCGGGTTCGCACGAGTATGTCGCGCTCGCCTTGACGTTGACGTTCATGGTTGGCGTGATTCAGCTGGTCATGGGGGTGGCGCGGCTCGGTACCCTGGTGAATTTCATTTCCCACTCGGTGGTGATCGGATTCACGGCCGGCGCGGCGATCCTCATCGCCACCAAGCAGTTCAAGAACTTCTTCGGTCTGGAAATTGCCCGCGGCGCCCATGTCCACGAGACGGTCATGGCCGTGATCCACCAGGCCGGCCAGATCAATCCCTACATCGTTGCGGTGGGCCTGGTCACCATGTTGACCGGCATCTTGATCAAGCGCTTCGTGCCCCGGGTGCCGTACATGATCGCGGCCATGGTCATCGGGAGCCTGGTGTCGGTGGTGCTGAACTACGTCCTCGGCCAGGCTCAGACCGGCATCACCACGGTGGGCGCGCTGCCGCGCAGCCTGCCGCCGTTGTCCGCGCCGGACCTGTCCCTGTCGGCAATCAAGGACCTGGCACCCGCAGCGCTGGCGGCGACGCTGTTCGCCCTGACCGAGGCGGTGTCCATCGCCCGTTCCCTGTCGGCCCGCTCCGGCCAGCACCTGGACGGCAACCAGGAGTTCATCGGCCAGGGCCTGTCCAACCTAGCCGGCAGCTTCTTTTCCGGCTACGTCGCCACCGGGTCCTTCAACCGCAGCGGCCTGAACTATCAGGCGGGGGCCAAGACGCCGCTGGCAGCGGTGTTCGCCGGCGCGCTGCTGATGGTGATCATGGTGCTGGTGGCACCCCTGGCGGCTTACCTGCCCAACGCCGCCATGGCCGGTATCCTGTTCCTGGTGGCCTGGGGCCTGATCGACTTCCACCATATCCACAAGATCATCCAGACCAGCCGCTCCGAGACCGCGATTCTCGTCACCACGTTCCTGGCGACCCTGTTTCTGGAGCTGGAGTTCGCCATTTTCCTCGGCGTGATGCTGTCGCTGGTCCTGTACCTGATGCGCACCTCGCGTCCGCGGGTGCTGCCGCGGGTGCCCGACCCGAGCACGCCGGGGCGCAAGTTCATCACCGACTCCAGCCTGCCCGAATGCCCGCAGTTGAAGATCGTACGGGTGGACGGATCGTTGTTCTTCGGCGCGGTCAACCACGTGCAGGAGCGCTTGCGCAACTACGAGGCGCAGCATCCCGAACAGAAGCATCTGGCCATCACCGCCGCGGGTATCAATTTCATCGACGTGGCGGGCGCCGAATTCCTGGCCCAGGAGGCCAGGCGGCGCCGTGATATGGGCGGCGGGCTGTACCTGATCCGGGTGAAGGAGGGCGTATCCGAGCCGGTCAAGCGCGGCGACTACCTGCGCGATCTGGGCGAGGACAACATCTTCCAGTCCAAGACCGCCGCCATCGACTCGATCTTCCGGCGTCTGGACAAGGATATCTGCCGGCGTTGCACCAGGCGCATATTCCGTGAATGCCAGAGCGTTCCCGGACCGGAGACCGCCGATGCCGCGCCGGCGCGGCAGCAGGCCGGCGCCTGACCGCGGCTCCGGGTCATTCTGCATGTAGCGCTTCCACCGGGTCCAGGGAAGCGGCGGTACGCGCCGGCAACACGCCGGCCAGCAGCCCGATGGCGGCGGCCAGGGTTTCAGCCAGTACCACATAGGACCACGGCGTGTGCACCGGCAGCGCCGGCAGCGCCCAGTGCAACAGCTGGGCGCCGCCGGCGCCGATCACCAGCCCCAGCACGCCGCCCAGGGCCGCCAACACCGTAGCTTCGCCGAGAAACAGCCCCAGCACCTGACGGCGCCGTGCGCCCAGGGCGCGGAGCAGGCCGATCTCCGAAGTGCGTTCGCGCACCGCGATGGTCATGATGGTGAGGATGCCGATGCCGCCCACCAGCAGTGAGATCCCGCCCAGGGCGCCGACGGCCGGCGGATGCCGGCCACCACCTCGTCGACCGGCGCGCCCTTGCGGTACAGGACGTCGATCTCCATCAAGCCATCGCGGTTGAACAACTCCAGGGCGCGGGCGGCGGGTATGTAGACGGTGTCGTCCAGATCGAAACCGAGGATCTGGCCTTTGGGCTGCATGGTGCCGATTACCCGGAAACGGTCGCCGCCAACGCGGATGCGCTGCCCGAGCGGATTGCGGTCGCCGAACAGCTCGGTCTTGAGTTTGCTGCCCAACACCGCCAGCGCTCGCGGGGCGGTCGGGTCGTCGTGGGGCAGGAAGCGCCCGGCGTCGGGCTCAAACGTGAAGGCTTGCGGGAACTCGGGTCCGACGCCATAGACGGTGGTGCGGCGCTGGCGTCCGCTGCCTTCGATCTGAGCGTTGCCCTGGACCACCGGCACCACCGCCTGCACGTAGCTCACCCGCCGCAGGGCGTCGGCATCGGCGATGGTCAGCGGGCGCACGCTGCCGAATACGCCTACCGATGCGCCGTGGGTGGTCGCACGTCCCGGATTGATGCCGATCAGGTTGGAACCGAACTGGGTAAACTCGGCCAGCACGAAGCGGTGAATGCCCTCGCCGATGGAAGTGAGCAGCACCACCGCGGCGATGCCGATGGCGATCCCCACCACGGTCAGCAGCGTGCGCAGCCGTTGCGCCGCAATGGCGCCGCCGGTCAGCCGGATGAAGTCCAGGATTTTCATGGGATCAGAGCAAAGGGCAAAGAGCAAAGGGAAAAAGGGCTTTGCTTTGCTCTTTTCTCTTTCATCTTTGCTCGCGCCAATCGTTCAGCCGCCATTTGCCGTCTGCACCAACGCGTAGCACCCACCAACGATCCAAACCGCCACCCCTACCTCCTCGCCAACGCCTGCACCGGGTCCAGCCGCGCCGCGCGCCGCGCCGGCAGGACGCCGAACAGCAGGGCGGTGCCGAGCGCGATGGCCAGCGCCGCCAGCACCGCCCACCACGGCGCACCCACCGGCAGCTTCGGGTACAGGCGGCCGATGAACCAGCTGCCGGCCTGGCCCACGGCAATGCCGATGCACGCCCCGGCGACGGCGAGCACCGCCGCTTCGGCCAGGAACAGCCGCGCGATCTGCCGTGCCGGCGCGCCCAGGGCCTTGAGCAGCCCGATTTCGGCGGTGCGCTGGGCGACCGCCACCAGCATCACGTTCATGATCAGCACGCCGGCCACCGCCAGGCTGATGGCGGCGATGCCGCCCACCGTCAGGGTCAAGGCCTGGAGGATGCGATCGAAGGTGGCGAGCACGGCGTCCTGGGTGATCACGGTGACGTCTTCCTCTCCCTGGTGGCGCTCGGTGAGGGTCCGCAGGATGAACCGCCTGACCGGTTTGATGGCGTCGCGGGTGCGCGCCTCCACCAGGATACGGAACAGCGACGGCGTGTTGAACAATGCCTGGGCCGAGGAAACGGGAATGATGACCAGTTCCTGCACGTCGATGCCGATCGAGCGGCCTTCCGACGCCAGCACGCCGATGATGCGGAAGCGCCGTTCGCCGATGCGCAGCCACTCGCCGAGGGCGCGCCGGGTGCCGAACAGCTCCTGTTTCACCTTGGCGCCGATCACGCACACCGAGGCCGCCTGATGGACGTTGCCGGGCGGCAGGAAGCGCCCCTCGGCCAGCCGCCAGTGGCGCACCTCGAGCAGATCCGACGTGGAACCGACCACCGGCACCTCCCGTTCCAGCCCGCCGTGGGACACCGCGGCTGAGCCCACCACCATCGGCGCGACGCGGGCGACCGAGCCATTGCGGCGCAGCGCCTCGGCGTCGTCGATGGTCAGGTCCCGCGGCGTCTCGCCGATGAACATGGGCGGTGCGGCACCGCCGGTGGTCTCCGTGCGCCCCGGCAGTATGATCAGCAGATGGGTGCCCAGTGAGGCGAATTCGTTGGTGACGTAACGGCGCGCGCCTTCGCCGAGCGAAGTCAGCACGATGATGGCGGCGACGCCGATGGCCATGGCGAGCAGGATCAGCGTCGTGCGTGCGCGGTAGCGGGTCAGCGCGCCCCAGGCGAAGGTGATGACGTCAAACAGGCGCATTGCCGGCTGCCCGTTCCCGGGAATCGTCGGTGATCCGCCCGTCGACGATGTGGATGCGCCGGTGGGCGCGTGCGCCGATTTCCGGGTCGTGGGTCACGACGATCAGGGTGATGCCCTGGGCGTTGAGGCGTTCCAGCAGTTCGATCACGTCCCGTCCCGAGTGGCGGTCGAGATTGCCGGTCGGCTCGTCGGCGAGGATGACGCTGGGCTGGGTCACCGTGGCGCGGGCGATGGCCACGCGCTGGCGCTGCCCCCCCGAGAGCTGGTCCGGACGGTGCCCGGCGCGGTCGGCCAGGCCCATGCCTGCCAACGCCTGCTCGACGCGCCGGCGGCGTTGCGCCGGGGCGACCGCCGCCAGGATCAGAGGCAGCTCGACGTTCTCGGCGGCGGTCAGCCGCGGCAGCAGGTGAAAGAACTGGAACACGAATCCGATTTCGCTGCGCCGCACCCGGGCCTGGTCGTCGTCGCTCAATGCGGTCACGTTGCGTCCGTCGAGGGAATAGCTCCCCGCGGTGGGTTGATCCAACAGGCCGATGAGGTTGAGCAGGGTCGACTTGCCGGAGCCCGACGGCCCCATGATCGCCAAGTGCTCGCCCTTGGCGACGTTGAGGTTGACGTCATTCAGTGCGTGCACGTCCTGGTCGCCGACCCGGAACACCCGGTGGATGCCCTTGAGCTCGATCAGCGCCATCAGTTGCCGGCGCCGCGTTCCGGCACCACCCGGGTGCCGGGCCCCACACCCTCGCGGTCGACCGATGTGACCACCCGGTCTCCCGGCTTGAGGCCGTCCAGCACCTGGGTGTAGACCCAGTTGGCCACGCCGGTCTTGATGTGGCGTTCCTCGAGCGTACCCTCCACCGGCCGGTACACCAGCACCCGGTCCCCTTCGCGGATGGCGTTGGTGGGCACCCGGACGACGTCGTCCCTGACCGCGAGAATCACCTCCACGTCGGCGCTGTAGCCCGGCAGCAGTCCCCGGGTGTCGTCGGTGGTGTCGAAGTCGACATCGATGTCGACGGTGCGCGCCTGCTTTTCGCGGTCCAGCACGAACGGCGCGACGCGGCGCACCTTGCCGGGAAACTTGCGCTTGGGAAATGCGTCCAGGCTGATGCGCACCGGCATGCCGGGACGGATGTTCGGCGCATCCACCTCGTCCATGGGTGCAGTGACGTACAGGCAGCTGTCGTCGATCAGGTCCACCGGCGGCAGCGTCGGCAGGCCGACCGGGGAGGGCGTGACGAACTCGCCCACCTCGCCGTTGATTTTGCCCACCACGCCGTCGAACGGCGCCCGCAGGATCGTGCGTTCCAGGGTCGCCTTGGCGACGTCGACCCGCGCCTGTTGGACCGCCGTGGTGGCACGCGCCGCGTTGCAGGCGGCGTTTTTGGCATCGGCGTCGCCGCGGGCGCGGTCCGCGGCCTCCTCGGATGCCAGGCCTCTTTTCAGCAGCTTGCTCAGGCGCGACGCCTCCTTTCGGGCAACTCCCGCGGCGATGCAGGCTTCCTCGGCCTTGGCCTCGGCGGCCACCGCCTGGCGCTGGTCGAGCAGCACCTGGGCCCGCAGGTCGTCGTTCCAGAGTTCCAGCAGTACCTGTCCGGCCTTGACGTGATCGCCCTCGTGCACCGGAAGCTCGGCGATCTGACCGCCGGTCGCCGGGGCCAGGTTGGCGCGCCGGCACGCCTTTACGGTCCCGGCGCGGGTATTGGCCACCGTGGACTCTACGCGTCCGCGGTCGACGGTTGCCAGGGCGACCGGGATCGGCTGCGGGCGGGTCCAGTACCAGAGGGCTGCGGCCAGCACCGCCAGGATTACGACGAGCGCCAGGATGCGTTTGATTTTCTTATTCATATTGGCGTTGGCACGGAACGGCTTGGTGTCATGATTGCATAGGGTAACGACTGCTCCCGGGCGACACCAGCACCGGGGTTCACGTCTCAGCGCCGGCCACGGTCGTGTCGCGCCCCAGGGCGCGCTTGAGCAGCGGCGGCGTGATCAAGGTGGTGATCACCACCATCATGACGATGGAGGAAAACAGGCCGCTGCTGAGCACCCCCAGGCTCTTGCCCAGGGACGCGAAGATCAGGCCGACCTCGCCCCGGGGCATCATGCCGACGCCCACCGCCAGGCGGTTGGTGCCGCGGTCGGCGCCGAGACCCGCCAACAGCTTGCCGATGATCGCCACCAGCGTGAGCCCGCAGGCCACGCCCAGCACCTGCCAGTGGAAAAAAGTCTCCAGTTTGACCTGAATACCCATCAGCACGAAAAAAATCGGTACCAGTATGGTCTCCAGCGGCGCCACCAGGTCCTTGATCGTGAACCGGTGACGTTGGACGTCGCCCCAGTGGCGGAAGTAGCCGTCGTGGAGGATGACACCGGCGGTGAAGGCACCGACGATGGTCGCCAGTCCGATCAGGTTGGCCAGCCAGGCCAGCGCCATGACGAACAAAAAGGAGATGAACATCTTGGCTTCCACCAGGTCCAGGTGCTGCACCAGGCGGATGGTGAAGTTGAGAAAATACGGCCCCAGCGCGAACGCGCTGATAAAGAACAGCGATGACAGCAGGACGATGGACAGCGCATCGCTCAACGACACGCTGCCCGACACGATGATGCCGGTGACGATGGCGAGCAGCACCAGGCCGAGAATGTCGTCGATCACCGCCGCACCGAGGATCACCTGCGCCGCCCGGGAGCGCAACCGGTCGAGTTCCTGCAGTACCCGGGCGGTGATGCCGACGCTGGTCGCCACCAGAGTGGCGGCCACGAACAGGTCCTCCTCGATGGTGAGTTCGGACAGGAGCAGGCGCGTCACCACCACCCCCAGCACGAAAGGTGCCGCCACGCCCACCAGCGATACCAGCACCGACTCGCGACCGGAACGGCGCATTTCCCGCAAGCTGGTGTCCAGGCCCACCAGGAACAGCATGAAAATGACGCCGTAGCGGGAAAACACGTCCACCGTCTGGGCGACCTTCAGATAATCGGCGCCATGCGGTCCGCTGAGCACGTGCAGGACGGCCGGGGCGGCGTCGGCGCCGAGGATCTGCTGTCCGACCGCGCCCAGGTTTTCTCCAGCCAACAGGTGACCGACCATGTCGAACACCGCGGTGCCCTCACGCAGTACCTCGACCAGGTCGATGTTCAACAGGTGACCGAGGTTGCCGATGAGAATGCCGATCACCACTTCGCCAAGAACCGCCGGCTGGCCGAGCCGGCGCGCTGTAAAGCGCCCGAGTACGGCGAAGAACAGAATCCCGGTAACGCCCAGAATGACCGGCGCGATCACATCGGTGTGTATAGGCATGGCGTGGGGTCCCGGCCGTCACCGCGGCCCGCGGTGGGAGGGTTTGCGGACATCCGCCGGGCCGGTGCGCCAAGGGTCGCCGGCATCCGCTGAATCCGGATGCGCCGGACCGACGGCGCCCGTGTTGAGCATGATGATTTCGATCTCCTCGGTGATCTCCTCCTGGCGCTGGCGATTGCGTTGGACGGTCAACTGGTGCGTTTCGCGCTCCAGGCGGTCCAGCGCCCCGTCGAGGTGCTGCACGCGGCGGTGGTTTTCCGCCATCATCGAGGTGTAGAAGATTTCGTTGAGGATGGAGAACAGATACTCGTCCACCAGGTGGCCGAGAAACCGTTCCGGCGCCAGGTTCAGCCGCGGCGGGAAGGCGAACAACGGCTTTCCGGCCGATGGCTGCTCGAACGGCGGCAGCACCGGGCGGCGGCGCAACCCGGGCCGATCCATGTCGTGGTGCAGGGCCGTCAGGCGCAGGTCGCCGTGCCCGCGCTGCAGGTCGGCGATAATCCCGACCAGGTGTGTCAACGTGGCCCGGACTTCTTCGGCGACCACCGGGGCTGCGGCCGTCGCCGCCAGCCGCGGATCGCCTTCCAGTCGGGCATGCAGCTTGTGCCCGACCGCGATCAGCGCCAACTGCTCCGGGGGCAGATGCTGCGTGTCCTCGTCCACGGCGGCGATGAGAGCGTCGTTGAAGTCGCCGCAGAAGCCGCGCTCCGACCCGATCAGCAGGAATATGTGCCTACCCTGATCGGTGGGTCTGCCGCCGGTCGACAAGGGATAGTGCTGGCCGAAATCGGCGGCCATGCGTTCAACGGTCTGCACCACCCGTTGCTGGCTCTCCAGAAATCCGGTCAGCTTGCGAGTTTCCATCAGCGACAGTGCCTTCATGCTGCGCATGATGCCGCTGATCTCGTCCAGGGAATGCATACGGTGTTCGACGTCACGGTAGCGGCTCATGTTTCCCCCGAAGGCAGCGGCGCCAGCCAGGTCCGCAGTGCCTCGAGCCACTGTTCGTGGCCGGTCTCCAGCGCCAGGACGGCATTGCGTACGTGCTTTTCGATCGAGGCCAGCACCTCGGGCACCTGCTCCGGCTCCATCTCATCGAACAATCCCTCGTTGAAGGCGATGAGCCAGGCCTCCTGGAATTCGATCGGCAGCGGCGTGAGCCGCTCCTGCTTGAGAATTTCGCGCAGGATCTTGCCGCGCCGAATTTTCTTTTCCATAGCCGCCTCCAGCCGTGCGCCGAAGCGGGTGAACACCTCCAGTTCGAGGAATTGCAGGAAGTCGAGCTTCATGCGGCCCGCTTCCTGCTTGATGCGGGCGTGCTGCGCTTTGCCGCCGATGCGCGATACCGACTTGGCAACGTCGATTGCCGGGCGGAAGCCGCCTGAGAACAGGCGCTGTTCGAGATAGATCTGGCCGTCGGTGATGGAGATCAGGTTGGTGGGAATGTAGGAGGCGATTTCGCCCTGCTCGGTCTCGATGATGGGCAGCGCCGTCATGCTGCCGCCGCCGTGGTCCGCATCCAGGCACGTGGATCGTTCCAACAGGCGCGAATGCAGAAAGAAGATGTCGCCGGGATAGGCTTCGCGGCCGGGCGGGCGGCGCAGCAGCAGCGACAGCTCGCGGTAGGTGCGGGCGTGGGCGCTGAGATCGTCGTAGACGATGAGCACGTCGTGGCCGCGCGCCATCCAAGCTTCGGCTGCGGCGCAACCGGCAAACGGTGCCAGGTACTTCAGCCCCGGCAGGGCGCTGGCTTCCCCGACCACGATGCAGGTGTAGTCCATGGCGCCGTTGTCGCGCAGCGTCTCCAGGGTGCTGACCACGGTGGAGCGTTTCTGGCCCACCAGCACGTAGACGCACAGGACGTTCTTGTCCCGCTGGTTGATGACCGTATCGATGGCGAGCGAGCTCTTGCCCAGGCCCTCGTCACCGACGATCAGCTGGCGCTGGCCCTTGCCGATGGGAATCAGCGTGTCGACGATCTTGTTGCCCGTGTACAGGGGCTGTTGCACGAAGTCGCGGGCGATGATGGGCGGCGATCCGGCCTCGAGCACGCCGCGGGTGATGCAATCGGGCGGTCCGTGGCCGTCCAGCGGGTCGCCCAGCGGATCGATCACCCGGCCAAGCAGTGCGTCGCCCACCGGCACGCTCAACTGGCGGCCGGTCAGGTGGACAGTGGTGCCGGCGGTGAGCCGGTCGGACTGCTGCAGCAGGATGGCGCCGATGAAGTCGGCCGTCAGCTGGAACACCACGCCGCGGCTGCCGTCGCCGAAATCGAGAATCTCGTCCATGGCGGCTGACGGCAACCCTTGGATCCAGGCGATGCCGTCGCCGACCGACGCGACGCTGCCCCGTTCGGTGAGCCGCAGCTGCAGCCGGTAGCGCTCGATCCATGCGCGCTGGCGGTCGAGCAGGGAGCGGGGAGAGGAAATCGCTTCAGTCGGGACCATGACCGGTCTCGGCGAAGAACTGCAATTCGTCCTGCAGGTTGGCCCGTAGTACCCAGGGGCCGACGCTGACGCGCAAGCCGGCCAGCAGGTCCGGTTCGCACCGGAAGCGGCACTGCACGGCTTCGTTTCCCAGGGCGGAGGCGAGCGCCGCCTGCAGGTGCTCACGCAGGCCCTGCGGGAGCTCGTAGGCGCTGCTTACCACCACCGGCTCCGCCTCGCCGTGCATGGCGGCGCGCAGCGCCTCCAGTTGCTCGCCGGACAGCTTGGCGAGATCGTCGGCAACCAGTTGCACCAGTCGAGCCTCCAGTTCCGGACCGCTGACCCGCTCCAGGAGTCGGGCGGCGAAGCGCGCCGCCTGTTCAATGGCGCGTATTTCCTGCTCGCGCGCCAGATCGCCCAGCCGGCGCTGCTCGGTCACTTGTGCCTTCTTGCGCTGCTCTTCCAGCGATGCGCGCAGTGCTTCCTGTTGCTGTTTGCGTTCCTCGTCCAGCTGATCGTGCAGCTGTTCCTGCGCGGCGCGTTTTTCCGCTTCCCAATCGGCCAGTCGCGACTCGTAGCGCTGCTGGGTCTCTTCGGCGCGGGTGTGGATGTCGCGGGCCTTGTCGAGGGTCTGCTGGATTTCGTCGCGGCGCCTGGCGATCACATTGAGCACAGGCGTGTAGAAATAGTGCTTCAGGATCCACACCAGGATGACGAAGTTGATGATCTCGAATACGAATGTGGTCCAGGTGAATTCCACTTGACTGATCTCCAGCGGCCGCCGCCGCGAACAAGGCCTACTTGAGCAGATATTCGAGCAGCGGGTTGCGGAACAGCACGATAAGGACGATGACCAGGCAGTAGATGGCCAGCGACTCGATCATGGCCAGTCCGATGAACAACGTGCGCATGATGGCGCGCTCGGACTCCGGTTGGCGGGCCAGGGCATCCAGGGCCTGGCTGATGGCGCGGCCCATGGCCAGTGCGGGGGCCAGCACACCGATGGCGATGGCAATGACCGCCCCGACGGTGGAGGCGGTGGTGAACCAGGTCATGTCACTCATGAAGTTGTTCCTCGTTGGTCTGCTGTCTCAGTTCCTGGGACTGGAGGCCGCCGGCGACGTAGATCAGGGCCAGCATGCCGAAGATATAGGCCTGTACCAGCGCCTCGACGATGTGCAGCATCAGGATCGGGATCGGCGCCAGGAAGCCGGCCACCAGCAGAATCAACAGCGCGGCCATTTCCAGGCTCATCATGTTGCCGAACAGACGCACCGCCAGCGCCACGGTGCGGGTGATTTCACTGATGACGTGAAACGGCAGCAGGATGGGGCTCGGCGAGATGTAATGTCGGAAATAGCTCTTCCAGCCCTGGGCGCGGATGCCGAACCAGTGCACTGACAGAAATACCAGGATGGCCAGGGCAAAGGTTGCCGACAGGTCACGGGTGGGGGAGTGCAGACCCGGAATCAGGCCGGTCAGGTTGGCCGCCACCAGGTAGACCCACAGGGTGGCGATGAACGGCAGAATGCGCTCTGCGTGCTGCGGCGAGACGGCCTTGATGGTGCCCTCGATGGCGCCGACGATCCCTTCCACGGCAGCCTGCAGCGGCCCCGGCTGTTGGGTCAGATTGCGGGTGGTCAACCAGGCGGCCAGCCACAATGCCAGCATGATCGCCCAGGTGGTGATGACGGTGACCGTGACCGGGAGCGGACCCAGGTGAAAGACGGCGGCGCCGGTTGCGGTGGGATTGTGCATGGTCAGCCCCGGGAGCGAATGAACAGGAACACGTTGAGGCTGCCGACCAGTATTCCCAGCAGCAGGAACAGCAGCGTCCAGATGAACGAATAACCGGACGCCTGCTCGTCCAGCCAAAGCCCCAGATAGGTTCCGCCCGCAACCGGCAGGATAAACAACAGGCCCAACGTGCCCAGGTAGGTGGTTTGCGCCAGCAGCGACGACTGGTCGCGCTGTGACTTCTTCATGCGCCTGACCTGCAGTTCGATGCGGTGGCGTAGTTTCTGGTCTTCGTTCACGGTGCGGCTTCCCTGCTGCGGCTCATTTCCCACAAGCGTTTCAGCATCTGTTCTTCCATGTTGTGCAGTCGTTGTTTGATCTCGCGCAGGGATTCCTCTTCGGTCAGCAACTGCTCCTCGAGCGACGCGGTGATGCGGTCATAGTCGGCGTCCACCAGATAGCGGCGCGTGCTGATGCATAGCTGGTCCTCGAAGAAGTACAGCAGCCCGCCGGGCAGCGCCAGGTACTGCCACGGCCCGGTTCCGGTACGAAAGCGCGCCAGGCCGAACACCAGTGCCGTCATCCTCGCCGACGAACGAGCGGACGCCATCGATGCGCTGGTGATGGGTGGCGTCCTGGAGATGCAGTACGAAGCCGGTCATTTTTTCGGCTCGCCCATGGTGCCGCGCATGTAGCAGTCGTCCTCGGTGAGATGATCGTACTGCCCGGTCAGAAAGCGGTCGCAGTCGGCCAGCGTCTGGTCCAGTGGCACCGACGCGCCCGGAATGCCGGTGTGCTCGGCGGTGACGTGAAACGGTTGGCTGAGGTAGCGCTGCAGCTTGCGCGCGCGCATGACGATCTGGCGGTCCTTTTCGGACAGCTCTTCGATGCCGAGCATGGTGATGATGTCTTCCAGCTCCTGGTAGCGGGCCAGATGCTCGCGCACGCCCTCGGCGATGTTGTAGTGACGCTTGCCGAGTACGAAGCGGTCCATCAGCTTACTGCTGGAGCGCAGCGGGTCCACCGCCGGGTAAATGCCGCGGCCGGTTTGCGCCCGTGACAGAATGACGGTCGTGTCCAGGTGGCTGAGGATGGCCTGCACCGCGGGGTCGGCCATGTCGTCGGCGGGAACGTACACTGCCTGCACCGCAGTAATGGCGCCGCTGCTGGTGGAGGTGATGCGGTCCTGCAGTTCCGCCACCTCCGTGCCCAGGGTGGGCTGGTAGCCGACCGTGGCCGGCATGCGGCCCAGCAGGCTGGAAATTTCGCTGCCGGCCTGCACGAAGCGGAAGATGTTGTCCATAAGAAACAGGACTTCCTTGTGGGTGGTGTCGCGCAGATATTCAGCATAGGTCAGAGCGCTCAGCCCGACCCGGAACCGTACCCCGGGCGATTCGTCCATTTGTCCGAACACCAGCATGGACTGGGGCATGACGCCGGCGTTTTGCAGCTCGCGCCACAGCTCGTGGCCCTCCCGAATTCGCTCGCCGACCCCGGCAAATACCGACACCCCCTCGTGGATCGAGGCAATGGCATGCATGAATTCCATCACCAGCACCGTCTTGCCGACCCCGGCCCCGCCGAACAGTCCGGTTTTGCCGCCGCGAACGAACGGACACAACAGGTCGATGACCTTGATGCCGGTTTCCAGCACGTCACCGACGCCGCGGGCTTCATACAGCGCCAGGGGGGTGCCGTGGATATCGCGGAATTCGGTGGCCGGCAAGGGATCGCCGCCGTCGAGGGGTTCGCCGAAGACATTGAGCAGGCGGCCCAGGCACTGCGGCGATACCGGTATGTGCAGATGGGCGCCGGTGTCGTAGACCGGCATGCCGCGCTGCAGGCCGGCGCTGCGATGCAGCGTGATGGCCCGGACGTGGCGCTCGTCCAGGTGCTGATGCACCTCGAACAGATAGGTCTCGTGATCGAGGCACGCTTCCAACGCCTGATGCAGGGGCGGCAGCGGCTCGCAGGCAATGACGGCGACCGGGCCCTGCACTTCGATGATGGCACCGATGGGCGGATTGCGACCAGCCGGGGAGGATTCACGAACCGTCACATCAAGGGTCGCCTTCTGTCGGGCTCTTGTCGGGGCGCCGGGGTGGCGTGGTCAAGGAAAAAGATAGCCAATAGACCACGACGCTGACAACCGGCGCCGGCACGGGTCTCGGATCCGCCTGCCCTGAACACGCCAGGAGACCACCGCCCCGGCGGCGGTGCGTGGCCAACGGCATTTGCCGGCCGCGCGTTCATCGGCCCAGGGCCCGGGCGTCGGGCGGGCGATGGGAATGCCCTCAGTTTCAACTGCCTGGGCAGGCAGCCGGCAGCGCCGGACCGTACGTGCTCCGGGCCCTGGAACCTGTGCGGCGGTGGCTTTTGTGGCATGGTCACTGGAATCTGCTAAACAATGGCTGACGCCTCCGGTTTTGCGGCGTGGCGCGTCCGGATTTGACCGGGCGGCGGCCAGGCCGCAGACTCTGTGCCAGGATTGGGAATGCTTTCCTGAGAACAATTGACGCGAGCCGTGACTGCCAGCGAGTATCCACAATCCCTGTTCCTGCCGCGCAGCGCGTTGCAGCAGGTGATCGAGTTGTTGCAGGCGCGCGGCTTCCGCTGCGTCGGTCCGCAGGTGCGCGGCGGCGCCATCGTCTACGACACCATCGGCGACTGCCGGCAGCTGCCGGCGGGCGTGGAGGATCGCCAGAGCCCGGGCGCCTACCGTCTCCAGGACACCGGCACGCCGCGCTGGTTCGCCTGGGCCAACGGCCCGCAGGCGCTGCGCCCGCTGCTGTTCGCGCCGCGCGAAACGTTGTGGCGCGCGGCGCGCGATGAGCACGGCCGGCTGCAGTTCCAGGCGCAGCTGCCCGAGCCGGAGCCGGTGGCCGTGATCGGCGTTCGCGCCTGTGACCTGGCGGCGCTGGACCTGCACGACAAGCACTTTCTCGGCGGCCCGGCGCCGGATCCTTACTACGGCGCCCGGCGCCGCGGTCTGTTCCTCGTGGCCGTCAATTGCAGCCATCCCGCGGCCACCTGCTTCTGCGCTTCCACCGGCGACGGGCCGCGCGCCGAGCAAGGGTTCGATCTGGTCCTGGATGAGCTGGACGACGGGTTCGTGGCGGCGGCGGGGTCCGGGGCGGGCGCCGAGCTGCTGCAGCAGTTGGCGTTGGCGCCGTCGGAGCAAGCGCAGCTCCAAGCCGCTGCGGCGCAGACCCGCGAGGCCGCCCGGCGGCAGGTGCGCGGGCTGCCGTCGCCGAACCTGCGCGATGACCTGTTCGCCAATCTCGAGCATCCCCGCTGGGAAGAGGTGGCCGGGCGCTGCCTGGCCTGCGGCAACTGCACCTCCGTGTGCCCGACGTGCTTTTGTCATCGGGAAACGGAGCAGCCGGCCCTGGACGGCAGCCACAGCTACCACTTGCGCGAGTGGGACTCCTGTTTCACCCAGGGCCACAGCTACATTCACGGCCTGACCATCCGTGCCGAAACCCGCCAGCGTTACCGCCAGTGGTTGACCCACAAACTCGGCGCCTGGCACGACCAGTACGGGCGCAGCGGCTGCGTCGGCTGTGGCCGCTGCATCACCTGGTGCCCGGCGGGCATCGATATCACCGAGGAGGCGAGCGCCCTGTGTGCCCGGAAGCCGTGACTATCAACGCCTATCTGCCGGGCGAAGCCGAAGTGGTGGAGCGGATCGAGGAAACCCCCGGCATCTTCACCTTGCGCCTGCGCCTGGCCGACGCCGAGGCGCACCGCGCCTACCGGTTCGCCCCCGGGCAATTCAACATGGTGTACCTCTATGGAGTCGGGGAGGTGCCGATATCCATTGTCTCCGATCCGGAGGACGACGAGCTGCTGGACCACACCATTCGCGCGATTGGACGCGTCACGCGGGGCTTGGCCCAGCTGCGCGCTGGCGACCGCATCGGCATTCGCGGCCCCTACGGGCGCGGCTGGCCGCTGGAGCGTGCGACGGGCCGGGATGTGCTGGTGGTCACCGGCGGGCTGGGCTGTGCGCCGGTGGTGTCGGTGATCAATTACATTGTGCGCCGGCGGGCGCAATTCCGGCGCCTGGTGATCATCCAGGGGGTCAAGCACTCCGACGACCTGATCTGGCGCGACCGCTACGAGGAATGGGCGGCGTTGGACAACACCCAGGTGCTGCTGGCCGCGGACGTGGCGCGCCCCGACTGGCCGGGGTACGTGGGCCGGGTGACCAATTTGCTGCAGCACGCCCGGTTCGACGTCAACGATTGTACCGTGATGATGTGTGGCCCGGAGATCATGATGCGCTTCACCGCCCAGGAGCTGTTCAAGCGGGGCGTGGCGGCCGAATCCCTGTGGCTGAGCATGGAGCGCAATATGCAGTGTGCAGTGGGCAGCTGCGGCCACTGCCAGTACGGCCCCGATTTCATCTGCCACGACGGGCCGGTGTTCAACTATCCGCGTATTGCGCCCCTGTTCGGGGTGCGGGGGTTCTGATGCCAACGGCAAAGCCCACGGTCGCCGTGCACAAGTTCGCCTCCTGCGACGGCTGCCAGCTTGCCTTTCTCAATCTGGGTGAGGACCTGCTGCAGCTGGCGGATCTGGTCGACATCGTGCATTTCGTCGAAGCCGGCATGATGGATCCCGAGGCCCGCGTCGACATCGCCTTCGTGGAAGGCAGCATTTCCACGCCCGATGACCTTGAGCGCATTCAGCGCATCCGTGCCAATAGCGGCCGTCTCATCACTATCGGCGCCTGTGCCACGTCCGGGGGCCTGCAGGCGCTGCGCAATCTGGCCGATGCCGACGACTGGATCGCCGGCGTGTACGCCAGTCCGGAATACATTCACAGCCTCGACACGTCCACCCCCATCGCCAGGCACGTCAAGGTGGACCTGGAGTTGTGGGGCTGCCCGGTGACCGGCGCCCAGGTGCTGGCGGCGGTGCGGGCGCTGTTGTTCGGGGTGATGCCGGCGGCGGATCACGACAAGGTGTGCCTGGACTGCAAGCGCAATCAGGCGGTGTGCGTGCTGGTGGCCACCGGCGCGCCGTGCATGGGGCCGGTGACCGGCACTGGTTGCGGTGCGCTGTGCCCGCGCTTCGGCCGCGACTGCTATGGCTGCTTCGGCCCGGCGGAATCCCCCAACACCGAGGCGCTGGGCCGGCGGCTGCAGGGTCTGGGCCTGATGCCGGATGCCGTCGCCCGGCGCTTTCTGTTCATCAACAATGGCGCACCGGCTTTCGCCGAAGCCGGGCGCCGGTGGTTGGAGCAAAGCGATGACTGAGTCACGCCGCGTGGTGATCAATGTGCCGGCCCTGGCCCGGGTGGAGGGCGAAGGGGCGCTCGAGCTGAGCGTCGAAGACGGGCATATCGGCGAGCTGCGGCTGCGCATCTTCGAACCGCCGCGGCTGTTCGAAAAATTCCTCGAGGGGCGCGAGTACCAGGAAATCCCCGACATGGTGGCGCGCATCTGCGGCATTTGTCCCATCGCCTACCAGATGAGCGCCGTGCACGCGGTGGAGCAGGCGTTCGGCGTCGACCCGGGGCCGTGGGTACGGGCCATGCGCCGGGTTCTCTACTGTGGTGAGTGGATCCAGAGTCACGCGCTGCACATTCATTTGCTGGCGGCACCGGATTTCGTCGGCTACGGCGACGCCATTGCCATGGCCAAGGATCATCCTGAGGTGGTCCGCCGGGGTTTGCGCCTGCAGAACGCCGGCAACCGCATTCTGCGATTGTTCGGCGGCCGCTCGGTGCATCCCGTCGGGGTGCGCGTCGGCGGCTTTCACCACGCGCCGTCGCCCGAGGCCGTGGCGGAGTTGGCGGCGCTGCTGCGCGACTGTCTGGACGACGCCCGCGAGCTGGTGGCCTGGACTGCGGCGCTGTCGCTGCCCGACCAACACCGGCCCCTCACTTGCGTGGCGCTGCGCCATCCCGACGAGTACCCCATGAACGAGGGGCGGTTGGTGTCCAGCGACGGGCTCGACATTGGCCGCGAGGATTACGCCCTGCATTTCGACGAATTTCAGGTGCCTCATTCCACCGCCCTGCACGCCAGCCTCAACGGCAAACCTTATCTGGTGGGGCCGCTGGCGCGGCTCAATCTGAACCTGGACCGGCTGCCGGCCGCCGTGCAGGAGGCACTGGCCGCCACCGGCCTGGATTTTCCCAGCACCAATATGTTTCACAGCATTGTCGCCCGCGCCGCGGAGCTGTATTACGCCGTGACCGAGGCGCTGCGCCTGCTGGAAGACTATGAGCCGGGCCGTTGCGCGGTGCCGGTGACGCCGCGCGAGGGCGTCGGCTTCGGCTGCACCGAGGCGCCGCGCGGAATCCTCTGGCACCGCTACGAGTTCGATCCGGAAGGGCAGGTGCGAAGCGCGCGTATCGTGCCGCCCACCAGCCAGAACCAGGCGCACATTGAAGAGGACTTGCGCCGCAGCCTGGAGGCGTTCGGCCTGGAGCGCAGCGAAGACGATCTGCGCCGCCACGGCGAAAGCGTCATCCGCAATTACGATCCCTGTATCTCCTGTTCCACCCATTTCCTGCGTCTGACGGTGCGTCGCTGAGATACCCATGCACATTGTCGGCATCGGGTCGCCGTTCGGCTTCGACCAGCTCGGCTGGCTGGTGATCGAACGCATACGCGGCGACGGCGCGCGGCGGTTGTTCGGCCTGGGCGACGCGGAGTTGTCGGCACTGGATCGCCCGGGAGCCGGTCTGCTGGCCGCCATCGGCGACAGCCATGCCGCAATACTGGTCGACGCCATCGAAGATGACGCGCTGCGCCGTGGGACAGTGGTGTGCCTGGACGGCCATCGGCTGCAGCATGGAAGCGGCCATGCGTCCAGCCACGGGCTGGGCCTGGCCGAGGCACTGGCCCTGGGGCGGGCGCTGGACGGGCTGCCGGCGCGGCTGGCGGTCGTGGGCATGGCGGCCGGCGGCGAAGGGTCGCGCGCCCCCTCCGTTGCTGAAGTCGAACAGGTCTGCGCCGCGGTGGTGGAAACCGCCCGGTGCTGGCAGATGTCGGGAGGTGCACCGAATGGCTAGCTCGGCGCCGTCACCGACTCCCGCGTCCGGTCGGTGGCTGCCAGCGCACGCTAACCGCGCGCCGGGCGCAGAAACAATACGCCGAGCAGGATCAGGATAAAGGCGATCAACGACCACACCGGCAGCGTAAGGCCCAGCAGCGGTGGATAGACGGTCTGACAAAGCCCCTGCACCTTGAATACCGACGGCAGCCAGTGGCCCGGCGGGAGGCGGTCGACGAAGGCTTCGACGGCATCATAGCCGCAACTCAGCGACGGGTGCGCCTGAATCCAGACCAGGTACGCTGCCGCCGCCGTTCCACCCAAGGCCGCCAATCCCGTCAGCCAGCGGGCTACGCTCAGGCCCCTGGCCCCGCTGATCGCCGCGCCAAACGAGAATATGGCAATCAACGTGTAGGCGTAGCGCTGCAGGATGCACAGCGGACATGGTTCCTCTTTCAACCCGTATTGGACGTATAGTGCGCCGCCCAGGAGCGCCAGGCAGACGATGCCGAGCAGCAGGTAAAG
>JARRNJ010000072.1:0-11818 GCA_037385045.1 Gammaproteobacteria bacterium | reverse complement strand
CGCAGCCGTTTGACGTCCTTACGGTGCACGCCGGTGAGGAGATTGATGCGGCTGTCGGATTGGCGCTTGCCTTGAATGCGGAAATCCCGTTCCGCCACCTCGACGTAGACGGATTTCAGGAGATTGGCCAGGAACGGGTAGGTGACACCACTGGCGAGCAGCAGCCGGATCAGGGGGCGCAGGACGCGCCGCAGGCCGGTGACCAGGGATGGCGGCGGTGTTCCGGCGCCCTGGGATGGCGGTGGTGTTTCCATGCTACGGATGTTAGGGACTTGTGGGAAAAAATTCCATCCAAGCGACGGCCACAGCGGGAATTATGACGGGCGAAAGGGTGCTCAGGATTTTTCAGGTCCACGGTAAAAAAAGACGCAGCTCCTTGACCAGTGGCCGTATGCGCGGGTCCGGGCGGCATTCTCCGGGCGTATCGAGGCATAGTATGGGCTTCGTCCACCGCCATTCCGCGTGAACGCCGTCACATTTCGCTGAATACGACTGCCATGGTAATTGACGTGGGAAAAAAACCCACATATTCTCACGGTCGGGTAAGGGGTCCGTGGCAAGGGGTGACGGTTTCCGCAGCCGGTTGTGCGGGGGAGATTCCGATGCAACGCAAGCGGTGGCTTTCCCTGGTTGTTGGCGGTCGGGTCCGTCCGCAGACGCGCCGACGGCCGGAAGCGCCGCGGCGACGAGGAAAAGGCGCGCGTCGGGGTGGTCGGCCCCGGCAAACCGGAGGTCGGGCAGCCGGACATCGACAGATTCGAAGTCGAGCACCCGGATCTCCCCGGGCGCCCCTAAGGCCGTCATTTGGACCTGGCACGCCCATCTTCTCTCTGAGTCCTCCCTTTTGCGCCCGGGTGCATCCAACGCCCGGGCGTCCTTCCTTGCCTGGCCGGAGCCAATGCCGCCCGCCACATGCGCTTTGCCGACCCGATCAACGGGGATTTTCGGGATCTATAGTTCGGCTGCTTTGGCGTTCCGCCGTCCAGCCGGCCATCGATTCGCGCGCTGGTTCGAGCTACTATTTTGGGTATGAATTTCCCAGACGGACTGTTGTCGACGGCGTGGCTGGTGGTGGGGCACCTGATCTACTGGCCGGTGCTGATTTTTGCCATCTGGCGGGCGCCGTGGCGGCATTTACGCAGCAACGAATCGATGCACGTGCTCCTGGGTGCGACCGTGATCGTAATGTTGTTGTGGACCATGAAGGCGGGGTTCGCGGCCGGACTCCACCTGCACTTGCTGGGCGCGACCGTTCTCACGCTGATGTTCGGGTGGGAGTTTGCGGTAATGGCTGCCAGCGTCGTGGTGTTGGGCCTGGCGATCAACAGCGGAACGGGTTGGCACATGCTTGCGGTCAATGCGCTGTTGATGGGGGTAGTCCCGGTGGCGGTCAGCTACGGCATTTTCCGGCTGGTGGACCGTCGGCTGCCGAACAATTTCTTCGTCTACATATTCCTGTGTGCGTTCTTTGGCGCTGCAGCTTCCATTGCGGCGGTCGGCCTGGTGACCACTGCCGTGCTCAGCCTGTCCCATGCCTATTCCCTGGGCTACGTGGTCGATAACTACCTGCGCTACTTCCCGCTGATGCTGTTTCCGGAGGGTTTCATCAGTGGCATGCTGATGACCGTGTTCGTGGTCTACCGGCCGCGCTGGGTCAGCACCTTCGACGACAGCCGTTACCTGAAGAACCACTGACGGTGCGAGTTTCCCTGTTGCCGTCACTCGTGGGCCGACGCGAGCAGGGACCGTTGGGGCTCCACTCCCCGGACCATGCGTGCGAGCCGGTGCGCGTCCTGCGCCAGCGACGCCCGGCGGGCGGTGCCGCCGCTGTGCGCCACGCACCAGCGGTACGCCTTGGCCGGACGGCGGTAGCGCATGCGGGTGATATCGGGCGTGCGGCCGTCGCGGCCAATGGCCCGCTCCAGATTGCTGCCGAACTGCGCGATCTTGCGCACCTGGTAGGCGGCGATGGGATCGTTGGCATCGGCCTTGGCAACACAGGCGCCAATGGCTGTGTACTCCTCCATTCGCTTCAGCACCGCCCGCTGCGGCGGCGAAAGGAAATCGCGCCAGCGGTGGGGTGGCGGTGCCTTGTGCTGGTGTGCGGGTGTGGACACCTTCTCCATGAACAGCAGGCCGAGCACCGCCGATACCGGGTCCGCGGCGAGGGCGCAGCTGCTGCATCCGAGGAGGACTGTTAGGAAGCTGATTTGAAAGGTTTTTTTGTTGATCATCATGACCTCCCGGTACGACGATCGAGGATTGAGTTCAAGCTAACAGATCGCAGCGACGGGTTTAGTTGAGTGAGTCACATTATTGACGTTTTATGTGCAACTGATCGTGCGACAAGTCGGTGCCGGAATGCCGGTGGCGCGGGCCTGAAAGGGGAATCGGAGGGTGTTGGTCGATATCGGGGTCAATCTTACCAACCGCGTATTTCGCGACGATCGGTCCGAGGTGGTGGCGCGGGCGCGGGACTGCGGGGTCACGGCGATGGTGGTGACCGGCACGGACGTCGGCCACAGCGCCGCGGCGTCGGACCTGGCTCGGGCCTGTCCGGGGGTGTTATACGCGACCGCCGGCGTGCATCCCCATCATGCCGGCGAGTGCGACGACACCACCCTGGGCCGGCTGGCGGACCTGGCCGCTGCCGACGGGGTGGTTGCCGTCGGCGAGTGCGGACTGGACTTCAATCGCGACTATTCGGCCCGCGGGGACCAGGCGATCTGGTTCGAGGCGCAGTTGGAGCTCGCGGCGCAGGTGGGCCTGCCGGTGTTCCTGCACCAGCGCGACGCTCACGGCCGTTTTCTGGAGATTCTGTCCCGCCACCGTCACCGCCTGCGCGGCGCCGTGGCCCATTGCTTCACCGGCGGCCCTGAGGAACTGGCGGCCTACCTGGATCTGGATCTGCACATCGGCGTCACCGGCTGGATCTGCGACGAGCGCCGGGGCGCCGCGCTGCGCGAGGCGGTGGCCCGGATTCCACCCCAGCGGCTGATGCTGGAAACCGACGCGCCGTATCTGTTGCCGCGCGACCTGCGGCCGGTGCCCAAAGGGCGGCGCAACGAACCCATGTATCTTCCCCACATCTGCGCGGCTGTGGCGCGCTGCAGCGGCCGCACCGCCGATGACGTGGCGGCGGCGAGCACCGCCACGGCGAGGGCTTTCTTCCGGATTGACTGACCGGGAGCCCGGTCACGCCGCAGAGTGCGTGCCCGCCTGCCTGCCGAAGACGCGGCGCAGGCCATAGCCAATGGCGACGCCGACCGGCAGGGCGACCACCGTCAGGAGCAATGGGAGATACAGCGTCAGATTCTCGTTGCCGGTTGCGCCGGCCTGGATATGCGCGGTCAGGTCCACGCCCAGCAGCAGCACACCGGGTGCGAGCACGGCATACGGATCAGGCAGCCGGATCAGCAGGGAATAGCAGTAGTAGGGCAGCAACCCCCAGGCAAGGTCGGTCAGTGACAGCTTGTAGGCAGCGCCGTAGAACGGTTCGATCGCCCACACCACCGTTAGCAATACACCGACGATCAGTAGTGTGTAGGCCACGCGGCGCGCGATCTCGATGGAGTCGGGCATGGCGGAATACCTCCGTGTCGGTTGGGGACTCGAGGTACTATGCCTTAAGGGTAGCCCCGGGCGCCGGCACCGCAACGCCGGTTGATTTAATGGTATTCGCGCTTGGCCAACTCTTCGAGGATCGACAACACCAGTGACTGTGCCTGCGTGCCCATGCCCTGGCACAGCCGGTCGGGATCCCGGTCGCCGTCGACCAGCCGCCGCATGATTCCGCCGAGGCGCGCCATGTCGCCGCCTGCGGCCGTCATCTGCTCGGCCATGTTTCCCAGTGCCTGCAGGGCGTCCGCCTGGCCGGCGGCGGCTGCATGAATGATGCTGGCCAGGCCTGGCGCGGCGGCCGCCGCCTGCGGCGCGGCATCGGGATCCGGCAGGGTGGAGGGATCCTGCAGCCCGCGCAGAATCGCCTCGACCACCGTCCGGTCCTCCTGGTCAAGCGGCGCGAGCAGATAGGGGTCGCGCTCGCCTTTGAGAATGCGCCGTATGGTCTCTGCCAGGGGCCGCTGGCCGTGCTCGTCGAGGGCCTGCAGCACCGGCCGCAACTCCGGCAGCAGGCTGCGGTTTTGGCAAACCCGCACCACGCTCACAATCAGGGCGGCGTGGGCGATGATGATCTGTTGTTGGCGGTCGGGATAGGTGGGCATGGGCCCGCGCAGTGGTTGCTTCGGAATGCTGGGGCCATTGTAGGCCGCATCGCGCCGGGTTGCATGCTCCGGCGGCCTTGAGCGCGAGCGCTGCCGTGTGCTGTACTGGCGTTGAACCCATCAGGGCCTGTTAACACTACCGCAGCACCTGCTGCCGGCACCGCGTTTTATGTCCGGTAAGGCGCCGTGAGCGCGGTTTAGCCCGGCTACATAAGCGAACGGCAACGCAGCGGGACGCCAAACGCGGCCCGGCCCGGCGGGTCGAGCCTGAGAAGCCGTCACTCGGCGTTGCCCGTCGCTCATTTGGCGTCACCAAACCACGCGCCTCGCGCGTTGATTGACGGTTTCTCAGGCCCAACAGTAGGTGCTTCGCTAGTGTCAACAGGCCCTAAGTGACAGGACTGCAATCGATGCCCAGTGGCCGTGCTGCTTTGCTGGTGGCGGTGATCGCCGATACCCACGGCAAACTCGACCCGCGGGTCGCTGAAGCGGTTGCGCGCTGTGACGTAGCGGTGCACGCGGGCGACGTTGGTGCCGTCGCGGTATTGCAGGCGCTGCGCCCCCGCGATGGTCAGGTGCTGGCGGTACGCGGCAACAACGACGTGGCAGCCAAGTGGCCGCACGGCGAGGCCGAAGTGCTGGAATCGTTGCCATGGGAGGCCAGCTGGCGGTTGCCCGGCGGTGAGCTGGTGGTGGTGCATGGTGACCGGGCCGGACCTGCACGACGGCGTCATGAGCGGCTTCGCGCCCGCTATCCTGATGCGCGCGCCGTGGTTTACGGTCACAGCCACCGGTTGTCCATCGATTGCCAACAGGAGCCATGGATTCTCAATCCGGGCGCCGCGGGCAGAGCCCGGACCTATGGCGGCCCCTCGTGTCTGATTCTGCGTGCCGGCCCGCGGCGCTGGCGGGTGGAGCCCTGTCGGTTTCCGCCGCCATGAGCGGGTGTACGCGCGCCGCGCGGCGGACGGTCGCGGACACAAAAGTGCGCAATCAGCCGCTGGCGGACGCGCCCACGCCGAGCAGGTTCCTGCGCTCCTGCAACAGGGTACGAAAGGCGGCGGCCAGGGCGCGCTCGTATGCGCAGTCTCCGGCCAGGCCCATCTGGTACAGCCGCTTTTCGAAATAGGCGATTTCCTCCCGCAGGCGCTGCTCATCCACCGGGTGCCGGGCGCGGCTGGCGGCCAATTTGGAACTGGGCGTATGCATATCGGCTTTTACTCCAGTCTTCGGTTTCCCGGCCGAAGATAACCGCGCCGGGTGACAGATTTGTGTCAGCCGCCCAAGGTGGGCAGGCGCATCCGTTGGCCGCCGTAAGACGCTGGTGTAGGCTGTACCCGGAGCGTAGTGCCCGGAACGGCGCCCGGGGTCCTTCAGGAAAAGGGAATTCTGTGCAGATTTCGCATCGCCGCTATTTCTTGTTTCTGTCCCTGCTGTTTGCCGTCGTATGGCTGCTGCTGGCTGTGGCGCCCCTGGATCGCCACGATTGGGCGCTGGAGAACCTGCTGTTGGTGGTGTTCGTGGCCGTGCTCGCGGCCACTTATCGGCGCTTGCCCTTGTCACGGATTTCCTACACGCTGATCTTCCTGTTTCTGTGCCTGCACTCGGTCGGCGCCCACTACACCTATGCCAAGGTGCCGTACGATGACTGGTGGCGCGCGCTCACCGGTCACTCCCTGAATTCCGTGCTCGGTTGGCAGCGCAACGACTTCGACCGGGTCGTGCATTTCTCTTACGGCCTGCTGCTCGCCTACCCGATCCGCGAATTGTTTTTGCGCGTTGCCGACGTGCGCGGCTTTTGGGGATACTTCCTGCCGTTGGATATCACCATGTCCACGTCGATGCTGTTCGAGCTGTTCGAGTGGGGCGCGGCGGAGTTGTTCGGCGGCGACCTGGGCGTTGCCTATCTCGGCACCCAGGGCGACGTATGGGACGCACAGAAGGATATGGCGCTCGCCAGTCTCGGCGCCCTGATCGCCATGGGCGTGACCATGGCGCTGAATCTCTACCTGCAGCGTGATTTCGCCCATGAATGGCTGGACAGTGTGCGCGTCAAGCACCCGCAGCCGCTGGGCGAGGACGAAATCGTACGATTGTGGCGCCGGCGGCGCTGACTGCGGCGTTTTACACGAGGTCTTGCGTGGTGGGTGCGCTTCGCTTATCCACCCTACGATGAATGCAGTAGATACGGTAGGGTGGATAAGCGAAGCGCATCCACCAACGCGAAAGCAGGCTATGTCACGTGCGCAGCGCGTACGCGCCGGGCCGCTTGTACCCTGTCGGGTACACGTGTTCCAGAACGCTGCCCGTGTGCACCCGGCTCCAGCACGCCGTATGCTTGTGTCAACCCAAGCGCAGGCGCTTGCTGTGTTCGCGCCGTTTCGCGTCATACATCATGGCGTCGGCGCGGCGGGTGAAGGCGTGCGGAGACTCGTTGGGATCGAGTTCGGCAATGCCGTACGACAGGCTGACCTGCAACCGCCGCAGCGTTTGAAAGTCGCTCCCGTGTTGTTGCCGGGTGCGTTCCAGTACGGCGCCCGCTTCGTCGGCATTCGCGCCCACCAATAGCACGGCGAACTCGTCACCACCGAGCCGATAGGCGGAGTCCACCTCCCTGCGCTCACCGGATACCAACAGCCCGGCGATGTCCTGCAGCACCCGGTCGCCGGCGGCGTGGCCGTGGGCGTCGTTGATGACCTTGAAGTCATCGACGTCGATATAGGCCAGCGACAGCGCCGTTCCCAAGCGCTGGGCGCGGATCACTTCGTGCTCCAGATCCTCGAAAAACTTGCGCCGGTTATAGAGCCCCGTAAGAGAGTCGGTCTCGGCCATGGTGCGCAGACGCGCCATGTCGCGATAGATGATGCGGATTCCCACTGCCAGCATGATGCCGAGCACCACCTCGGTGATAAATTCCCGGGGCCGCCGCGGGAGGTGCCCGGTTTCCATCCAGTCGGTAAGCAGCGGCGTGACGACGAAAACATAAGCCCACTGCGCGGCTAACCACGACCACCACTTTTTGGTCCGAACGCCAAACGTCGTCATTGCGGTCGATTATGCGTGGAATGTTGCACTCCTGCATCCGTACGTGAAGTGCGTATATGACTGCCGAAGGCCGTCGTTTCAGTTGCGGATCAGCGGTTCGTTTTGCGCCGGCTGTTGGCTGCGGGTGTTCGAACGGGGCGGCGGCCCGCTTACCGGTCCGCGGCTGCCAGGGCCCGGCCCTGGTCGTCGAACCAGTGGAGTTTTGCCGTATCCACCGCCAGCGCCAGTTCCTCGCCGGCCGACGCGCGGTGCGCCATGTCGAGGCGGGCGGCCATGAGGTCGGCCGCGGGCCCCCCGGCCGGATAGCCCGCCCCCATGTCGGGTGCGTCGAAGAACACCACCTGTTCGTGGCCGAGGGTTTCCACTGCCCGTACCGTTACCCGGACCGAGGCCGGAGCGCTCCGCACACCGTGCCAGTCGAAGGCTTCGGGGCGCAGGCCGGCCCAGGCCGGTCGACCGCGCAGGCTTGCCGGCGCCGCATCGGGCAGGGCAAGGCGTTGTTCGCCGAAGCGCAGGTGGGGGGTGTCGCCGTCGCGTTCCAAAATGGCGGGGAAGATGTTCATGGGCGGGCTGCCCAAAAATCCGGCGACGAACAGATTGGCGGGACGGTCGTACAGTTCCGCCGGCGGCGCCACCTGTTGCAGTACGCCACCGCGCATGACGCCGACCCGCTGACCCAGGGTCATGGCCTCCACCTGGTCGTGGGTGACATACAGCGTGGTGGTGCCCAGGCGGCGCTGCAGTGCGGCGATCTCCGTGCGCAACTGAACCCGCAACTTGGCGTCGAGGTTGGACAGCGGTTCGTCCATGAGGAACAGCGCCGGCTCGCGCACGATGGCCCGGCCCATGGCCACGCGTTGTCGCTGCCCGCCGGACAATTCCCCGGGCTTTCGTTCGAGCAGGTCGGTGAGGTTGAGGATGCGGGCGGCCTCCTCGGTGCGCCGCCGTACCTCGCGTTTCGCCAGCCGGCGCATACGCAGCGGAAACTCCAGGTTGCGCCGCACGGTCATGTGCGGGTAAAGGGCGTAGTTCTGGAACACCATGGCCACGTTGCGCTGCTGCGGGCTCAGCTCGTTGGCGCGCTTTCCGTCGAGCAGCAGGTCGCCGGCTGAAATGTCCTCGAGTCCGGCCACCATGCGCAGCAGCGTCGACTTGCCGCACCCGGACGGGCCCAGCAGCACCGTCAGCTCGCCGTCCTCGATGGTCATGGACAGGTCGTCCACCGCCCGGGTGCCGTCCGGGTAGGTCTTGGTTGCATGACGCAGCTCGACGGTTGCCACAGTTTCACCCCTTGATGCCGGTGGCCGCCACGCCGCGGACAAACCATCGTTGAAACACGATGAACAGCAGCAGCACCGGCGACACCATCATGACCCCGAACGCCATGATATCGCCCCATTGCAGCGGCGGCAGCGAGTAGAAGGTGGCGATGCTAAGCGGCAGCGGCCGCACCGACTCGCCGCTGGTCATGAGCAGCGGCCAGAGATACAGGCCCCAGTAGAACAAAAATGTCACGATGGTGACGGTGGCGAACGCTGGTTTGGCGTTGGGCACGATTACGCTGACAAACGTGCGCAGCGCTCCGGCACCGTCGATGCGTGCGGCCTCCTCCAGTTCCCGGGGCAGGCCGAGGAAAAAACTGTAGAAGAGGTAGATGGACAATGGATTGGCCACGAACGGCAGTATCTGCACGCCGTAGGTGTTGCGCCACCCCAGCGCCGTGAGCTCATAGAACAACGGCACGGCGATGGCCTCGAACGGAATCACCAGGATTGCCAGCACCGCGGCCAGCACCAGGTCACGGCCGCGCCAGCGCAGTCGCGCCAGGGCATAGGCTGCGAACGAGTTGACCACCAGCCCCAATGCCACGATGGAGGCGTTGATGATCAGCGAGTTGAGCAGGTAACGCCCGAAGGGTACGCGCTGCAGCACGTCACGGTAGTTCTGCAACGAAGCCGTATCCGGTACCAGTGCCCGCCACGATCCGGCCTGGGACAGCACCAGTGCATCGGGTTTCAGGCTGCCGGCGATCATGAACAGCACCGGCGCCACGAACACCAGCGCCCCGGCGCCGAGCACCAGGTAGTCCAGCAGGCGCAGCGTCACTCGCCGGCGCCGGGTCATTGCACCTCCCGCTCCTGGCGCAGCAGTCGGCGCTGCGCCAGGGTGATCAGCAATACGACCACAAAGAACACCACCGTCATCGCCGCCGCCCGGTCGACCTGCGCCCGGTCGAAGCCCGCCTGAACGGCTTCGTAGATGACCGTGGACGACGCGCCGTTGGGTCCGCCCTGGGTCATGATGCGGACCTGGTCGAAGACCCGAAACGCCAGGATCGACGTGACCAGCACCACGAACACCAACGGATTGCGCAGCTGCGGCAGTGTGACGTGGATAAAGCGCCGCCACGATCCGGCGCCGTCGATGGCGGCGGCTTCATAGAGCTCGCCGGGAATCGACTGCAGGCCGGCCAGCAGCACGACCATCTGGAATCCCGCGCCCTGCCAGACCGAGGTGAGCATGACCGCCGGCAGCGCCCAGTGTGGATCGTGGAGAAAATCCCGCGGCTGCCAGGCACCGAGGCTCAGTGCATGCAGGACGCTGTTCATGAGGCCGTTGGGTCCGGGCGCGTAAATCAGGATCCACACCACCGAGACCAGGGACAGCGGAAACACCACCGGCATGAAGAACAGTACCCGGAACATGGTCGATCCGGCCAGCTTGCGGTTGAGCAGCAGCGCCAGCGCCAGCGCCAGGCCGGTCTGAACCGGCACCACCGCCAGCGCGAACAGGGCGTTGTTGAGCAGGGCCCGGAGGAAGCGCGGATCGTGGAAAATGCGTACATACTCGCGCCAGCCGACGAACTCCAGCGGCAGCGGTGAGCCCAGGCGCAGGTTGGTAAACGACATGCCGACGGCGAGCAGGAACGGCAGCACCACGAACAGTGCCAGGCCCAGCAGCGCCGGCAGGGTCAGCAACCACGCCGCCCGCGCCTCGCCGCTGTTGGCGCCGTGGTGATTGCGCATCATGACCGCCCCCCACGCCGGTTGGCGGCGGGCGGGTAACCGTGGTTGTCCCGGATGTCCCGGTCGATCACCGCAGCGGCATGGTTCAGGGCCCGCTGCACATCGGCGCCGTTGCGGATGGCGCGGAAGGCCGCGGCGAAAGCCGAGCTGATGACCGGATAGGCCGGTGTGCGGGGCCGTGGCACGGCGTACCCGTCCAACAACTGTTCCGCGAACAGGCGCAGGGGTCCGTGGCTGGCATACAGCGGGGAACGGGCGATGGCGGCACGGGTTCCCGGCACGCCGCCGTTGGCATCGCTGATGGCGAGCACCTGTGGCGTTTGCAGCAGAAATTCCAGGAAGCGGGCGGCGGCCCGGGGCCGCCGGCAGTGGGTGGTGATGCCCCAGTTCCACGAGCCCTGGCCGGTGACCAGGCGGGGGCCGAAGCGGGGCAGCGGCAGCAGCACCAAGTCGTCGCCCAGCGCGCGATGATAGCGCGGATAGTTCCAATGCCCTCCCCATGCCAGCGCCACCCGGCGGTCGACGAAGGCGGCGTCGTCAAGATTCGGGTCGACGTAACCGGAGCGGATCCAGTCCTGCACCTGCTGCATGGCGTATACGGCCGCGGGCCCATTGAGCACGCCCTGGGCGCTGCGATAGGTGCTGCGGTTGATGAGGTCACCGCCCGCCGACTCGATCAGGGGCGAGAATGCATAGGTGAACCATTCATCGGGATAGTTGAGCTTCAGGTCCAGCACCTGGCCGTCGCTGTCGCGGGCGGCCAGCGCCGCCAGCACGGCGCGGAACTCGTCCGCGGTCCAGGCGTCGGCCGGCGAAGTGGGGATGCGCACGCCGGCGCGCCGCAGCTGCTTGCGGTTGCCCCACAGGCCCAGCCCGGAATCGAAGGTGGCAACGGAGTAGAGGGTGCCCCGGTAGGTGCCCTGCTGAAGGATCGACGGCAGCAATTGCCGGCGCAGCTTCGCCGGCAGCAGGTCGGTCAGAGGCGTCAGCTTGCCCTGCCAGGCGTAGTTGTAGACATAGGGGCCGTCGAACTCGAGCACGTCCGGCAGGTCGCCCGCCAGTGCCGCGGCCTGCACCTGCCCGTTGTAGGAGCCCTCGGGGATCAGCGTGAGCTGCGCGCGGACCGCATCCTGGCTGTGGTTGAAGGCCCGCACCTGCCGCTCCAGTGTGCGGCGCTCGGCGGCGCGGCCGGAATGGATCCACACCGTAAGCCGGTAGGCGCCGTCCGGCGCCGATTCCGTGCCGCCGTGACAGCCGCCGATGAGCAGCGTGAGCAGGCCCACGGCGATCGAGAACCGAATGTGCCAACGGTTGGAGCGTCCCATGTCCCGCTTTGTGCTGCGGCGGTTCTGATCGTCAGGACCGTGAAGCCAGAAACCGCTCGTGAGGGCCGGCGCGCCGTGCCGCCCGGCGCAATAGGCGGGCTGGTTTTGTAAGCCCGCCAGGTTGTTCACCGAAGGATAGTGCAAGTGGTGGATGCGCTGCGCTTATCCACCCTACCTTTTTCAGACCCGAAGATCATCG
>JARRNJ010000071.1:0-12118 GCA_037385045.1 Gammaproteobacteria bacterium | reverse complement strand
GCCGGCCGGCAATCCTGACCAAAAACGTCATAATCCGACGGCGGCGCAGCAGCAAAGCCCGGACCCGCCAAAGCGAAGGCCCGCGTTCGCGGGCCCGACGTGCCCGGCCCTTGCCGGGCCCCGCCTGCCGTCCCCTCCCTCCCGGGGCAGGAAACACAACCCGCCTCAACAGCAGATACGGACCGCGGCAGGGTGCGTTCCCGGCATCACCCATACTTCAAAAACCCGCTGAAATTTGCCACTATTGACCGATGCATATGCCACGGATTGATGCACAGCACGGACGTTCACTGCCAGGCAGCGCGGCAGTCCACCCGCTCCAGGACAGTAGTCCGGCCAACCGCCACGGTCCGCCCACGGCCAGCATGAACCGCACCGCCTGCACCCGCGGCCCGGCCGCAAGCGGCGGGCACGGCGCCGGACCGGCGGGCGCGTTTTTTGGGCACGATGTCCGTGTTGGATCACGGCCAGCGTTCACCGACTTATTTTTGGGCAGCGAACCAATGAAGTTACTATTGAAAGTCGAAGAAACGTACAACGTTACCGGCCGCGGCCTGGCCGTCGGGCCGGGGCCGTTACAAAACGAATATCCCGGGCCGGGAAATCTGTCGGTGGAGTTGAGAAAGCCCGATGGCGCCGTAACTCGCGCAATGCTCTCCCTTCAATGGTTTTTTCAAAGCCCGCCCCCCAAGGAACCGCGTTGGGGCTGTGTCCTTAGTGGCCTGTCGAAGTCGGATGTGCCGGTCGGCACCGAGGTCTGGTACGACCCCGCGGCCCGATAAGGCGTTCCACCCGCAAACACGGCGGCGGCAACAGGCGGGCGTTGGCGCGGTGCGCGACCAGGACCAGCGATGACTTGGGCGGATTGGGTTTGGGTATCCGTACGAATCATTGGCGTGTACCTTCTGGTACTCCCCATAGTCGCTCTACGCGACGCGATTTCGGCCTTGTGTACAGGTCATGCCTACAGCCACTTGGCGTTGACGCCGCAGGCCTCAAGAGATCCGGAGCGGGGTTCGGCGGCATGCGCGGAGTTGCTTGGTGTTCAGGCCGCGTTTGGTATCAGATCGTGCTTGCGCGTCTTGTTGTACGCAGTATTCGGTTATTGTCTTATTCGTGGAGGTGCGGTTTTTCATCGACTCATAGCGCGCCGGACAATGATAGCGCCGATTGATGTCATCACGTCACCACCACTTTGGACCCAACCGCCTGCTGGTCGACCGTGCTCCATGGCGCGCGGCGGCCCGAGCGGAACGTGAGCCAATAAGACTCGCTGGAGAACCTCATGACGTCCACCCGAATCCATGAAACCCGCAAATCGGCCGAAGCGTTGTTCGCGTCCGGACTGTGCTGCGCCGAGAGTGTGCTGCTCGCGATCGCCAGGGCGGAGGGCGTTGACTCTGACCTGCTGCCCAAAATTGCCACCGGACTCTGCAGCGGCATGGCGCGCACCGGCGGAACCTGCGGCGCCCTTTCCGGCGCCATCCTGGGTGTCGGCCTGGCACTCGGGCGCGCTTCGGCGGAGGACCCGGTTGACCCCGCGTACACCGCTGCGCAGATGGTCGCTCAAGCCTTCGAGAACGAATTTGGCAGCCGCGAATGCCAGGACCTGTTGGGCGGATGCGATCTGAGCACCCGGGAAGGGCAGACAACATTCATAGATCAGGGGCTCATTCAACGCTGCCTCGCTTACACGGGCGGGGCGGCTGAGATTGCAGCGCGCGCGCTCGCCGACGGCAACGACTGAAGCGCCGGGCCGGCGCGGCACTTCGGTGCCAGGCGTCCCGGTGGCCGGACCGCCCCGGCGCGTCTGCATCCGCACGATGGTGTTGATCATGAAAGAAGCTGGCAGCGGCCGATGAAATGCCTGGTTGTCAAGGCCCATCCGCTCGCGGACAGCCTGTGCGGGTCGCTTGCAAATTCCGTCGTTGACTTGCTCGAGGCGGCAGGCCACACGGTTGAACTCGAGGATTTGTATGCGCAAGGATTCAATGCCTCGCTGACAGCCGCGGAACGGCGGACTTATTATGCTGATGCATACTCGGCAGACGAGGTTGGCGCGCAGATCGAGCGGCTGTCGGATGCGGAAGCTGTCGTGCTGACCTTCCCCACCTGGTGGTTCGGCTTTCCGGCGATTCTCAAAGGCTGGTTTGACCGTGTGTGGGTGCCAGGGGCGGCCTACGACCATGCCGACGACTACGGTCCGATCAGGCCCCGGCTCCTCAACCTCCGTCATATGCTCGCGGTCACGTCACTTGGCTCCCCCTGGTGGGTGGACCGGCTCGTGCTGCGGCAGCCGGTCAGGCGCATCCTGAAGACCGCCATCGTTCGAACCTGTGCGCCAAAGTGCCGCTTCGAGATGCTGTCGTTGTACGGAAGTGAACAGCTCGCCCAGGCGCGTGTCGAGGGATTCAGGCGGCGGATGGAACGGGTGCTTCAGCGGTGGCCCGTGTAGCCATGCACGCGATACTGCAACTGCTCAAAGGGGGCGACCGGCGCTCGATCGGGAAATCAGACGAAGTCGTTGCCTTGGTCCTGGGTGAGCCGGCGCTGTTTGACGTCCTGTTCTCCGGGATTCTGGAGGACGATCCCCTGGTGCGGATGCGAAGCGCGGACGCGTTGGAAAAGGTTACGGCCGTTCACCCGGAGTTTCTGGTGCCACACAAGCGCGCGCTGCTGGGCAGCCTTGCACTGGTCGAGCAGCCCGGGGTGCGCTGGCACGTCGCCGCAATGCTGGCGCGGCTGCCCCTGACTGAGCGCGAGCAAATGACGGTGGTGAATATTCTGACGGGGTACATGAACGACCGCAGCAGCATCGTCAAGACCATGGCCATGCAGTCGCTGTACGACCTCGCCGAGCGATACACGGCGCTGCGGCCGATCGCCCGGCTGCATATCGGGGAGCTTGCCGTCAGCGGTACGGCGGCGATGAAGGCGCGGGGCAGGAAGCTGCTTGCCACACTGAACCGGGACGCGGCAACGTAGTTCATCAAAGACCGCCGGCCCGGGCGGCGCGGCGAACATAGGACGCGCACCTGTTCGGGCAGCCTGGATGCAATGGAGCGGAATCCGGGGGCCGCCGGCGCACCGGGCTTCGCGTTGCTCCGCGCGGATTGCCTTGGCCAGGAAGCGGCCAAGCCGGGGCAACACTTTTGCACGCCTGGAAATCGACCGCTTGACGGAAAGTTTCCCGGCAGGAAAGGAACTCATGACGAAACGCTACGTGCACGGCTACGATCCGCAGGAAACGCTCCGGCTGCAGGACCAGGCCACCACGTTGGTGGAGCTGCTGCATTCGGATACGGTGTATCCGGAGGGAAGCCGCGTCCTGGAAGCGGGTTGCGGCGTGGGCGCACAAACGGTAACCCTGGCCCGCAACAGCCCGGGCGCCATGATCACCAGCGTCGACGTTTCCGACCAGTCGCTGGCGGCGGCCAGAGAGCGAATCAAGGCGGCGCGGCTGGAGAACGTGGAGTTCCAGCGGGCGGACATCTTTGACCTGCCGTTCGGCGCCGGCTCTTTCGATCATGTCTTTGTGTGCTTTGTGCTGGAGCACCTGAGGGAACCGGCGACGGCGCTGCGCAAGCTCCGGGACTGCCTGCGCCCCGGCGGAACCATAACCGTCGTCGAGGGCGATCACGGTTCCGCATATTTCCATCCCGACAGCGAGGCCGCCCGCGCCGCCATCCGCTGCCAGATCGAGCTGCAGTCCCGGGCCGGCGGCAACGCCTTGATCGGGCGACAGCTGTACCCGCTGCTCACCAGCGCCGGCTATGGGTCGGTGCGGGTGTCGCCGCGCATGGTGTATGTCGATGCCGGCAAGCCGGAGTTGGTGGACGGTTTCACGCGCAAGACGTTCACGGCAATGATCGAGGGTATCCGCCAGTCGGCGCTGGATGCGGCGATTGTGGAACCGGGGGCGTTCGATCAGGGAATCCGGGATCTGCTTCGAACGACCCGGGTCGACGGGACGTTTTGCTACACCTTCTTCAAGGCAGCGGGGAAGCGCTAGCCCGTGTATTGAACCGGCATCGGGGGTGCCGGTCAGCTTTACATGGTGGATGCGCTGCGCTTATCCACCCTACGGGTTCTGGTCAGGCGGCGGTGCGGCCTGGGTGGTGGATGCGCTGCGCTTATCCACCCTACGGGTTCTGGTCAGGCGGCGGTGCGGCTTGGGTGGTGGATGCGCTGCGCTTATCCACCCTACGGGTTCTGGCTGGGCGGCGGTGTGGCTTGGGTGGTGGATGCGCTGCGCTTATGCACCGTACGGGCCTCCGGGGTTCGAGGCCGCGGGAGGACGTCAGACCGGACCCGGACATTGCGACAACCGGCGCAAGTGCTCAATGTCGATCCTCCCGGTCGTTCGCGGACGCCGATCCCTGTTGCAGATTCTGCAGCTTCCGGAACAGGGTGCGGCGGCTCAGGCCCAGCTGCTTGGCGAGGGTTTCGCGGTCGCCGGGGTGGGCGGCGAGGACCCGCAACAGGTAGCGGCGTTCGTTCTCTTCCAGGGTCACGATCTCGTTATCGGCTTGCGGCACAGCGCCTCCGCCTGCCTGGCATTGTTTCGGCAGATGTTCCGGCAGAATCACCTCGCCGTCGGCAAGCAGTGCGGCCCGCTCCAGGATGTTGCGCAACTCGCGGATGTTGCCGGGAAAGGCATAAGCGCTCAGCAGGCGCAGCGCCTTCGGATCGACGCGCAGCGTGCGCTGCGGGGCGAGCCGCGCCAGCAGGGTTTCAATCAGCAGGCGCAGGTCGTCGCCGCGCTCGCGCAGCGGCGGCAGGTCTATGGGAAAGGCGCTGATGCGGTAATAGAGATCCTGGCGAAACGAGCCGGCGCGCACCAGCTGTTCCAGATTGCGGTGGGTCGCCAGTACAAGCCGGAAATCGGCCTGCAGCGGTTCGACGCTGCCGACGCGGCGGAAGGTGCCGGTCTCCAGCAGGCGCAGCAGCTTGACCTGCTGACTCAGGGGAATGTCGCCGACCTCGTCCAGAAACAAGGTGCCGCCGAACGCCGCCTCGATAAGGCCGCGCTTGCGGGATTGGGCGCCCGTGAATGCACCCCGTTCATGGCCGAACAGCTCGCTCTCGAACAAGGTTTCCGAGAGGCCGGAACACTCCACCGGCACGAACGGACCGCGCGCCCGCGGGCTCGCCTTGTGAATGGCGTGGGCGACCAGCTCCTTGCCGGTGCCGGATTCACCCAGCAGCAGCACGGTCGTGTCGCTGGCCGCGACCCGCTGCACCAGCTCCAGCATGTGATTGAACACCCGTGAGCGGCCCACCAGCCCTTCGGCCGTCGGCCGCGAACTGGCCGTCGCGGTCTGCCGCATCTTCTCCAGCAGATAGATGATTCTTCCGTCCGCATCGCGGATCGGCATCAGGCTGACGTCCACATGCTCTTCGCCGTCCGGCTGGTAGTGCAGGTGCAGCACCCGCTGCGGCTGCCCGCTCATCAGGCAGTTCTTCAGCGGACAACTCTCGCCCGCCTGATCGCAGGGCACCGAATACCCATGGGACACTTCGTAGCAGTGCCGGTTGTGCAGCGGCATGTCGTCGCCGTAGTGCTCGCGGTAGGCCTGGTTGGCGGCCAGGATCCGGTAGTCGGGGCTGAGCAGCACCGCGGGACCCTCGATGCCGTTGAGCAGCGAAGTGACTTCCGGGACCACCCGGCTGGGCAAGGGATGGCGGTCGGTCATGAGCAGGCTCCAAAGTGCCACTATTGGCACTTATCTTAACGCAATCGTGCCTGTATCGGCACTATAAAAATACTGTCGACCCTTATTCGCAACACTGCCACTCCCCGGCCTGATTGCAGGACAATGCTGTAACTCCTTTTCATTCATCGTCTTGTGTACATAGTCTGGCAGTCCGTGAAGCACCGTCGCCGAGCTGCAACAGCTTGGCACGCGGGTTGCTTTGATCCAGACATGTAGTGCCACCAGGTACCGTTGGCCATGCCGGCCGGTGACGAGATGACGCTGTTCAAACAATTTTTCCATCCACCCACGGCGATCCTGAGCTATCTGGTCGCCGATCCGGTGACCCGCGCCGCGGCATTGATCGATCCCGCCCCGGGGGTGCTGGAGACCTGCGGACGGCTGCTGGGCGAGCTGGGCCTGCGGCTGACGCTGGTGCTGGAGACCCATGCCCGGGCGGACGGCGACATGAACCTGCCGGAGCTTCGCGCCGAGACCGGGGCCCGCCTCGCGGCGCACGCCTCGGCCCCGACCAGCGGCTGCGACCAGCGGCTGCGCGACGGCGACCGGCTCTACCTGGGCGAGGAAGCCATCGAGGTGATCCACACACCGGGCGCCACCCCGTGCTCGGTCACCTACCGGTGGAACGACCGGCTGTTCACCGGCGACACCCTGTGGATCGGCTGCGCCGGCGACTTGAGCGGGGAGCACGCCGACCCGGCGGCCCTGTACGACAGCGTCCACAGGCGGCTGTTCTCCCTGCCCGACGAGTATCTGGTCTATCCGGGCCACGACTGGACCGGAAACCGCGTCAGCTGCGTCGGCCAGGAAAAGCTCACCAATTCCGCGCTACGGGCCGCGCGGGAAGCTTTCCTGGCTGCGCGGCTGCCTGACAGGCAGCCACCGTAGATCGACACCCATGAGCAACCCCACTCGCGACCTGCAAGCACAGGAGACCCACATGTCCTTCAGCACCCGACTGTTGTCGACCCTGATCACCGGCGCGGCGCTGCTCGGCGCCATGCCTTCCGGCGCCGAAAACACCGCCGCCCGCGAACAGGCCGCGCGCGCCGCCGCCGGACAGTTCCTGCATAAACTCGGCGGCGCCCTCAAGCGCGAGATCAAGAAGGGCGGCCCCGACCATGCCATCGGCGTGTGCCGCGACCTGGCGCCGCAAATCGCCGGCGAGCTGTCGCGCGCCAACGGCTGGCGCGTGACCCGCGTCGGCACCCGGGTGCGCGATCCCCTGCTCGGCATGCCCGACCGCTGGGAGCGCAAGGTGCTTGCCGCGTTCAAGGCGCGCGCCGCCAAGGGCGAGAGCTATCGCGACATGACTTTCGGCGAGGTGGTCGACTACGGCGGCAAGCCGCACTACCGGTTCATGAAGGCCATCGCGGTGCGCAAAGTCTGCCTCAAGTGCCACGGCAGCCCGCAGCAGATCCCCACGAATGTGCAGGCGAAACTTGCGCGCACCTATCCGCACGACCGCGCCACCGGCTACAAGGTCGGCGAGCTGCGCGGCGCGGTCAGCATCAACCAGCCGCTGGACATTCCGCTGTCGGCGGCGGGGGCCGGCAGGTGAGTTCAGCCATGCCCAATGCCCCGGCAGCCGACACCGCCTGGTGGCAACAGCCGCTGACCCGCGAGATCGCGCTGGTACTGGCGGTAAAGATCGCGCTGATCTTCGCGTTGTGGTGGGCGTTTTTCGACGTGCCGGACACCGCACGTGTCGGTGCGGCGCAGGTCAGCGCGCACGTGGCGGGCATTGAACGGCCCTCGCCGCACCATTCTCAGGAGATGTCCAAATGATTCAAGAGTCCGTAGTCGATCTGTCGCGGGTGCAGTTTGCCGCCACGGCCATGTACCACTTTCTGTTCGTGCCGTTGACGCTCGGGCTGTCCTTCATCCTGGTGATCATGGAGTCGGTGTACGTCATGACCGGCCGGGAGGTCTACAAGGACATGACCCGCTTCTGGGGCAAGCTGTTCGGCATCAACTTCGCCCTCGGGGTCACCACCGGCATCACCATGGAGTTCCAGTTCGGCACCAATTGGGCCTATTACTCCCACTACGTGGGCGACGTGTTCGGCGCGCCGCTGGCCATCGAGGGGCTGATGGCGTTCTTCCTGGAGTCCACTTTCATCGGCCTGTTCTTCTTCGGCTGGGACCGGTTGAGCAAGCGCCAGCACCTGCTGGTGACTTTCCTCACCGCGCTGGGCTCGAACCTGTCGGCGCTGTGGATCCTCATCGCCAACGGCTGGATGCAGAACCCGGTCGGCGCGGACTTCAGCTACGAAACCATGCGCATGGAGATGACCAGCTTCGCCGACCTGCTGTTCAACCCGGTGGCCCAGGTGAAGTTCGTGCACACGGTGGCGGCCGGTTATGTCACCGGCTCCATGTTCGTGCTCGGCATCAGCGCCTATTACCTGCTCAAGGGCCGCGACATTCCGTTCGCCAAGCGCTCCTTTGCCATCGCCGCGGCGTTCGGCCTGGCGTCGGCCCTGTCGGTGATCGTGCTCGGCGACGAGAGCGGCTACGAGGTCGGCGATGTGCAGAAGACCAAGCTGGCTGCGATCGAGGGCGAATGGGAGACGCAGCCGGCGCCGGCCAGCTTCACCATTTTCGGCTGGCCGGACGACGACGCCCAAAAGGTCGACTACGCGGTCAACATCCCCTACGTGCTCGGGCTGATCGCCACCCGCTCGACCGACCAGGAGATCACCGGCCTCAAGGACCTGATGGCCCAGCACGAGAAGCGCATCCGCAACGGCATGAATGCGTATGCCCTGCTGCAGAAGCTGCGCAGCGGCCACTACACCGACGCCGACAAACAGGCGTTCGAGAAGGTCAAAGGCGACCTCGGCTACGGTCTGCTGCTGAAACGCTACACCCCCGATGTGGTCGACGCCACCGAGGCACAGATCCGGCAGGCCACCCGCGACACCATCCCCAAGGTGGCGCCGCTGTTCTGGACCTTCCGCATTATGGTCGCGGCCGGCTTCCTGATGTTGTTCATTTTCGCGGCAAGCTTCTATTACTGCGCCAAACGCCAGGCGGGCCAGAAACGCTGGCTGCTGCGACTGGCGCTGTACAGCATTCCGCTGCCGTGGATCGCCGCCGAGACGGGCTGGTTCGTGGCCGAGTACGGCCGCCAGCCGTGGTCCATCGGCGAGGTCCTGCCCACGTCCCTGAGCACGTCGAGCCTGCAGACCGGCGATTTGTGGTTCTCGCTGGCCGGCTTCGTCGGCTTCTACACCCTGCTGCTGGTGGTGGAGCTGTTCCTGATGTTCCGCTTCGCCCGCCTGGGGCCGAGCAGCCTGCACACCGGGCGCTATGCGCTGGAGCAGGGCGGCGCGGCAACCCTTGCGACCGCGCCGCAGAAATCACTGGAGTCCTAGGAGAGCCGCCATGATTCTCGATTACGAAACCCTCAAACTGATCTGGTGGCTGCTGGTAGGCGTGCTGCTGATCGGCTTCGCCGTGACCGACGGCTTCGACATGGGCGTCGGCATGCTGCTGCCCTTCCTGGGCCGGAACGACGACGAACGCCGGGTCATCATCAACACCGTCGGCCCGCACTGGGACGGCAACCAGGTCTGGTTCATCACCGCCGGCGGTGCGGTTTTCGCCGCCTGGCCGGCGGTGTACGCGGCGGCCTTCTCGGGGTTCTACGTCGCCATGCTGCTGGTGCTGTTCGCGCTGTTCTTCCGCCCGGTCGGCTTCGACTATCGCAGCAAGATCGAGCACCCCGCCTGGCGCGGCACGTGGGACTGGGGCCTGTTCGCCGGCGGCGCGGTGCCGGCGCTGGTGTTCGGCGTGGCGTTCGGCAACCTGCTGCTCGGCGTGCCGTTTCAGTACAACGAGTTCCTGCGCCCGACCTACACCGGCTCGTTCTGGGCGCTGCTCAACCCGTTCGCGCTGCTGGCCGGCGTGGTGAGCGCCTCCATGCTCGCCATGCACGGCGCACTGTGGCTGCAGCTGCGTGCCGACGAGCCGGTTGCCGGCCGGGCGCGGGTGGTGGCGCAATGGGCCGGCGTGATCCTGGTCGCCGCCTTCGCCGGCGCGGGCATCTGGGTCGCCACGGGCATCCACGGCTACCAGGTGCTGACCATGCCATCCCCGGAGGCGCTGCCCAATCCGCTGGCCAAGACCGTCGGCGTCGGCGACCACGCCTGGCTCGCCAACTATGCGCGCTACCCCTGGATGATGGCGGCACCGGCGGTGGGCTTCGCCGGGGCGCTGGCGACCATCGTCCTGGCGCGGGCCAGCCGCCCGGGCCTGGGGTTCGCCACCAGCGGGCTGGCCATCGCCGGCGTGATCCTGACGGCGGGCTTTTCGCTGTTCCCGTTCGTCATGCCGTCGAACACCCATCCCAACGCCAGTCTCACGGTATGGGATGCGCCGTCGAGCCTGCACACGCTGACGGTGATGTTCTGGGCGGCGGTGGTGTTCGTGCCCATCATCCTCGCCTACACCGTGTGGACCTACCGGGCCATGTGGGGCCGGGTGACGGTCCAGCAGATCCGAGACAACACCCATTCGGCCTATTAAGAGGAGGACGGATCATGTGGTATTTCGCCTGGATACTGGGCGTACTGTTGGCAGTCGCCTGCGGCATCATCAACGCCATGTGGCTGGAATCGGAGCAACCCATTGGCGCCGGTGACAAGCGGAGCGGCCCATGACCGCGCCGACGGCCAACGGCCGAGCGGCGCCGCCCGGGCGCCGGTCCGGAACACCGGCAGCGACGCAACACGCCCCGCCCCGTCCGGAAGGGCGCCATGCGCGCGGGCGGCACGGCCCCTGCGGCCGCTCATCATCGACCGAAGCATTTCTCGCGGGGCCGTCCGACGGACCCCAACTTCAACGACCCGTTTTACGGAGTACAGTACAAATGAAGATCGCAGTCACCAGTCAAAACCGTCGCACCATTTCCAACCATGCCGGCCGCTGCCGGCGATTCTGGATCTACGAGGTACAGGAGGACCGGATTCAGAGCAAGGAGTTGCTCGAAATCCCCAAAGAGGAGAGCTTCCACGAGAGTTCCCCGCACGCACCCCACGCCCTGGATACGGTCGACGTGCTGATCTGCGGCAGCATGGGCAACGGACTGCAGCGCCGCTTGGCCGCGCGGGGCATCGACGCCCGGACGACGGCGGAAACGGATCCCGACCGCGCGGTCGCCGCCTATATGGCCGGCACCCTGCCGCCGGGCGCACCGCACGATCACCAGCACGGCCACCAGCACGGCCACCATGTAGCTGACCTCGATTGATATGGCATGGGCCGGATTCCTGCCGGCTCGCCGCTCTTCGCGCGACAAAAGCCGTCCATCAGATAGACACCCACCGGCCGCCGGCGGCGAACGGCCGTTCATGGAAAACGCCATGCTGCAACGAGAGACCTACAAATCCCTGGTGGCCGCGTCGACGCACGCCGTGCAGGAAATCATGCCCTGGGATCTCGAAGAACAACTCGCGTCCCGAACCCCGCCGCTGCTGCTCGATATCCGCTGCCCGGACGAATTCGCCGCGGCGCGCATCCAGGGTTCCATCAACGTGCCCCGCGGCATCCTGGAGCTGGCCGTAGACTACGGCTACCACGAAACCGTCCCGGAGCTGGTCGAGGCCCGGCACCGGAATATCGTCGTCCTCTGCCGCTCCGGCAACCGCAGCGTACTCGCCGCCCACACCCTCGCGCTCATGGGCTACACCCGCGCAGTATCCCTGCGCACCGGCCTGCGCGGCTGGAACGACTACGACCAGCCGCTACACAACGCCGCCGGCCAGCCTCTGGACCCGGACCGAGTCGAGGAAATGTTCGCCCCGCCCATCCCGCCGGAGAAGCTGGGCACAACCAGGATGGCCGGCAACCAAATGTAGGGCGGGTCAAGGGCGAAGCCCGGACCCACCGGATCGAAGGACCGCTGCCGAGGGCCTTCCCGATTCCCAGCGCACGGTAATCCCCCCGAAAAACAGCGGTGCCCAGAAGTAGAATTTTCTCGTAACGTAGCGTGAGGAGGTTCTACATGAAAAGATCGCGTTTTTCCGACAGCCAGATCCTGGCGATTCTGAAGCAGGCCGAGGCGGGCACGCCGGTGCCGAAGTTGTGCCGGGAGCACGGCATGAGCAGCGCCACGTTTTACAAGTGGCGGGCCAAGTACGGGGTCATGGACGCCTCGCTGATGGTCCGGCTCAAGGAGCTGGAGGAAGAGAACCGGCGGCTGAAGAAGATGTACGCCGAGGAGCGGCTGAAGGCCGAGATCATCCAGGACGCGATGAGAAAAAAGTGGTGAGGCCATCTGCCCGACGGGAGATGGCCAAAGCGGCGGTGGAGCAGCCGGGGGTGAGTATCCGCCTGGCCTGCGCGGCATTTCGGATCAGCGAGACGTGCTACCGCTATCAACCCAAGCTGTCGGA
>JARRNJ010000070.1:6839-21311 GCA_037385045.1 Gammaproteobacteria bacterium | reverse complement strand
CCTGTCCGAAGAGGAACGCAGCCGCGCGACCGATGACGCCCATGCGCAGGTGGCGAAGTGGTGTGACTAGTGTTCTTCCATAAACACCGTTTTCACCGCAGAGACACAGAGAGCGCAGAGTGATTCCTTAACAAAAACAATCAAACACTTTGCACTCTCTGCGTCTCTGCGGTGAATATAAGGACAGTAGAGCAATACTAGTCCAGCGCCTTGTGGAAGAACTCGGGGGCGGTCAGCGCGGCGCGGTGCACACCGGCATTGTAGTAGCTGGTGTCGAAGGTCTTGTCCTGCGCGGCCTGCAGGCGCAACTGCCGTTCGAGCGCCTGCCTGCCGGCCATGGTGGCCGACCACCAGCCGGAGGGGTAGGTCGCCTGCGGGAAGAACAGGGTCTGCACATCCGCAAAGCCCGCGTCACGGATCGCCTTGCGCATCGGGTTGATGATGTGCATGTGATACAGGGGCGATTCGCTCTGCTGCACCAGGATGCCGTGCTCGCCCAGGGCGCGCAGGCAGTCGCGGTAAAAGTCCCGGGTGAACAGGCCCTCGGCCGGGCCGACCGGGTCCGTGCTGTCGACGATGATCACGTCCACCGATCCCGGCGCGCACTCCTTCATCCAGCGGATGCCGTCGCCGAAGTAAAACTCCGCGCGCGGGTCGTCGTTGGAGATGCACAGCTCGGGGAAATACTGTTCGGACAGTCGCGTCACGCGTTCGTCGATTTCCACCTGCAGGGCGTGCCGCACGCCCGGGTGCTTGAGCACCTCGCGCAGGGTGCCGCAGTCGCCGCCGCCGATGATGACCACTTTCTTCGGATCGGCGTGGGTGAACAGCGCCGGGTGCGACATCATTTCGTGGTAGACGAAGTTGTCCCGATCCGTCAGCATTACGAACCCGTCGATGGTCATCAGGTTGCCGAAGGTGTCGGTGGCATACACCTCGATGCGCTGGTAGGCCGTCTTTTCCTCGTGCAGCTTTTCCTTGATCCGCAACGAGAAGGCCGAACCGCACTCTTCACAGGGTTCGGTGAACCAGCGTTCGTCCAGGGCCATGGCTTGTCCTCGGGTGGCGGGAATAACGGGCGCTCAAAGATACCGGATTGCCGCCGCCGCTGGCAAGCCGCCCCGACGTACGTGCACACGTTCAAATCCGCGCGCCGATACCCCATAATCGGACCAGCCGCCACCGATCAGCGAAACCTCCCATGGCCGACACCGATCCCGCCCGCCAGTTGTACAGCATCGCCCACTGGGGCGCAGGCTACTTTGACATCAACGAGCGCGGCCACGTATGCGCGCGCCCCGACCGCGGCGGCCCGGGCATCGATCTGCACGATCTGAGCGCGGAAATCCAGCGTGCCGGACTCGGGCTGCCGGTGCTGGTGCGTTTCACCGACATCCTCCACGATCGTGTGCAGACCCTGTGCGATGCGTTTCAGCAGGCCATGCAGGACGAGGATTACCGCGGTCGTTACACGGCGGTATACCCGATCAAAGTCAACCAGCAGCGCAGCGTGGTGGCGGAGATCCTGCACAGCGGCGGCGAGAGGGTGGGCCTGGAAGCGGGCAGCAAGCCGGAGCTGATGGCAGTGTTGGCACTCTCGGCAAACCCCGACAGCGTGGTGATCTGCAACGGCTACAAGGACCGCGAATACATCCGCCTGGCGCTCATCGGCCGCCAGCTGGGGCATCGGGTCTACATCGTGGTGGAGAAACTCTCGGAGCTCGAGGCGGTGATTCGTGAAGCCCGCGATCTGGGCGTGCAGCCCCTGCTCGGCATGCGCGTGCGGCTCGCCTCCATCGGCGCCGGCAAATGGCAGAACACCGGCGGCGAAAAAGCTAAGTTCGGGCTCTCCGCCGCCCAGGTGCTGGCGATGGTGGAACGGCTGCGGGCCGCCGGACTGCTCGACAGCCTGCAATTGCTGCACTACCACATGGGTTCGCAGATCGCCAACGTGCGCGACATCCAGCGCGGCATGCGCGAGGCGGCGCGCTACTATGCCGAGCTGCACGGCATGGGCGTGGGCATCCGCTGTGTCGATGTGGGCGGCGGGCTCGGCGTCGACTACGAGGGCACCCGTTCGCGCAGCTTCTGCTCCATGAACTACGGCGTGCACGAATACGCCCGCAACATCGTCCACAGCCTGTGGGAGATCTGCACCGAGCAGGATCTGCCGCATCCCGACCTCATCACCGAATCCGGCCGCGCCATGACCGCACATCACGCCCTGCTGGTCACCAACGTGATCGACATCGAGCGCTCCCCGGATACCGGTTCGCTGCAGCCGCCGGACGAGGATGAGCCGCTCATCCTGCAGGATCTGTGGCAGGGCCTGGAGGGCTTGTCGCAGCGTTCGGCACTGGAAGCCTACCACGACGCCGCCCACTGGCTGGCCGAGGCCCGCGCCATGTACACCCACGGCGTATTGACCCTGGAGCAGCGGGCGCGGGCCGAGCAGCTGTATTTCGCCACCTGCCGCCGGGTGCAGCCGTTGCTGCAGATCGGCAACCGCGCCCACCGGGAACTGCTCGACGAGCTGAACGAAACCCTGGCCGACAAGTACTTCTGCAATTTTTCCGTGTTCCAGTCCATCCCCGACGTGTGGGCCATCCGCCAGCTGTTCCCGGTCATGCCGTTGCAGCGCCTGGACGAGCCGCCGCAGCGCCATGCGGTGATTCAGGATCTGACCTGTGACTCCGACGGGCGCATCGATCAGTACGTGGACCGCGAGGGCGTCGAATCGACGCTGCCGGTGCACGAGCTGCGCGACGGGGAGACCTATCTGTTGGGTATTTTCATGGTGGGCGCCTACCAGGAAATCCTCGGTGACATGCACAATCTGTTCGGGGACACCGATTCAGTTAACGTCGAGCTGCAGGCTGACGGCGGCCACCGGTTGACCCAGGCCGCGCGCGGCGACACTGTCGCCGACGTGCTGCGCTACGTGCATTTCGAGCCGGACGCCCTGCTGGAGACCTACCGCCGCAAGATTGGTGCGGCGGACCTGGATGAGGCCCGGCGCCGCCAGTACCTGGAAGAGCTGGAGGCGGGCCTGTCCGGCTATACCTACCTGGAAGACTGAGCGGGCCGGGATCGGTCCACCGACCACGCGCGAGGTCCACACATGCAAGCAGGATTCATCGGGCTCGGTGCCATGGGACTGCCCATGGCCCGCAACCTCCACCGCGCCGGGCTGTTGGCCGGCGTGTGGAACCGCACCCGGGAAAAGGCCGAGGCGCTGCGCCGGGACACCGGCGTGAACTGCGCGCCTGCACCGGCGGACCTCGCGGCGGGCGTCGATGTGGTCGTCACCTGCGTTGCCGCCGATGCCGACCTGCTGGAGGTGGTCGACCGGCTGCGGCCCGGTCTGCGCCCCGGCACCACCGTGGTGGACTGTTCCACCACCAGCGCCGAAACCGCGCGCGAGGCGGCGGCACGGGTGGCCGGCGGTGGCGCGGCCTTTCTCGATGCACCCATCTCCGGCGGCGTGGAAGGCGCCCGCGACGCCACGCTGGCGATGATGGTGGGCGGTGACGGGGCGGTGCTGCAGCGGGTGCGGCCGGTGCTGGAGGCGATGGCGGAGCGGGTGGTGCACATGGGTCCGGCCGGCAGCGGTCAGGCGACCAAGGCGGTGAACCAGGTGATGGCGGCGGGCCTCAACCAGGCCGTGACCGAAGCGCTGGCCTTCGGCCAGGCCCTCGGGCTCGACATGGACAAAGTGATCGAGGTGCTGGGCGGGGGCGCAGCCGCCAACCGGTTTCTGAGCCGGCGCGGCCCGCGCATCCTGCGTGGCGAATTCGGCAGCGGTTTCCGTGTGGCGCTGCATCACAAGGACCTCAGCATCTGCCGCGCCATGGCCGAGGGGCTGGCCGCGGGTGAGGCGCGGCTGCCGTTGGTGGAGATGACCCTGGTTCACTACCGCCGCCTGATGGACGCCGGCCACGGTGACGAGGACATTTCGGCTCTGTTCCGCCACAAGCAGCGCCTGTTCGGGCGGTGAGGCGCCGAGCGGCCGTGGTGCCGGGGCCGTCGACGTGAGTCGTCGTACCCGCCGGGAGGCGCCTTGGATGTTGGCCTTGGCCGGCGCCGGGCTGGTGCTGGTCGGCGTCGTCGGTCCCCTGGTGGCGATCCCCATGGGCGGTACGCCCAATCTGTTCGAGTTGCAGCGGCTGCAGCAGCAACCGGGCTATCTGTGGGCGGCGCTGGGCTTCCTGGCCGTGGCCGGGCTGTCGCTGGCGGCCGCCGCCGTGCGCCAGTACCGCTGGCTGTGGATCACCGGCCTGGCGGGCGCGGTCGGCTGGGCGGCCGGTTTCGTGCGCTACCAGGCGGCCATGGAACAGCTGCGCGACGACATGCAGGCGCGGTTTGCGGGCAGTCCCGTGGCATGGTTCGCCCGGGGCATGCTCGCCGATGTGCAGCTGCGCTGGGGTGCCTATTGCATGCTGACGGGCGTGCTGTTGCTGTTGGGCGCGGCCATTGTCCACGAGCGCCGGCGCTGAGGCGCGCTCAGCCCTTGATCTTGACCGGTATGGCGTTGATGTTGTTGTCCTGCAGGCGGTTGCGCACCCGGTTGATTTCACCAAAAGTGGCGAACGGTCCGACCCGCACCCGGTACCAGGTGTCACCGCCGATGGTCACGTTCTGGATGCTGGCGACAATGCCGAGCAGGGCCAATTCGCCCTTGCGGGTTTTCGCTTCCTTCGGGTTGCGGAACGAGCCCGCCTGGAGCATGTAGGTCCCCGGGGGTTTGGCCTTGCTCTTGGCGCCCTTGCTGTGTTCGGCCAGTTCCTGGTCCGGAATCACCACCTCGCTTTCCGGCAACAGGGTGTAGAACTCGTAGCGCACGCCGTTGTGGGCCGCGGCGCCGTTCTTGCCGGCGGGTTTGGCAGCGGCGTGCTTGGCGGCCGGCGTTTTCGCGTGCCGGGCCGGCGCCGGGGTGATGATGCGGGCGCGGGCGCTTGTGGCGCCGGTTCCCGGCGGCTGCTGGGCCAGGTAGACCAGCAGGGCGACCAGCAGGCCGATACTCAGCCCGGTGAGCATCCACAGCCATCCCGGGATGGGTTGGCGCTTGGGTTTCTTCTTGCCGGCGTTCTTATAGTCCTTGGCCATGAATGTTACATCGACTCCGGCGCCGAGACCCCTAGTAGCGTCAGCCCATTATGCAACACCTGGCGCGCGGCGAGAATCAGGTTCAGGCGGGCGTCGCGCAGGCTCGCATCGCCGACCAGAAACTGGTGGGCGTTGTAGTAGGTGTGGAAGTCGTTGGCGAGCTCGCGCAGGTAGTGGGCCAGCTGGTGCGGCTCATGGTTGAGCGCCGCCGCCTCCACCACTTCGGGGAACCGCGACAGGTTGACCATGAGGCCCAGCTCGTGGGGCTCGTGCAACAGGTGCAGATTGGCCGCGCCCCGTTCGGGATCGCGCTCCAGGCCCTTGTCGGCCAGCTGTTTCATCACGCTGCAGACCCGCGCGTGGGCGTACTGTATGTAGTAGACCGGATTGTCGCTGGACTGGGACTTGGCCAGGTCAAGGTCGAAGTCCAGGTGCTGTTCGCATTTGCGCATGACGTAGAAAAAGCGTGCGGCGTCGTTGCCCACCTCGTGGCGCAGTTCGCGCAGGGTGACGAATTCGCCCGAGCGGGTCGACATCTGCACCTTCTCGCCGCCGCGATAGAGAATTGCGAACTGGACCAGCAGCACGTCCAGTTTTCGCTCGTCGTCGCCCAATGCCTGCAGCGCCGCGCGCACCCGCGGCACGTAGCCGTGGTGGTCGGCGCCCCAGATGTCGATCACGCGCTGGAAGCCCCGCTCCAGCTTGTCGGCGTGATAGGCGATGTCGGAGGCGAAGTAGGTCTTCTGGCCGTTGTCGCGCACCACCACGCGGTCCTTCTCGTCGCCGAATTCGCTGGTGCGGAACCACCAGGCGCCGTCCTGCTGGTACAGGTGGCCGGCTTGCTGGAGGCGATCCACGGCGCGGTCGACGGCGCCCGACTCCACCAGCCGGCGCTCCGAGTACCACTCGTCGTAGTCGACGCCGAATTCGTGCAGGTCCTGGCGGATGTCGGCCAGGATGGTGTTGAGGCCCAGGTCGAACACCTCGCGGTAGCGTTCGGCACCGAGCAGTTCCCGCGCCCGGCTGATCACCGCGTCGATATGTTGTTCCTTGTCGCCGCCGGCGGGGGCGTCGGCCGGCAGGCCGGAGAACACTTGTGCGGCCGGCACGCGGTAGGCGTCGGCGCGGTTGCGATGCAGGGTCGCCGCGATGTCCCAGACGTAGTCGCCCTTGTAGCCGTTGGCCGGGAACGGAAATTCCTCGCCGCACAGGTCCAGGTAGCGCAGCCATACACTGGCCGCCAGGATGTCCATCTGCCGGCCGGCGTCGTTGACGTAGTATTCCCGATGCACGCGGAAGCCGACTGCCTGCAGCAGGTCGGCGACGGTGGCGCCGTAGGCGGCGCCGCGGCCGTGGCCCACGTGCAACGGCCCGGTGGGGTTGGCGGACACGAATTCCACCTGCACCGGAAGATTGTTTCCCACCGCGCTGCGCCCGTATTGCTGGCCGCTGTCGAGAATGGCGCCGATCACGTGGTGATAGGCCGCCGGCGCCAGGTGAAAGTTGATGAAGCCGGGTCCGGCCACCTCCACCCGGGCGACGTCAACGGACGGCGACAGGGCGGCGGCGATCTGTTCGGCCAGCTCGCGGGGTTTGCGCCGCTCGGCCTTGGCCAGCACCATGGCTACGTTGCAGGCGAAGTCGCCGTGGGTTTTGTCGCGGGCCCGCTCGATCCGGATCGGGTCGGGGGCTTCGGCACCGAGCACGCCTTCGCCGCGCAGTGCGGCCAGGGCCTGGCGGATGAGCTGTTCAATCTGGTGTTTCATAGGTGGAAAAGCGCTAGCCGTTGGCGGAGCAGAAAGTTCGTTGCGGGCCTGCGGCCATGGTCATCGGGAGGCCCGCGCAAGCCGGTTATTATCCGTGGTGTCTCGCCTGTCTTTCAACTCGTATGTGGTCGCCCGAAGCCGCCGGGTTGTCAACGGAAGGGCGACTGGTCCGGACGGTGCATGCGCTGCCGCCAGCAGCGGGAGAGAAAAGGGAAAAGAACATATGGCTGACGGAAATCGTCCCTTTACTCTTTCCTCTTTACGCTTTGCTCTTCCCCCTACATCATATCCAGTGGATCGACGTCCAGGGACCAGCGCACCTTGCGTCCGCAGCGGGCCTGCTCCAGCTCCGCCACCCATGGCGCCAGCAGGCGGTGCAGGTCGGCGCGCCGCGGCGCCTGCAGCAGCAGTTGCGCCCGGTAGCGGCCCTGGCGCCGCTCCATGGGCGCCGGAACCGGTCCGAACCATTCCACCCCGGCGGGCGCCCGCGCCGCGGCCAGAGCGGCCGCCTCCTCGAGGAACGCTGCGGGCGCCTGCGGGTCCGGCGCTTCGGCCCGCAGCAGCGCCAGGTTGCTGTACGGCGGTAGGCCCGCCTCCTGGCGTTCCTGCAGCGCCGCCCGGGCGACCTGCAGGTAGTCCTGTCCTGTCAGCAGCTGCAGCAGCGGATGATGCGGGTGGTGGGTTTGGATTACCACTTCGCCAGGCTTGTCGGCGCGCCCCGCGCGTCCCGCCACCTGCAGCACCAGCTGCGCCATCCGCTCGCTGGCGCGGAAGTCGGCGCTGAACAGCCCCTGGTCGGTATCGACGAGGGCCACCAGCGTGACGTCCGGAAAGTGGTGGCCTTTGGCAAGCATCTGGGTGCCTACGAGGATGCGGGCTTCCCCCCGCCGTACGCTGTCCAGTTTGGCCTCCATGGAGCCTTTGCGGCGGGTGCTGTCGCGGTCGATTCGCACCACGCCGCTGTCGGGGAAATGGCGCCGCAATGCGGCCTCCATGCGCTCGGTGCCCTGGCCCACCGGGCGCAGGTCCACACTACCGCAGGCCGGGCAGGCGGGATCGACCGGACGTTCGGCGCCGCAGTGGTGACAGCGCAGGCGCTGACGGCCGTGATGCAGCGTCATGTGAGCATCGCAACGATGGCACTCGGCAATCCAGCCGCAATCGTGACACAGCAGCGTCGGTGCGAAACCGCGCCGGTTGAGAAACAGCAGTACCTGGCCGTCCCGCGCCAGGTGCCGGGCGATGCGTGACAGCAGGGGCTCGGACAGGCCGTCTTCCATGGGCCGGCTGCGGACGTCCAATAACTCCATGTGCGGGTGCACGGCGGCGCCGGCGCGCTCGGGCAGCTGCAGCAACCGGTAGCGCTGTTGCTCGGCATTGTAGAGACTCTCGAGCGACGGCGTGGCCGAGGCCAGCAGCACGGGGACGGCCAGGGCCCGTCCGCGGATGACGGCGAGATCCCGCGCCGAGTACCGCAGGCCGTCCTGCTGCTTGTAAGACAAATCGTGCTCTTCGTCGACGATCAGCAATCCGGGGCGGTGCAGGGGCGTGAACACCGCCGAGCGGGTCCCGATCACCACCCGGGCGTGGCCCTCCCGGGCGGCAGTCCAGGCGTCGAGCCGTTCGCCCTCGGACAAGTGCGAGTGCAGCACCGCCAGGGTGGTCCCCAGGCGGCGCTGAAACCGCGCGACCAGCTGCGGCGTCAACCCGATCTCCGGCACCAGCACCAGGGCCTGCTGTCCTCGCGCGAGCGCCGCCTCGATGAGCCGCAGGTACACTTCGGTTTTGCCGCTGCCGGTGACGCCGTAGAGCAGGAAGGTATCAAAACGCCCCAGGGCGCCCAGCACGCCGTCGACGGCCAGGCGTTGGTCAGTGTTGAGGGTCGGGCGCACCGGCTGTGGCTCGGGGGCAGGGGTGTGGACGGCGCGGCGTACGCCGGTCTCCACCCAACCCCTGGCGCTGAGCGCCCGCAACGCCCCGCGCCAGTCGCCCGGTTGCCGGCGCAGGGTTTCCATGTCGAGGCCGTCGGGATGCCGGTGGAGCAGTGCCAGCACGGCCGCCTGGCGCGGGGCGCCGCGGAGCTGATCTGCGGCGGCGGTGCGGCCGCTGGCGGTGAGCCGCCAGATACGTTCGCCCCTGCCCGCCGCCGGTTTGCCGCGGCGCAGGGCCTCCGGCATGGCGGTGGCCAGAACCTCGCCCAGGGGATGGTGGTAGTAGTTGCTGGCCCAGCGCGCCAGCTCGAGGATGTCGGGCGGCAGTTCGGGCTCCCGGTCGAGGATCTGTAGCGCCCGCTTCAAGCGTTCCGGCGCCACCGCCGGTCGCTCGGCAAGCTGTACCAGCACACCCACGGCCCGGCCGCGGCCGAAGGGAACCTCGACCCGCAGGCCGGCGGCCAGCGGCCGGCCGTCATAATCGGGCGGTGGCAGGTAGTCGAAGCTGCGCCGCAGCGGCGAGGGTACCGCCACGCGCAGGATGGGTTGGGGCAGGCCTGGCATGGGCGGCTACTGTAGCACCAATGCCGTCGCGGCGGACGCTCTGGCGCGTGGCGCGGCCCGTTACGACTAGCGGATAAACCTCAGGTAATTTCTTAACTGGTGGGCGCTAAGCTGCTATGGATATTTTCAATTTGTGGGTTGTCCACAAAACCTGTGGATAACTTTGTGGATGAAATGCCGCGGGCGGTCCTTAAGGCCCGCAATCGTGGGCTTGATTACAAATTGGTTAAATTTTGATCACGTTGTCAAAATTCTATTATAACAATCGGTTACACTATTCTTATAGTGTCTGCGGGTGTTATTGCAGGCGCGGGTGTTGGATTTTGCCAACGTTGCGTCGGGCTTGTGCATAAACGGCTCTGGCGGCGCCGCTGTAACCCCTTGTTCTGGTTTGGGCCCCTCCCGTTTCGCGCCCGGCTGCACCCGGAAAACGGGTCCGGGCGGCCCCGCTCAAACGTCGTGGATTTCTTCGCGCGTATCGCGCCGGGCGGTGCAGCGTGGAGGCTAAATCCGTCCCACTGTCCAGCCCACACCGCCGACACTGGCTTCCGGGTGATGGTGGTGGACGCGCTGTCCGATCTGCGACACCTGCCGTTTGGGGACGTCCACCATCAGCAGCACGTCGCCGTGGTTCAGCGCTTCCACGAAGTTGTCCAGGTGGGCATTGGGCAATACGGTGGCCAGCAGGCCGGCGACGAAGCTGGCCGTCATCAGCGCCAGCATCACCAGCGCCCAACCGGTGGCGTCGTTGTAGGCGAACAGGAGCAACAGCGCCAGGGCGCAGAAGAACAGCAACAGGTTGCCGTTCCAAATCCACCGCTCCAGCTGGTGCTCGCGATCGCGCAGCGTCTGGCGCAGGCTGCGGCGGCTGCGCTCCCGGGTGTGACGGTCCCAGGCGACGGTATGCAGGCGGGATGGGTCGATGCCCGCCTGGCGCAGTTCCTCGATCACGCGGTTGGCCTGGGAACGGGAGGGGAACAGGAAATACAAACGCCTTTGCATGGTATTGCCTCCTCTTGCGCGCTGCCGCGGGTCCAGTCCGCTACATGTAGGTCTTGGCTTCTTCGCCGGGATCGGGCAGTCCGGCGATGCGCCAGGCTTCGAGGGCGCCGTGCCCGAACAGGCGGTCCACACAATCGGGGCCCAGGTGATTGAGGTGGCAGATGTGGTGCATGGCCGGCGGCGCGCCACAGCGCAGGTAATGGGCGCGCAGGCTGCGGATCACCGACCAGTGGCGGTCGGTGAGCGTGCCGAGGCCGTCGTGTTCGGCGATCCGCTCGGCCAGGGATTCGTTCCACTGGTGCGGGTTTTTCAGGAACCCGGCGTCGTCGAATTCCAGCGTCGGGGGAATGGTTTCGGTGACCATGATCTTCCACCTCCTCGTCGGCGATGCAGGATCGGGTGGGGGATGCGCGCCAGCCGCAGCCGCGCCACGGCACCGGCTGCACGGCGCGCACCGGGCCGGTGCTTGCCATCCTATATAGTATTTCAGAGTAATTTGTTCAAGTATTGGCCGATGACCGGTTGGTCATGGTCTTGGCGCTGCAGGCGCCGGCGACGCGGGAATGGGAACGAGGCCGGCGCGGCGGAGGCCGCGCCGGCCGGCAGGTCAGAAGCTCTTCACGCCCTGTATCAATTCCGCGGCCATGGACTGGCCGTCGCCGTACAGCATGCGGGTGTTGTCCTTGAAGAACAGCGCGTTTTCCACGCCGGAGAAGCCGGCGCCCTGGCCGCGCTTGATGACGATGACGTTCTTGGCCTTGTCGGCATTCAGGATCGGCATGCCGTAGATGGGACTGTTGGGATCGGTGCGCGCCACCGGATTGACCACGTCGTTGGCGCCGATCACCAGGGCGACGTCGCAGGTTTCGAACTCAGGATTGATCTCGTCGAGGTCGAAGATCTTGTCGTAGGGCACCCCGGCCTCGGCCAGCAGCACGTTCATATGGCCGGGCATGCGGCCGGCGACCGGATGGATGGCGAACTTGACCGTCACGTCGCGCTCCTCGAGCTGTTTGGTCAGTTCCCAGATTTTGTGCTGCGCCTGCGCCACTGCCATGCCGTAGCCGGGAATGATGATCACCTTGTCGGCGAAGGCCATCATGACCGCCGCGTCGGATGCGTCGATGGGTTTCAGGGTCCCGCCGGACTCGCCCTCGGCGGCGACCGTGCCGGTGGCGCCGAAGGAGCCGAACAGCACATTGGCGATGGGCCGGTTCATGGCCTTGGCCATCAGCTGGGTGAGCAGCGTGCCGGCCGCGCCCACCACGGTGCCAGCGATGATCATGGCGGCGTTCTGCAGCACGAAGCCTTCGAAACCCACGGCGAGGCCGGTGAGCGCATTGAACAGCGAAATCACCACCGGCATGTCGGCCCCGCCGATGGGCAGGGTCACCATGATGCCGAATGCCAGGGCCAGCAGGAAGAACGCCACGATCATGAAGCTCGGCTGGCCGGCAAACGCCAGGTACACGCCGGCGGCCACGGTCACGGCGAAAGCCGCCAGGTTCACGACCTGCTGCGACGGGAAGCGGGTGGCGCCCCGCAGCCAGCCCTGGAGCTTGGCAAACGCGATCAGCGATCCGGAAAACGATATCGAACCGATCAGTCCGCCGAGCACCGCCAGGTCAATGGCCACGGCGCTGTGGGCAGCGCCCTTGACCAGCTCAACCGCGGCAATGGCGGCCGCCGCGCCGCCGCCCATGCCGTTGTAAAGCGCAATCATCTGCGGCATGTCGGTCATGGCCACCCGCTTGCCGGAGACGAACGCCACCGCCGAGCCGATGATGATGGCGGTGGCCATCAGCCCGAAGTTGGTCATGCCGGGGACCCAGAAGGTGACGATGATCGCCGCCAGCATGCCCGCGCCGGCCCACAGGATGCCGCCGCGGGCGGTGGTGGGTGAGCTCATGCGCTTGAGCCCCAAAATGAACAGAACAGCGGCGACGAAATAGATCGCCTGGATCAAGTTATGCATTCTTGTTCTCCTTGCTGCTCTTGAACATCTCCAGCATGCGCTCGGTGACCACGTAGCCGCCGACGGCGTTCATGGCGGCCAGCAGCACGCCGAAGAAGCCGATCGTCTGCTCGACGGTGGAATCCGCGTGGCCCAGGGCGACCATGGCGCCCACCAGCACGATGCCGTGCACGAAATTCGAGCCTGACATCATGCGGTGAAACCCTCGATCATGTTCAATCTCCTTCCACGGCTTGGCGGGTCGGCTCGTGCAGGATTTTTCCATCCCGCGTCAGGGTGCTGCCGGCCAGCACCTCGTCGTCCCAGTCGGGCTTGAGCTCGCCGTCAACGATCATCAGCTGCAGCAGGTTGTAGAGGTTGCGCGAGTACATTTCACTGGCATGCACCGGCAGCATGCTGGGCACGTTCAGCGGGCCGTGAATGACCACGCCCCGGTGATGCACGGTCTTGCCCGGTTTGGTGAGCTCGCAATTGCCGCCACCCTCGGAAGCCAGGTCGATGACCACCGACCCCGGACGCATGCGCTCCACCATGTCCTTGGTGACCAGTTGCGGCGAAGGCTTGCCCGGAATGGCGGCGGCCGCCACCACCGCGTTGGCGCCGGCGACGTGATTGGCAAGCATGTCGCGTTCGTGATGCTTTTCCGCCTCGGTCAACTCGCGGGCATAGCCGCCTTCGCCCGCGGCATCGACGTTCAGTTCCAGGAATTTGGCGCCCAGCGACTCGGCCTGCTCCTTGGTGACCTTGCGCACGTCGTAGGCTTCCACCATGGCGCCCAGGCGCCGCGCGGTGGCGATGGCCTGCAGCCCCGAGACGCCCGCGCCGATGATCAGGACCTTGGCGGGGCGGATGGTGCCGGCGGCGGTGGTCAGCATGGGGAAGAACTGGGCGGCGAGATCGGCCGCCATCAACGCCCCTTTATAGCCGGCGATGGACGCCTGGGACGACAGCGCGTCCATGGATTGGGCGCGGGAGATGCGCGGCACCAGTTCCATGGCCAGGGCCGTGATGTTGCGGTCGCGCAGCGCCAGGATGCGTTCCGGTTCGCGGTGCGGCTGCATGAAGCCGATGACCAGCGCACCCTCGGGGATCAGCGCGATCTCCTCGATCGTCGGGGGCTGTACTTTGAGAATCACATCGGCCTGCCGGTAAAGCTCCTTGGCGCTGTCCACGAACGCGATATCGTCGTAGTCCGAGTCAGGGAAAAAGCTGCTGTCGCCCGCTCCCTTCTCGAGTATCACCCGGACACCGTTCTTGGTGAATTTCTCGGCCACGTCCGGGACCACGGCCACGCGATGCTCGCCGGCAATGGTTTCCCTGGGTACAGCGACACGTATCGGCATGGTTGTTCTCCGACTCATTCTGCTTCGGGATGGCTGAAATATATGCGTCTGCGCTCAGGATCAAGGTGGCCGGGCGCCCGCTAACGGAACCGCCCTCGCCGCGCCTGCACTGCGCATATGGTTTTCTTTTGTAAGGCTGCCATGGTAGCGGATTTTGCTTTGTGTGTGTATACCAGATTCCGGAAAATGCCGATTATCGAGTCCGTTACGGTGCCTGTAAATGGCCCTTTCGGGGTAGGGGCGGCCGGCCTTCGCGCCGCCTCCCGCCGCCGCGCCGGGGCGACGCAGCACTGCGTCGGCGCCGGCTCCGCCGCCGGGTCAGCAGGCGGAAATCTTGTGTTTTTGCCACCCCGGTTTGGCACTGGCGGATGCCTTCACCGGCGCCCCGGTGCGAGGCGTGCGGCGCTTGTGGTGAGGTCCGAAACGGTCGTGGTAAGAACCCCTGGCGGACCCTCAGGGCGCGTGATAGGCTAGCCAAAATTGGTCAAAATCAGCGGCGAGCGGCGCCGGATACGGTTCCTGTCATTTTTTTGAAAAACCGGGGGGTAGAGTTTTCCAGGAGGAGGCGTGGTGTACAGCTTCAATCAGCAGGTCTTGCGTACGGACGTGTCCGGCATGCCGCTCGAATGGATCGGATACCAGGATGCGGTGCGCTTGTATCACACCGGCCAAGTGGCCTACGCTTGCGGCTCGCTGCTCTACCGGGTACGCGGCGGCTGCAACGCCCGCACCGGGCTGCGCAGCATCGTCAACGTCAATTCGATTATCGCCACGCAGGGCAACAA
>JARRNJ010000070.1:0-6775 GCA_037385045.1 Gammaproteobacteria bacterium | reverse complement strand
CCCCTGAATAATCCGGCCCTGTTCAACCGCGATGCGCACATCTGTATGTACTGCGGCGAGCGGTTTCCTTCCCGTCTTCTGTCCCGGGACCACGTCACGCCCCTGAGCCAGGGCGGGCTGGACCGGTGGACCAACGTGGTCACCGCGTGCAAACGCTGCAACAACCACAAGGCCGGCTACACGCCGGAACAGGCCGGCATGCAGTTGCTGGCCGTGCCCTTCACTCCGACCCACGCTGAATACATCTATCTTCAGGGCCGGCGGGTGCTGGCTGACCAAATGGAGTTCCTGCTGGCGCATTTTCCCCGCACCAGCCCGCTGCACGAGCGGGTGTCGCGGCTGATCTGAACCCGTGGCGGGTTCCGCGCGGCGCCGGACTGTACCTGATCGATAGCACTATCTATATCTTCCGTGCCTGGTTTCCCGTGCCGGCCGGGCTCACCGATCCCCACGGCAATCCGGTCAATGCGGTTTACGGTTTCGCCGCCTTCCTCGCCCAGCTGTTGGAGCAGGCGTGCCTGTGCCCGATAGGGTGGCGGCGGTTCGGTGCGCCCTACCTTAGGAATGGTGGATGCGCTGCGCTTATCCGCCCTTCCGGCGCAAGGTGCGAGCAGGCACCGTGATCGTAGGGTGAATAAGCGCAGCGCATCCACCGTGCGACGACTCGAGTGAAGAGCAAACACGGGCGCGCCTGGACTCGCCAAGGCGCGGACAGGGTGCAGGCGGGGTACACATTGGGCCCTGGACAATGCGCTAATAATTGCCAAGGCCGTCGGCCCCGCCAGTCACCGCCAAGCCGGCCTGCGTCCGCCCGGTGCGATGCGGGCTCATGCCGGCTTTGCTACAGTACCGCTACATGGCGATCTGGGATCACATTGCGCGTGCCATCGCCGACGCCACCGGCACGCCTTTCGCGCCGTCCTCTCCGGCAAGCGTCGGGGGTGGCTGTATCAACCGCGCCTACCGCCTGGCCGAAGGTGCCCGGGCGTATTTCGTGAAGGTCAACGACGCCTCCGGCCTGGACATGTTCGAGGCCGAGGCGGCGGGTCTGAAGGCGATGGCGGCGGCCCGGGCAATCCGTGTGCCGCGCCCGGTTACGGCGGGTACGGTCGACGGTTCGGCGTTCCTGGTGCTCGAATACATCGCTTTGGGCGGGCGCAGCGATGCCCGGGCCATGGGAGAACAGCTGGCCGCCATGCACCGGGTCACGTCCACCCGGTTCGGCTGGGACCGGGACAACACTATCGGCTCCACTCCCCAGCTGAACATGCCGGCCGATGACTGGGTCGGGTTCTGGCGCGCGCAGCGTTTGGGCTTTCAGCTGGACCTGGCCGGCCGCAACGGCATCAGCGCGCGCGTCCTCGAGCGGGGCGAGCGGCTGATGGCTGAGATGGATGCGCTGTTTCAGGACTACCGGCCCCAGGCGTCGCTGCTGCATGGCGACCTGTGGGGCGGCAACGCCTCGGCGGACGAGCAGGGCAGCCCGGTGATCTTCGATCCGGCCACCTATTTCGGCGACCGCGAAGCCGATATCGCCATGACCGAACTGTTCGGCGGCTTCGGCCGTGGCTTCTATGATGCCTACAACGCCGCCTGGCCGCTGGATGCCGGCTACGGCGTGCGTAAAACCTTCTACAACCTCTACCACGTCCTCAATCACTACAACCTGTTCGGCGGCGGCTACGGCTCGCAAGCCGAAGCCATGATCCAGCAACTGTTGGCTGAGCTGCGGTGAGCGTGGATCTCGTTGCGTTGTGGCAATGTAACGCAGAGGGCGCAGAGCCGCAGAGAACGCAGAGTCTTAAATAGTTGTTGGCAGTGTCGTGACTACTTCTGAGCCCAGTGGAGCGATTGCGTCACGTCGCTTTACTGAGATGGCGCAACGAAAGGCGCGAGTGACGAAGGCAGACCCTCGTTGATCAAAGTGACACCGGGTCCCACCAAGCCGCGGGCCCGGATCTAAGCGGCGCTTCAGGGTAGTAAGGCGGCTCAGTATGCTGTGTTGTACGGTTGCAGACCAAAAATATTTCTCCGCGTTCTCTGCGACTCTGCGCCCTCTGCGTCAATCGCCGACCTCACTCCATGCCACCCTCCAGCACCCACTCCACAACAGCGTTGAGGTCGTCGAAGGTTTGGGCTGTTGTGCCCTGCAGGCGCTGTTCGTCGCCGGGGCGGAATTTGCCGGTGCGTACCAGCGCCGCCTGCAGGCCGGCGTCGAGGGCGCCGAGGACGTCGGCTTCCACGTCGTCGCCCACCATCAGAATTTCGTCGGCTTCGCAGCCCAGGTCGGCCGCGGCGGCGCCGAAGAAGGCGGCCGCGGGTTTGCCGGTGACGATCGCCTCGGTGTCGGCGGCGTACTCCAGCGCCGTGATGAACGGTCCCGCGTCCAGGCTCAGGCCGTCGGTCTCCCGGAAGTAGCGGTTGCGCCCCATGGCGATCAACGGGGCGCCGTCGGCCAGCAGGCGGAAGGCGCGATTGAGGTTTTCGTAGGTGAACTCATGGCCCGCGTCGCCGATCAGCACGGCGTCGGCGCCGGCATGGATGAGATCCGCGAATTCCGGGCGCAGGGCCGGGTGGATGAGGGCGAAGGCGCTGAGGCTGTGGTCGGCAAGATAGCGGCGCGCGGCGTCGGGCGCCGTGAGCAGCTCGTCGGGCCGGATTGCGAACCCCAGGTCGGACAACTGCCGGAGAATTGTGTTGCGCGGCGTGCGGGTGGTGTTGGTAACGTAGCGGACCGGCATCCCGGCCGTTTGCAGGCGGGTGACCGCGTCCCGGGCTCCCGGCAGTGCCTGGCGGCCGACATATAGGACTCCACTCAAGTCGAGCAACAGCGCGCGAATCATGGCTGCGATACGTCTCTTTAGCCGTCCTTACATTACCTAGCCTAGAGGCGCCGCCGGAAATCCGCGAGGGCGGCGAGCGCCCCAGTTTGGTGCGTGCGGACTTCTGTCTCGGGGTGAACGATACTTGGGGTTAGATGCAACGGCTATTGAGGATCCCAGTGGCACAGAAACGGTATGACATGCTGGTGGTGGGCTCGGGGCCGGGTGGGCAGGCGGCGGCCACGGCCGCGGCGAAGCTCGGCCGGCGCGTCGGCTTGATCGAGCGCAAACCCTACCTGGGCGGCGTCAGTCTGCAGACCGGCACCATTCCCAGCAAAGCCCTGCGCGAGGCGGCGTTTCTGGTGTCGCGTTTTGCCGCCAGGGGAATGCGCGAGTCCCTGTCGCGCCAGCCGAGCCTCAGCAGCGACTTCCTGTCGGAGGTGATTCGCAAGAAGGATGCGCTGGTGAGCAACAAGGAATCGGACCTGTTGAGCCGGCTGCTGCGCCACGGCGTGTCCATTATTCCCGGCGATGCCTCCTTTTCCGATCCGCACACATTGCGGGTGGAAACCGGCAACGGCCAGGTGGATCAGTTGTCGGCGGACGTCATCATACTGGCCGCCGGGTCGCGCCCGCGGCGCCCGGCCGACGTGCCGTTCGACAAGCAGCGGGTGCTGGATTCGACCTCGATCTTGAATCTGCGGCGGCTTCCCGACAGTCTGCTGGTGGTCGGCGGCGGCGTCATCGCCTGCGAGTTCGCCACCATATTCGCGCCGTTCGGAGTGCGGGTGACCCTGGTGGATTCCCATGCCCAGTTGTTGGCGTATCTGGACGCGGATATCGCCGACGCCCTGGTCAATCAGATGCTCGACATGGGTATCGAGCTCCACCTCAACACCCGCGTGGAACGCATCGTCCGTGAAGATGACCGCGTCAGCGTGCACACCGATACCGGCGAAGCGCTGGCGGCCAGCGCCATGTTATATGCCCTGGGCCGCCAGCCCAATTACGACCATCTCAACCTCGAGGCCGCCGGCCTGGCCGCTGACGACAACGGCTGGGTGCGCGTCGACGAGCAGCAGCGAACGCCGGTTCCACACATCTATATTATCGGCGACCTTGCCGGACGACCCTCCCTGGCGTCGACGGCCATGGACCAGGGGCGCCGGGTGGCCCTGCACGCCTTCGGCCGTGCCCCGACGCCGGCCGCCGCGCCGCTGCCGATGGCCATCTATACCATTCCCGAGCTGTCCTACGTGGGCGCGACCGAGCGCCAGCTGCAGGAGCGGGGGACCGACTACGCGGCCGGACGGGCCAGCTATCGGGAGACCGCCCGGGGGCAGATCATCGGCGACGACTACGGAATGCTGAAACTGCTGGTGAGCCGGGCCGACCGGCGCCTGCTGGGCGTGCACATCATCGGCGAATCCGCCAGCGAACTGATCCACGTGGGCCAGGCCCTCATGGGCAGCGGCGGGAGCGTCGATCGGCTGGCGGAAAACGTGTTCAACTACCCCACCCTGGCGGAATGTTACCGCATCGCGGCGCTGGATTGCCTGGATCGGTTGGTCTGAGCCGGCCCGGATCAACCGCACAGGGAGCATGGAAATCGGCCTTGCCGCCGCCGGCGGGGCCTGGGCGGGCGCCTTTACCTGCTGGCGCGTGTTTGGCTACAATGGCCGGCCGTGTTCCAGAAACGCCCATCCGTCCCTTGGTCATCGCGCCCGCGGGCGCGCTGCAACCGTTCCGGTTGCGCGAACCATGGCCTCAGCGGATTCCTCAGTCAGGCCGGCCGCGCCCAACATCGCGCCGGGCCGGGCGCAGCACGGATACGGTAGAAGATCAGTAGCGGCCGATTTGCGGCCACCAGGGACAGCCACCGGGCGCGGCAGTCACAGAGGTAGGTAATGAATACTCCAACCAATCAAAAGATCAGGTACGGCCTGCCCCCGAGATTTGGCCTCTATGATCCGGCCAATGAAAAGGACAACTGCGGCGTCGGGTTCGTTGCCGACATCAAGGGCAAGGCCAGCCATCAGATCGTTCTGGACGCCGATCACGTGCTGCGCCGCATGGTCCACCGCGGCGCCTGCGGCTGCGAGACCAACACCGGCGACGGCGCCGGCATACTCACCACCCTGCCTCACGAATTCCTGGCCAAGGTGGCCAAGGCGGATCTGGGCGTGGACCTCCCGGCGCCGGGCCGCTACGCGGCGGGCAATGTATTCCTGCCCCGCGACGACGCCGAGCGCGGCAAATGCAAGAAGGCGGTGGAGGCGATCATCGCCGAGCACGGCCAGCAGCTGCTGGGCTGGCGCCAGGTTCCCAGCGACCCGATCCACGCCGATATCGGGCCGACGGCGCTGGCCTCCATGCCCCACATCGAGCAGCTGTTCATCGCCGCCGCCGACGATCTCGAGGGCGACGCCCTGGAGCGGCAGCTGTACCTGATCCGCAAGCGCTGCACCCACCAGCTGCGCAACGACGACTCGCTGTCCCAGCGTGAGATGTTCTACATCTGCACGCTGTCGACCAAGGTCATCGTCTACAAGGGCATGCTCAACCCGGACCAGCTGATGCGCTTCTATGCCGATCTGTCGGATCCGGCCTATTCGACCCATCTGGCCATGGTGCATTCGCGTTTCAGCACCAACACCTTCCCATCGTGGGATCGGGCGCAGCCCAACCGCTTCATGAGCCATAACGGCGAGATCAACACCCGGCTCGGCAACCTCAACTGGATGCGCGCCCGCGAGGGCGTGAGCCGCAGCGACCTGTTCGGCGACGAGCTGCCGAAAGCCTTCCCGGTTATCGAGCCGGAGACTTCCGACTCCGGCTCGTTCGACAACGTGCTCGAATTCCTGCTGCTGACCGGCCGCACGCTCCAGGAGTCGGTCATGATGATGGTGCCCGAGGCGTGGCAGAACGACGAACGCATGTCCGAGGAAAAGCGCGCGTTCTACGAGTACAACTCGGCGCTGATGGAGCCGTGGGACGGCCCGGCGTCGATCGTGTTCACCGACGGCCATTACATCGGCGCCGTGCTCGACCGCAACGGCCTGCGCCCGAGCCGCTATTACCTCACCCACGACGACAAGGTGATCATGGCGTCGGAGGTGGGCGTGCTGCCCGTGGAACCCGACAACGTCAAGTCCAAGGGGCGGCTGCAGCCGGGCAAGATGTTCCTGATCGACTTCGGTCAGGGGCGCATGATCCCCGACGAGGAGCTCAAACATGAATTCGCCGCCCGCCGTCCTTACGGCGAGTGGCTGCGTGAGCAGCGCATCGAGCTCGAGCAACTGGAGCCCGCCCAGGAACCCCACGGTTTCTATCCCGATACCCTGCTCGAGCGTATGCAGGCGTTCGGCTACACGGTGGAGACCCTGCAGTTCATGCTGTTGCCGCTGGTGCAGGAGCTGCGCGATCCGGTCGGTTCCATGGGCAACGACCAGGCGCGACTATTTCAAGCAGCTGTTCGCCCAGGTGACCAACCCCGCCATCGACTCCATCCGCGAGGAAGTGGTGATGTCGCTGGAGTGCTTCATCGGGCCCGAGGGCAACCTGCTCGAGACCACCGAACAGCACGCGCACCGGTTGCGGGTGCCGCATCCGATCCTCACCAACGAAGAGCTTGCCGCGCTCAAGCACCTGGACTATCGCGGCTGGAAGAGTCGCAACATCGACATCACCTATCCCCGCAGCGAGGGCCGCGACGGCCTGGTGCAGACGCTGGAGCGGATCTGCCAGGAGGCATCGGATGCCATTGCCGAAGGGTTCAGCCTGGTCGTGCTGTCGGACCGTGCCATGGGTGCGGACCGCGTGGCGGTGAGCGCGCTGCTGGCCACCGGCGCCGTGCACCATCACCTGGTGCGCAATCACGAGCGCACCCGCATCGGCATCATTGTCGAATCGGGCGAAGCACGCGAGGTGCACCACCACTGCCTGCTGATCGG
>JARRNJ010000069.1:0-13792 GCA_037385045.1 Gammaproteobacteria bacterium | reverse complement strand
TTCTGACCAGACTGCTGGTCCTGGCGCTGTCGTTGGCGGGGTTGCTGTCCCCTCTGCAACAGGCCCAGGCGCGTCCGACCGTGAACGTCGGCACCGTGGTGTGGATCGGCTACGCGCCGTTTTACGTCGCCGACGCCCTCGACACCTACAAGAAATACGGCGTCAAGGTGAACCTGGTGAACTTCGCCGACAACTCCACCATGCCCGGCGCGCTGCAGGGCGGTTCCATCGACGGCGCCATGCTCACCTACGACATGGTCATCGGCGCCGCCGCCAAGGGCTGGCCGTTCAAAGTGGTATTGCCGATCGATTACTCCAACGGCGGCGACGCCATCGTTGCCAAGACGTCCATCAAGAGCATCAAGGACATCAAGGGCATGAAGGTGGCCTACAATCCGCTGTCGCCCTCCGACTTTCTGCTCGCCTACGCGCTGCAGAGCAACGGCATGAGCGAGGCGGATATCACGCCGGTGCACATGTCGCCGGAAAGCGTGGCCGGGGCCATGGCCAGCGGCGCGGTGCCGGTGGGCGTCACCTACCAGCCGAGCGTATCCACCATCGTCGCCAGCGGCGGCGGCAAACAGTTTCACGTCATCCTCTCCAGCCGCCAGGCACCCGGCTTGATCACCGACGTGCTGGTGTTCAAGGGCGATTACATCAAGAAGCACCCGAAAGAGGTCAAGGGCATCATTCAGGGCTATCTCGATGCGCTGGCGTTCATGAAGAAGCAGCCCAAGCAGGCCGCCAAGTACATCGCCAAGGCCATGGGCGTGACGCCGGCCGAGGCGCTGGAGCAGTTGAACGACGTGAAGAATCCCACGGCCGGCGAGATGATGGGCAACTTCAACAAGTCCGACAACATCCTGTCGTTCTACACCAACGGCAAGGTCATCGGCGACATCCTGCTGAAGAAGAAGCAGATCGGCAAGATGCCGGTGATCGCGGACACCCTCGACGATCAGTTCGTCAAGGTCCTGCAGGCCGACTGAGCGGCCCGGCGCTGCGCGACAGCGATCGCCTACGCGCTTGCCGGCTACGGCATCGGCATCTGGTTGCTGACGGCGAACAACTATCTCGTCAACGCCGGCGGGGTGCTGCTGCTGAGCCACGCCCTGGTGATCGCCGCCTACCTGATCCACGAGTTCGCGCACCTGACGATTTTCAGGAGCGCCGTACTCAACGAGGCCATGGGCGGGCTCATGAGCTGGCTCACCGGTTCCTGCTACGCGCGCTTCGGCGACCTCAAGCGCAAGCACCTGCGCCATCACGCCGACCGCGCCGATGTCATCACCTTCGACTACCGCAAGTTCCTGCGCCAGCATCCGGCCTGGGTGCGCAAGCTGGTGTTCGGGCTCGAGCGGCTGTATATCCCCGCGGTTGAATTGATCATGCACGGCTTCGTGATCGCGCTGCCGTTCTTTTCCCCGTATCACAAGTCACAGCGGGCGCGGGTGCTGTTGACCCTGGCCGTGCGCCTGGCCTTGTTCGCGTTGCTGGGGTGGTATGCGCCTCGGGCGGTGGTGCTGTACGCGCTCGCGTATCTGTTGTTCATCACCGTGCTGCGTTTCATCGACGCGTTTCAGCACACCTATGTCGCTTACCCGATTCTGACCAACGGCAAGATGCCGGACATCAAGCGCCGGGACAAGGAGTACGAATACGAGAACACCTATTCCAACCTGGTGTCGCTCGACCACCCGTGGCTCAACCTGCTGACCCTGAATTTCGTTTATCACAACGCCCACCACGCCAAGGCCGCCGTGCCCTGGCACCGGCTGCCGGCGCTGCACCGCGAGCTCTATGGCGACGGCGATCCCCAGGTGATTCCCATGGCCGAGCTTTGGCGCACGTTTCACCGCAACCGCCTGGCACGCATTCTCGGCGACGACTACGGCATGGTCACCTCCGGGCCCGGGCGCGCCGACACCTTCGTCGGCGCCGTCGGTGTGTCGTTCCTGACGGCGGTGTAGCCATGGAGCTGTCCCTGCGCGGCAAGACGGCACTGGTCACCGGCGCGGCCACCGGCATCGGTAGGGCCACCGCCCTGGCGCTGGGTGCCGCCGGCGCGCGGGTGGTGGTGAACCACCTGCGGCAGCCCGACGAGGCCGACGCCCTGGTGGTGCAACTGCGCAATAACGGCACGGAGGCGATGGCGGTGGAGGCGGACGTCGGCGACGGCGCCCAGGTGGCCGCCCTGGTCGCGGCGGCCGAGGACCGCTTCGGCGCCGTCGACCTGTTGGTCAACAACGCCGGCGTGTTGCTGGAAAGACCGTTTCTGGAACTGACCGAGGCGGACTGGGACCGCGTCATGAACGTCGATCTGAAGTCGGTGTTTCTCTGTTGCCGCGCCGCGTTGCCGGGGATGCTGCGCCGCGGCCACGGCTGCGTGATCAACATCGCCTCCGAGCTCGGATACCTGGGCCGCGCAGGTTACGCCGCCTATGCCGCGGCCAAGGCCGGCGTCATCACCCTGACCCGTTCCCTGGCGCGGGAATTCGCCCCGGCGATCCGCGTCAACGCCGTCGCACCGGGGCCGGTGGCCACCGCCATGCTGGACGCTTCGGTGATGAGCGCGGAGACGCTCGCCAGGGAATCCGACATCCCCATGGGGCGGGTGGGACAGCCGGACGAAATCGCCGCCACCGTGGTGTTTCTGGCCTCTGATCGGGCCGGCTTCTATTGCGGCCAAGTGCTCAGCCCCAACGGCGGCGCGTTGATGGCGTAGCAGGAGAACCCACGATGAAAGAAGTTCTGATGGAACGCATGAGCTGGGTGGAATACCGGCAGCGGGTCGAGCAGGAGGATCCGGTGGTGTTCCTGCCCTGCGGCTCGCTGGAGCAGCACGGCCCGCACCTGCCCCTGGGGGTGGACGCGCTGCTGTCCACCGCGGTGGCCTGCGAGACGGCGCGCCGCGTCGGCGGCATTGTGGCGCCGGCGCTGAGCTACGGCTACAAGTCGCAGCCGCGCTGCGGCGGCGGCCAGCATTTTCCCGGCACCACCAGCCTCGACGGCGACCACCTGAGCCAGGTCACGCGCGACGTGATCCGCGAACTCGGGCGCCACGGCGTCGGCAAGGTGGTGCTGGTGGACGGCCACTACGAGAACCAATGGTTTCTCATCGAAGGCATCGACCTGGCCATGCGCGACCTGGGGCGCGAGCACCGCATGCGCATCATGCGCAGCGAATACTGGGACTTCTGCAGCGAGGAGGTGTTGGAGCAAATCTTCCCCGACGGCTTTCCCGGCTTCGCGCTGGAGCACGCGGCGGTGATCGAGACGTCGCTGATGCTGCATTTTCATCCCGACCTGGTGTGGCAGGAGCGGATCCCCGACGATGGTCCGGCGGAGTTTCCGCCTTACGATATGTACCCGCCCCACACCCATTGGGTGCCCACCTCCGGCGTGTTGTCGTCGGCCCGCGGGGCCAGCGCCGAAAAGGGTGCGCTGCTGGTGGAGGCGGTGTGCTCTGGCTTCGCCGCGGCGGTGCGCCGCGAGTTCGGAGGCGCAGCATGAGCGCCGCCTGGGCCTTGCTGGTTATCGACATGCAGCGCGATTTCTGCGCGCCGGGCGGCTACGCCGGGCAGGCGGGCATGGACATCGCGCGCCTGCGGGCGCCCATTCCCTGCATCCAGCAGTTGTTGGCCGCCGCCCGCGCACGCGGACTGGCCATCGTGCACACCCGCGAGGGCCACCGCCCCGACCTCAGCGACTGTTCGCCGGCGAAGATGGCGCGCAGCCTGGACGCCGGGGCGGCGATCGGCTCCATGGGTCCCATGGGGCGGCTGCTGGTGCGCGGCGAATACGGACACGACATCATCGACGAGCTTGCGCCGCTGCCGGGCGAGCCGGTGGTGGACAAGCCCGGCTACGGCGCCTTTTACCAGACCGACCTGGAACTGATGCTGCGCAACGCCGGCGTGCAGCGCCTGGTGCTCACCGGCATCACCACCGAGGTGTGCGTGCATTCGACCCTGCGCGAGGCCGTCGACCGCGGTTTTTCCTGCGTCACTGTCGCCGATGCCTGCGCCGCCAGCGACCCGGCCATTCACGAAGCCGCCCTGGCCATGACCCGCGGCGAGGGCAGCATTCTCGGCGAAGTGTGGGACACCGAGCGGGTGCTGGCGGCCTGGGGCGCCCGCGCCCGGGCGGCGGGGTAGGGCGCGGTGTCCGGCTTCGAGTTCAGCGGCAAACGGGTGCTGGTGACCGGGGCCAGCCGCGGCATCGGCTACGGCATCGCCCGGGCGTTCGCCGCCGCCGGCGCCGAGGTGTACGTGCTGGCCGACACGCCCGACGTGCACGAGGCGGCCGGCAGCCTGTCGGCGCAATCTGGCCGCCCGGTGACCGGGCTGCAATGCGATATCAGCGACCGCGCCCGGGTGGCGGAGTCGGTCGGCACCCTGGGCCCCCTGGATGTGCTGATCAACAACGCCGGTCTGGAGCGCGTCACGCCGATCCTGGAACCGGGCGCCGCCGTGGAGGAAACCTTCCGGCGCATCATCGACATCAACGTGCTCGGCACCTACTACGTGACCCGCGAAGCGGCGGCCGCCATGGCGCCCGGCGCGCGCATCGTCATCACCGCATCGGTTTGGGGCAAGAGCGCCGAGGCGGAATTCAGCGCCTATTGCGCTTCCAAGCACGCCAATCTCGGCTTCATGCGCGCCCTGGCCCGGGAGCTGGGCGGGCGCGGCATCACCGTCAACGCGGTCTGCCCGGGCTGGGTGCGTACCGACGCGTCCCTGCGCTCGGCCGAGCACATGGCCGGGCGTCGGGGCGGCAGCCGCGAGGCGCTGCTGGAGTCCATCGTGTCGGTGCAGGCGCTGCCCGGCCTGATGCAGCCCGAGGATGTGGCCGGCGCCTATCTGTTTCTGGCCTCGGACGCCGCGGCCAATATCACCGGCCAGGCGTTGAACGTCGACCGCGGCGAGCTGACCTGTTGAACCGGCGGTGACGCAAAAGCCAATGACCAGGAGGCGGACATGACCCAGGTAAAGCGCTTTTGGCCGCTGCTCACCGGCACCCACCGCTATGAGAAGACGCTCTCAACCCGCAATCGCGGCCACGGCGTCATCATCGAGGCGCCGATCCTCGCTTACCTGATCGAAACCGCCAACGGCCGCATTCTCTACGACGTCGGCTGCGACTACGCCAAGATCAACCAGCCTTCGCTGCGGGCCCGCTACTACGAGCACGACGGCTTCCCGTTCGGGCCGCCGGAGATGACCGCGGAAGACCGGCTCAGCAACCGCCTGGGCCAGCTGGGCCTGCAGCCCCGGGACGTGGACGTGGTGTTCATCGGCCACCTGCACTTCGACCATGGCGGCGGACTGACCGACATGGCCCACGCCGAGGTGCACGTCCACCGGCGCGAGTGGGAAGCCGCCAGCGCTCACGCCGATGAGGCCTATTTCGCCGACGATTTCGCCGGCCCTTACCACTGGCGCTTCGCCGGCGGTGAATACGATCTGGCACCCGGGGTGCGCGCCCTGGAGTCGCCGGGCCACACCGCGGGCCACATGTCCATGTACATCGAGCTGCCCAAAGGGCCGCCGATCCTGCTGGCCGGCGACGCCGCGGACTTGCGCGAGAACCTGGAGCAGGAGGTGGCGCCGGGCCTGTGCTGGGAGGAGCGCGAGGACCTGGCCCTGGCCAGCATCCGCAAGCTCAAGCACTGGGCCGCGGACAGCGGCGCGGAAATCTGGCCCAACCACGATATGGCGTTTTATCGCAGCCGCAAGCGCTTTCCGGGGTTCTATGAATAGCGTGCCCGCCCGGTACCACGGCGTCTGGAACCGGCTCTCGCTGCGCGATGCCGACGGCTCGCTCGACACTGAGACCCGCGTGCTCTGGCTGCAGACCGGGTCGCTGTATTGCGATTTGCGCGTGCCCGCCGACCGGCCGGACATGGACGGCGCCCGCTGCCTGGAAGACCTGGACGACGCGCAGCTGCAACTGTTGGCGGCGCAGCAGGGTTTCGCCGGCATGCTGCAGGTGGAGCACGACATCTGCCGCTGGCACCGGCATCTCGACTACCAACCCGACTCGGGACGCGCCGACGTCGGGCGCATGCGCTTTGCCGGCGGCCTGTTGGTGGAGGACGGCGTCCATGCCAACTACCGCGAACACTGGCAGCGCCTCGACGGCAGCGACGGCGATCTGGCGGCGCTGGAGCTGCTGGGTGAAAGCGACGGCACCGGCGAGCTGTGCGCCCGCGGCGGCTGCCTGGTGGTCAGCGGCGATTATTTCATGTTCGCCCTGGGGCGTACCTGCATGCTGCCGCCGGCGCCGTCGCTGGCCGAGGCGATCGAACGCGAACGCTATCCGCGCGAGCGGGTGCTGCAGTTGCTGGATTTCGAGATCTCCTTCGGCCGCCGCCGCGGCGGTGCGGTGCCGTGGGAAATCCAGCTTTCCACCCTGCCGTTTCGCGAAGGCCGGCCCCTGCTGGTGCCGGAGACAGCCCCCATGCACCGCGACGGGCCGCGCTGGTGCCAGGCCGCCGTGGACCCCCGGAGCGCCGTCGCCCGCACCTGGCTTGCGCACCATTGTCCGCCCGACTTCCGCTGGTTTGATTGATGCACGATGCGAACGGAACAACCGCTCTGTATCCGGGCCGCGCCGCGGGCCCGTGGCTGCCGGTGACGGTGCTGCTGTTCGGCGCCACCTTGTGGGGCCTGATCTGGTGGCCGTTGAAGTTCTTTCACCAGCGCGGTATCAGCGATCCGGTGCTGATTCTGGTCGCCTACGGACTGGTGGCGGTGCTGATGCTGCCGCTGCTGCTGCGCGAACGCCGCCGGTGGTGGCGGCGGCGGAATCAATTCCTGCTGTTGGTGGCCCTGGGCGGCTACGCCAACCTGGCCTTCGTCACCGCGCTCAGCCAGGGCGAGGTGATCCGCGTCATGATGCTGTTTTACCTGGCCCCGGTGTGGGGTGTGATCGGCGGGCGCCTGTTCCTGGGCGAAGTGGTGGCGCTGCGGCGCTGGTTCGCCGTGGCGGTGGCCGTGACCGGTGCGCTGGTGATGCTGGTGCAGCCCGGGGCCGTGAGCGCCGCGGGTTCGGCGGCGGACCTGCTGGCGGTCACCGCTGGCATGGCGTTTGCGCTCAACAACGTCACCTGCCGCGCCGCGCAACAGCTGTCCGTCGGCGTGAAAACGGCGGCGGTGTTCGTGGGGTGCGCGCTGCTGTCGGTGCTGCTGATCCTGTTCCAGGGGCTGGCACTGCCGCCGCTGGCGGAGTCCAGCTGGCGCTGGCTGGCGGTGTTCGGCGTTGCCTGGGTGCTGTTGGCCACCATCGCCACCCAGTATGGCGTCACGCACATGGAGGCCGGCCGCGCGTCGGTGCTGCTGTTGGTGGAGTTGCTGGCGGCGGTGACCTCGGCCCTGTGGCTCGGTGGTGAGGCGATGGACGCCAAGGAAATTATCGGCGGCCTGTTGATCGCCGCGGCGGCGGTGCTGGAGGCGCGCAATCCCGGCGCCGCCGACCCCTCGGCTACCATCACGCCGCTGGCCGGCACCGGCACGGCCGATGGCAGCGGGGGAGCACCATGAACGGCGGTGCCGTGCCGCGTGTGCCTCATTGTTGTGCACCGGTGCCGATTGGGCCGGCGCTGCGGCGACCCGCCCGGCCCGGTCCGGGCGCCGTCCGGACAGCCGTGCGGCGGACACGGCCACGGCCATGCTCGTGGCTCGCGGCCGTGGCACGCCGCTTGCAGCGGGTTGCACGGGGGCCCGCCGACTGCATTGCCGCCAAGCGGCGACCGGCGCCGTGCCCCGGGGTCACGGGTCGGTTTCGGTGCTGCACCACGACGACCGCACGCAGCGGTTTCCATCTTTCCTGAGAGGTGCCCATGTCCATACCCATGCCAGAAGCTGAAAAGGTGGTTCGCGGGCAAGACCACGCCGCCGCCGCGCCGGCCGCGGCCGCCCCGTCCCGGCCGCAACCGGCCATGACCCTGCCGCCGCCGCGCCGGCCGCCGTTGTGGAGCATCCGCGGCCAGCTGGACCGGAGAACCTACGTCGCCATCGCCCTGTTCAGCTTCGTGCTGTTCCTGGCCATTTGGGGTGGGGTGGCCGCCAGCGGCATGTTCAGCCAGGTGTTTCTGCCCAGCCCGCTGGATGTGGTCAAGCGCCTGCATGCCTGGTTCGTGGAAGGCGGGCTGCTGGGCGACACCTGGATCAGCGTCTTCCGGGTCAGCGCCGGCTTTTTGATCTCCGCGCTGATGGCGCTGCCGCTGGCGCTGTTCATCGGCACCTACCGTCCGGTGCAGGCGTTCTTCGAGCCCATGGTCGAGTTCGCACGCTACCTCCCGGCGGTGGCGTTCGTGCCCCTGGTGCTGCTGTGGGTCGGCATCGGCGAGGGCTCCAAGATCACCATCATCTGGATCGGCACTTTCTTTCAGATGGTGCTGATGGTCTCCGAGGACATCCGCCGGGTGCCCATGGCGCAGATCGAGGCCGCCCAGACCATGGGCGCCAGCGCCGGCGAGCTGCTGGAACTGGTGGTGCTGAAGTCCGCCATGCCGGCCATCGTCGACACCTTGCGCGTGACGTTGGGCTGGGCCTGGACCTACCTGGTGGTGGCCGAGCTGGTGGCGGCCAACTCGGGGCTGGGCTACGCCATTCTCAAGGCGCAGCGCTTCCTGCAGACCGACAAGATCTTCGTCGGCATTCTCATGATCGGCGTGATCGGACTGGCGATGGACCAGATGTTCCGGCTGCTGCACCGCCGCGCCTTCCCCTGGCTTTACCACAAGTGAACCGGCCATGAATACCAAAATCAGCATCCAAGCCGTGAACAAGGTGTTCCACACCACGCACCATCACATCCACGCCCTGCGCGACATCGACCTGTCGGTGCAGCACAACGAGTTTGTTGCCTTGGTGGGCGCCTCGGGCTGCGGAAAATCGACCTTGCTGCGCATCATCGGCGGCCTCGAGACCATGAGCAGCGGCCAGGTGCTGGTGGACGACACGCCCATCCGCGGCCCGGGCCGCAACCGCGCCATGGTGTTCCAGGACTACAGCCTGTACCCGTGGCTGTCGGTGATCGAGAACATCCGCTTCAGCCGCCAGCTCAAGGAACACACCCGCAACGATTCGCTGAGCGACGTGGCGTCGGCGGTCGACCGTTCCTACGTATTGCTGGAGCTGATGGGCCTGGACACGGTCAAGGACAGTCATCCCAACCAGCTCTCCGGCGGCATGCGCCAGCGGGTGGCCATCGCGCGGGCGCTGATGTCGAAACCCGAGGTGCTGTTGATGGACGAGCCGTTCGGCGCCCTGGACGCCCAGACCCGCGAGGTGATGCACGACCTCCTGCTGCACCTGTTCGAGGTGGAGAAGAGCACCATCGTGTTCGTCACCCACGACGTGGAAGAAGCCATCTATCTCGCTGACCGGGTGGTGGTGCTGGCGCCCGATCCGGGCCGTATCGACAGCATTTACGACGTGCCGCTGCCGGGTCCGCTGGAGCGGCACCAGGACCTGAAGATGGCGCCCGAGTTCCTGGAGCTGAAGAAGGTGATTCTCGATCGGATCCGCCAGACCTCCGGTGTGCAGACCGACCTCGACAAGCTGCAGCGCCTCACCGGGCGCAGGCAGGCCGCCGCCGGCGCATGACGCGCGGCGGCTCAGCGCCGCTGCGGCTCCGGCCCCCAGGCCAGGTGGGCCCGCCGGCTCCAGGCCTCGGCCAGGGCCCGGCGCACATCCCCGGCGCCGACCTCCTGTAGTTGCCCGAGGTGCTCTTCCAGGTCGGGCACCCGTCCGAGATAAATGCTTTCCCGGGCCAGGCGTTCGGCGTGGGCCTCCGGGTCGTCGCGCTCCAGCACCAGCCCGGCGCCGATATGCTCACGCACGTGCTCCAGCTCGGCGGCGTCCGGGCCTGCCTCGATCATGGTTGCGAGCACTGCTTCGGTGGCCTTGCGGCACGCGTCGGCCTGCCGCGGCTCGCACGCGGTCTGAATCAGCCACAGGCCGGTGTCGGCGTACAGTTCCAGCCGCGTGTGCACGTCGTACACCAGCCCCCGGCGCTCGCGCAGTTCCTGAAACAGCCGTGACGAGTAGCCGCCGCCGAGCAGGGCATCGGCCACGGTTCGGGCGATCCGCCCAGCGTCGGCGAATCCCGGCACCGGCATCAGCCACTGCAACTGGGTCTGGCTGCCGTCCCTGGCGACGTGACGTTGAAAGGCGGTGAACGCGGGCGGAGGCACTGCAGGCGCACCGCCCGTCGGCAGTCGCCTCAATGCTTCACAGCCGGCGGCCAGCTCATCGTGGTCCACCGCGCCAACGGCCACCACCCATAGACGCCCGCCCTGCAGCTGGCGCCGCAGATACGCGTGCACGCCGCGGGCCGTGGCCGCTTCCAGCGTCGCCCGTTCGCCCAGGATCGGCAGCCCCAGGGGGTGGCCGGGCCACACCTGCTCGACGGCGAAGTCCTCGGCGGCCTCGTCGGGCGTGTCCTCGACCATGGCCATTTCCTGGAACACCACTTCCCGCTCGGCGGCCAGGTCATGGTCGTCGAAGGCGGGCTCCAGCAGCAGCTCCTGAAACAGCGCCAGCAGCTCATTCAAATGGTGCTGCGGCACCAGCCCGTGAATCGCCGTGAGCTCGCGGCCGGTGTGGGCGTTGATCTGCCCGCCCATGGCGTCGAACCGCTGTGCCAGCTCCAGCGCACTGCGGTGGGCGGTGTCCTTGAACAGCAGGTGCTCGAGCAGGTGGGCGTAGCCGGATTCGCCCGGTTGTTGGTGGCGGGTGCCGTTGACCAGCCACAGTCCCAGGGCGGCGCTGTGACCGCCGGGGCGGGAGTCGGTGACCAGGTGTACGCCGTTGGGCAGGACGGAAGTGCGGGGCATGGGTTTCAGGCGCGCGGCGGCAGGCGGTTGCGATTATAGCGTCCACGGGGCGGCGCGGGACAGGGTGCCTCGATGCCCCAACAGCGTACGCCGGCGCCAGATCGTGCACGGCGATTGTGCAGCGCGGCTGTGCCGGGTTTCGGCCCGGCCACCGGCCGCTCTGCACAACTCATTGAAAGCATGTTGATTACGGCTGCGCGGCGCATGTGGCACGTGGGTTGCACTGCCGGTAATACGGAAAACGTTTTTCGTATTACTTGAGAGGGGCTAGCCATGAGAACGGGTTTCAGGAAAGCGATTGGATCGCTGTTTGCCGCAATGATGCTGGGGCTGTCGGCGCAGGCCGTGGCCGCGCCGCTGACCATCGGGTACAGCGACTGGCCGGGCTGGGTCGCCTGGCAGGTGGCGATCGAGAAGCACTGGTTCAAGGAGGCCGGGGTCGACGTCAAGTTTCAATGGTTCGACTACGTCGCCTCCATGGACGCCTTCGCCGCCGGCAAACTCGACGCCGTGGCCATGACCAACGGCGATGCGCTGGTCACCGGCGCCACCGGCGCCAAGAGCGTGATGATCATCATCAACGACTACTCCAACGGCAACGACATGGTCATCGGCGAGCCCGGCGTGAACTCGCTGAAGGATCTCAAGGGCAAGAAGATCGGCGTCGAGATCGGCTTCGTGGATCATCTGCTGCTGCTCAACGGCCTGAAGAAGGCCGGCATGAAGGAGTCCGACGTGCAGCTGGTCAACGTGCCGACCAACGAGACGCCGCAGGTGCTCGCCTCCGGCCAGGTGTCCGCCATCGCCGCCTGGCAGCCCAACTCGGGCATGGCGCTGAAACTGGTGCCGGGCTCCAAGCCGATTTACACCAGCGCCGACGAACCGGGCCTGATCTACGACGTGCTCGCCGTCTCCCCGCAGAGCCTGGCGGAGCACCGGGCGCAGTGGGCCAAGGTGGTGAAGGTGTGGTACCGGGTGGTCAAGTACATCCACGACCCGAAGACCCGCCCGGACGCCATCCGCATCATGGCCGCCCGGGTCGGTGTGACGCCGAAGGAATACGAATCGTTCGTCGACGGCACCAAGATCCTGACACTGAAAGAGGCGCAGAAGTTCTACAAGAAGGGCCCGGGTTTCGGCTCCTTGTACGGCTCGTCGAAGATCGTCGACGACTTCAACGTCAAGAACAAGGTCTACAAGCAGCACCAGGACATCGATTCCTACATCGACGGTTCCCTCACCAACGCCATGTAGCCGTACACCGGCGGCCGGATCATCCCAGCGGAGTCGAAGTTCATGTCCACCCACCACTGGTTCGCAGTGCGCAAGGAACTGGCGCCCCGGCGCCGCCTGGTGCTGGGGGTCATGAGCTTCGTCATTCCGCTGGTGATCTGGTCGCTGGTCAGTTACGTGCCGTTCGTCTGGCACCCCATGGTCAAGGTTACCGATCCGGGCGCCGTGTCGTACTTCCGCAAGGGCATGCTGATCGACCACGGCGTGTTCGAGCGCGAGACGAAGAAAGTCGAGGCCAAGCATGAGGCCGTGCCCCGCGGCGTGCCGGCGAACCCGATCTACCTGCCGGCGCCGCACCAGGTGGCCAAGGCCATGTACACGGCGTTCACCACCGAGCCCAGGCGCCCGGGCGAAAAGTGGCTGTACCAGAGCCTCGGGCACAGCATCTCGGTCATTGCGCTGGGATTCTTCCTCTCCTCGCTGTTCGGCGTGCCGCTGGGGATCCTGGCCGGTACCTACGACGCCCTGTCGCGGCTGCACGAACCGTTCATCGAATTCTTCCGCTATCTGCCGGCGCCGGCCTTCGGCGCGCTGGCGGTGGCCATACTCGGTATCAACGAGGCGCCGAAGGTGGCGATCATTTTCATCGGCACCTTCTTCCAGCAGGTGCTGGTGGTGGCCAACACCACCCGCAAGCTCGATCCGTCGCTGCTGGAGGCAGCCATGACCCTGGGCGCCAAGCGCACCTCCCTGCTGTTCCGGGTGGTGATCCCGGGCGTCATCACCGATCTCTACAAGGACATGCGCATCCTGCTCGGCTGGGCCTGGACCTACCTGATCGTCGCCGAACTGATCGGCGCCAGCTCCGGCATCACCTGGTTCATCACCCAGCAGGCCCGTTACAAGAATTTTCCCAATGTTTACGCCGCCATCATCATGATCGGCATCATCGGCCTGTCCACGGACCTGGTGCTGGCGTGGCTGGGGCGGCGCATCTTCCCCTGGCAGCGCACCGCCAGTGCCTGACCGCGCAAAGGGAGGCGCGATGATGAACATGATGCAGACCCATATCGAACTGCCGAGCTACCTCGATCAGTCCGACGCCGTGCGCGATCGCTTCACGCGCCTCAAGCAGCGGCCGCTGATTCTCGACGTGCAGGAATTGGGCAAGCAGTTCGAGACGCCCCAGGGCAGCGTCACCGCCCTGCGCGACGTCAGCTTCCAGGTGCACCGGCGCGAATTCGTCTGCGTCATCGGCCCGTCGGGCTGCGGCAAGTCGACGCTGATCCGCATCCTCGCCGGACTGGAGAGCCACAGCGCGGGCCGCGTCATGCTCGAAGGCCGGCCGGTGGTCGGCCCGGGGCCCGACCGCGGCATGGTGTTTCAGGGCTACACGCTGTTCCCCTGGCTGACGGTAAAGAAGAACGTGATGTTCGGGTTGGAGGTGTCCGGCCGCGGGGGAATCCCCGAGGCCGACGCGCTGCAGTGGATCGACCTGGTCGGGTTGTCCAAGTTCGCCAACGCCTATCCGCACCAGCTCTCCGGCGGCATGAAGCAGCGGGTGGCCATCGCGCGGGCGCTCGCCAACCAGCCGCGCATCCTGCTCATGGACGAGCCGTTCGGGGCCCTCGACGCGCAGACCCGGGCGCGCATGCAGACCTACCTGATGGAGATCTGGAAGAACATCGACGTCACCATCGTGTTCATCACCCA
>JARRNJ010000068.1:0-21029 GCA_037385045.1 Gammaproteobacteria bacterium | reverse complement strand
GCCCGGTCCAACACCTGGCGGGCGGCGCGCAATGCCGTATCGTCGCTCATCTACGGATCTCCTTCCCGGCGCGAGGCCGATTGGATACGCCCGTTCCAGCGGCCGCCGGACCGATGCCCGAAGCGCGCGCGGCACGGTAACCCGCCGGAATACGGACCAAATTGACGAACACGGGTGATGGCCGTACAATTGCCCGCCTGTTCCGCTGGATTTACGCCGGGCGGTTAGCTCAGCGGGAGAGCACTGCCTTCACACGGCAGGGGTCGCTGGTTCGATCCCAGCACCGCCCACCAGTCACGTTGGATTCTCTGAACGGCCCTGTGGGGCCGTTTTTTTCGCACATCACCCGATTCACGGAAAAAGTACGGAAAAACTCCATTTTCGTGAACTCCCGGCTCGGTTCCCTCCGCTAATGCTAGACGACCGGCGCGGACCACGTGCCGTTGCGAAGTCGGTACGCACGCGCATCGCGCTTTTCGCGATGTGAAACTCGCTGGCTCAAGTGCGTTTGGCGGACGCGTCGGCGCGGCGTTAACCTCATTGATCCGGCCGCATGCGGGACTTGATCCGAGCGGAAGATCATGCGGCGCCTCGAGCATCCCCGGTGCCAACCTGTACGCCCGTCCATCTCACCCGCGCGGCACGCAGCAGCTCAACGCAACCAACTGACTTTATATGGTTTTCCCGACAATCTCTTACCGAATCACCGTCATACGCGATGGTCGGGAAGACGCCGCTCGCAAGTCCTGCACCGCACGGCAGGCAGATCGACGCCGGCTGAATCGGCCGGGTATTGGATCGAACCTTCGCGGGCACCTCCCGATGAGCGGCAACGGCCTCGCAATTGCCATTCGACCGACACAAATATATCCTCGGACTTCCGATCGTCTTTGAATTGGCATTCGGAGGAGAGGACTCAGGTACGGTTCGACCACACAACGATTTGCTTGCATCTGGGGTGCTACACCGGAACTTGACGGCTGCGGCGAGACAAACAACAAGACCGGCCGCGCCAGGGTACGCCGATCGCGACGAGCGCATGCGGCGCGCGTAGAGCCGGGAACACGGCTCGCGTCACGACAAGATATGCAGGGACCAACGCAAACGCCCCACCCCAATGGATCACATGAGCGCTTCGGCTCGACGCGTGTTTCCCAGGCGGCTGACTCGGACAACACGCTCGCCGATTGAATCGGCCGGGCGGCGGCGAACCGTTCCGTCCATGGTTGACCAACACAGACCAGCGAGATCATAGAACTTTTTTCGCAACACGCGCTGTTGAGCAACCCCACGCTTTCACCTCGCCACCCGGCACGGATCAAGGTCCGAGTGGCGCAGGCGTCGGCTCGCTGCGGTAAGGTGACCGGCACCGAGTGGAAGGTGCTTGCGCAAAGAACAGTTTGACAACCACATGCGCAGGCTTTGGCAGTTGTATCGACGGCGACATGGAACACCCGGTCCCGGTGAACCGGCAAGCGATTGTGGAACATAGAACATTCATCAACTATGGAGCAGGCCATTATGGTTCACTGGGTTAGAGTGGAACACGACGGGACCGAGAAGTTCGGTACTCTCGACAACGACACCATCACCGTTTACCGGGGAGACATGTTCAATAGTCCCGTTGCGACCGACGAACGGTTGAACCTTGCTTCGGCGCGGCTGCTGACGCCGACCGACCCCAGCAAGATGATCTGCCTGTGGAACAACTTTCACATGCTGGCCGAAAAACTGGATCTGAACCGGCCGGAAGAGCCGTTGTACTTCCTCAAGTCGCCCAACTCGTTTCTGCCGGGAGGCGAGAGAATCCGCAAACCGGACACCTACGACGGCAAGGTCATTTTTGAAGGCGAGCTCGGCGTGGTCATCGGCAAGGAATGCTACAACGTATCCGAATCGGAGGCGTCCGACTACGTGTTCGGCTACACCTGCGTCAACGACGTCACGGCCATCGAGCTGCTGTTCAAGGACAGCTCGTTTGCCCAATGGACGCGTTCCAAGGGTTTCGACACCTTCGGTGTGTTCGGACCGGTGGTGGCGACCGGCCTGGACCCCGACAGCCTGACCGTCAAAAGCGTACTCAACGATTCCGAGCGGCAGAACTACCCGGTGACGGACATGTTCTTCCGCCCGTTGCAGCTGGTCAGCCTGATTTCGCGCGACATGCGGCTGTTTCCCGGGGACATCATCGCGTGCGGCACCAACGTGGGTGTCGGCTCGATGAAGCCTGGGAGCACCATCGAGATTTCGATAGAAGGTATCGGTGTACTCAAGAATACCTATGAATGATGATTTTCTGATTTTCCTTAGTCACAAGTAAAGGGGTGGAGCAATGAAAATTTGCGTTGTCGGAGCTGGAGCAATAGGCGGACTCATCGGGGCCAAGATGGCTTTGGCGGGTGAGGACGTTACCCTGATCGCCCGTGGTGAACATCTGGCCGTTATCCGCGAAAAGGGCCTCAAACTGATCATGGGCGACGGAACCGAACATGTGGCGAAGAACATCCGCGCGACGGACAGCTATGAAGAAGCCGGGCAACAGGACATCGTGTTTCTGGCGCTGAAGGCGCACCAGATCGCCGGTATCGCCAAGAAGATGCGGGCGCTGTTCGGCCCGGACACCATGGTGGTCACGCTGCAGAACGGCATCCCCTTCTGGTACTTTAGCCGTCACGGCGGACCCCATGAGGGCCACCGGCTCGAAACCGTTGACCCCACCGGCGAGGTCGCCGCCAACATCGAGCCCGAGCGCATCATCGGCAGCGTCGTGTTCCCCGCCGCCGTCAAATCGGCTCCCGGGGTCATTACCCACATCGAAGGCAACCGCTTCCCGGTGGGCGAGCTGGACGGACAGGAGACCGACCGCGTCAAACTGGTTGCGGAGACGTTCACCAAGGCCGGGTTCAAATCCTTCGTGCTGGACAACATCCGCGCCGAGATCTGGCTCAAGTTGTGGGGCAACCTGTCCTTCAACCCCATCAGCGCCGTGACTCATTCCACGCTGGTCGACATCTGCCAGTTCCCGCTGACCCGTGACCTCGCGGCCAACATGATGACCGAGGCCGCGGAGGTTGCCGGCAAATTGGGAATCAGCTTCCGCGTGCCGCTGGAAAAGCGCATCGACGGGGCCGAAAAGGTCGGCAAGCACAAGACCTCAATGCTGCAGGACGTGGAGGCGGGGCGGCCGCTGGAGCTGGACCCGGTGATGGGTGCGGTGGTGGAACTGGGGCGCCTCACCGATACGCCTACGCCCCACATCGATGCGCTGTACTCATGCGTCAAGCTGCTGGACAAGATGATGGCCGACGAGAAGGTCTACGTGCGGGCAGCGCCGCTGGAAGCCGCCGCACAGGCGCCGAGCGTGGCCAACGCGACCGCGCCCAGCGCATAGCGGGCGCCGCGGCGCTGCATTCACCCACCACGAATACAGCGTGCGCGTTCGCCGTACATGAGGATTCAGCGTGGAACCGCGGGGTTCCGCGCTGAATCGCTTTCTTCATCCAGGAAGCGGACAGCGACGCTTCGCCAGTGGCGCCCGGCATGCTGAGGCATCGAGGGGAGAAAAGCTGAACCGTAAGCCGCGCGCAGGGAACCGCCGATTGAATGCCCCACTTGGGCTCGGATGCCGGCACCGACCGGCTCGGGACGTAAGACCCAATACTTCCGCACGCTTGCGTGGAAACACGCGCCCCGCCCGCTAAGGCATCTGCAAAATCCCCTCCAATACCGGATACACCATGTTGACGTGCTTGGGCGGCAGACCGTCACCCGGCGACGCGAGCATGTCATAGGCATACCGTTCCTGATCGGATAGCTGGCCGGCAACCTGCGACAGATCCGCAATGCGCAGCCCCTGCCGGGCCAAAAACGCCAGATAGGTATGGCGCAAGGCGCTGGTATCCACCTCGGAGGGCCGCGCCACCGCGCCGTATACCGCCACCGCGCCGACCGTGGCGTCCAGGTCCGAGACGCTAAGCGGCGCGCCCCGCTCGTTCGGCCATATCAACGCACCCGGATCGACGCCCGCCTCCTGGCGCGCGCTCCATAGCGTCTTCAGCAAACGCGCCATCGGCACCTGGCGTGCGGCATTCACCGTGATGCGGCCCGCATCCAGTTCAACATCCGACCAACGCAGGTTAGCCGCCTCTTCGCCGGTCAGTCCGCTCAGCAATGTACCGATCAACGCCCGCTTGTCATCGTCCGCCGCGACCAGCATGGCCTCCACTTCATCCGGCGCCAACTCCCGGGCCGGCGCCTGCGGAAGCGCCACTGCCTCCCGGCCGCGCGGCAACATCGCCGCAGTGTCGCCGGCGTTCAGCGCGGCGTTCGGATTCGATATGGTGTACATCATGGGCGACGCGGCACGATGCTCGTCGGACCGCGCCCGCCCGGTGAGGAACTCCCACAGCCAGATGGCAATGAGGCCCAGGGCCAGGGCGACGCCGACGCTGATCCCGGCATCGCGCAGGTAGTAGGGACGGATCGGGTTGCCCGGCACCGAGGCACGCTCCAGCACCCGCACCGCCGGCAGCAGGTCACCGCGTCCCACCTGCAGCTGTACCAGTTGATCCTGGGTGGCCCGCTGCATGGATTCCAACTGCGTCAGCTCGTCGCGCATGTTCTGGTACTCGGCCAGGCGCGCGCTGAAATCCGACGCGGTCTTCTTGTAGTCGTTGAGCTGTTTGTGCAACTTGGCAACGACCTGGCGGGCGCTGGTCGCCGCCTGCTCGGCATCGGACAGGGCCGCGCGCTGGCTCTGCATGCGCTTGCGCTTCAGTTGAGTTTCCACCACCGCAAGGCGCTTCTTCACGGCAACCGCGTTCTTGTCCAGCGCCATGTACTGGGGCGTGAACCGCTGCTGAAGATCGGAAATCTGTTGCCGCAGCGTCACGGCCGTTTCCTCCAGCGAGTCCAGGCCGCGCTGATCCTGAGGCCGGACCTGCGGCTGACCCGCGGCGATGGCCTGGCGCAGGGACGACAACTGCGCCTCCGCGGCGGCCCGGTCATCATTGGCTTTGTCCAATGAGGTATTCAGCCCCTTGAGCCGGGCCAGGACGCGGTTCTCGTCCCGCTCGATGGACACGATGTCGTATTGGGCGCGGAAGGCATCGAGCTGCGCGCGCTTCGCCTCGATCTTTTGTTTCAGGGTGACTGCCTGCCGCTTCAGGGTGGCGCCCGCCGAATCGGAATCGTGCGCCTGGGAAGCGGCGTAGGCGTCGAGATAAACGTCGATCCAATTGTTCACCAGCGCGGTCAACAGCGCCGGCGGCGCGCCTTCGGCGCGCAATTCCACCATGCTGGCGCCGTTGACCGGCACGACGCTCACCATGTCCTGCAGCTGTGCCAGGGAACCGGGCATACCCTTGGGCACCGGATCGGACTTGTGCATGCGGTCGTACAATCGTGCCAGTATCGATTGGCTGCCGATCATCTGGCTTTGCACCACGACGTTGGCGTCGGCATTGCCCGGTTGCGGCGGGGTTGGCGTGGGGGCGGCGTTGTTGGAAGACGCCGGTGACGGCGCCACCTTACCGCCCGCCGGCGGCACAATCACCAGGGTCGCGGTGCTGCGATAGACCGCGGGACGAACGAAGGTATAAACCAGGCCGACGACCGCCGCCATGGCGAATACCACGAGGAAGATGCGCAGCCGGGGAATGTGTCCGCCGCTGGCGCCGCTACCGTAGGTGGGCGACGACGCATACGTCGGGGAAACCAGCACCTGAACCTGAGGATCCGTCACTGTCTGCGGGCCTCGCAAGAAAACAAAACAGTTGCATACCGTCTCGCGGCATGCACCCCGGCGCCAACCCGCCGCTCCTGGCTCCTAGTCTAACCGCACGCGCGTTATCGGCAAGTCCGTGTACGTGTGGCGCGGAATTGAATCGGTGGGAATCCCGATAGACCGGCGGCGGGGTTGGTGACAGTCGTATGGCCGATGTTGCACACGGCGGTGCGGTCAGCGCGATCCGGAGGGCGCGTGGCGAACTTGACGGAAAGAACTGCAGGACGCGTTTAACCGCCGACGAAGCGAGGTTACAGATCGAGGCGGCGTGCCGCCCGGTTTCGGGGCCGTCTCGTTGCGTAGGCCGTCACGGTTTCGACAACAGGACAGCCAGCCCGACGGGCCTGCCGGCCTCGCCAAGCGCCGAGCAGTGGCACGGCCAGGACCCGTTCCGGTGCGCCTTTTCGGGCGTGTGTCGCGCGAGTGGAATGAAATGCAATCCGGGCCACCCTGCTCAACGCGGATTTCCCTTTGCATCGATGGGGCCACATTGCCCGAGGGCACGGCACCGCCTCACAAATTGTCAAAAGATTTTACACAAAGGCGCATGACGCCGCTCGCGCAATTCTATAACTATTTGAATAACTGAGATTACCCAAAAAATGGTACTAATTTTGCCTATTTATTCGGGTAGAAGCGCTCGCCCAATGCAATCGATATATGTGGCGCGTTTCGCACTAACGAGAATTGCTTCGTGATTCACAAATTCACACTAAGGAATCGCCGAAATGAACCTTAAGCGATCTTTTCACCCGGTCATTCTCGGGACGGCTCTATTTGCTGTGGCTTCCTCCGCGTTTGCCAGTCCTTTCGTTCTGACCAATGGAACGGGGGATGGGACCGTAACGCTCGGCGTGGATGGTTATGGCGCATTTGGATCGAGCGTGGGCAGCGATTCAAGCAACGCCGTCTATGACCCGATCGGTGCCATTGGCGCCGCAGGAACAACCTATGAATCCGGCATTGCCTTTGGAACCGGCGCCGCCCGCACATTCCTGACGTCCGGCGACATCGGCAGCAGCGGCTCCCTCACCAATCCCACGGTCACGGGTAGTTCCACTTCGGCCCAGAGTTCCTTCACTTATGGCGGATTGGATTTCTCGCTGACCCAATCGCTGGTTACCCTCACGTCCGGGTCACGCCTTGATCAGGTCTACACCGTCACCAATCCGGGGGCGAGTTCAGCCAGTTTCGAACTGGTCCGCTATATCGACGGTGACCTGTACTTCGATGGCTCGCTTATCGACGGTGGCGGACGACTGTTCCTGGGCGGCGGCACGGAAGTCTTATTCGAGACCGACAGCGCAACAGGAGCGAGCACCTCCACCACCTTTGTCGGGATCACCGGTGAAGGCGGAACGATCCCGGCAACCGGGCGCTACGAGGTAGCCGGTTATTCCGGATTGCGCAGTCGGATTATCAACGGTACGGCCCTGGCCGACACCGTCGTCGGCGACGGAGGGGATCTAGACCAGTTCATCGACGCCGGTGCGGGCTATGACGTTACACTGGCTCTGCGTAACACGTTCTCCCTGGCACCCGGGGCCACCACAACGTACAGCACCAGCACAATCTTTGGCAGTGGTGCACCTGCTGCCGGTGGCGACGGCGGCACCGTGCCCGAACCTTCTGTTCTCGCTCTACTGGGCCTCGGGCTCGTGGGTATGGCATTTGCTCGCAGGGGACACAAGGGCTAGCAAGAATCTTCAAAAAGCGCATTACGACCGACAGTGCAAACCCCGCCATGAGCGGGGTTTGTTTTGCGCGATATTTTGCCGAAGTTTTCATCGGCGAAGGCTGGGCACGTGAGTGAATAGCACCATATTGAGCACCGCGCCCGTGGCACCAAGCATACGGCGCGTCCGGCCTTGGGCCTTGACGCAACCTACGCGAGCCTGCGCAATGTGGCGTGGAGTCCGGTTAGGCGCCGTGGGAGCGGGCCCAGCGCACGATGTCCGCGGCGCCCATGGCGCCCGCCTGGCGTGCCACTTCGTGCCCGCCTTTGAACAGTGCCAGGGTGGGGATGCTGCGAATGCCGAACTGCGCCCCCAGCATCTGCTCGGCATCGGTGTTGACCTTGGCCAAGCGCACGCGCGGTTCCAACTGCGCGGCAGCCTGGACGAACTGCGGCGCCATCATCTTACACGGCCCGCACCAGGGGGCCCAGAAATCCACCAGCAATGGGATATCGCTGCGCGCGGCATGCTGTTGGAAGCTGGCTGCGGTGAGTTCGACGGGATGCCCGGTAAACAACGGCCGGTGACATTTGCCGCACTTCGGGCCTTCACCCAGGCGCGCGGCCGGGATGCGGTTCACCGCATCGCAGTGGGGACAGACAATATGCAATGATTCGCTCATGATCCTCTCTTGTTACGCCATATCTCCCGCCCCGGCGGGCTAGCTGTGTAACGCCACCGGGTTGTTCACACAATGGCCGTGAGAACGGTGGATGCGCTGCGCGCCGGCCCGCGGCCTCGACCCGGCCGCCAGCGCCTCACGGGCCAATCACCGGCCGCCGGGTGCGTTTGGCACGCCGCACCGCAACTCAATTGCGTCCATAAGGCCATCTGCTTCATGCCAAACGCCGACTCCCGAAACCGCTCACACCTCAGCCTGTGGCCGATGAATCGCCCGGTGAACAACCTCCTGAGAAGTTACAGCTGGCCCCCCAGGCGGCGCAGCCGGGCGCGCACCGCCTGAAGCTCGTCGAGCAGCTCCAACGCCAGCGCCGCACCGGGCCAGTTGACCCCAAGATCACGGCGCAGTTGAACCGCACAGTGAACCCGGCGCACGCTCACCGCCCGGAATCGCCACCTTTCGCGATTGCGCCCAATGGGCTCGACAATGCCCTCATCGACCAGTTCCAGCACCTCTTCGGCCGGCAGCCGGCACAGGCGGCAGAATTCAGCCAAGGTCAACTCCACTGCTTCGTCCAGCAACTCGCCCGATAACGACGGCGGTGTCTGCGTCTTCATAATCGGTCATACTCCCAAATGCGCCCGCGGATTGAACGGCAGCGAACGGGCCAACTCGCGGTAGGCCGCCTTGGCCGCTTCGCTGTCGGCGTCCGGCAGGGCGATGTTGAGCATCACATAGAGATCCCCCGCCGGGCTGCCGGGTATGCCACGCCCTTTCAACCGCAGCTTGCGGCCATTTGCCGAACCGGCCGGGACCTTCAGATCCACCGCTCCGGTAGGCGTGGGCGCCTTGACCGAAGCGCCCAACGCCGCTTCCCATGGCGCCACCGGCAGATCCAGGTACACGTCGCGTCCCTCCACGTGATAGAGCGGATGCGGCCGGAATTCCACTTCCAGGAACAGGTCACCCGGTTCGCCCTTGCCGAGGCCGGCACCGCCCTGGCGCGCCAGACGGATGTGCTGACCCTGCCGCACGCCTTTGGGAATGCGCACGTTGAGGGTGCGCTCCTTGACCACGGGGCGGCCGTCGGCCCCCAACTCCGTGTGCTTCAGGCCGAGGGTTCGGGTGGCGCCGTGGTAGGCATCCTCGAGGTCGATCAACACCTTGGCGTAGGTGTCCTCGCCGCGGGCGTGAAACTCACGATGGCCGCGTCCGCCAAAGCCCTGCGCGAAACCGCCGCGGCCGAACAGGCTTTCGAAGAAATCGCTGAAACCACCGGCATCGGCGCCGGTGAAGCCGCCGCCGTGAAACTCGAATCCCTGATCCCAATCCGGCGGCGGACGAAACTCCTGGCCGGATTTCCATTGGGAACCGAGCTGATCGTAGGCAGCGCGCTTCTCCGGGTCCTTGAGCACTTCGTAGGCTTCGCCGATCTCCTTGAAGCGCGCCTCGGCGTCGGCTGCCTTGCTGACGTCCGGATGATATTTGCGCGCCAGCTTGCGGTAAGCGCGTTTGATCTCGTCCTGGGTTGCATCGCGCGGCACGCCCATGATCTGGTAATAGTCTTTGAACTCCATTGCGGCTCCTGCTGACACCCGCCGCCCCGCAAGCGTGGGGCGGTTCAGGAAGACGAGAATAAATATTGGGTCCCCGGTTCCAATATGCAAGACGCTCGACAGGGGGCTGTTTCCGCTGCCGTAGCCGATTCCCGGCCGCCCTCCCCCGGTTCGCCGACCCGCGCCGGCCGGGCGCATCGAGACCCGTTCCGCGGCCCGCCCCGAGCAGCGCGCCCCACTACCCCGGAGCAACCTCGCCGGTGGCCGCAACGCGGCAGGATCCAGGCCGTCGCACGTCCCCGGCTCTCGCCCGGGTCCGTAAGCGCCAGACGACCTTACGACGGTCGCGGTGCCGCGGTTAATCCGACATTATGACGCGACCGGGACTGCGTCATATTGTCCCACACGCGTCAGAATCGACCGTCAAATGCCTGCAGTTTGGCGCCATATTTTGGATTTTCCGTTCTTTATCGCCCGCCAACCCAAATCCAAAAAGACAAAAGAAACAAAAAATTAACCCAAAAATCCAGCACGGGGTTTGGTCGCTGCGACTCAATCACCGGCAATGGCATTGGATTTGCACCCGGCTGGCGTGCGCCGCCGCACAGGTTGCGTTGCGGCCGTCAACTGACCGGTGTGCGGATGTGTCGGCAACGCATGGTTTCGCCAGAAAGTACGGTACGCCGGCCCGGCCCCTTACCGGGCCTGGTTTGGCGATGGATCCCTTGATATGAGTGATTTTGGTGCCGCCTTCGCAACCGCCCTGCACCTGATTCTGCATGGCGACCAGGCGCTCGCGGAAATCATTCTGCTATCGCTGCGGGTGACCTTGAGCGCCGTAGGCCTGGCGGTACTGGTCGGCCTGCCGCTGGGTGCACTGGTGGCACTGGCACGCTTCCCGGGCCGCGGGATCATCATCGCCCTGCTCAACGCCTTCATGGGCTTGCCGCCCGTCGTCGTGGGCCTGACCGTGTACTTGATCCTGTCCCACTCGGGACCCCTCGGTTTCCTCGAGCTGCTTTTCACCCCCACCGCCATGATCATCGCCCAGTTCATTCTGGTCACACCCATTATCGCCGCGTTGACCCGTCAGACCGTGGCGGACCTGCATGAGGAATACGAGGAACAACTGCGCTCGCTCGGCAGCCGCCGCTTCGGCATGGCCCTGGCACTGCTCTGGGACGGGCGCTTCAGCCTGATCACTGCGGTGCTGGCCGGCTTCGGCCGGGCGTTCGCCGAGGTGGGCGCGGTGATCATCGTCGGCGGCAACATCAACCACGTCACCCGCATCATGACCACCGCAATTGTGCTGGAAACGAGCAAGGGCAGCCTGCCATTGGCGTTGGCCCTGGGACTGGTACTGATCGGACTGTCGCTGTCGATCAACCTGGCAGCAATGGGAATGCGCGATGTCGCCTATCGGCACTATGGCTGAAGTGCAACCCGACACCCAGGCGAACGAGCCCGGCGAACGGCCCCTTGCGCGGGCTTCGAGCCTGCTGCCGTTGCAGGTGCGAGGATTGAGTTACCGGGTCGACGGGCAAACGCTCATTGAAGACGTTTCGTTCGACCTGGCCAGGGGGGCCGTGACCATGATCATGGGGCCCAACGGCGCCGGCAAGACGCTGCTGTTGCGCCTGTGCCACGGGCTGCTCATTCCCAGCGCAGGCACGGTGCGTTGGGGCGGCATGCACCCGGGCAAATGCGGTCAACGCCTGACCATGGTGTTCCAAAGGCCGTTGCTGCTCAGGCGCTCGGTGTTCGCCAACGTTTCGTTCCCGTTGAAAGTGAAGGGCCTGTCCCGCGCCCGGCGCAGGCAACGCGTCTGGCAGGCCCTGGAGCAGACGTCGCTTACTCAACTGGCAAAGCGCCCGGCACGGCGCCTCTCGGGCGGCGAGCGCCAACGCCTGGCGATCGCCCGGGCGTGGGCGCTGGAACCCGAGGTGCTGATGCTCGACGAGCCGACGGCGAATCTCGATCCACCGGCGACCCTGGCGGTGGAAAAGCTGGTACGCACCATCCGCGATACCGGTACCAAAGTCATCATGACCTCCCATGACCTCGCCCAGGCCAAGCGGCTGGGCGAAGAAGTCCTGTTCCTTAACCGCGGACGACTGCTGGAGCACACTCCGGCGCCGGAGTTCTTCGAACAGCCGCGGACGCGGCAGGCGACCGCTTTTCTGCAAGGCAAGCTGTTGCTCTAGGAAGGCGCAGTTCATGCCGGTTCTATCGATCCACCCACGCACGACAGGAGACTACCAATGAAAAATCCAATAAAGGCGCTTCGTTCCCGCTTCCTGTTGGTCGCCGGCGCAGCGGCGGCTTTGTTGTTCGCCGGTTCCGTCGCGGCCGCGACGCCTTTCATCACACTGGCCTCCACGACCTCGACCCAGAACTCCGGCCTGTTCGACTACCTGCTGCCCAAATTCAAGGCCGCCACCGGGATCGATGTCCACGTCGTTGCGGTCGGCACGGGTGCCGCGCTGGACATGGGCAAGCGTTGCGACGCCGATGCCCTGCTGGTGCACGCCAAGCCGGCCGAGCTCAGGTACGTCAAGGCCGGCTACGGCATCGACCGCCGCGACGTCATGTATAACGATTTCGTCATCGTCGGTCCGGCCTCGGACCCGGCGGGCGTCAAGGGCATGAAGAACGCCGCCAAGGCGCTGGAGAAGATCGCCACGACCAAATCCATTTTCCTTTCCCGCGGCGACAACAGCGGTACCAATAAGAAGGAACTGGCGTTGTGGCGCAAAACGGACGTGAAACCGCAAAAGGCCAGCGGTGGCTGGTATCGGGAGACCGGTTCCGGCATGGGCGCGACCCTCAACACCGCAGCGGCCATGAACGGCTACACGCTCACCGACCGCGGCACCTGGATCAGCTTCAACAACCGCCGCAATCTGAAGATCCTGGTGCAGGGTGATCCGGATCTGTTCAACCAGTATGGGGTCATGTTGGTCAACCCCAAGCGTTGCCCCAACGTGAAGAAAGACCTGGCAATGAAGTTCCACAACTGGATCATTTCCCCGGCGGGCCAGAAGGTGGTCGCCGATTACCGGCTCAAGGGCAAGCAGCTGTTTCATCCCGACGCCAAGTAGCCGCTGCGCCGGCATCCGGGCTCCCGCACGGAGCCCGGATGCGGCTTTTTTCTGTTTTCCTCGTCAGGCGCCCGGTCAAGGGCGGCCGCACCACAGCCCAGGCGTCGAACGGGTGCGTGCAAAAAGCAACGCCCCGCTCGAAGGCGGGGCGTCACACGTACTACTCATGCTGTGATTTACATGCTACTGCTGGCCGGCGGTGCCGGATGGATGTACGCCCATCCCTCGGATTCCCGCAGCGTGATCTCCCCGACCCCCGAAGGCACGATGGAAACGAACGAATAAAGATCCTTGCGGGGAATGTGTTTTTCCCGCAGCGTGTTCGCACATTGCGCCAGAATCACGCCTTCCGATTTCAGGTGACGCAGCTTCTTTTCGAAGCCATTGTTTTTCACGTAGACGTCGAAGCCCTTGCTGTTGGCCAGCAGTTCGACGCGGATATGTCCCTTGACCCGCGGATCGTGCAGCAGGTTTTCGATGTTGTTGAGGGTCTTTTTGATGGCGTGGTTGCCGCCGCTGTCGAGGTGGAAAATCGCACCGTACTCGTGGTGCGGATTCGCCGGGGCGCCGTGGAAGGTGCTGGCCGCCGCCGGACCCGCAGCGATAGCCAGTGCCGCGCCGACCGCGGCACCGACACACGCCATTCTCATCGTCGATGCTCGTTGCATGGGTGTTTCCTCCTATTGATGAACGTTCGATTGTGATTATTTTCCGGGGAGCCCTGCCTCTTGACGGGCTCGCATGGGCTGCCCTGCGCACCGGGGGTGCCCATCCTTTCTATCCCCGTCGCCCGATCCGGTCAAGCGTCGGCGAACCCACATCTTTTTAAACGTAATTAGCACGTTACCCCCGGCTCCGCCGCCAACGAAAGCAAACAGGCGCGGGGATCGGCGATCTTGCGTGGAATCGTCACGGACCCTGGTGACCCGTTGCGCCAGGCAACCCGCGGCTGTCAGCAAGGTTCGTTTTATGAGAATATTCGAAGTTTCCTCAATAATGATATTTGTTTCCCCTGGAGTCCTAATGCTTAATCGAACCGTTATCACTGTGGTCGCGGTCGCCGCGACCTTGAGCCCGCTGGCGGCATTCGCCACCAATGGTTATCAGCTCATCGGCATCGGCACTTACCAGAAATCCCTTGCCGGCGCCGTGACCGCCAACCCCGGAAGCGCCATGACGGCGGTCACCAACCCGGCCGGCTCGGCCCGCATCGGCCGGCGGGCCGACTTCTCCATGGAAGCCTTCATGCCTTCGCGCAGCGTGGATTTCACCGCCCTTGGCGGCAGCAGCGCCGACAGTTCCGTGGACGCCTACGGCATTCCGGCGCTCGGCTGGAGCGCGCCGATCCGCGACGGCAGCCCGGTCTATTTCGGCGGCGGCATGTACGGAACCTCGGGTATGGGCGTGGATTACCCCTCGACACTGATGATGACGCCTGGCGGCGGCAGCCCCAATCTGTATTGGGACGGCTACAGCAACATATCGTTCTGGCAAATGGCGCCGGTGGTGGCCTGGAACGTCAATGACAAACTGAGTGTGGGTGCGTCACTCAATATCGACTACCAGTCGGTCGCATTCAAACAACGCGCCCTGGCGGATACCACGGCCAACGGTCAGGGCGACACCGTGATCAACAATTTCGATCTCAGCCGCAGCGCCAGCGGATTCGGCTTCGGCGTCTCGTTCGGCCTGCTCTACGACCTTTCACCCGCGGTCACCGTCGGCGCCGCCTACAAGAGCAAACAGTACTTCAACGATCTCGAGTACAACCTCGCCGCCGGCGACATCACCGTCAATTCAAACCCGTTCCCCGCGGGCCGGTACCGACTCAACCTGGACTATCCGCAACAGTTCGCCGTCGGCGTCGCGGTACGTCCCGATGACAAGCTGACGGTGTCGGCGGACGTCAAGTGGGTCAACTGGTCCGACACCATGAACAAGCTGACGGTGAAAGGCCCGAGCGGTTATGACATGCCCATGGACCCGGGCTGGAAAAACCAGACCGTGTACGCGCTGGGCGTGAGCTACGCGGCGACGTCCAGGCTCGACTTGCGCGCGGGATTCAACTACGGCAGTGCGCCATTCGGCGACGGACAGGTGAGCCATAACCTGATCCTGCCGGCCGTTACCAAGAGTCATCTCACCCTCGGCGCAGGCTATCGGATCAACAACCACTGGGACGTGGCGGTCGCCGCCATGTACGCGAAGAAATACACTCTCACCGCTCCGGCTACCGATCCGCAGGCGCCAAATGCGAAAATCCGGCTTGGCGAAACCTCGGTCAGCGCCAATATCGGATACCGTTTCTGAACCGTTGTCCCTGGGGTGGCGATGCCGCCCCAGGGCATCGCTCGGCGAGCCGCGTTGGCGCCGCGAATGTCAACGCACCAGTTGCTCCAAACGCTGCGCCACCGAGGCGATCACGCTGTCCCAATCACCGGACCGTGGCTGGCGGAACAGGCGCATGCTCGGATACCAGGGGCTGTCCTCCCGCGCCAGCAGCCAACGCCATGCGGGCACGAACGGCAGCAGCGTCCACACTGGCCTGGCCATGGCGCCCGCCAGATGGGGTACGGCGGTTTCCACGGAAATCACCAGGTCCAGGTTGGCGATCACCGCCGCGGTGTCGGCGAAATCCGTTAATTGGTCACCCAGTGCGAGCATATCGGGGCCGGAAGGCTCCCGCCGCAACTGATCCGCCGCCGGCCCCTTCTGCAGACTGACCAAACGCACGCCACCGACGCTCGCAAGCGGCGCCAAACGGTCCAGCGAAATCGAGCGCTGCCGGTCATATTCACTGTCCGGATTGCCGGACCAGACCAGACCGACCCGAATGCCGTCCCCATTGCCCAGCAACCCATCCAGCCGCTTGCGCCACTCATCCACCAGCGCCGGGTCGGGGCGCACGTAGGGAACGGTATCGGGCACCGTCGCCAGCGTGGTGCCGAACACATACGGCAGGCTCTCCATCGGCAGGTACAGATCGAATTCGGCCTCGGGCACCGGCTGCGAAGTACGTTCGCGCAGGCAGTCGACGCCCTCCATGCCGGCCAGGAGGCGTTGCAGCCCGGGTTTGCACTCGAATATCACGTACGCGCCGCGCGCCTTGACCAGCGGCAGATAGCGCACGAACTGGAACACATCGCCATAGCCGATCTCATCATGAATCAACACCCGCTGCCCCTGCAGTTCGCCGCCATCCCAGCGGGGCTTGCGGTAGCGGTGCGGGTAGTACCGCTGCATATGCAGGCGCTGTTCGTAGCCGGGCCAGCCGCCGGCCAGGTTCCCGCTCAGCAATCGCGCCAACGCCTGGTTCCATTGCGCCTCGCGCAACTGTGGCTGTTCCCGCAGGGCGGCTTCATAGCAGCCGAGCGCATCCGTGATCTGCCCCTGTTCGGCCAGCACTACACCGAGCGAATTGAGAATTGCCGCCGAGCGCGGGCGAAGGCGCAGCGCCTCGCGATAACTCGCCAACGCCCCTGAAGCGTCGCCCTTTCCCTTCAGTGCCAGGCCGAGATTGTGATGGGCGTCAGCATCACCGGGCTCCAGTTCCAATGCCCGCCGGAAGCACTCTTCCGCTTCCGCCAACCGCCCTTGCCGCCGCAGGACCCGCCCGAGATTGGTGGCCGCCGCGGCATAGTCCGGCCGCGCCTGCAGCGCCCGCACGTAGGCCCCGATCGCGTCGCCCGGCCGGTCCAACGAGGCATACGCGTTGCCGAGATTGTTGAGCGCTTCGGGATAATCGGGCCGCAGCCCCGTAGCGCTAACAAAGCACTGCACCGCCTTTCGGTGCTGGCCCAGATCCAGGTACACGCAACCGAGGTTGTTGTTGGCCTCGGCTGCCTGGGGCTCCATCTGCAGACCCTGCTGCAGCGCAGCAACGGCGTCCTGCAGCCGGCCGAGGGATTTGAGGGAGATGCCCAGATCGAAATGATAGCGGGCCGCGTCCGGCTTCAGAGCGATGGCCTGTCGGATCAACCCCTCGGCCGTCGCGTCGTCGCCGCGTTGACTGGCGATCACACCCAGCAAATGCAAGGCATCGGAACAACGCGGGTCCCGTGTCAGGATGGCGCGATAAGCGGCCTCCGCCTGGGCCAGGTCCCCGGCCTGATGGCGTTCGACCGCCTGCGCCAAGGATTCGTCACTGCTAAGCACTGGACCTCCATCCGCGGGCGCAAGGCGCGCAGCCGGTGGCTGCACACGGTGGCAACGGGCTCAGCATAAGGAACAAACAAACCCGCCACAAGCGGCCTGCTGGTGCGCCCCCCGGGCGCCCCATCGCGGGCACCGCGGGGATACACCGGGCGGGGGCGCGTTGCCGCCGGCCGGGCACGCACACTTGCCGGTCTGTGACCGGCTTGTGACGGCCATCCAATATTACAGCTCCTTAATCTATAATGAGTCTCGTGCCGTTGGGCTGCAGCCCGCGGCCGTGATATAAGGAGCGCTGCATTGGAACGCCGGTCCCTATACCGGCGTCATAAGCGATAAGGACGACCGAGTGGGGCTGCGAAGATTTCTTCCCTTCTGGGCCTGGGGCTGGCTGTTCCTGGTGGTCGGCATGCTCCTCATCCGCCCGCCGTTACCCATTGATGAAACCCGCTACCTGTCGGTGGCATGGAACATGTGGCACGGCGGAAGCCTATGGGTGCCTCTGCTCAACGGCCACCCCTACGACGGCAAACCGCCGTTGTTTTTCTGGCTGGTGGAAATGGGCTGGCTGGTATTCGGCGTCAGTGAGTGGTGGGGACGGCTGGTCGCGCCCCTGTCCGGTCTGCTGGCGCTGTGGGTCACCTCGCTGCTCGCCCGCCGCCTGTGGCCCGAAACGGCACAGACGGCGGTTCTGGCACCCACGCTGACGTTGGGCGCACTGTACTGGGCGGTGTTCGGGTCATCGTCCATGATCGACATGCTGCTGGCGGCGTTCGTGGTGCTGGCTGCTTACATGCTGGTCCGTTTCTGGCAGCAGCCTGCGCTGCGTTACGCCATCTTCACCGGCATCGCCTTGGGCCTGGGCGTCCTCGCCAAAGGCCCGGTGGTACTGCTGCCCATTGCCGGCATCGCCTTGCTCGCCCCATGGTGGATGGGTGAGGCGCGACCGGCGCAGCTCACCTGGCGGCGGTGGTACCTGGGCCTGTTGCTGTCGCTCGGGGTTGCGCTGCTGGTAAGCCTGATATGGCTGGTGCCGATGATGATCCAGGCCGGCCCCGAGTATTTCCTCGACATGGTCCTGTATCAGACCGCCGGCTACATGGGCTCCAGCGGGCCGGTTGCCATGAACGGTCACCACCGGCCGCTGTGGTGGTACCTGCCACTGCTGCCGGTGCTGCTGTTCCCCTGGTCCCTCTGGCCCGCCACCTGGCGCGCAATGCGCCTGCGCGGTCTGTGGCACGAGCCCGCGGTGCGCCTGTGCGTGGCCTGGGCGGTTCCCATGTTCATCGTGCTGTCGGTGGTCGCCGGCAAGCAACCGCATTATCTTCTGCCTCTTTTCCCGGCGCTGGCACTGTTGGCGGCGCGCGGTCTGGCCGCGGCCCAGCCAAAAATGCGCTTCACCGTTCCAGGCCTGGCATACGTGCTGGTTGGCGCGGTGTGGCTGGCGCTGCCGCTACTGGCGCGTGGCCACCACGGCCACGCACCCTGGCTGGCCGGAATCTCGCTGCCCCTGGTGTTGACCGTGGGCGGCGCCCTGCTGCTCCTCGGCGGGCTGCTGATCACATGGCGCGGAGCGGTCCGTCTGGAAACCGGCGTACAGACCCTGGCAGCAAGCACCTGGATCGGTCTGCTGATTCTCGTAGGCGGGGTCTTCTATCTGTCCTGGCCGGCGTACGACCTGCGTCCCGCCAGCACCTTTTTACGGCACGCCGCGGAGCGCGGCGAGCCGGTTGCCATCCTTGACTCAGGCTACCAGGGCCAGTTCAACTTTTTCGGCCGTCTCACCCATCCGGTGAAGGAACTGAATTCGCGCGATCTGCCAGACTGGATCCGCACCCATCAGTCGGGCTATGTAATCGCGTATTACAACCCGCGCAAATGGTCGCCGAGCGACGGCGACCCGCCGGCCTACCAGCAGTTCTACCGGGCGCAGGGACTGGCGATCTGGAGCAGTAGCCAGTTGAACCGCCATCCGCAGTTGCTGAAACGGATCGAATAGGCGCGCCCGAACCCTGTGGGGTACAGCTGACGCCATTGCCGCAACGCGGTGATATCCACGCGTGTGCAGCGGCCGGGACTGTCACTCCGAATCGTATTTTGCACCCGCCACGGGGCGGACTTGAAAACCACAGAAACTGGAGTTGCACATGAGTGAGACTGTAACGGGCCAGACCGGCAGCGGCCGGCCGCGAGTGGTACTGCTGGGCGTGGGACGCTGGGGCAAGAACCACCTGCGTGTCCTGCGCGAATCGCCGGTCGAGTTGTACTGCGTGGACACCGATCCGGCACAGCTGGACAAGCTGGTGGAATCGGGCCTTGATCCAGAGCGGGTCAGCTCGGACCCCTACGCATTTCTGCCGCAGGTCGATTGTGCCCTGGTCGCCACACCGGCGCAGAGCCACTACGAACTGTGCCGGCGCTATCTCGAGGCCGACAAGGACGTGTTCGCGGAAAAGCCGCTGACGCTGGAGGCCGAGGACTCGCGCAAGCTGGCCGAGCTGGCGCAGGAGCGCCAGCGCATCCTGCAGGTTGGACACATCTTCCGTTTCGACCCCGCCGCGCGCTGGTTGCGCGATGAAATCGCGCTGGGCCGCTTCGGCAACATCAAGATCCTGCGCGGCAACTTCAGCGGCTTCAAGCGGCCCCGCAACGACAGCGGCGTCACCTTCGCCGACGCGATCCATTTCGTGGACCTGTTCAACATGTTCCTGGGCCGCCCTCCGGTCCGCGTGACCGCGGTGCTCAACGACTTCCTGGGGCGGGGCATGGACGACGAGTCCTGGATTTCCATGGAGTACGAAATTCCCGGCGACGGCGGTTCCAACAAAGTGTGGGCGACGGTGGAAACGGGCTACCACACGCCAGGAAAATTCCGCCAGGTGCAGGTGCTCGGCGACCGCATCAGCGCCCTGTGCGACTTCAACATCTCCCAATACAAAGTCACGACCCACACCGCCCGCCACGAGGTCAGCGAGCACGGCATTGTCGCGGTCGAGGAGACCAGCCAGCAACTGGAGTTTCCCCCCGTGGAGCCGCTGCAGGCGGAAGTGCGCGCATTCCTGGATTCCGTGCAGACCCGCGCGCCGGCCGACGCCGACGGATGGGCCGGCTACTGGTCGGTGCGTGTCGTGCAAAAGGCCCTGGAATCGGCCGCCACCGGCCGCACGCTCGAACTTGAATCCTGAACCGAATCCCCCAAACCGAAACAGGGAGTCTGTCGATGAAGAAAATCCCCTTGTCGAAAGTATTTTTGAACGACGAAATCCGTGACGCCGCCATGACCGCGCTCAACTCCGGGCGCTACATTCTCGCCGACGAATGCGCCGCCTTCGAGCAGGAACTGGCCGATTTTGTCGGCATGAAGCACTGCGTGCTGTCGTCGTCGTGGACCGCCGCGGTGTTCCTGCTGCACAAGGCCCAGGGCCTCGGCCCCGGCGACGAAGTCATCCTGCCGTCCCATACCGCGTTTCCGTCGGTGGAACCGCTGATTCACCAGGGCGCGACGCCGATCTTCGTCGACGTGGACGACACCTACTGTCTCGATCCCGCCGCCGTGGAAGCCGCCATCACGCCGCGCACGGTGGGAATCATTCCGGTGCACCTCTACGGGCATCCGGCCGACATGGACCGCATCCAGGCGATTGCCGACAAGCACAAACTATGGGTGCTGGAAGACTGCGCTCAGGCCATCGGCGCCCGCTACCGGGGCAAGCGGGTGGGCTCCATGGGCACGGCCAGCGCGTTTTCGTTCTATCCGTCCAAGAATCTCACCGTCTTCGGCGACGGCGGATGCGTGCTGACCAACGACGCACAGGTGGCGGACAAGGTGCGCATGCTGCGCAACCACGGCCGCCAGAGCAAGTTCACCCATGACGTGCCCGGGTTCAATCTCCGCTTCAACGAGATTCAGGCCGCCATGGGACGGGTCATGCTGCGTCACATCGACGCGCTCAATGCCCGCCGGCATGAAGTGGCGCAACGCTACAACGAGCGGCTCGCGGACCTGGTGCAGACGCCGCCGGAGAAGGACTGGGCCGAGAGCGTCTATCACATGTACGTGATTCAGACCAAGGACCG
>JARRNJ010000067.1:0-13535 GCA_037385045.1 Gammaproteobacteria bacterium | reverse complement strand
TCCGTGACTGGCATCACAGGGGCGGGGGAATGGTGCCACACTTCGGGGCCGCCGGCGCCCGGCGCCGAGGCTCGCGCCGCCGGGGCCCAGATTGACGCGCATCCGCCGCAGTTATGGCGGGACAGGCAAGGCGATGACGATGGAACTTGATTCAGTGCACAATTACTCCGAAACCCTGGTCCTGCAGCGGGTGACAGCTGCGCTGGGCGCCCGCGGGGCAGACCTCGACCAGGAGCAGTTGACCGACGTGGTCTGCCTGGCGCTCAACAACCTGCCGCCGCGCTACGTCCGCCACACCGTCGACTATCTGTCCCACCTCACACCCCGGGAGCAGCGGGAACTGGAGGCAGCTGTGGACCAGGCCATCGCCGAAGCCGCTGGCGTGATCATACGCCGGCGCGGGAGTGACCAACGCTAGCCCGGTTCCGGTCCTCAGCCGCCCCGATAGTGGGGGTCGACCCAGCAGCGCGGCAGCCCTTCGCCGGAGGGAAAGGTCAGCTCGGCCTTGCGGAACTGCTGCGGATCCTGCATCTCCTCACCGGCGTGATAGCGACCGGAAACCGACTCCAGGTTGGGATCGAACAGCGCCGCCAGGGCCAGAACCTCGACGACGTCACCGCTGCCTTTATGCCTGAGATACATAAGTCCTCCGATGGCAGATCGTCAATCGGGCGACAACAGAAGCCAACGAAACCGCACCGACCGCTTACATTCCCGCCATGTCCAGGTCCGCCTGCACCGCATCGACACCGGCCTTGGCGCACGCCTCGTCGATCTTGCCCGAAGGCGCGCCGCTCACACCGACACCGCCGATGATGGCGCCACCGGCGTGTACCGGCACGCCGCCCGCGGACATCAGCAGCCCGGGGAATTTCCCCACCGAAAACGGTCCCTTGAAACGATCTTCCAGCTGCGAGGTGGGGCTGTTGAACGCCAGTGCGGTGTGCGCCTTCTGGCGGCTGATGGGCACCGAAATGTCCATCGCCAGTACGTCGCGCAGCACCACCTGGGGATGGGCGCCGCGATCCAGCACCGTCACCGAGATCTGCACGCCCCGCTTGCGACATTCCTTGATCGCTGTCTGCGCGATCTTCAGGGCGATATCCAGGGACATGCGTTTGACATTGACCAGGACCGGCTGCTCGGCCTGCACCGCAACTGAGCCACTGAACAACGCCGTTGCCAAAACAGCGGCCACGAACCTTGATTTCCCAAGCATCTGGTTTACTCCCCTTGTTCTTGTCGGTTTCATTCGTGCTCGCGAATGAATAGTCTGTGTATATTCTTATAGCACACGGATTTCGAGTGGCGCAGGCGAGAGCGCCTGCCCGTATACTGCACACACCCTGGCCCGCGAGCTGCACAAATGGACAGCCCCCACCTGCATATTCACGCCGACCACGGCATACTCAACCACGCGGTTGCCACGCGGCTGCTCCAATTGGCCCGCGATGCCGCCAAAAAACGCGGCAGCTGGCACTGGGCGCTGGCCGGCGGGTCCACACCGAAAAGCCTGTACGAGTTGCTGGCAAGCGAACCCTATGCCTCACAGATGCCGTGGGAGCGCATCCATATCTGGTTCGGCGATGAGCGCTACGTCCCCGCCGACGATCCCCGGAGCAACTACCGGATGGCGCGGGAGACACTGCTGTCGAAGGTGCCGCTCGCCGATGCCCAAGTGCATCCGATCCCCGTCTCGGGCGCGGACGCACCGGGCGATGCGCATGACTACGCGGAACTGATGCGCGACCTTCTGCCGGCGGGCGGCGGAGACATGCCGGTGCTGGACGCAATCCTCCTGGGACTGGGCCCGGACGGGCACACCGCTTCCCTGTTTCCGGAAACACCCATCCTCCAAGTGCGGGATACGGCGGCGGCGGCCGTTTATGTCCCCAAACTGTCGGCTTGGCGCATCAGCGTCACCATCCCCGTCATCGAGCAGGCGCGCCACGTGTTGTTTCTGGCGGCGGGCGAGGAAAAGGCGCCGATCACGGCAACGCTGTTCGGCTCCGACGAGCGCCCGCGCTCTGCCAGCCGCGCACTGCCCGTGCAAATGATCAACGGGCGAGGCGAAGTCGAATGGCACCTCGATCGTCGCGCTGCCGCCCGGCTGCACCGGAGAGAGCAAGCATGAAAGTGCTGGGCTGTGACCTCGGCGGCACTCACACCCGCCTGCTGCTGGCCGATTGCCGCGGCGGACGATGCGATCCCTGCGATGAGCATTTCTATGACAGCGGTGCTTTCGACGATCTGGCGCCGATCCTGCAGGACTTCATGGCCCGCCGGCCGGTTGCCGGCGATCCTCCCCACGCGGCCTGTATCGCCGTTGCCGGTCCGGTCACAGCCACCTCCGGCGGGGGCCAGCGCGCCAAGGTAACCAATCTGCCATGGGACCTGGACAGCGCACGGCTGGCCGAGGCGGCGGGCATTGCGACGGTGAAGCTTATCAACGATTTCGAAGCCATCGGTTACGGGATCGGCGCCTTGTCGGCCGATGACCGGGTGACACTCCAGGAAGGCGAACCGCAGCCGGAATATCCGCGCGCCGTCATCGGCGCCGGAACGGGACTGGGTCAGGCCATCGTGCTTGGCGCCGATGACAGGGAGCGGGTCCTGGCCACCGAAGGGGGGCACGCTGATTTTGCCCCCACCGATGAGCTGCAGGTCGAGCTGCTGCGGTCCGTGCGCGGCGAGCGCGGCCGGGTCTCCTATGAAGCGCTGCTGTCGGGCTCGGGGCTGGTGCGGATCTTCCGCTTTCTATGCGCCCATTACGGCCGTGAGCCCACGACCGACCTGGCCGCGGCCATGGCCGCCGGAGACGCCGCAGCGGCCGTCAGCCAGCACGGCCTCCAGCGCCTGGATCCTGTCGCCGACCAGGCCTTGGATCTGTTCGTCGCCATCTACGGCGCCCAGGCCGGGAACCTGGGCCTCACCTGCATGGCCCGCGGGGGTGTATACGTCGCCGGCGGCATTGCCCCGAAAATTTTGGAGCGGATGCGCCGCGGACCGTTCCTGGCGCATTTCCGCGACAAAGGCAAAATGACGGAGCTCATGCATCAACTGCCCGTGCACGTCATCACCGATACCCGCATCGGACTGCACGGCGCCGTACGGCTGGCAGCCCGGCTGGGGTAGCCCGAACTGCGTCAAACGCACGCCGGGACACCCGGCCGGATTCCGCCCTGCAAACCGCAAACAGCCTGCAGTAGCGAAGCTGCAATTGCCACTCCCGCTGCTCGCAATTGGCAACCAGCAACTAGATGGCGGTGGCAACGGAAAATATGGAGCGGCGCGCGCGCCGGATGCGGCAGGTCAGTGCGCGGTACCGCCAATGGGTACCTGGAACGGCTGGCCGTTGACCGTCAGCCGGCCGCCGGAAAAGCTGGCGCTGAGCGTATAAACTCCGTCACGAAGGACCAGGAACTTGCCCAGCGGAGAGCGCTCGAGATTCCGCTTCACGCGCTGGCGCGCCAGCTCCGAGATCTGTTCGTCGCTGTACTTCAGCTGCAGTTCCTGCAGATCCTGCTTCAGTTCGCGCACGGCCATTGCTTGAAGCAGCATCTGCGGCACCTTGATTTCCACATCGGCCACCAGTGCATTGCGCAGCAGCAACGGGTTGGACAGCACCGCCTGGTCGGATGTATCGACCGTGAGCTTGCCGCGGCCCGATACCGAACCGTATTGCGTTTGCATGCTCACTTCGGGGATGTCCAGCACCGGACCGCGCGCCAGAAGTTGCGGCAGCACGCTCAGCACCGTGGCACCGAGCATCATGTTCCTTTGCTGGACCGGCAGCTGCTGGCGCTTGAGGTCGGCCATGGCGCTGTCGATCTTCGCCAGAGCCTTGGCATCCACGTTGCGCAGGGCCATGGTGTACTTTCCCGGCCCGAGGCGCAGGTCACCCACCTGCAACAGGCCGAGCTGCACCTGCACCTTGGAGTTGACGGTTCCATCGCCGGCGGAGCTGGAGCCATCGATGGACAAATCGCCCACAGTCACCTGCTGCATGGCCTTTCCGGCCCGGGGGTCCATCTCCAGTCGCGCGAGCTTGAACGAAAACTCGCCCAGCGACAGCGCTTCCAGTCCCTTACGGCTGTGGGCCTTGAACTGCAGGCCCGACAGGACGACGCGCGCACCCGGATCGCCGCCCTCGAAGTAGGGCGCGCCGGCGGTGACGTAGACGTGCCGGAAGCCGCGCGTGTAGCGTACCCGGGCATGGGCGCCCTTCCAGACCACTTGAGTCCGGCCCGCGTCCGGCGTCCCCTGCCACGCCGGGGCGGAGATATCCGTAACGCCGCCGCCGAAGAGGCCCAGGCGCGTGCGTATCTGCACCGGCGCCGGTTGGTCGGGACGGCTGCCGGCGCCGTAACCGATGACTTGCGTGTCCACAGTTGCCAGGGACGGAAGCCACCCCTGCGCGCCGCGGGCCGCATCCGCGAACACAAACGGACCGTGGTGAATTTCATTGCGCAGCGTAATGCTCAGCGGCTTGATCTGCCTGCGCTTTGCCTTGATCTGGTATTCGCGGTAGGCACGGCCGATGTCACCCGTCAGCTCCAGTTCCACCACCGAGCTGCTGTTGAACCAGCCGCGATCGACTTTGACGACCGCGTAATCGATGGTGCCCGAACGCGACAGCTCGTCCAGGATCGCGCGCAGGCGGCTTTCGGCGACGATGCCGAAACCGACCGGAGCCAGCAGGGCAGCCGCCAGGAGTACCGCCACGACGATCCAAATGACTCTCTTCACCACCGCTCCCCATCAGGCGTGCCGCCGTTCCCGGCGGATGCTATTCTAAGAATGTGTCCAGACGCCTGGGCCAAACAAAACGTAGCTTCTGTGTGGGATCATACACCGCCACGATATGGGGCGCTAGAAGGGATGGTAGAATCAGCCGTCTTGCGGCAGGGGGGCAGGGACCGCCCGGTCGGACCCGTCGAGTCAGTGCGGTGTCAGCATCACGTCGGCAGCGCGCGGCGAGACATCCGGTAAGGCTTGTTCACGGGCCAGAGATTATCGCTGGTGCGGCCGAAAAGCCGTCAATCAAGAATCAAGGAGCGGGTTTTGGCGGTTCCAGAAGCGCGGGCGACAGCTCCGCGGGACGGCCAAGCGCGGCTCCAGTTGCGGCACGGCCGATCGCGTTAACAGGCCCTAGAGTACTCGGAGCGATCCACCATGAGCGAATCCAAATCCTATGACATACGCGTCGACGTGGACAGCGCCTACATCGAAGAACAATCGGATCCCGAACACGATCGCTACGTGTTTGCCTATACGGTGACGATTCGCAACGAAGGCATGAATGCGGCCAAGCTTGTCACCCGCCATTGGATCATCACCGATGCCAACGGCAAGACCCAGGAGGTGCGCGGCGAAGGCGTGGTCGGCGAGCAGCCGTACCTGAAACCCCAGGAGGGGTTCCAGTACACCAGCGGCACCGTGCTCGACACGCCGGTGGGGAGCATGCGCGGGAGCTATCAGATGATTGCCGACGACGGCGAGCACTTTGACGCGGAAATCCCCGCTTTCACCTTGTCCGTCCCGCGGGTCCTGCACTGAACCCGGCCCGCGGCACGCCGGGCTCCACGCCAACGCGGCCGGCGCCGGAAACAGCGCCCGCGCCAATCCGCCCGGCGCCAGCATCCCGGATGCCGGCGCAAAATGCCGACTAAGCGACACCAGGACGATCCATGGCCGTATACGCAATCGGCGACATTCAGGGTTGCTACGATCAGCTCCGGCAATTGCTCGACAAGGTGCACTTCGACCCCACCCGTGACCGCCTCTGGCTGGTGGGCGACCTGGTAAACCGCGGGCCCAAGTCCCTGCAAACGCTGCGCTACATTAAAGACCTCGGCGACAGCGTCGTCACGGTACTCGGCAACCACGATCTCAGCCTGCTCGGCATCGCCGCCGGATACGTGCGCAAGCACCGCAGCGACAACATCGACGATGTGCTGGAAGCGCCCGACCGGGATGAACTGCTGGACTGGATTCGCCGTCAGCCGCTGCTGCATCACGACTCGGCGTTGGGCTACACCATGATCCACGCCGGCCTGCCGCCGCAGTGGGACCTGGACACCGCGCGGCGGCTGGCGGCCGAAGTCGAAGCCGTGCTGCGCGGCAACGAATACGAATCGTTCCTGGCCAACATGTACGGCAATCAACCCGACCGATGGCGGGAATCATTGAGCGGCTGGGACCGCCTGCGGTTCATCACCAACTGTTTTACGCGCCTGCGCTATTGCGACACCCGCGGACGGCTGCATCTGAAGGCCAAGGGTCCGCCCGGAACGCAGCCCGCGCCGTACGTGCCGTGGTTCGAAGTCGCCGGACGCGCCAGCGCGTCGGCGCATATCGTGTTCGGCCATTGGTCAGCGCTCGGCGACCGCGGCGCCCCCGGCGTATACCCGCTCGACACCGGGTGCCTTTGGGGCAAACAACTGACCGCCATGCGGCTCGACGGCAGGCCGGTGAAGGTCAGTATCCACTGCCCCGAAGGTTTGCCGGGCGCCGGCTGACGCCCGGCCTGCCGCTCAGGATTGTTCCCGCTTCGCGGTGCTAAGGCCGACCAGCGAGTATGCTGGGCACCAACCCAAGGCCACGGTCGCCAGGGGCACCAGACCGATCAATCCCCAATACTTGGCGTTGCCCGGAATCCAGAACAACATCGACAACAACGCCAGTCCGATAATGACGCGGATCACCTTATCGGCACTGCCAACATTGTGCACCATAACTCACCTCTCCGTGTTGACGACTTTCACCCTACGGGCGCGTCCCCTTGCACGCACCCGACTCCCGGGCCGGTCCAGCACCGGCCCCAACATCAGTCAGCTCCGGCGTTCGTAGCGAACGAAGCTGTAGCGATAGACGTTGCGCTCGTCGGCGGCGTGGTCCTCTCGCTCCGCCTCGCGCCACTCATCGGGTTCGATCACCGGGAATTGCGTGTCGCCTTCGAATCGGGCGTGGACCAATGTCATATAAATCCGGTGCGCGATGGGCAGCATGTGCCGATACAGGCTTGCGCCGCCGATGACCATAACCTCCTCGCTGCCCCCGGCCGCACCCAGCGCCTCCTCGACCGAGTGCACCACGGTGCAGCCGTCAGCCGTGAACGCCGGGTCGCTGGTCAACACAATGTTCACGCGCCCCGGCAACGGACGGCCGATCGACTCGTAGGTCTTGCGCCCCATGAGAATCGGCTTGCCCATGGTGACCTGCCTGAAGTATTGCAGATCGGCCGGCAATTTCCACGGCAGGCGGTTGTCGATACCGATCACCCGGTTCTCGTCCATGGCGGCGATCAGGGAGATCAGCGGCTGGCGGGACGGTTGCGTCATGAGCACCAAAGGCAAATAAGATTCACACCGCCACCGGGGCCTTGATATGCGGATGGCACTGGTAATCGAGCAGCTCGAAATCCTCGAACCGGAACCCGAAAATCGAATCGACGTCGGGATTGAGCCGCATCGTCGGCAGCGGATAAGGCTCGCGGGCCAGCTGCGTTTCCACCTGCTCCCGATGATTGCTGTATAGATGCGCGTCGCCGAACGTGTGCACGAAATCGCCCGGCTGCAGGCCGACCACCTGGGCCATCATCATCGTCAGGAGCGCATACGAGGCAATATTGAACGGCACGCCGAGGAAAATGTCGGCGCTGCGCTGGTACAACTGGCAGGACAACTTCCCGTCGGCGACGTAGAACTGGAAAAACGCGTGGCACGGAGGCAGCGCCATGGCATCGATGTCGGCGACGTTCCAGGCGCTGACGATCAGGCGCCGGGAATCGGGACTGCGACGGATCTGCTCGACCACCTGGCTGATCTGGTCGATGTGCCTGCCGTCGGACGTCGGCCAGGACCGCCACTGATACCCGTAGATCGGCCCCAGGTCGCCGTTCTCATCGGCCCATTCATCCCAGATGGTGACACCGTTGCGATGCAGGTAATCGACGTTGGTGCCGCCCTGCAGGAACCACAACAGCTCGTGAATAATGGAGCGCAGGTGCAGCTTCTTGGTGGTGACCAACGGAAAGCCGCGCGCAAGGTCGAAGCGCATCTGGTAGCCGAACACGCTGAGGGTGCCGGTACCGGTGCGATCGTCCTTGCGGACGCCGTTGTCGCGCACATGGCGCATCAGATCCAGGTACTGTTTCATAAATCGGTCTCGATCAGTGGCTCCCCGGCTGACCGGTCCCGTGCGGATGATCCTGCTGCGATCGCGCCCTGCGATAGGCCCACCATAGCAACGCGGCGCCGGCGACGATCATCGGAAAGGACAGCTCCTGGCCGCGCGTCAGCCAGCCGAAGGCCAGGTAACCAAGCTGCGGATCCGGCAGCCGCACGAATTCCACCAGAAAGCGGAATATGCCGTAGAACAGCAAGAACATGCCCGACACCGCCATCGTGGGACGCCTCCGGCGCGAATACAGCCACAAAATCACGAACAGCACCACGCCTTCGAGCGCGAACTCGTAGAGCATGGACGGATGATGGGGCGGGCTGAAACCCACGGCGCGGCCGCCGCAGTATAGCTCACCGAACGGCGGCCGGTCACAGGGCAGCCGCATGCCCCACGGCAGCGTCGTCACCTTGCCCCACAGCTCGCCATTGATGAAATTGCCCAGGCGGCCCGCCGCAAGACCCAACGGCACCAGCGGTGCGGCGAAATCGGCAACCTGAAAGAAGCTCTTGTGATCGCGCCGGCCCAGCCACCACATGGCCAGCATCACGCCCAGCAGCCCGCCGTGAAACGACATACCGCCGTCCCAGATCTTGAACAGGTTGAGCCAGCTCTCGCGCAGCTGGTCCATGCCGTAAAACAGCATGTAGCCGATGCGCCCGCCCAGCACCACGCCGACGGCGCCGTAGAACACCAGGTCGCCCACCTGCTCCGCGGTCCAGCCCGAGTCCGGCCGCGCCGCCCGGCGGCGCCCGAGCCACCAGGCGCTGCCGAAACCGATCAGGTACATGATGCCGTACCAATGAACCTTGAGGGGCCCGAGACTGAAGGCGATGGGATCGATATCGGGATAGGTCAACATGCGCGGCTATCTTAACACGCCCGACCTGGCGGTTGGCAGGCGCCGGCTCAGGCCGGCAGCACTCGCGTGATCAACGCCTTCAGGTAGTCGGTTTCCGGGATGGCCGGATGCACCGGATGGTCCGGGCCCTGCCCGCCCTGTTCCAGCAGCAGCACGTTGCGATCCAGGTGCCGGGCCGACTGCAGTACCAGCCGCTGCAACTCCGCGCGCTGCAGGTGGAACGAGCACGACGCGGACACCAGGATGCCGTCCCTGCTCAGTACCCGCATTGCCAGCTGGTTAAGGCGCCGGTAGGCTTCCACGCCCTCCTTGACGTCCTTGCGCCGCTTGATGAACGCCGGCGGGTCGAGCACCACCACGTCGAACCGCTCTCGAGCCTCGCGCAGGGACTTGAGCACATCGAACGCGTCGGCCCGTTCACCGTGGACCCGCCCGGCCACGCCGTTGAGCCGGGCGTTGGCCGCCAGCTGGTCGAGGGCCGTCCGCGAGCCGTCCACACACACCACCTCGGCGGCGCCGGCGACCGCCGCCTGCACACCCCAGGCACCGATGTAGCTGAACACATCCAGCACCCGGCGCCCCGACACGTAGCGGGCCAGGCGGGCGCGGTTATCGCGGTGATCGTAGTACCAGCCGGTCTTCTGCCCGGCGGCCAGCGCGGCCCGGAACCGTACGCCGTTCTCCTCCAGATCCACTTGCGCGGGAACCTCGCCCAGCACCGGCTCCACGTAGCCCGTCAGTCCTTCCAGTTCCCGGACCGGGCTGTCGTTGCGCAGCAGCACCGCGCTCGGGCGCAGCACCTTCACCAGCGCCGCCACGATCTGTTCCCGCACCCGCTCCATCCCCGCCGTGGTGATCTGCACCACCAGCACCGAGTCGAACCGGTCGACCACCAAACCGGGCAGCCCGTCGCTTTCACCGTACACCAGGCGGTAACAGGGCTGCGCGTAAACGCGCTCGCGCAGCGACAGCGCCACTTGGAGCCGGTGCACCAGCAGCGACTCACCCAGCGGGTGGGCGGCATCCCGGCTGACCAGGCGGGCGCAGATGAGCGAATGGGGATTGACGTAGGCGCTGCCCAAGCTCCTGCCGTTGCTCGCCTGCAGTTCCACCGGCTGGCCCGGCTCGAACCCCGTGAGCGGGGTCCGGGCGGCGTCCACCTCGTTGCTGAACACCCACAGATGTCCGGCCCGCAGGCGGCGGTCCTCGTTCTTCTTCAGCCGCAGGGGTGGCAGTTGGTGACTCGGACTGAGATCGTTCATGGGGGCTCCGTCGGTGCGCCGGTTCCGGCAAACGGGTCGGCGCCAAGCATAAGGCACCACGGGGAAAAGGCAAAGTGGCGGTGACCGCGGGCCTGCTGCCGTACCACCCCGGCAAGCCCCGATGCAAACGATGGAAATGGCGCCGGCCGCGCCGCGACAGCCCCCGGCGGCTGCGTTACAATCGCCTACCGTTTCACTCCGATGTCGTCGCTACCCATGACCGAGCCGTTCACCAATTCGCTCATCGACGAAACCAGCCCCTACCTGCTCCAGCATGCGCACAATCCCGTGCACTGGTATCCGTGGGGCCCGGAGGCGCTGGAACGGGCGCAACGGGAGCAGAAGCCCATCCTGCTGTCGATCGGCTACTCCGCCTGCCACTGGTGCCATGTCATGGCGCACGAGTCGTTCGAGGACCCGGACACGGCGGCGGTGATGAACGAGCTGTTCATCAACATCAAAGTGGACCGCGAGGAACGGCCGGATCTGGACAAGATTTATCAGCGCGCCCACCAGCTGCTGACCCGGCGCCCCGGTGGCTGGCCCCTGACCATGTTCCTGACCCACGACGACCGGGTGCCGTTCTTCGGCGGCACGTATTTCCCCAAGCAGGCACGCTACAATCTGCCGGCATTCACCGATTTGCTGCGCCAAGTCGCCGAAGTCTACCGCACCCGCCTGGATGACCTGCGCGAGCAGAACGAATCTCTGCTCGACGCCCTGCAGTCGCTGCAACCGCCGGCGGCAGCCGCCGGCGCGCAGTTGGGGCCGGCGCCCCTGGACGTCGCCCGCCAGCAGCTGGAACAGAGCGTGGACTGGCAGCACGGCGGTTTCGGCCAGGCACCCAAGTTTCCTCACCCCGCCAACATTGAGCGCCTGCTGCGCCACTGGGCCGGGTCGGGGGGCGGCGACCGGCGCAGCCTGCAGATGGCGGGCTTTACCCTGCAGCGCATGGCGCTGGGCGGCATCAACGACCAGCTGGGCGGCGGCTTCTGCCGCTACTCGGTGGACGACCAGTGGATGATCCCCCATTTTGAAAAAATGCTTTACGACAACGGGCCGCTGCTGGCCCTGTACGCCCAGGCCCACGCCGCCACCGGCGATGCGCTGTTTGCCGACACCGCCGCCGGCATCGCCGAATGGGTCGCGCGCGAAATGCAGTCGCCCGAAGGCGGCTACTATTCGAGCCTCGACGCCGATTCGGAGGGCGAGGAAGGCAAGTTCTATGTGTGGACGCCGGAGGAAGTCCGCCCGCTGCTGAATGAATCCGAGTACCGGTTGTTCAGCCGCCGCTTTGGACTGGACCGCCAAGCCAATTTCGAAGGCCGCTGGTATCCCCATGTGTTCGTGGACTGGGCGCAGCTGGCCGAGGAGTCGTCCATGGACGTACAGGAAGTCCGGGCTACGGTGGACAGCGCCCGCGCCAAGCTGTTCGCGGCCCGCGGGCAACGGGTGCGGCCGGGGCGCGACGACAAGGTGCTCACCTCCTGGAACGCCCTGACGATCAAAGGCATGGCGGTGGCAGGACGGCATCTGGGCCGCGCCGACTGGCTCGCCTCGGCCGACGCGGCGCTGGATTTCCTCCGCGCCCGGCTGTGGGACGGCGAACGCCTGCTGGCCACCTACAAGGACGGGCGCGCCCATCTGCGGGGCTATCTGGACGATTACGTGTTCCTGATCGACGCGGTGCTGGAGCTGCTGCAGGCCCGCTGGCGCGACGGCGACCTGCGCTTTGCCCTGGAGCTGGCCGAGGTGGTGCTGGAGCGCTTCGAGGACCGGGAAAACGGCGGTTTCTTCTTTACCTCCGACGACCACGAGGTATTGATCGAGCGGCCCAAACCCCTCGGCGACGAGTCCACGCCATCCGGCAACGGCATTGCCGCCTACGTGTTCGGCCGCCTGGGCCACCTGCTGGGCGAAACGCGCTATCTTGAGGCGGCGGAACGGACCCTGCGCGCCGCCTGGCCGTCGGTGGAGCAGCTGCCCTACGGTCACACCACGTTGTTGCTGGCGTTGGAGGAATTCCTCTATCCGCCGCAGACCGTCATTCTGCGCGGCGCGCCGGAGGCGATGCAGGACTGGCACCAACGTTGCGCCGTGCCCTACGCACCGCGGCGCATCAGCCTCGCGATTCCGTCCGCGGCGACCGATACGCCGGGCCTGATCGCTGAACGGCGGCCGGGCGATGTTCCGGTGATCGCATACGTGTGCGCCGGCACCCATTGCTCGGCGCCCACCGCCGTGCGCGACGAGCTGGAAGCCCAGCTGGGTGCGACCGAATACCGCGCCGCGCTGCAATGGCAATGATGGTGTCACGCCCGCGCCGATTCCGTCGACCGGTGCCCGTGCCGCGTCGCGGGTGCGACAACGGCGGGCGGGAATGAACGGAGTGCGAGCGCGGTGACGGGCGCGGTCAAGGGGGCGGGTTATTTCATTCGCGGCCTGGCGTTGCTGCGCGCTCCGGGCGTGCGACGCTGGGTCGCGATCCCGCTGGCCATCAACACCGTATTGTTCGCCGCGGCGATCGCGCTGGGCGCGCAGCAATTCGGCCAACTGGTCGACTGGCTGCTGTCATTTCTCCCCGGTTGGCTGGACTGGCTGCAGTTCCTGCTTTGGCCGCTGTTCGCGCTGTTCGCGCTGGTCGTCACCTTCTTCGCCTTCACGGTGGTCGCCAACCTGGTCGGCGCGCCGTTCAACGGCCTGCTGGCCGAAGCGGTGGAACGGCACCTGCGCGGCGCACCGCCGGTCGACACCGGGGGCTGGGCGGCGGTGTTGCGCGATGCGCTGCCGGCGCTGGTCGACGAGCTGCGCAAGCTGGCCTACTTCCTGCTGTGGGGGATTCCGCTGCTGCTGCTCACACTGGTGCCGGTGGTGAACCTGGCCGCGCCTTTCCTGTGGGCCTGGTTCAGCGCCTGGATGCTGGCGCTGGAGTATGGCGACTACCCCATGGGCAACCACGGCCTGCGCTTTGCCGAACAACGCCGGCGGCTGCGCCGCCGGTTGCCGCTGACCCTGGGATTTGGCGCCGCCGTCGCCGTGGCCACGTTGGTTCCCCTATTCAACTTCCTGGTGATGCCGGCCGCGGTGGCCGGCGCCAGCGCGCTCTGGTCGGAGCAGTTGGCGGAATAGCACAAACGGTGGATGCGCTGCGCTTATCCACCCTACGGTTACCGCAGTAGCGCGTTGCTGGCAGCGAGTGGCGAGGCCGAAATTGCTTTCCTCGCTAC
>JARRNJ010000066.1:0-13553 GCA_037385045.1 Gammaproteobacteria bacterium | reverse complement strand
CAGCGCATCCACCGGCCGACCCGAGAACAGGCACGAGCGTGTTCAGTCCCGCCAGGGCGTTGGGCCGGGGCAGTTGCGGAACACGATGGCCGTGCCGGGTCTTCGCTCAAGCCCGTAGGGTGGATAAGCGCAGCGCATCCACCGGCCGACCCGAGAACAGGCACGAGCGTGTTCAGTCCCGCCAGGGCGCGGGTTCTGGGCAATTGGCGGGTCAATTGTGGAACAGGACGCCGATGCCGAAGTGCAAACCGGAACCGTTGCGCTCCGAATCCGCCGGCCACAGGTACAGGTGGTCCGGCACCACCACGGCGTAGACGTAACGCGCCTGTCCGACATGGCCGGCGTGCAGTCCGGTGACCGCGCCCGTGAGCGTGATCAGGCGTCCGGAGGCGTAGTCGGCGGACTCCAGATAACCAGGGCGGTCCACCAGGAACCGCCCGAGTGGGTGGGCGTCGGTCTGCGGCCGCTGGGTGCGGTCCAGGGGATAGCCCAACACCTCGATACGGGTGCTGTGCTTGAGATTGGTGGTGCTGACAATCACCCCACCCCACAGTACACGCCGGCCGCTCACCTGCTTGCCCATGGCAACCGCCCTCGAGGGCGTCAACTGGGTATCGACGCTGGCGCTGTCCAGGCGTGGCCCGACCGCGCAGCCCGTAAGAAGCAACCCCGCCAACACAAAGAACATCGCGCCGATGGCAGTGCGGGCGGTCATGGGAACGGCCGAGGCCAGGGTCCGTAGGGATAGTAGAACGGGTACCACGGATCGTAGTACCAGGGCGGATAATCGGAGGGGCTGTATTTCGGCAGCGGCTCCCACAGGTAATAAGTCTGAGCGCCCACCACCGGGAACCGGTAGGGATAATCACCGATGGGCTTGGTAACCATGCCCTCCACCACCCCGGACACCGTCAGCGCCTTGCCCTTGGCCAGTACCGCCGGATCGACAAACCCGCGGATTTTTACCAGAAAACGCCCCAGGGCGCGGCTGTCCTCGATGGGCCGACCGCTATTTTCCAGATCCCGTGCCACCACTTCCACCCAGGTGTCGTGGCGGCGGTTCTGCACCTCGGCGATGGTCCCGCCCCAGCGCACGTGGACGCCGGTAAAACGCTGGGGTTCGGCGCGCACCGCCTGCAACGGCGGATTGCCGGGCGGGGGTGTGCGAATCTCCTTGGGGATGTTGCCGGCGCAGCCGCCGAGCAGAAATCCGAGAAGCAGTAGCCACACAAAACGCGTCATTAGCGGGTTACCATTCGTAAGCGGCATATGTGTTTAACATAGCACCGCTGGGCCCGCGCGCTATGGGAACCCGGTCACAACCGGCTTGACTACGGCACCGGGGTCATGGACCTTACTAAGCTGCAGTTCATTGGCAACGGAAACGCGCAATGGAACCCTACCGGTATCTGGAACAGGTCGCCGCCCGCCTCGACACCCTCGATGACTGCGACGAGATCAACCGCATTCTTGATGAACTCGAGTTTCTTTACGAGGCATTGGACCCGGAGTTCCAAACCTTGGCGAGCGACCTCATCGCAAGACTGAGCGAACGACTGCGGACATGCCCCTGAGCCCTGATGATCCGTCAGCCGGACCGGAGACCTATGCCCTGCGGCGGCTGTCGCCGTTTCTCGGCGTGACCCAGTTCGTCGAATACGGACCCGCCCGCGCCGTCAGCACCGACGGCCGCGACTGGCAGTTGCAGGTATCGGTGCACGCACCGCGGTCGCGCTGGGGCAGTCTGGATCCGGCCGGAGATCAGCGGCGAACGGTTGCCTACGGCGTGTGGTCGCAGGTCGACGGCCTCGCGCGCTTGCCCCTGGACCCGGCCATCGACGCCGCCGCGGCACATTCGGCTGCGGCACCGCTGCTCCAGGAACTGCCCCGCGCCCAGCTGCAAATCCCGTTTGCACTCGCCGACCGGTTCGAGCTGTGGCTGTTGGACGCGGACGGCAAACCCCTGGCCCTGTTGGCCAGCCGCAGCGACCCGGACCACCTGCCGTCGCCGCGCCGGCCGGCCTGGCGCGCCACGGCGCGCGGCGATCTTTCGTTCCAAATGCCCGGCGCCGCCGTCGGCGGCGCGGTGGCATCGGCAGCCCGCGACCAAGTGGAAACGCTGGTGGCGAACGCTGCCGGCAAGCGGGCGCGGACGCAGTGGTTTCAGAGAAAGCCTCAATTCCAAGCGCTCGCTGCCCGAGGTTCGGCGGCAGGAGAACGCAATATCCCGGGGCCGAAAGATTTTCCCGAGCTGCCGGTGCGCGGCACCTGGCCCGACCCGGAACAACAGCAGCTGATCGATGCCTTCATCGACTGGCAGGCGCCGCTGCTGCTGATGCTGCCCTCATTGGGCGATGCCACCCGCCGCCGCCTGGAGAGGGCGGCGTGCCGCCAGCCTCTGACATTGGAGGCCTGGCACCGCCTGTATCCGCGCATCCTCAACACGGCGCGGATCAACACGGCGCTGGTGGAGGCAAAGCTGCGCAGATCCGTGGGGGTGCGAGAACACCGCCCATGAACCTGCTCGCCGCATTACTGCTGTTGGTAGTCGCCAACGGCGCCCCGGTCGCCGCCTGGAAACTGCTGGGCCGGCACTGGTCTTTTCCCGTCGACGCGGGCCTGCAGCTGGCGGACGGTCAACGGCTGCTGGGCCCCTCGAAGACATGGCGCGGTGTCGGCGCGGCGACGATTGCCGGTGCGGCGAGCGCCGCCCTGCTCGGGCTGCCGGCGGCGACCGGCGCGCTAACCGGATTGCTCGCCATGACCGGCGACCTGTTCTCGAGCTTCGTCAAACGGCGTCTCGGCATCCCCGCCAGTGGCATGGCACTGGGGCTGGACCAGATTCCGGAATCGGTGCTGCCGGTGCTGGCGCTGCGCGGACCGCTGGCGCTGACCTGGTCAGACGTGGCGGTGTTGGTGGCCGCCTTCTCGATCACCGAGCTGCTGTTGTCACGGATGTTGTTTCTTTTAAACCTGCGCAAACAGCCGTATTGAAGGGTCAGATAAAAGGGGAAAGAGAAAAGAGCAAAAAAACCCGCTCGCCGCCCGTTTTGCTCTTTTCCCTTTTCCCTTTTCCCTTTTCCCTAACGCTGAAGCCCTCCGACAGGAGGGCTTCAGCGTTCAACCATTACTGCGCCGGTTTATCTTTCTGCATCTTGTCTTTCTGCTGCTCGCGCTTCTGCTCCGCCTTCTTCATGCGGAGTTCCTTCTCCTTGCGCAGCTTGGCTTCCTTGCGCGCGGCCTTGCGGGCCTCGTAGCGCTTGTGCTTGCATTCCTTTTCATATTTGCGAAGTTCCTTCTTGTCGGTGATGCCCGCTTTCTTCGCTTCCTGACGGCAGCTGACCGGCCGCTTGGCCTTTTCCGCTGCGTACACGGGAGACGCGACCGAACCCATCATACCGACGACAATCGCGGTCACCACCGCGGTCTTGAACTGCTTGATCATTGCAACTCTCCATTCGACTCGAAACACTCGTCAAACAACGTTTGCGCACACGCGTGCGCGATGTTCGACGCGGAGAGTGCGGCGCGCTCGTGGCGCTGTAAAGGAAATTAAACGAATCGTGACGATCGAATATCATGTTCGGACCGGCGCCGACCGAGCCGGTTACAGGCTGGAGCGGCCCGGCCGCTAACGAGATTGTGACGTCACGCACATTGCCTGCAGTGCAATGTGGTATCAATGGGAAAAGACGGAGCATAATCGGCGGTCCGCCATGCATGCGACAACCCGCATCTTCAGCATCGGATTCGTGCTACTGACGGCAGGCCTCCTTGGCGGCTGCGGCAGCGCCCCGGTTCGCGAGGTCACGGCCCCGCGGATCAGCACGGGGGCGGCATACCGTGTAGTGCAGATCGCCCGGCACCAGGTCGGCGCCCCCTATCGTTACGGCGGCGACACCCCCCGCGGCTTCGACTGCAGCGGCCTGGTGTACTACGCCTACCACCGCGCCGGCATCGACGTGCCGCGTACCACTCGGCAGCAGCTGCGCTACGCCCGTCCGGTGTCCATGTCACGGCTGAAGCCAGGCGATGTGCTGTTCTTTCGCGTCTCGCGCCGCAAGCCGTCCCATGTCGGCATTTACATCGGCCATGACCGCTTCATCCATGCTCCCTCCAGCGGCAAGCGGGTGTCCTACGCCAGCCTCGACAATCCCTATTGGAGCGAGCGCGTAGTCGCGGCAGGCCGGTTCCAGCACCAGTAACTCCGATGTAGTAAAACTAGTAGCGAGCAGCACCGGTAGCCCGGATGCAGTGAAACGGAATCCGGGACAAGCGCCAGGACCCGCAGCAGCGAGGTGCTGGTAACCAGTAGCGAGACCGCAATTTCCATCCTCGCCACTGCAGTACCCGTCAGCACCCATAGGCGCTGCGGCGCACCCATTTGTGGACCTCCATCACCACCAGCATCACCGCCGCCAGGCCGAGCAGCCGGATCCAGTGCTCCAGTGACACCGGCGCCAATCCCAGCACGTCACTCAGCCCCGGTGTGTACATGGCGCCGATGTGCACCAGTTGCGCGCCGGCGACGCCGAACAACAGCAAGCGGTTGCGCCAGGGATTATGGCGAAACACCGAGCGCACTTCCGAGCGGCTGTTGAATGCCTGCACGTTTTCGAACAACACCATCAGCAGCAGGGTGCCGTTGCGCGCTTCCATCTCGCTGTAGCCATGGCCGAGCATCCATTGGAATGCCGCGAACGCCAAACCGCCGATGACCACGGCGGAAATGGCCACGCGCTCCAGCATCAGTCGGTTGAAGATCGGTTCGGCGGGCGGCCGCGGACGGCGCGCCAATTCGTTGCCCTCAGCGGGCTCGAACGCCAGCGCCACATCCTGGATGCCGTTGGTCACCAGGTTCAGCCACAGCAGTTGCACCGCCACCAGCGGCAGCGGCGCCTGGGCCAGGAGCGACAGGACGAATAGCACGATCTCGGCGGCGCCGGTGGAGATCAGCAGGAAAATGACCTTGCGCACATTGCCATAGGCGATGCGCCCTTCCTCGACTCCGGCGACGATGGAGGCGAAATTGTCGTCGGTGATGATCAGGTCGGCCGTTTCCCGCGCCACGTCGGTGCCCTTGCGTCCCATGGCGACGCCCACGTGAGCGGCCCGCAGCGCCGGTGCGTCGTTGGCGCCGTCACCGGTCACGGCCACGAAATGTCCGTTGCGCTGCAGCGACTGCACCAGTTCCAGTTTCTGCTGCGGCTCCACCCGGGCAAACACCCGCGCGTCGGCAGTCAGGCGGTCCACCGCCGCGTCGCCCGACTGTACAGCTTCCGCCAACTGCGGCCCGCTGACCACCTGTTGGTCGGACTCGGCGAGGCCCAGTTCCCGGGCGATCGCCAGGGCGGTGACCGGGTGATCGCCGGTGACCATCGACACCTCGATGCCGGCGCGGCGGCAGTCAGCCACGGCTTCGCGCGCCGCGGGGCGCAGCGGATCGATCATGCCCACCAATCCCAGCAGCGTCAGCCCCTGCAGATGCTCGCCGGAAAACGTCTCGTCGGCGGACAGGGAAACGGGGCCCGCGGCCAGCGCCAGCACCCGGTAGCCGGCATCGGCCAAAGCGACGGCCTCGGCCTGGACGGCGTCGCGGTCCAGGGGCAGGTCGCCGTCAACGCCGGCCGCCCAGTTGCACATGCCCAGCAGCGTTTCAGGTGCCCCCTTGACGAAAGCGACAGTGGCGGCATCGACCTGATTCAGGCTCGCGGCGTAGCGGCGGGACGACTCGAACGCAATGGCGTCGATCTGCGGGCAGGCGGCCAGCTCTTCGGGCTGCGTCACGCCGGCCTTGTGGGACATAACCAGCAGCGCCACGTCCACGGCGTCCCCGTGATGGACCCAGGCGCCGTCGCGGCGCGCGAGGAAACCTTCGTTGGCCAGCGCCGCGGCCCGGCACAGACGTTGCAGCAGCTTGCGACCGGCCGGCGCCAACGGGGCTTCGGGCCCCACGATCTCTCCCTCCGGCACTGCGCCCTCGCCGGTCACCTCCCACGCCGGCTGATACGGGAACCGGAGGCGGCGGGCGGTGAGTTCGTTGACGGTCAGGGTGCCGGTCTTGTCGGAGGCGATGAACGTGCAGGAACCCAGCGCCTCCACGGCCACCAGCCTGCGCACGATGACGTTGCGCCGGGCCATGCGCTGCATGCCCACTGCCAGCGCCACCGTCAGCGCCACCGGCAGCCCCTCGGGGATCGCCGACACCGCCAACGCCACGGCCAGCAGGAATACCTCCTGCCAGGAGGTGCCCCCGGCCAGCGCCAGGAGCGCCATGACCAGCACGCCCACACCCACGGCCGCGGCGATGCGCACGGTGAACCGCTGCATGCGCACCAGCAGCGGCGGCTTGGCCGCCGCCCCCGTGAGCACCGCGGCGGCAATGCGGCCGAGCTCGGTACCGAGGCCGGTGGCCACGACAATGCCGCGGGCGCGGCCGCGGGTGACCAGGGTACCGGCAAACGCCATATTGACCCGGTCCCCCAACGCGCTGTCCTCGGCCACGACCGCGCCGGCGCCTTTCGCCACCGGAAGTGACTCGCCGGTCAGCAGCGACTCGTCCACTTCCAGCTCGTGGCTGTCCCACAGGCGCAGATCGGCCGGTACCTTGCTGCCCGATTCCAGCAGCACGATATCGCCTGGCACCAGTTCCCGGGCGTCGATCTCGTAGGCGTCGCCGTCCCGTTGCACCCGGGTCGTGAACGTAACCAGCTGCTGCAGCGCCAGCGCCGCCTGCTGCGCGGAATACTCCTGGTAGGCGCCGATGAGAGCGTTGACCAGCAGCACGGCGAAAATGAACACCGCGTCCGACCATTCGCGGATCAGCAGCGACACCAGAGCCGCCGCCAACAGCACGTAAATCAACGGACTCAGGAACTGGCGCCAGAAGATGCTCAGCGGACTCGGCGGCTTCACCCGCGGCAGTGTATTGCTGCCGTAGCGTTGCAGCCGCTGCCGGGCCTCGTCCCGGGTCAGACCGTGGGCGGAGGTCCCCAGCTCGTCGACCAGCTCATCCACGGTGCGGGCATGGGCCCGGCGAGTGGCGGCACGGGTGGCAGGCTCTCGGTTCGGCATGTATCAAGGTTAGTCGGCAAGACGAGTGAAACAGGGCGGCTCAGGTTGCGATCCCCAGGCAGGCGGCCGCACGCAGCAGTCCGATCACGCTCTTGGCGTCGGTCAGGACGCCGGAGACCGCGTCCTCGAGCGCTTCGCTGAAAGGCCGCCAGTGCACTTCGAACACTTCATGGTCCTCGGCGGCAGCCGGCACCGGCTGCAACTGTTGCGCGAGGTATAGGTATACCTGCTCGGTGAACACGCCCGGCGAGCTGATCATCGACCCCAGCGGCTGCCACCGCTGTGCGGCGACGCCGGCTTCCTCCGCCAGCTCCCTTTGCGCAGTGGACAGCGGCGCCTCGGGATGATCGATTTTGCCGGCCGGCAGCTCCCATAACCAGCCGCCGACGGCATAGCGGTATTGGTGCAACAGACACACGCGCTGCTCGGCGTCCACCGCCACCACCGCCGCGCCCCCCGGGTGGTGTACGATCTCCAGCTCCGCCCGGTGCCCGTTGGGAAGCTCCACGGCATCGACGGTCAGCTCGATGATACGGCCTTTGTAAATCTCATTGCGCTCCATCAGTGCAGGCTCCCGTGATTGGCGGCCTGTTCAGGCACCACCGCCCTATGGTCTTTTCGTCGCTGGCCGCGGCGTCAATTTCCGCCAGCGCCCGGCAGCAATACCCTAGCACGATCAACCAGGCCGCCCGGGCGCGTTGTTGCGCGGCGTCCGGAATGCCAACGTTGGACCGCGGGCCGCCCCCCGCGGCCGGTGGCCCGGGCAGATGCGGTTGAATCCCCGCTGGCGAACCCTTATGTGTTTCGTAGTAGGGGGTTGGTTCCCGCAAGCTGCAAACCGTGACCCGATCAGCATCGCCCGACCAATCCCTGCAGTCCCGTGGGAGATGCAGACTCCAAGAGGCGAAGGGCCAACGAGGAAATTGGTGCCCTTCCGCATGCATCGTTGCCCTGTTTCCCGGCCTTATCCCCCAGTCCCGCCGTCGGTTATACTGTGTGGGACAGGAGAGATGACATGATTGCCCAAGACGAGATCCCGGTCATTCCGGTGCAGGATCCGCGGCAGCTGCCCGGCGGCACGCCGGAGGCGCCCCACTACGGCGCCCGGGAACGCACGGCATTGGTCGAGCGCATCAAGCGGCTGCTGAAGGAAAAGGACGCGGTGCTGGTGGCGCATTATTACACTGATGCCGATATCCAGATGATCGCCGACGAAACCGGCGGCTTTGTCGCCGACTCGCTGGAGATGGCCCGCTTCGGCAACCGCCATCCGGCCGGCACCCTGGTGGTGGCCGGCGTGCGCTTTATGGGCGAAACGGCGAAGATCCTCAACCCGGAGAAACGGGTCCTGATGCCGACCCTGGAAGCCGAATGCTCCCTGGACCTGGGTTGCCCGGCGGACCGGTTCGTACCCTTCTGCGACGCCCACCCGGACCGCACGGTGGTGGTCTATGCCAATACCAGCGCCGAGGTCAAGGCCCGCGCCGACTGGGTGGTGACCTCGAGCATCGCCGTGCGTGTGGTCAGTCATCTTATGGACCGGGGCGAAAAGATTCTGTGGGCGCCGGACAAGTATCTCGGCAACTACGTGCAACGGGTTACCGGCGCCGACATGCTGATGTGGCAGGCCAGCTGCATCGTGCACGAAACCTTCAAGGCGCAGGGGCTGGCGGCGCTGAAGGCGCAGCACCCCGAGGCGGCGGTCCTGGTGCATCCCGAATCGCCCCAGTCGGTGATCGACATGGCCGACGTGGTGGGGTCCACCACCCAGTTGATCCGCGCCGCCCACGACCTGCCCAATTCCGCGTTCATCGTCGCCACCGACAACGGCATCTTCTATAAGATGCAGCAGGCCGCGCCACACAAGACGTTCCTCGAGGCGCCCACGGCCGGTGAAGGCGCGACCTGCCGCAGCTGCGCCCACTGCCCATGGATGGCCATGAACTCGCTGGAAAACCTGGCCACGGTACTGGAGACCGGGGCCAACGAAATCCACGTGGACGAGGCAATACGCCGCAAGGCGCTGCGCTCCACCCAACGCATGATCGACTTCTCCCAGGGGCTCGACACGTCCGGATACCAGCAGCACGCGTAGGGTGCGTTCGACGCCGCCGCTCGATGCATTGTGAACGACGCTTTCCCGTAGGGTGCGTTCGGCGCCGCAGGCGGCAACGCACCGCCTGTTTGACCCGCCACCGGCCCGTCCATCCAGACGCCCGAACCACCGCAAACGGTGCGCCGCCTGCGCCCGGCGCACCCTACACGAGACTCTTTTCCCTGTCTCGCGAGACCCGTCCCTCACTCCAGATCCAGCTCCGGTTCCACCTCCGCCCTCGGATCCATTTCCAGCACCGCCGGCGTGGTGCGTACCATGGGCACGAACTCGGCCTGCTCCTCGGCGGGCACCGGCGGCGCATGGCGCATACGCGCCAGCGTGAACAGCCCCAGCAGCGCCATCACCAGCGCGAAATAGGCCGGCAGGCTCCGCGGCCCCAGCGCCTCCATCAACCAGCCTGCAGCCAGCGGCCCCAGCGCCGAACCCACGCCGTAGACCAGCAGCAGGCCGCGTGACGCTTCAATGAGGTGCGCCGCGTCGAGATGGTCGTTGAGGTGCGCCACACTCAGGCTGTAGACGGTGAAGGCAAAGCCGCCGAACACGAAAGCACTGGTATACAACGCCCAGCGGGCAAGGGGAACCACGGCGAACATCACCGCCGCCAGGAGCGCCGTCGCCATGGACACCGCCATCAGCACCGTGCGCCGGTCGTGTCCATCCGAGAAATGCCCGATAGGGAATTGCAGCACGGCGCCGCCGACGATGGTGGAGCTCATGAACAGGGCGATTCCCCGCTGGGACAGCTCCATATCATGCCCGAACAGCGCGCCCATACCCCAGAACGCACCGATCACCAGGCCGGCGCCGAAGGCGCCGGCCAGGCCCGTGGGTGAAATGCGGTACAGCTCCCGCAGGTGCAGGCGCGCCGATTCCATCAGCGGCGGTTCGGCGACCCGGGTCAGAGCCACCGGCACCAGGCCCAGGGACACCAGCATCGCCACCAGGGCAAAGGGCACGAAGCTGGTCACGCTCCCGGCCAGCAGCAGGAACTGGCCCAACGCCAATGCCAGCAACGATATGGTCATATAGATCGCAAACACCTGGCCCCGGCGTTGGCTGGGCGCGGCCGCATTGAGCCAGGTCTCGACAACCATGTACAACCCCACCAGGCATGCCCCGGTCACGCCGCGCAGCGCGCCCCAGGCCAGGGGGTCGACCACCAGCGCGTGGGCAAGGGCGGCGGAGGACGCGACGGCGGCCATGGCCGCATAGGCGCGGATGTGGCCGACGCGGCGAATCAGCGCCGGGCAGAACGCGGTGCCCACCACGTAGCCGACGAAGTAGGCGGACATCACCAGGCCGGTGACCGTGCCACTGAATCCCTCGACCCCGGCCCGCACCCCCAGCAGCGTACCGAGCAGACCCACGCCCACCAGCAGGATGCCGGTGCCCAGGAGCAGGGACGAAATCGAGGTGACGGTGCGCAGCATGGAAAGGTGAAACGGGTATTGTTGTTCGCTGTCTGCGGCTGACTCACCAACTGTAGCAATATCGCGCCGCGCCGCCACGGGCACCGCGTCGGCGGCCGCCGGGAACCGGGGTCTGTCAGGGAATCGCGAGAACGCCGCTCACCGCCCAGCGACGGTGGCGCATGCGCAGGCCGCGCTGGTCCATGGCGCCTCGACCGCCGCTGCCAGGGGGCTCCACCGCGGCCCTGTCCAGGCCTTCGGATCCGCGGTCACTGCAGTCGCGGCCCTTCAGCGGCAGCCCGGAGCCGGGCTTGACGCGACAACCGGCCATCCCTGCTCCATACCGCCGCCGCTCACGAACCGGGCGACGACGACAGCACCTCCACTTTGCTGATATCACGCACCGGCACTCGAGCCGCGAACGTACCACCATAGATATGCTGTTCGATGACCGCCTCACCGTCGGAGTAGGCAGCCAACACCCCGGCGCGCAACTGGCCCTCGTTGGTGTACACCCGCACCGGGCGACCGACGTGGGAACCCAGGCTGCGCTTGCTCACCTGCCGGTAAGCAGTGGTGGAAACCGGTTGTGTCGGTGCTGCGGGAACCGCTGCGCGATGTACCACGTGGGGCGGGGCGGTCACGCGGGGGGAACCCGGCTTTGGCGCGGCAGGCTGGCGGGCTACGGAAGGCGCCGCCGGAGTATGCTGCATGGTGCGCATCGACAGGTCCGAGACCGGCTTGCCGTTGACCTGTGCCGTCAGGTTCAGCATGCGCACGCGGTCCTGGGGCCTGTAGAGCGCCAAGGACGCCGTGTTCACCGGCTCGCTAGGCTTGGCGGTGATATGCAGTTCACCGGGATGGGTGAGAAAACTGCGATAGGCGGCGCGGATGCCCGGGCCGGGCACGAAGCCCCATTCACGCATGTAGGCGGCAGCGGCCTGGTTCACCATGGCGTTGATCGTATCAGCCTCGCTGCGGCCGCTTTGCTGGGAGCAGTACTTGAGCAGGCGGCCGGTGTAGGAGTCGTCCTTGAAATCCATGGTCATCGCCTGCAGCTTCGACGCCCCGCGCGCCCGCATCATGGATATCACCGAACGGGTCGGCCCCAGCAGATCCATGTCGATGTTCATGGACCACATGTTGCGGGACTTCAGGCCCAAATGCACCAGCATGCCGTCATGGCCGTCCTCAAAACGGTAGCCGGTGTCCATGTCGAGTACCAGGTTATCGTAGCCCATGGCCTGCAGGGCGCTGGGGCCGATGACCCGGGCGTCGCCGCAGGGCCCGGCGCCGCCGGCCACGCGCGCCGCCTTGGCGCGCAGGTCACGCTCCAGGGAGCGCATCGCCTGCCCGTCCAGTTGCACTTTCAGGCCATGGATCGAGATGCCCGCCCGCTGCGGCAGCTGCCCGCGCTTGAGTTCGCTGGCGCCGTTGAACAGGTACAACACATTGGGGAAATGCACCTGGATCGATTCGATCTGAAAATGATCATCGTACCGGCGCGGAATGATGGTGACATCGGACAGGCCGATGGAACCGTCCAGGGACGAAGTCAGACTGCCGTAGCGAATCTCGACGAACGGCGCAGCCTGGGCGATGGCCTCGTCCACGGCGCCCTTGTACTTGTAATAGACGTATCCCTTGAATCCGCCGTAGGCGACCCCGGCGAGCACCAGTATGGCAAGGACGAACTTCCGAACTGCGGTCATAGCCATTTCCCTGTAGTTTAACGTGTTGTTGTCCCAAGGCTATCGACCCGCGCGGCGGAACCTTTACGGCCATTACAACCCGCGCCTCACCTGCCGGGTAGGAACCGCCGGGCAGGAACTGCGGGCAAGGGCCTGTTGCGTGGTCCTAGTCGTCTTCCATGGGCGGCGCCCAGCCCATTTCCCGCGCCCGCCGCACCGCTTCGCCGTAAATGCGGCCGTGGCGCTCACGCAACTCCGGCGGCAAGTTGCTCACCAGGTGCCCGAAGGGCGCCCAGGCGGCGGCCACCTGGTCGTAGAGCTGCTGCAGGCGCGGCCCGTCCCAACCGGCACAGGTTTCGGTTTCGGGGATGATGCCGAACACCCACGCGTCGCGCACGATGGTGCCGGTGGGCGTCATGCCCCCATAGGAGTCCTCGTGGATGCCCTGATAGCGTCGTTCGTTGCTCATGCGCGAGATCCGACCGGAATAACATGGTCACCGCAGTGGCCGGCAGGCGCGGGTCAACCCACTTTCGGCAGCTTCGCCAGCGCCTTCTCCACCGCCTCGGAGGCGAACTCCTGGTCCTGCAGCTCGCCATTGAAATAGCGGTCGTAGGCCGACATGTCGAAATGGCCGTGGCCGGAGAGGTTGAACAGGATGGTCTTGGGTTCGCCGCTTTCCTTGCACTTCAGCGCCTCGTCGATGGCCACCCGGATGCCGTGGCACGACTCGGGCGCGGCGATAATGCCTTCGGTCCGGGCAAAGGTCACACCGGCCTCAAAGGTGGCCACCTGGGGCACGGCGGCGGCCTCCAGCAGCCCTTCCTTGTAAAGCTGACTGACCAGCGGCGAGTCGCCGTGATAGCGCAGGCCGCCGGCGTGAATGCTGGGCGGAACGAAGTCGTGGCCGAGGGTGAACATCTTCATCAACGGCGTCAGGCCCACGGTGTCGCCGAAGTCGTAAGCGTACACGCCCTTGGTCAGAGTCGGGCACGACGCCGGCTCGGCGGCGATCAGCCGCACGTCCTTGCCGGCCGCCTTGTCGGCGAAGAACGGGAACGCAATGCCGCCGAAGTTGGAGCCGCCGCCGCACGGCGCAATGACCACGTCCGGGTATTCGCCGACCTTTTCCAGCTGCTTGCGGGCCTCCTGGCCAATCACGGTCTGGTGCAGCAGCACGTGGTTGAGCACCGAACCAAGGCTGTAATTGGTGTCCTTGCGGGTGGCCGCTTCCTCCACCGCCTCAGAGATGGCGATGCCCAG
>JARRNJ010000065.1:0-14670 GCA_037385045.1 Gammaproteobacteria bacterium | reverse complement strand
CAATGCGCCGCCAGCGCCGGCCGCCGTAGCGGAAGTAGACGTAGGGTGGATTGGGCCGCCCCCATTTATTGTACGCGTGGCAGCGGGTCGGATAGGTCACCAGATACGGCGTACCGTCAACGATATCGAGCACCAGCGGTGAAAGGTTATCCTCGTACCCGCGACCGAAATCCGAACGCCACCGGATTGCGTCACCATTGGGCATGGTGAATACGAGTACCTCCTCGCTCAATGGCGGGCCCTGGCCGATTTCGCGCAGGCCGCGTGGGTCCACCGTCTGTGACCGCTCGACGATCACCCTCTTGGCGTTGTGCAGCACCACCTCCTCGTGCCACCTCGCCGTGCTCCCCCGTCCGGGCACGGTGGCACAGGCGCTCAAACTCAGGAGCAGTCCCAGTGCAAGACCGGTAAGACGATATGAGCAAAAGGGGACGGAGGAATTATTCATTAACGACCTCCGTCTTCTCCTTCTTCGGGCGCCCGCGGGCCGTCCGCCCCAGCTTTGTGCCGTAGCGCAGCCCCATTTGTTCCCGAAACCGGTCATCGCCCACCGGTTGGCAGCAATGCGAAGGCGCGCGCGACTTGTGCGAATCGGCCGCACCCACCTGATGGTGAAAAAGCGCCCGAACAATAAATCTCTCACCGTTTCCCAGGCGGGCGAGCGTGGACGGTGGGTTGCGCGGTTGGGAGGGCTTGGCGCCAGGGGCCGGTGGTTTCGTGCAGCGCGGGCGGCCAGGGTTGCGCATCCATATATACGGTTCCGGCGCCAACGGGCGGCGGAGGAAGGAATGGTCCATCACTCTCTCCTGGGTAACTCACTGTTTTATCGGGCGCCCGGCCGACGTCGCCGCCGGGTTTCCCGACCGGCGTGCAGCGGCCGCCTGTATCCACACGCTAACAAGGGAAATGATCCGGAGCAAGGGCGCCAGGCATTTCTTATCCAAGTGGTTACCCGGTGGGTGGTGCCGGTGCCTCTGGTCCCCCAATGCCTGCCGTCCCCTAGGACACAGGAGTACATCTCAAAATGAAGAAGATTCTGGTGATTGCCGCAGCCGTGGCTGCATTCGGCGCGTATGGTTCCGTTGCACAAGCCAAGGGCGATGCCGCGGCCGGTAAGGCGAAGTCGGCCACCTGTGCCGCCTGTCACGGCGCCGACGGCAACAGCGTGGCGCCGAACTTTCCCAAGCTGGCCGGCCAGGGCTATGGCTATCTGCTCAAGCAGCTGCACGATTTCAAATCCGGTGCCCGCAAGAACGCCACCATGAACGGCATGGCCGCGCCCCTGAGCGACCAGGACATGCAGGATCTCGCCGCCTATTTCTCTGAGCAGAAGACCTCCAGCGGCGAGGCCGATCCGAAGCTGGTCGCCGAGGGCAAGAAAATTTTCATGGGCGGCAACCCGGCCACCGGCGTGGCCGCCTGCAGCGGCTGCCACGGCCCCACGGGCGCGGGCAACCCGGCCGCCAAGTTTCCCCGCCTGGGCTTCCAGCACTCGCAGTATCTGGTGACCCAGCTCAAGGCGTTCCGCGACGGCCAGCGCACCAACGATCCCGGCAAGATGATGGAGAACGTCGCCGCGAAGATGTCGGACAAGGAGATCGAAGCGGTCGCCTCTTACATCCAGGGTCTGCACTGAGTCCCGGTTTCACCGCCTTATCAGCTTCCGGTTCATTTCGCACCGGGCCGCCTGAAGGCGGCCCGGTGCTTTTGTATCCGGCCCCGCCGCCGGATCTATCTGCGAGGACGGTAACCTTGGCGACGCCCCGGCTGCGATACACTGCGACCGTTGCCATTGGCGCCGACGCTGGGTTTTCCGGCCGGGTACTGGTACCATGATGGCCGGTGCTGCACCGATATTGCTATTAATTTCAAGGTCATTGACGATCCGATTGCGCTGCAGTGAGCGCCGGGCACGGGGCATCTGCTGCGGTTTCACCGCCTGCGCCTGACCCGCCGCGACCGCTCAGAGAGCGTAGCGCGGGCAGCGCGGCCGGTCCGCCTGCGCATTCGGTGTCTGGAGAGTGGTTCATGAAACGTGTATTCCCCTGGTTGTTGGCGATAGGTCTGGTGCTGCCGATGCTTGGCGCATCCGCGGCGGGCATGGGTTTCCAGGAAGGGATCGAATACCAGCGGATTACGCCGGCGGTGCCGACTTCCGTCGGTCCCGGCAAGGTGGAGGTGGTGGAGCTGTTCTGGTACGGCTGCCCGCACTGCTTTCATTTTGAGCCGGACCTGCTCAAGTGGCTCAAGCAAAAACCTAAGAACGTGGTGTTCCGGCGCGTTCCCGCCGCCCTGAATCCCGCCTGGAGGGTGCACGCCCAGGCCTACTACACCGCCCAGGTCCTTGGCGTGCTGGACAAGAGCCATGAGGCCATGTTCAACGCCATCCACCGCCAGGGGATGCAGCTCAACACCCCCGACAAGCTGGCCGATTTCTTCACCCGCTTCGGGGTCAAGCCCAAGGAGTTCCTGGGTGTGTTCAATTCATTCGCGGTGCGGGCCAAACTGGCCGAGGCCCAGGGGCTGGTGCGCCGCTACGGCGCCGACAGTGTCCCGACCATCGTGGTCGACGGCAAGTACCGCACCAATGCCAGCATGGCCGGCGGCAGCTACCAGCGTATGCTGCAGGTGGTCGACTACCTGATCGCCAAGGAGACCGCGGCCAAAAAGCAGGAGGCCGCCAGCGGCCAGTGATGCGGCGTCGTACCCGCCATGGCGTCACCGGCCCTCCCTGCCGCCAGGTTGCGAAGCGGTACGCGGCTGAGGGCAAGCCATGACGGCTGCGGAACTGTTCATCCAGTGTCTTGAAAACGAAGGCGTCGAGTACGTTTTCGGCATTCCGGGTGAAGAGAACCTGGACCTCATGGATGCCCTGCTGGACTCACCGGTGCGCTTCGTCACCACCCGCCACGAGCAGGCCGCGGCGTTCATGGCCGACGTCTACGGGCGCCTGACCGGACGCGCCGCGGTGTGCCTGTCGACCCTGGGCCCCGGCGCCACCAACCTGGTCACGGGGGTCGCCGACGCCAACATGGACCACGCGCCGCTGGTGGCGGTGGCCGGCCAGGCGGGCACCGACCGCCTGCACAAGGAATCCCACCAGGTGCTCGATCTGGAAGAAATGTTCCGGATGATCACCAAGTATTCCTCGCGCCTGCTGACGCCCAACATCATTCCGGAAGTGGTGCGCAAGGCGTTCAAGCTGGCCCAGTCGGAAAAGACCGGCGCCTGCTTCATCGAGTTTCCCGAAAACATCGCCAAGATGCCGGTGGACCTGCGCCCGCTGCCGGTGAACCTTCCCCACGCGCCGGAGCCGCCGGCGGAGCGGGTCGAGTATGCGGCGGACCTGATTTCCCGCGCGCGCGATCCCATCATCCTCGCCGGCAACGGCGTCATCCGCGCCCGGGCCTGGAAACATCTGGACGATTTCGCCGCCAAGCTCAACATACCGGTGGCCACCACCTTCATGGCCAAGGGCGCGATTCCGTTCAGCCACCCCATGGCGCTGGGCAGCGCCGGGCTTCAGGCGCACGACTACGTCAATTGCGGCTTCGACCGGGCCGACCTGATCATCTGCATTGGTTACGATCTGGTGGAATACCATCCGTACCTGTGGCACCCGACCCGCGACCGCAAGATCCTGCACATCGACACCGCGCCGGGCGAGGTGGACGAATCCTACATGATCGAGTGCGGGGTGGTGGGCGACATCAAGCACAGCCTCATGCGCATCGGCGAACTGGCCACGCCCCACGAGGGCCATATGATGCGGCCGCTGCGCGATGCGCTGGTGCAGGAAATGAACGAGCATGCCCGTGACCTCAGTTTCCCGGTCAAGCCGCAGAAGCTGATTTGGGACCTGCGCAGCGCCATGGACCTGGACGATGTCACCATCTGCGACGTGGGCGCGCACAAAATGTGGATGGCGCGCATGTTCCGCTGCGAGCGCCCCAACACCTGCATCATTTCCAACGGTTTCGCCAGCATGGGCATCGCCGTGCCCGGCGCCATTGCCGCCAAGCTGGTGCACCCCGAGCGCGGGGTGGTGGCGGTCACCGGCGACGCCGGCTTCATGATGAACGCCCAGGAGCTGGAAACGGCGATGCGCATGCGCACGCCGATCGTGGTGCTGATCTGGAACGACGGTGGCTACGGGCTGATCGAGTGGAAACAGATGAACGAATTCGGGCGGGCGTCCAACGTGAAGTTCGGCAACCCGGATTTCGTGCAATTCGCCGAGTCGTTCGGCGCCCGGGGCTACCGGGTTGCGGCCACGGAGGAACTGCTGCCCATCCTCTCCGAGGCGCTGGCCGCCGATACCGTCAGCGTTATTGATTGTCCCGTCGATTACGGTGAGAATCTGAAGCTGACCCAGAAACTGGGCGACATGGTATGCCCGATCTGAACTCCGCCGCCAAGCCTGATGACTCCTCGGCGGCCGCGCCCGCGACCGGCGCGGGCCGGCGCGCGGCGCACAGCGGCGCCGATCCGGGCCAGCGCCTGCGATTGCTGAGCTACAACATCCAGACCGGCACCACCACCGGCAAGTACCACCAGTTCGTGACCCAGAGCTGGAAGCAGATCCTGCCCCACGCCCAGCGCATGGTGAACCTGGCGCGCATCGCGCAGATGGCCACCGACTACGACCTGGTCGGCCTGCAGGAGGTCGATGCCGGCAGCCTGCGCAGCGGGTTCATCAACCAGACCGAATACATCGCGGAGAAGGCGCGCTTCCCGTTCTGGTACCACCAGACCAACCGCCGCATGGGCATGCTGGCCCAGCACAGTAACGGTTTCCTGAGCAAATTCCGGCCCACGGAAATCGACGACCACAAGCTGCCCGGCGCCATTCCCGGGCGCGGCGCGCTATTCGTGCGCTTCGGCGGTCCCAAGGATTCCCTGGTGGTGGTGATCCTGCACCTGGCACTGGGCCGGCGTTCGCGCATGCGCCAGCTGGCCTACGTCAGCGAAGTGGCGCGGGCATATAAGCACGTGATCATAATGGGCGACATGAACTGCCGCCCCGACAGCCCGGAGATCCAGGCGCTGCTGCGCGTCGGCAACCTCTGCGAGCCGGCGCGCAACCTATATACCTGGCCCAGTTGGCGCCCGGAACGCAACATCGATCACATTTTGGTCTCGCCGTCGCTGCAGGTGGAGCGGGTCGGCGTGCTCAACCACACGTTTTCCGATCATTTGCCGATAACCATGGACGTTATCCTGCCGACGCACGTTTCGCTTGCGGGGGCAAGCCAATAGCGCGCCGGGAGCGGCATCGCTGTAATCGCGATCGCGGCTGAGAGGGGGTGGTTTCGGGCCGGCAGCTGCAGGTCCGGGACCGGACGGCCGACGATCCAAGCTGGCGCGGGCCTGGCGGCCGCGCGTGGATGGTGTCATGGTGGAGAGCAAGAACAATAATCTGCAGTTGGAGGACGAAGATTCCTGGCAACGCAAATACTTCGACAGCGTCGCCGCGCTGGAGCGCCGGACGCAGGAGGCCGACCAGGCCGAGTCCGTGCTGCGGGAAGTCGCCGCACGCATCTGTTCGGTGGTCGACGGTGCGGCGCTGGGGGTCGAGGAGCACCTGAGCCAATTGCGCCGCGCACTGCGCGACGGCGCTTCGCTCGATTCCATTGAAGAATCGGTACGCGAGCTCGCCAACCGTATCGTGCGCCGTGGACGACCGCGGACCACGGACGAGGAACCGACGCCGGCCAGCGTCCTGCTCGACGTTCTCGCTCAAGTGCGACTTCCCAGCCTGTCGGTGAGCCGCGCCAAGGCTTTGCGCAAGCGGCTCGAGTCCTGGCAGCCGGGAGTGGCGCTGCAGCCCCTGATCAGTGAGTTGGTGGATCTGGTAAGCGAGCCCGCGCAACCCGCCGGCCATCCGGCTCCCGCGGAGCCCGCACCGCGGCGACCGGGATTTTTCGGGCGCCGCCGGCGCGACGACAGCGGTGCGCCGCACGCGATGGCGGCCCGGGTCCTGGATCTCGTCATCGAACGCCTGCGCCATTCGGGGGTCAGTGACAAGCGGCTGTCGGCTCTGCACCAGCGGTTGTCCCAGGCGGCCGATGCCAAAGCGGTGTCCCAACTCGCCGGCGAGCTGGCCGCGGTACTCGAAGGCACCGTGCGCGCATCGGACAGGCCGCAGGGCGTCACGGGCAACGAGGCGCTGCAGCAGCTGCTCGAGCGCCTGGATCTGCCTGCGGATGTTGCCGGTCAGTCGGAAAGCCTGTTCGAGCGCCTGGAGCACGACACCGACCCGGCACACTGGCCGGGCCTGCTGCGCGACGTTGCGGACCTGATTGGCGCGATGCGTCGCAAGATCCAGCGCGAGAAGGCCGAAATCGAGGAGTTTCTCAACCAGCTGACTTCGCGGCTGGAAGTATTGGACGGGCATCTGCGCGAAATGGACCATGATCGCAGCGAATCCCTCGACAGCGGCCGCAAGCTGGACGCCGCCGTGCAGGAACAGGTACGCGGTATTCATTCCAGCGTGGCAAGCGCATCGGAACTGGGCGAGCTCAAACAGGGGGTCCATCAGCGCCTGGAAGCGATCAGCGAGCACATGGACCAGTTCCGCAAGGTCGAAGAGCAGCGCAACGAGGCCGCCGAGCGCCGCATCAGCGAACTCACCGAGCGGCTGCAACTGTTGGAGCGGGAAAGCACCCAGCTGCGCGACCAGGCCGGCCGCGAGCGAAAGCTTGCCCTGTTCGATCCGCTCACCGGCACCCACAACCGTATGGCCTACGAAGAGCGGCTGCAGCAGGAGTTCGAGCGCTGGAAGCGTTTCGGTGAGCCGCTGTCGCTGGTGATCATCGACATCGACGACTTCAAGCAGGTCAACGACGGCTACGGACACAAGGCCGGCGACAAGGTCCTCGGCACGGTGGGGAGGCTGCTGCGCGAACGTCTGCGGGCCACCGATTTTCTTGCCCGCTACGGCGGCGAGGAATTCGTGATCCTCATGCCCGGCGCCGATGCCAACGCCGCCCACCGAGTTGCCGACGAGTTGCGCGCGTCGATCGAGGGCTGCGGCTTCCATTACCGCAACCAGCCGGTGGCGATTACGGTGTGCTGCGGGGTTGCCGAGTTCCGCGAGTCGGACCAGCCCGACGCGGTGTTCGAGCGCGCCGACGCCGCCCTCTACCTGGCCAAGGAAGAAGGCAAGAACCGTTGTCTCATCCGTCATCCCCAGTGACCCGGCGCATTACGAGGCCGCGTCCCGGGCGGCCGGCGCGCCCATCCAGAACTCCAGATCCCGGTCCAGGAATTCGTCGGCCCGCATGTAATGCGAGCCGTCGCACGAGAATGTCAGGCCCACCATGCCGTTGATGATGTTCAGCGACCCCGCACGCAGGTAAATGGTGTCGTCGGCGTTGCGCAGCGCCCGGAACCGCGACAGCACCGCCGGGATTCGCTCGGCGTCGACCCGCGCGCGTCGGGGATAGCCGCGCTGCGGATAGGCCAGGCAGACATCGGGCGAGGCAATTTCCTCGCCGCCGTGGATGCGGTAGTTGAACGGGTCGTCCACGTGCCACACCGTCAGACGCGAGCTGGAGAAGTGCAGCTTGCCGTGAAATACGCCGTGGTTGCGCATCAGCGCGTGCATGATCGCCAGCACTGCGTCGATGTGCTCGTCCATGTGGCTGTAGGAGCGCTGTTGCAGGAACAAGGTGCCGCGAATGGCGGGGTCGCCCTTGAACTGTTGCCAGCCCCGTTCCGCCCCAGCCGGCGCCTCCAGCTCCGGCAGCTCGTGAATGTTGAAATCGGCGGCGATGAAGCCGAGCAGCCGATCCCCGTCGCGCACCGCCTGAAGCGCCGTGAGGCAGGGCTCCTGGTTGCGGGCGCTGAGATAGGCCGGCGACAGGATGAAGCCCTGGTAGGGCAGCGAGCCCTCCAGGTACGGTCGCTGCGCCAGGTTCTGGCCCCGCCACCGGGTTTCCACCTGCTCGCGCCCGACGTTGGCGCTGAGCTGAGTGCCCGAGGTGTCCAGGGCGTAGACCAGATGGCAATGGGGGAGCCGGGCCCGGCCCGCCTGCAGGCAGGCGTCGAGGCGTGCGGCGTCGTCCCATGCCTCCACCGCCGCATCGGCGACGGACTGCATCGGCTCGGCCAGGATACGCCCGAGCAGCGCCTTCTTGTGGGCCACGGTGTTTTTCAGCCCGGTCATGGTCACGCTCCTTTGGTGCGTTGGCGCCGACACAACCGGCGCCGACGCGAAAATCGCACCGTGCAGTGCAAGGAACGTGCCGTGGTTACAGCGCCTGACGGCCGCAACGCCTGCCGCGCCGCGGCGCCTTGATGCACCGTCGGCGCGCGCATCGCAGGCGGCCGCCCCGGGCTGGTGCCGACACGCTATCCGACGCTGCGCGCGCCGGGTTAGAATAGCCTCGCACGGTTGATTTCTCCTCCCGCAGGTCGCGGCCCATGTATCGAGTCACCAAGTCCATCGCCTTCTGTTACGGCCACCGCCTGCTCCATCACCAGGGCCTGTGCCGGCACCTGCATGGCCATAACGCCCGCGCCGTGATCACGCTGGAAGCCGAGTCGCTCGACGCGCTGGGCATGGTGGTCGATTTCAACGACATCAAGGAGCGGATCAAATCCTGGATCGACCGCGAGATCGACCACGTCATGCTGCTGCACCGTGACGATCCGTTCGTTGCGGTGATGCGCGAGCACGATGAGCGGGTTTACGTCACCGACGTCAACCCCACCGCCGAAAACATCGCCCGCATGATTTTCGATTACGCCCGCGCGCAGCAGCTGCCGGTGGTCGAGGTCACGCTGTGGGAGACCGAGACCAGCTACGCCACCTACCGCCCTTGAGCGGAGGCACGATAGTTGCGCGCCGCCTTCGACATTTTCCGCCTCTACGCAGCCGCTCCGACGGCGGCGAACCATCTGACAACGTGAACGGATCGTAATTTTCCGAGCCCCGATTTTTCCTGGCGCGACGCTAGAATGATTGCGCTTTCCGTCCGGAGGTAATCAAACGCACGCAACCGACAGCAAACGGGGTTTGGCATGATCCGCGCCGACTCACTCACGCGAACGTACGGCGAATTCAAAGCCGTCGAGAACGTTTCCTTCAACATCGACCGCGGCGAGGTCGTCGGTCTGCTGGGCCACAACGGCGCCGGCAAGACCACCATCATGAAAATGCTCACCGGCTACCTGGAGCCGAGTTTGGGCAGCGCCACCATCCACGGATTCGACGTGGTCAGTCAGCGCCGGGCGGTCCAGCAGTACATTGGCTACCTGCCGGAAAATTGCCCGCTGTATCCCGAGATGACGGTGGTCGATTACCTCGAATATCAGGCGGCGCTGCACGGCGTGCCCGAAAGCCGGCGGCCCGCCGCCCTGCGCAGCGCCATCGACCGCACCGAGCTCGGACCCAAAGCGGCGGACCCCATCGCCACTTTGTCGCGCGGTTACCGCCAGCGCGTCGGTGTCGCCCAGGCGATTCTGCATCAGCCGCAGATTCTCATTCTCGACGAGCCGACCAACGGCCTCGACCCGGCGCAGATCCAGCACATGCGCACCTTGCTGCGCGAGCTGTCCGAGCAGGCGACGGTCATTGTTTCCACGCACATCCTGCAGGAAGTGCAGGCGGTGTGCGACCGGGTGCTCATCCTGCGCAACGGCCACATGGCACTCGACGCCAAACTCGGTGAGCTGGAGGCCTCCAGGCGCCTGCTGGTGGCCGTGGACCGCGCGCCGGAACGCGCCACGCCGGTACTGCAGAAGGTGGACGGGGTGCGCGGCGTCGAGTACATCGACGGCGGCGCCGAGCAGTACCGCTACGCCCTGTCCTTCGAGCGCCCCGACCCGCAGGCCGCCGCGCCGGAGGTGGCGCGCGCAGTACTTGATGCGGGCTGGGCGCTGTACGGGTTGCGGCCCGAGCTGCGGGACCTGGAAACCGTGTTCGGCGAGATCAACAACCCTGTGACCGGGGAGGCTGTCCATGCATGATGTTCTGCGCGTGGCCCGCAAGGAGATGGCCACGTTTTTCGCTTCGCCGGTCGCGTATCTGTTTCTCGCCGCGTTCCTGGCGGTGAACCTGTTCATCTTCTTCTGGGTCGCAACCTTCTTTGCCCGCAACATCGCCGATGTGCAGCCGCTGTTCCAGTGGATGCCGGTGCTGTTGATCTTCCTGGTCGCCGCCGTGACCATGCGGCTGTGGAGCGAGGAGCGGCGCGCCGGAACTTTGGAGATGCTGCTGACGGCGCCGGTGTCGCCGACGCGCCTGGTGCTGGGCAAGTTCGTCGCCTGTCTCGCGCTTGTCGCCATTGCGCTGGCACTGACCCTGCCGCTGCCGGTCACGGTCTCATTCCTCGGTCCACTGGACTGGGGTCCGGTGGTCGGCGCCTACATCGCCAGCCTGTTCCTGGCCGCGGCCTACATCGCCATCGGGCTGTACGTCTCGTCGCGCAGCGAAAACCAGATCGTCAGCCTGCTGGGCACGGTGCTGATCTGTGCCGTGTTCTATCTCATCGGTACCAACGCCATTGCCGGTCTGTTCGGCTACGGCACCGCCGATTTCCTCAAGCTGCTCGGCACCGGCTCGCGCTTCGACTCCATCACCCGCGGCGTCATCGACGTGCGCGACTTGTACTATTACATCAGCATCGTCGGCGTCTTCCTGACCCTCAACGTATTCAGCCTCGAACGCCTCCGCTGGGCTGCCGCCGGCGGCCGCAGCCAGCGCCACCAGCGCTGGCGCCTGGTGGCGGCGCTGTTCATCGCCAACTTCGTCATCGGCAACGTGTGGCTGCAGCAGATCAACTGGGCGCGGGCCGACATCACCCAGGGCCACATCTACTCCATCTCCGCAGCGACCCGCCACTATCTCTCGGAGCTGCAGGAGCCGTTGCTGATCCGCGGCTACTTCAGCGCTCATACTCATCCGCTGCTCGCCCCGCTGGTGCCCCAGTTGCGCGACCTGCTGAAGGAATACGCGGTCGCCGGCCACGGCCGGGTGCACGTACAGTTCGTCGATCCCGAGCAGCATCCGGACATGGAGCGCGTGGCGCGGCAGAAATACGGCATCAAGCCCGTCGCCTTCCGGGTGGCGAACAAGTACCAGTCGGGCGTGGTGACCTCGTACTTCAATATCCTCATCAAGTACGGCGACCAGTACCAGGTGCTCGGTTACCGCGACCTCATCGACGTCAAGCAGCGCGGCGCCACCGGCCTCGACGTGCGGCTGCGCAACCCCGAGTACCAGATCACCCGCAGCATCAAGAAAGTGCTGTACGGTTACCAGGGCGGCGGCGACCTGTTTGCCAGCATCCACAAGCCGGTGACTTTTCATGGCTACATCTCCGCCACGGCCAAACTGCCCAAGCAACTGCTGGAGCTGCGCGCCGGCCTGCAGCAGGTGCTGGCGAAAATGCAGCGCCACGCCCACGGCAAGCTGAAGGTGGACATCCGGGACCCCGAGGCCAACGGGGGCGCGCTGGCCAAGCAGATCGCCACGAAGTACGGTTACCGCCCCCTGGCGCTGGGGTTGCTCGATCCCCATAGGTTCTATTTCTACATGATGCTGCAGTCGGGCGACCAGACCGTTCCGGTGCCGCTGCCCCGGGATCTCACCACCTCGGCGCTGAAGCACAGCATCCAGGCGGGCCTGAAGCGCTTTGCCGCAGGGTTCCTGCGTACCATCGCGTTGTATACCCCCGGGGCCGGCACCGGCGGCTATGCCATGCCCGGTGAAAGCTACCGGGTACTGAAGCAGAAGCTGCGCGAGGACGCGGTGGTGCGTACCACTTCCCTGAAGTCAGGCAGGGTACCGGATTCGGCCGACCTGCTGCTGGTGATCTCGCCGGAGCATTTCAGCAAGCGCCAGGTGTTCGCCGTCGATCAGTTCCTGATGCGCGGCGGCACGGTAATCATCGCCGCTTCCCCGTACCAGGTGAATCTGGGCGGCGGCCGCATCAGCGCCCAGCGCGAGCCGACCGGCCTGGGCAAGTGGTTGCAGGCGGAAGGCGTTCACCTGAAACACGCCATGGTGCTCGATCCCCAGAACACGCCGTTTCCGATCCCGGTCAACCGCAACGTCGGCGGCCTGGTGGTACAGGAAATCCGCAGCGTTGACTATCCGTACTTCGCCGACATCCGCCGTGGGGGTATGGACCATGCGAGTGGCATCACCGCCGGTATCGACCAGTTGACCATGAACTGGGCTTCGCCGGTGGTGCTCGACCCCAAGCTCGACAAAGGCCGCAAGGTCATCCGCCTGCTGCACACGTCCGACGCCAGCTGGACCTCCCCGTCCGCCAATGTGGAGCCGGACTTCCGCACCTACCGCCGTACCGGGTTCCCGCCCGCCAAGCACCGCGGGCCGCAGTTGGTTGCCGCCGCCGTGCAGGGGCGCTTCGTGTCCTATTTCAAGGGCAAGCCGTCGCCGCTGCTGGCACAGGCGGACAAGGGCGGGAACAACACGGGCAAGCCGGCGCCCAAGCCGAAAATCCATGCCAAGGATTCGAAGCACAAGCAACAGCCGGTGATTTCCGGCGTGATCGACAAGTCGCCGGCCTCCGCCCGCTTGATGGTGTTCGGCTCCAGCACCTTCCTCAGCGACACCGCCCTCGACTTGGCCACCAGCGCCACCCAGACCCGCTACCTGGAGCCGGTGCAGCTGATCCAGAACGCCGTGGACTGGTCGCTGGAGGATCCGGCGCTGCTGGCAATCCGCGGCCGCAGCGAATACGCCCGGCTGCTCAAACCCATGGACCGCAACGTGGAAATGTTCTGGGAATACCTCAACTACGTGTTGGCGGTGGTCGGCCTGTTCATCGTCTACCTGGTGGAACGCGCGCTGCGCAAGGGGCGCGCCGCCCGTTACCGCCACGCGTTGAGCGCCGCGGGGGGTGGGGCATGAACCGGCTGCTGACTACCCTCGGCCTGGTGCTGCTGGCGCAAATCGTGCTCGCCGCCGGCCTGTCCATGGGCGCGTCGTCCACCGGCGAACTGGCGCCGGGCGAGCCGTTGCTGCAATTCGATCCCGCCACTGTGGACCACATCGTGATCGCCGCTCCGGGCAAGGATCCGCTGGTGCTGGCGAAGCACGGCAAGGCCTGGCGGCTGCCGAAATATTTCGGCCTGCCAGCGGCCTCCCGCAAGGTGGAGGCATTTGCCGGCCGGCTGGCAGGGCTCAAGCCGCGGCTGCCGGTGGCGACCACTTCCGATGCCGCGACGCGGTTCAAGGTCAGCGCCGACCATTACGCGCGCAAAATCACCTTGGACGCCGGCGGCCAGACGATGGCCACGTTGTACCTGGGAGAGGCCGACGGCGCCCGGCGCACCTATGCCCGCGTCGCGGGCAGCAACGCCGTCTACGATATTGACCTGGGCGCCTACGAGGCCGGTGCCAAGCCCACCGACTGGAGTGATCCCAATCTGCTGCACCTCAACGAAGCCGACATCACCCGGGTGCAACTGCACGGCATCACCCTCGAACGCCACAAGAACCAGTGGCGTGTCGACGGCCTGGGCAAGGGCAAGGTCACCGATCAGGACCAGGCGACCACGCTGCTGGATCAGCTGGCGAATCTCTCCTACCTGGCGGTGCTCGGGACCAAGGACCAGGCGGATTACCACCAGTCCAAACCGGCGCTGAAGTTCACAGTCGACACCAAGTCCGGCAAGAGCCTCAGCTACGTGTTTTCGAAACCCGCCAAGGGCGATGACTACGTGCTCAAGACCTCGGCTCGCGAGTTCTATTTCAAGGTGCCGAAATACGCCGTGAAGGATCTGCTCAACGCTTCGCGCGACAAACTCGCGCGCGCCAAGGGTCAATCGAAAGCATCCCGCCACGCCGGCGCGGCAACCAGCGGCGGCGCGTCCTGATGCGCGTCGCGGCTATCCGACGCAACTGCCAAGCTTCCCGGGCGGTCAGTGCGCGCCTGGACCCGGGCGCTTGCGCACCTCACATCCCGAGCTGATTGCCTTTGCTGAAATCACGCAGCATTACGATCGGCACTTCCTTGGAGCCCACGGCGACGACCTTCGTGTAGGTCCCGTCATCGTTGTCGCGCACGCGCTGGCAACGCTCATCGCCATTGCCGACGATGACGCAGTGATTGCCGTCATCGCGTACGCGCCAGGTGCCTTGCCTCGTGCTGCCGTTTTGCATGAGGATCTTCAGCTGCCCGCTCGGGGCGAAGTAGACCTTGTAGCTGATGTGTTTCTTCAGGTTGGTGCCCTTGGCCGTCTTGCCGCTGAACAGCGCCTTTACCGCATCCGCGCTCATCAGCCCGCCGGCCGAGGCGGCCGTAGTGACGAGTGCGAATTGCACACCGAGGAAAATCAACCCAAGTCCCATCCTGTTCATGGCACTCCCTCCGTAGGTTGTCTTGCGCCGCCGCCGGCCCGCCCCGGCCTTGGGCATAACCACAGCATAGTTGAGGATTGCAGGGATGAGACGAGGCAGGCACCGTACGAATGAAGGCCCGGCAGTGAGAGATCCTCGCACTGCCGGGCCTGTTGCGGTAAAAGCAGTCCGCGCCGTTGTGCCCTAACGGTGTAAGCCCACCACCTTGTTTACAGAAGGATCGTGCAAGCGGTGGATGCGCTGCGCTTATCCACCGGGCAACACGACTGCCGGCGTTGCTGCCCGCCTGCAGCCTCGATCCGACCGGCACCGCCTCAGGGGCACATCGCCGG
>JARRNJ010000064.1:0-17190 GCA_037385045.1 Gammaproteobacteria bacterium | reverse complement strand
TCACCGCCGACGAACCAGCGGTAGAAGGGCTTGTTGCTGTCGTCCAGCACCCGGTCCCAGCGCCGGTACCAGTGGATGTCCTCGGCGGCTTCGGCCCAGAAGCCTTCGGGGTCGTTCAGTGACCGCCGGTAGACGGCCTCGTACACGGAACCTGCCATACCCTGCCTCCTCCCGCGCCTGCTGCTGGTGCCACGGCCGGCGCCGTTGATTTTTTGTCAGTGTAGGAGAATTTGCCGGTCCATGCAGGCGCGTGCGGCTAGCCGCCGATGCGGACCACGGTGCGCCCGGTCATGGTACCTTGCATTAGCGGTTCGAATACCCCCTCGACCTCGGCCAGAGACACCACCCGGCTGACGATGGATTCCAGGTGCCGGGGGCGCAGGTCGCCGGCCAGGCGTTGCCATACCCGCTGGCGCAGCGCCGGCGGCACTTCCACCGAATAGATGCCGAGCAGGCTGACCCCGCGCAGAATGAACGGGATGACTGTGGTTGCCAGCGCCGGACTGCTGGCCAGGCCGATACTGGCGATATTGCCCCAGGGTTTGACGGTGCGGGTGAGCCAGGCCAGCAGGTCGCCGCCCAGATTGTCGATGGCGCCGCCCCAGCATGCCTTCTCCAGGGGCCGCGTCCCCAGTTCCAGGGATTTGCGGTCGATCACCTCGCTGGCGCCCAGTCGGCGCAGGTAATCGGCGGCGTCGGCTTTGCCGCTGATGGCATGGACTTCGTAGCCGCGCCCGGCGAGCAGGTCCACTGCCACGCTGCCGACGCCGCCGCTTTCGTAGAGGCTCAGGCCCTCGGGCAAGGGCACGATCCAGTCGCCCGGGACCCGTACAAACACGCTGTAGCCGCCGTCATGGGCTTCGCCCAACCCACAGCCGACCACCAACACCTCCTGGCCGGCCTGAAAGCGCGGATCGCCGGATTCGGCCACGGTGCCGGCGACGTCGATGCCGGCCACCAGCGGAAAGCGGCGCATGATCTTGCCCTTGCCCGTGACCGCCAGGGCGTCCTTGTAGTTGACGTCGGAGTAAGCGGCCTGGATCACCACGTCACCGGGAGCGAGATCGTTCAGGGTCACCGATTCGAGGCGGGCCTGGATGCGCTGGTCGTCGTTGTGAACCCGGTAGGCGGTGAAATTCTCCATGAGCGTTCTCCTCTGCCGGCTGGCGGACTGGACGGTCCGCGGATTGTGCTGACGCGGGCGGCACCGCGGTCGCGGCGCCGTCGCCAGTCTAGGGTATGCCGGCGGCGCCCGCCAACCCTAACACGGTTGGGGAAAAGAGTCTCGCCGCCGCCGCCCGGCCCTGCGTACAATAACGGCGCATGACCACCCGTCCGCCTCAGCGTCCCGGCAAACCGGTTCCCGCCACCGCCGATCTTGTGCCTGTGACCGCGTTCAAGGGGGTCGGACCCCGGATCGCGGAACGGCTGGAGCGGCTCGACATCCGCACCGTACAGGACCTGCTGTTCCACCTGCCGCTGCGCTACGAGGACCGCACCCGCGTGGTGCCTATCGGCACGTTGCGTCCCGGCGACCAGGCGGTGATCGAGGGTGCGGTGGAGTTGAGCGAGATCGGGTTCGGGCGCCGCCGCGCCCTGTTGTGCCGGTTGAGCGATGGTACCGGCGCCCTGACGCTGCGCTTCTTCCACTTTTCGGCGGCGCAAAAGGCTATGCTCGAGCGGGGCGTTCGTCTGCGCTGCTACGGCGAAGCGCGCCCCGGCCAGTCTGGCCTGGAGATGATCCACCCGGAATACCGCCGGGTCGCGGCCGACGAGGTGCAGGCGGTGGAGCCGCACCTGACGCCGGTTTATCCCACCACCGAAGGGGTGCACCAGCTGAAATTGCGCGACCTGTCCGCCCAGGCATTAGGCTGGTTGGCGGGCCATGGGGACGGGCTGCGCGAGTGGCTGCCCGAGTCGGTGCTGCAGCGCTTCCGGCTGCCGTCCCTGGCCGAGGCGTTGCGCTTCGTCCACCGGCCGCCGCCGGAGACCCCGATGAGTGAACTGGAAGCGGGGCGCCACCCGGCCCAGCAGCGCCTGGCGTTTGAGGAGCTGCTCGCTCACCAACTCAGCCTGCGCCAGCTGCGGGCGCGAATTCAGTGTGCCGACGCGCCCCGACTCGACGCCGACGGCGAGCTGCTGCGGCGCTTCGTGTCGGACCTGCCGTTCGCGCTCACCGGCGCCCAGCAGCGGGTCATTGATGAGCTGCGCGCCGATCTCGGGCGCGGCTTCCCGATGCTGCGGCTGGTCCAGGGTGATGTCGGCTGCGGCAAGACCGTGGTGGCCGCCGCAGCCGCCCTGGCCGCCATTGAGAGCGGCTTTCAGGCGGCGTTGATGGCGCCCACCGAGCTGCTGGCCGAGCAGCATTGCGCCAATTTCCGGCGCTGGCTGGAGCCTCTGGGGGTGCAGGTGGCGTGGTTGTCGGGCCGGCTCAAGGGCAAGGCCCGCGAGCAGGTCCTGAGCATGATCGGCGACGGCAGCGCCGCCCTGGCCGTGGGAACCCATGCGCTGTTCCAGACGGGCGTATCATTCCGCCGCCTCGGCCTGGTGGTGGTGGACGAACAGCACCGTTTCGGCGTCCACCAGCGCCTGGCGCTGCGGGAAAAGGGCAATCGCGACGGCCGCTCACCCCACCAGCTGATCATGACCGCGACGCCGATCCCGCGGACCCTGGCCATGACCGCCTACGCCGATCTCGATACCTCGGTAATCGATGAGCTGCCGCCGGGGCGCACGCCGGTCACCACCGTGGTGGTGCCGGACAGCCGCCGCCCGGAGGTGGTGGAGCGGGTGCGCGGCTCCTGCCGCCAGGGGCGCCAAGCGTACTGGGTCTGCACGCTGATCGAGGAATCCGAGGTATTGGCGGCCCAGGCGGCCGCCGAGACGGCCGCGCAACTGGGCGCAGCGCTGCCCGAAGTGCGGGTCGGCCTGGTCCACGGCCGCCTGAAACCGGCCGAAAAGGAGCGGGTCATGGCGGCCTTCAAGGACGGCGAACTGGACCTGCTGGTGGCCACGACCGTGATCGAGGTGGGCGTGGACGTGCCCAACGCCAGCCTCATGATCATCGAGAACGCCGAGCGCCTGGGCCTGGCGCAGTTGCACCAGCTGCGCGGCCGCGTGGGGCGCGGCAGTGTCGACAGCAGTTGCGTGTTGATGTACCGCGGCCCTCTGTCGCGCACCGCCAAGGCCCGCCTGGCGGTGCTGCGCGAGACCAATGACGGGTTTCGCATTGCCCAGCGGGACCTGGAGCTGCGCGGGCCCGGCGAGGTGCTCGGCACGCGCCAGACCGGCATACTGCAGTTGCGCATTGCCGATCTCATTCGCGACCGCAAACTGCTGCCGTCGGTGCAGTCGGCGGCGGACCTGATCCTGGCCGATTTTCCCGGCCACGCGGCGCCGCTCATCAATCGCTGGCTGGGGCAGTCCCTGCGCTACGGAGAGGTGTGATGCCCCGGATCCCGACGTGGGAATCTCAGGCGGCAATGATCGGGCGGGTGCAGGTATGGTAATCTTTGCCGATTCCCGTTGGATGTTGTTGCCTGGCCGACATTGAGACTGCGAGTCCGTAACCTCCACGCCTGTCCGGAGCCCCTCTGGTCGCCCCATGCCCAGGCGATGCTGACCGGTGTGCCCCGCGAATTGCGCTGTTGGCTCCTGGACCGCGCGTCCCTGACCCACCGGGTGCGCCAGGCCTGTCCGGGCCGTTTTCAGGTGGAATTGGTCAGCCAGGGGTTTGTGCCGCCGATGCGCAATGAGCGCCGGGCGCTGCGGATGCGTCCCGCTGTGCGGGCTCTGGTGCGCGAGGTGCGGCTGGTGTGCGACGGCCGGCCGTGGGTGTTTGCCCGCACCGTGATTCCCAATCGCACCCTGCACGGGGCGCAGCGCCAGCTGGGCCGGCTCGGCACCCGTCCGTTGGGGGCGGTGTTGTTCGCCGACCGCAGTATGCGTCGGGGGGAGGTGCAATTGGCGCGCATTCGTCCCGGCGAGCGCATGTTCGATGCCGCCGTCGGGTGCCGGCCGCAGCGACCGGACGCCATCTGGGGGCGCCGTTCGACCTTCCATGTGGGGGGCAAGCCGTTGCTGGTCACCGAGGTGTTTCTGCCCGACGTGGGCGGGTGTCCGAGGTTCTGAAACCCATGCGCAAATTGAACGCTGCTTCCGCGCGATCCAGACACCAACCGCGCTCCGCCGTCGGTGAAGACTGGCGTCCCTGGTCCATGGTCAAGGACCGCTTGTACCAATATGCTCTGTTGACGCGCCTGCACCGGCCCATTGGCAGCCTGCTGCTGTTGTGGCCGACGCTGTGGGCGCTGTGGATCGCCGGCAACGGCCGGCCCGACCTGCTGGTGGTGGTCGTGTTCGTGTTGGGGGTGCTGGTGATGCGTTCGGCCGGCTGCGTGATCAATGATTACGCCGACCGCCATTTCGATCCCCATGTCCAACGCACCTACAGCCGCCCGATTGCCGCCGGGCGGGTGGCGCCGCGCGAGGCCCTGGCGCTGTTCGTGGTCCTGTGCCTGGTGGCGTTTTCGCTGGTGTTGCTCATGAACCGCCTGACCATCTGGCTGTCCCTGGGGGCGGTGGCGCTGGCGGCGCTCTATCCGTTCACCAAACGCCATACCTACCTGCCCCAGGTGGTGCTGGGCGCCGCCTTCGGCTGGGCCATCCCCATGGCGTTTGCCGCCGAAACCGGCGCCGTGCCGCAGATGGCGTGGCTGCTGTTCACCACCAACATTCTCTGGGCCACCGCCTACGATACCTTGTACGCCATGGTCGATCGCGACGACGACATCCGCATCGGCATCAAGTCCACCGCTATCCTGTTCGGCGACATGGACCGCCCGATCGTGGCGGCCATTCAGGCCCTGGTGTTGTTCGCGCTGGTGTTGGTGGGCCGTCAGCTGGAACTGAGCATTTACTACTACGCCGGCTTGGCGGTGGCGGCAGGCTTGGCCGGATATCAGCAGTACCTGATCCGCGACCGTGAACGGCAGGCGTGCTTTACGGCCTTTCTCAACAACAACTGGTTCGGCGCAGCGGTGTTCGCCGGGCTGGTGCTGCACTACCTGCTGCACGGTCGCTGAACGGACGGCCATGTACGAAGCACAGTTGAGCGGCATTCGGGCGATATGCTTCGATCTGTTCCACACCCTGGTAGACGTGGGTCAGGTGCCCGACTCGGTCGGCGGCTACACGGCCGACATTCTCGGCTTCGACCGCGACGTGTGGAACCGATGCTGCTTCAGCGATGTGCACGACATCCGCCGGCCCACGTCGCACGTCGATGTGATTCGCACGCTGGCCCGGCAAATCGATCCGGGAATTTCCGAACAACGGGTACGGCAGGCGGCGGCCGAGCGGCAGCGGCGCTTCGATCATGCCCTGACGCGGGTGGACGGTGAAACCCTGGCCGTGCTGCTCGAGCTGCGCGCGCGGGGGCTGCGTCTGGCGCTGATTTCCAACGCGTCCACCGGCGAGGTTTCGGCCTGGCCCGATTCGCCTCTGGCAACGTGCTTCGATGCGGCGGTGTTCAGCTGCGAGTGCGGCCATGCCAAGCCGGAGCCGGCGATTTATGCGCTGGCGGCGCGCCGGCTCGGCGTGCAGCGGCAACATTGCCTGTTCGTGGGTGACGGCGGCAGTGACGAGCATGCGGGCGCCCGGGCGGCGGGCATGCACCCGGTGCTGTTGACCCGCTTTGTCGGTCCGCGCCTGGCGCCGGAGGTGCTCGACGCGCGGCGCCGCGAGGCCATCTGGGAAGTGAGAGGGGTCGGCGAACTGCTGGGGCTGCTGCCCGGTTAGCGAGCCACGGGCCGGCGTTGAAAAAAATTCCGCGGCCAGGCGGCCGCGGATTTTTCAAATCCAATCCCTGCCGGGCTTAGCGGTGCGAGCCGGCTTCACTGTGGGCAATATCGACCACTTTGTTGGCCAGTTCCTGGTATTCCTGGCGATAACCCTCCAGCGGATGGCCCGGCTGAGGAGTGTAGTAGTCGAACGGAGCCAGGCCGTTCTTGTGTTCGTAATCAATGAATTTTTGCTGCAGTTCAAGCATGCGCTTGATCAGATCCTGCTTCTCGCCCATCGTATTGCCTCCAACGTGTCGCTTGCCAGCCATCCGGGAGCCCGGATCCTGCGTGAATCCTATCGCGGCCGCATTCAGCCGCAACAAGCCCCCGATCCGCAAGGCGCCGGGAGCCTAAGTTACAATACCGCCTTTCGGGCGGCAACATATTAGAATACCATAATATCTTTTCACCCAGCCCGGAATCAAGCGCCCGCCGCGGTGCGCCAGCCGGGCGGGTGTCCGCCATCGCGCTGCCGGACCATTACCCTGAGGTGCCCCAGCATGCCGGGAAGACCACAGCTGCTGTCCATCGTCGAGTTGGGCGGGTACCCCGACTTTACGCCCCAATTCGAGCGGGCGGGCTACCAGGTGACGACGGTCCGTTCCATGCGCAAGGCGCTGGCGGCCCTCAAGCGCCTGTCGCCGGCGGTGGTGGTGGCCGAGTTCAATTTTCAGTCGGACTTTCGCGACCGCACCAGCAGCCTGGAATCGTTGCTGGCGACGCTGCAGAGCCGCCATCCCCAGGCCCGGGTGGTGGTTCTCTATGACCGCGAGAACGAGCAGCCGTTCGAGCAGCGCCTGCGCAGCCGTTGGCGCGTGGACGCCGCCCTGGCGTTTCCGGTGGAGCCCGACCGGATCGCTGCGGTCCTGGGGCGGCTCGGCGCCGAAGGCCAGCCGTGAGCGCTGCGGAAGACCCCGATCGCCGGTTGGCCGCCCTGTTCGACGCCACCGCCGGCGGCCATGACGACCCGGCTCTGCGTTTTTACCCGTTTTGCGCCGATGTCATGGCCGACCGGCTCGGCCTGCAGGCTGGCGCCAGGGTGCTGGACGTCGCCACGGGTACCGGCGCCGCGGCGGTGGCGGCGGCGCAGCGGATCGAACCCGGAGGGCGGGTGATGGCCATCGACGCGTCGGAAGCCATGCTTGACCGGGCGGAGGCCAACGTTCGCAAGATGGCCCTGTCGAACGTCGACCTGCATCACATGGACGCCCGCCGGCTCGACTTCCGCGGCGGCTATTTCGACGACGTGTTGTGCTCGCTGGCGCTGTTTTACATGCCCGATATGGTTGCCGCTCTGGCCGATTGGATGCGGGTGTTGAAACCCGGCGGCCGGCTGGCGGTTGCCCTGTTCGCTGGCGGGGTGTTTCAACCCCAGGCCGATCTGCTGCGCCGGCGGTTGCGGGAGTGCGGCTGCGGCGATGACGAACCCCAATGGGGGCGCGTGTCCACGGTGGAGCAGTGCCGCGCGCTGCTGCAGTCGGCGGGCGCCGAGGACATCCAGGTCGAACCGGTGCAGGTGGGCTATCATCTGGCCACCGCCGACGACTGGTGGGCGGTGGTTTGGAACAGCGTCTTGCGCCTGCCGCTCGACCGGCTGCCGCGGGAACGTTTGGAGGCGCTGCGTGAAGCGCACCTGGCGGAGGTGGCTGCGCTGGCTTCAGAGCGCGGGATCTGGCTCGACGTGCCAGTGCTGCTCGGCAGCGCGCGCAGGCCGCGGGCCTGAGCGGCCCCGCCGTTGCGGGCGCGGCAATGCCCCCATGGATTGACCTTTAATTTGTGCGGGCCGCTTGCGTACCCTTAAGGTTTGCAGTTGCCCATGACATGCGCGGGCCCGAACAGTGCGGGTCCCGTCCGACCAATGCCATTGCGGGAGAGTTCATGTCCGATCGAGCACTATCCGATGCAGCGCTGGATACCTTGTTTCGCCAGGCGCGCAGCCATAACGGCTGGCTGGAGCGGCCGGTGAGCGACGACCAGTTGCGGCAGATTTATGAGCTGATGAAGATGGGGCCCACCTCCGCCAACAGCTGTCCAGCGAGGCTGCTGTTCGTCAAGTCAGCCGACGCCAAGGCTCGGCTCAAGCCCTGCCTGGCGCCGGGCAACGTGGAAAAGTCCATGACCGCCCCGGTGGTGGCGATCGTCGCTATGGACCTGGAGTTCCATGAACAATTACCGCGGTTGTTTCCCCACACCGATGCCCGCTCCTGGTACCTCGGCAAGCCGGAAAAGATCCTCGATACCGCATTCCGCAACAGCAGCCTGCAGGGTGCCTACCTGATTCTGGCCGCCCGCAGCCTGGGTCTGGACGCCGGGCCCATGTCGGGTTTCGACGCCGACAAGTTGAACGCCGAGTTTTTCCCGGACGGCAAGGTCAAGGCGAACTTCATCTGCGCCATCGGCTACGGCGACGCATCGAAACTGTTTCCGCGCCATCCGCGCCTGGCATTCGATGAGGCCTGCCGCATCCTTTAGCCTAAGTCTTTGATTGTTGGATCAAGGGCGCCCGGCGCGCGACGCGGAAGCGCTGCCGTCCAAAGTTTTTTAATTAATTCAAGCAGGTTCCGCTCCGTTCAAGTAAAATGCTGCCCCTTGAGTTCTCCCTGTGGGTACCGCCGCTGTGATTGAAAATCTTCGCAACATCGCCATCGTCGCTCACGTCGACCATGGCAAGACCACGTTGGTGGACAAACTGCTGGCGCAATCCGGCACCTTCGGCGAGCGCGAGACGGTGGTGGAGCGCGTCATGGACTCCAACGATCTGGAGCGCGAGCGCGGCATCACCATCCTGGCCAAGAATACCGCCATCAAGTGGCGCGACTACCGCATCAATATCGTCGACACGCCCGGCCACGCCGATTTCGGCGGCGAGGTGGAGCGGGTGCTTTCGATGGTGGATTCGGTGCTGCTGCTGGTGGATGCGGTGGACGGTCCCATGCCCCAGACCCGGTTCGTTACCCAGAAGGCGTTCGCTCTGGGGCTGCGTCCGATCGTGGTGATCAACAAGATCGACCGCCCGGGTGCGCGCCCCGACTGGGTACTGGACCAGACGTTCGATCTCTTCGACCGGCTCGGCGCCACCGACGAGCAGCTGGACTTTCCGGTGGTCTACACTTCGGCCCTGCAAGGTTACGCGAGCCTCGACTCGAACGTCCGCGGCGGTGACATGACGCCGCTGTTCGAGGCCATCGTGCAGCACGTGCCGCCGCCCGACGTGGACCTGGAAGGCGGCTTCCAGATGCAGGTCAGCCAGCTGGACTACAACAGCTATGTGGGCGTGATCGGCATCGGCCGAATCAAACGCGGCCGCGTGCGCAGCAACACCCCGGTGGTCCTCGTCGACCGGGAGGGGGGGCGGCGCAACGGCCGCATTCTGCAGGTGTTGGGTTTCCTCGGCCTGGAGCGGGTCGAGGTGCCGGAGGCCCGGGCCGGAGACATCATCGCCTTCACCGGGATCGAGGACCTGAACATTTCCGACACCCTGTGCGACCCGAAGCAGGTCGAGGCCCTGCCACCGCTGACGGTGGACGAGCCCACAGTGAGCATGACCTTCCAGGTCAACAATTCGCCGTTTGCCGGGCGCGACGGCAAATATGTGACCTCGCGCCAGATCCGCGAGCGCCTCGACCGGGAGTTGATGCACAACGTGGCACTGCGGGTGGAGAGCACCGGTGATCCGGACAAGTTCCAGGTGTCCGGCCGCGGCGAGTTGCACCTTTCGGTGTTGATCGAAAACATGCGTCGCGAGGGCTACGAGCTGGGCGTCTCGCGCCCCGAGGTCATCATCAAGGAAGTGGACGGCGTGCTGAGCGAGCCTTTTGAAGTGCTCACTGTGGACGTGGAGGAGAGCCACCAGGGCACGGTCATGGAGAAGCTGGGTCAGCGCGGCGCCGACCTGCAGAACATGACGCCCGACGGCAAGGGAAGGGTGCGCCTGGACTACGTTATACCGTCGCGGGGGCTGATCGGTTTTCGCACCGAGTTCCTCACCGCCACCCAGGGCACCGGACTGCTGTACAATGTTTTCGACCACTACGGGCCGTTGAAGCGGGGTGACTTCGCCAGCCGAATCAACGGCGTCATGATCGCCAACGGCGCCGGCAAAGCGCTCGGCTACGCGCTGTTCAACCTGCAGGAGCGCGGCCGCCTGGTGATCGGGCCCGGCGAGGAAGTCTACGAGGGCATGATTGTCGGCATTCATTCCCGCGACAACGATCTGGTGGTGAACCCGCTCAAGGCCAAGCAGCTCACCAACATCCGCGCTGCCGGTTCCGACGAAAACATCCTGCTTACGCCGCCGGTGCGGATGAGCCTGGAACAGGCGCTGGAATTTATCGACGACGACGAGTTGGTGGAGGTGACGCCCAGGGCGATCCGCCTGCGCAAGAAGCTCCTGGCCGAACACCAGCGCAAGCGGGCGGCGCGCAGCGCGGTGGTGTGATGGCCGGGACCGGCTCCCGGGCAAAAAAGAACCCCGGACAACCGGGGTTTCGCCAAATCTGGCAGAGGTGATTGAACGCGCCGCCCGCGGTCCCTGCGGGGGTGCGCAGCAGTCCTGGCAGGCCGGGAGACTCCGGCGATCCTGGCAATCCCTGCGTCCATGCCGCGGTCCCGGGGCATGGGTTCCAGTAGCAGGATGCCACAGATCCAGGCGGTCGCCTGTCGGTAAAATGCGCAAGCCTTTGTAGGACTTGCCCTACAAGTATTACCCCAGGATTGTTGTTAGAGTGTCAGCGGATCACCATTCACCGATGACAACCGCAGGAGGGTGGCAACAATGATCGGCAGAAAAAACATCGCCTTCGGATTCCTGTACCTGGTGCTGACCGCGGCGCTGGGACCGTACATGATCAAGGCCTATTTCCCGACCCTCGATCAGGCGCAGCAGGCCAAGCAGGCGGTGATGGGGCCGCTGCAGCTGCTGGCGAACAACAATTTCGAAAAGGACCTGGAGCCGATCACGGCCGACGCGCTGGCCAAGGAAAACACCAAAGCGATCCTGGCTGTCAATCAGGTGAGCAACGCCCAGGCACCCATCGACGCCATCAAGGGCGGTCCCCACACCCACGGCAACCTGGAGTCGGTGCTGAACATCCTGGTGGGACTGGCACTATGCTTCATCGGTGCGCCGGTGCTGATCAAGGAACTGATCAGCTGGATTTTCATCCTCGGCGCGCTGCTGCATTCGGGGATGCTGTATCTGGTGACGTTCAACGTGGCCTGGGCCGGAACGGTGCTGGGCACCGGCGTCGGACCCGTACTGGTGCTGCTCGGATTGCTGTTGGCCGGGCTGGCGGCGGCAATCTGGTTCCGCCCCGAGGTCGTGCGCGACCGCTGACAGTTTCCGTGGGCTACGGCGGGCGGCCGTGGGGTTGCCCGCCCCGACTCCAGCCCGCCTATTCCACCGGCGGGCCGCAGGCCGGCCTGGAAGTGATTGAAAGGGTGACAGAATTTGGCAATGAGTGGTGAAATGGGGGCCGGGCAGTTTGTAACGCGGCTTGCGCCCTGTCGGGGCCCCGGCTGGTCCAGGCCGCATGGGCTTGCTGCCTGGCCCGTCCCCGGGCCGCGCCTCTGTGGGGGCCAGCGCGATCGCATGGTCCGGATTTGCTCCCGGCATCCCGGATGCCGGTGTGATATGCGGGCCGGCTGACCATGTATACCCTCTATCCCGCGATTCAACCCTACGTGACCCACACGCTGGCCGTCGACGCGCTCCATCGCCTGCACGTGGAGGAATGCGGAAATCCCGACGGGTTGCCGGTGTTGTTCCTGCACGGCGGGCCGGGCGGCGGGTGTGCCCCCATTCACCGCCAGTACTTCGATCCGGAGGTCTACCGCATTGTGCTGTTCGACCAGCGCGGCAGCGGCCAGTCCTCACCGCACGCGGAGCTGCGTGACAATACCACCGCCCACCTGCTGCAGGATATCGAACTCATCCGGCAGCGGCTTGGTATTGACCGCTGGGTGGTATTCGGCGGCTCATGGGGTTCCACCCTGGCGTTGGTCTATGCCCAGGCGGACCCGGACCGCGTTCTGGGGCTGATCTTGCGTGGCATTTTTCTGTGCCGGCCGGCGGACATCCGCTGGTTCTATCAGGACGGCGCCAGCCGCGTCTTCCCCGATTACTGGCAGGAGTTTGTGGCGCCCATTCCCGTTGCCGAGCGCGATGATCTGCTGCAGGCATACCACCGGCGACTCACCGGGGACGACGAACTGGCGCGCATGTCGGCGGCCAAGGCCTGGTCGGTCTGGGAGGCGCGCTGTGCGACACTGCAGGCCGAGGCGGGACTGGTCGAGCACTTCGGTGAGCCCTACACGGCGCTGAGCCTGGCGTGCATAGAGAGCCACTATTTCATCCACGACTGCTTTCTTGAGCCCGAGCAGATCCTGCGCGACGCCCACCGCTTGCGCGGCATCCCGGGAGTGATCATTCATGGCCGCTATGACATGGTCTGCCCGGCCGAGCAGGCCTGGGCTCTGCACCAGGCCTGGCCCGAGGCGACGCTGCACATTATCCCCCGGGCCGGCCACGCTGTGACCGAACCGGGTATCGTCGACGCGCTGATCCGCGCCACTCGCGCGATGGGCCGGCAGCGGGCATGATCGGCCTGCTGCAACGGGTCGCCGCCGCCCGCGTGGAAGTGGAGGACGAGGTCATCGGCGCCATCGGCGCGGGAACCCTGGCTCTGGTCGGAGTGGAGCGTGGCGACCGCGAGGCCCAGGCCGACCGGTTGTTGGAGCGCACGCTCGGGTATCGAATTTTCGAGGACGCCGACGGGCGTATGAACCGTAGCCTGGCCGATGTCCACGGGGGGCTGCTGCTGGTGCCCCAGTTCACCCTGGCGGCCGATACCGGCAAGGGCATGCGTGCGAGCTTCACCCCCGCCGCCGACCCCGCGGAGGGGGAACGCCTGTTCGGGTACCTGCTGGAGCGGGCGCGGGCCCACCATGGCGACGTTGCCAGCGGCCGTTTCGGCGCCCATATGCAGGTGCACCTGGTCAACGACGGGCCCGTCACCTTCTGGCTGCGTGCCCGGCCGCCGGAGGCGTAGCCCGGGCCGCGAGGTAAAGTCCACTTGCCAGCTCAGGTATTTTCGTCGTACCTTCCTCCTCGAGCGGTTCCGCTCGAAGTTCCCGACATAATAACAACTGGAGGAAATTGCCATGTCGTTCAAGAACGTCGTGTACCTACCCATGCTCGCTTTCGCCGCATTGCTGTTGTTCAGCGGCGTGTCATCGGCCGATGACTTCGCCGGGCTCAAGGAGGCAAAGGTGGTGTGGAACGTCACCACCGGCAGCGAAAAGGTATTTCTGGACCGGATGGACCTGATCCAGCAGACCGCCGATAGCCTGAGGAAGCGGGGCATCAAGCCGGTTTTCGTCGTGGTGATCCACGGCCCGGCAGCCAAGTTCGTGGCCAAGGACCTGCATGGTACCAAGTTCGCCAAGGATAAGTTGCCCAAGCTGGCCAAAGCGCACAGCAGCCTGGAAAGCCTGAAACGGAAGGGAACCCACATCGAAGTCTGCGCCATTGCCATGAAGCGGGCCAAGATCAAACATGACAACGTACGCCCGTACGCGGTGATCGAAGACAACGTGTTTGAGAACCTGATCGCGCTGCAGGCAAAGGGCTACGCTTACATGCCCGTCCACTGAAACTGTTGCCAGGAGGGTCGCGGCGGCGGGTAGGTCCCGCCGCCGCGGAGTGGAGCTCGAGCCGGGCGAGGCATGCCCACAGCAGAGCGGATTTTCTGTCGGTCAGGGCTAAACCCGAGCTCCGGGCCGCCGATATAACAGGGTACAGGGGTGGGGTGTGTGCGGCGTCGGACGTTCGGTGGGGGGCAGTCCGGTCATGCCACGCACCCTGTCCCTGTCCATATCCCCTTGATTATCCAGCGCCTATATCCACCTGCTGGGTTGCCGGCAGCAGAATGCGTCCGTGCAGCCGCCATGCCTGGTTCGGCGGCTCGATCAACACATACCAGTTGCCCGCAGGCAGTGCGTGGGGGAGGCGGCCGCCGAAGTCCCCGGCTGCGTCCGGGGTGAGCAGCATGTGTACATCGTGTTTGGAGATGGTGGGATGGAGCAGCTGCAGGCGCAGTTCCGGCAGCGACATCTTCTGTTTGCCGGTGAGCGCGATCCGGATGGTGCCCTGCTTCAAGTTCACCCGCACGTCGGCGCGCAGGCCCAGCTTGTGCGCTTCCTGGTCGCGGCTCAGGTCCTGGTTGATGGTCAATCCGGCCTTGTAGTAGTCACCCACCACCAGCGGGTCCGGATGCTTATAGGCCTCGTAGACCAAATTCAGCGAGAAGAACACGGCGAAGCCGAGAAACCCGATGATGATCCACGGCCACGGCTGCCGATACCAGGGGCCGGTGTCTTCTCTCACGTGCTGATTCATGGCGATGTACCTTAAATGGTTTTAGTGAGTTACCGGACCGACAAAGCGCGACGGAGTCTTGACCTGGTAGGCGGGTTCGCCACCGACGGTCGCAACGATGAAGTAGATGTCGTTGCTGGCCCGTTTCAGCGTCACCGGATCGATCCGCGTCTGCACATCGATGGTGCTGGTTTGCCCGCCCGGCACCGTGATGTCGCCGAAGCGGTTGATCAGCTTCATGCCCTTCAAGCCTTCGACGCTCAAGTGATAGCGACGCGCCTGATTCTCCATATTGATGACTTTGATGTTGTAGACGTTTTCCACCAATCCGCCGGGCGCCTGGCGGTAGAGCTGGTTGCGGTCGCGGCTCACGTCGAGTTCCAAGGGAACCCGTTGCGAGATGAGCCAACAGGGTCGCATAGACGATGACGCGCGGACGCAGAATGTGGGCAGCCTTGCCCTCGAGGGCGTTCTCCGTGGTATAGCGCACCAGGCCCCGCGGGTAGCCCATCTTATCCATCACTTCGTCGCAAACGTCGATGCAGGCCGCGCAGCCGATGCATTGGTACTGCAGGCCGTTGCGGATATCAATGCCGGTAGGGCAGACCTGCACGCACAGCGTGCAGTCGATGCAGTCACCCAATCCCGCCGCATGGTAGTCAGCGCTTTTCTTGCGTGGGCCGCGCGGCTCGCCGCGGTTCTCATCGTAGGAAATGATCAGCGTGTCGCGGTCGAACATCGCGCTTTGGAAGCGCGAAGCCTGCGTTGCCCCAGGTGGCAAAGCTGTAGAAGATGATCCAGAAGGTCTCCCAGGACCCGAGGCTGAGGGTCGTGAGCTCGTGCCACAGGTGGTGGATGGGGGTGAAATAACCGACGAACGTGAAGCCGGTCCAGGCCGCGAACAGCACCCAGATCACATGCTTGGTCGCCTTGATCCGCACTTTGCGGCCGTTCCAGGGGCCGCGGTCCAGCTTCATCTGCTGCGGCCGGTCGCCCTCCACCTTGCGTTCGATCCACATGAACACTTCGGTCCACACGGTCTGCGGGCACGCGTAGCCGCACCACAGCCTTCCGGCCAGCGCTGTGAAAAAGAACAGCGACAGCGCCGCAATGATCAACAGCAGGGCGAGATAGAAAAAGTCCTGCGGCCAGAAAGTCCAGGCAAAAATGTGAAATTTGCGGTCCGGCAGGTCGAACAGCAGCGCCTGGCGGCCGTTCCAGGACAGCCAGGGAATGCCGTAATACATTCCCAGCAGTACGACGACGCCCAACAGGCGCAGGCTGGCAAAGATGCCGTGCACCTCGCGGGCGTAGACCTTCGTGTGTTTGGCGTAGATTTCCTGTTCTTCAGGTTCTACGGAGGAGGGTTCTGGGGTCGGATGTTTCTCTGCGGTCGATTGGTTCATGGCCACCTGTGCATACTAGGATTGTTCACTGGGATTCTGGTTGGAACGTGCATCGTGACAAGGACGCTGGAAATAGCAGGTGAGCATGCAGGCGGACAGGGTCAGAGCCCAGAACAGAAAGAACCCTATGCTGTAGGCGCCCAGCCGGCTAACCGGCTGGGCAACCCCCTTGGCTGCGGCCAACTCTTGAGGATCGAAAGCGGTGAAGAAGACCACGGTGCCCACTCCGGCAATCAGGAACGACGGCCACAGGATCGCAACGAACCGCTGGATCGCTGGGGTGTCGCTCTGACGTCGTTTCAGTTGGCTTTCCACCATGCCCTTCTCCTCCCGCTTTCGATTTTGGCCTGACTCCTACTTACCAGACCTGCGCTACTTCGACAAGCTATAAACGTAGGCGGCCATCAGATGCACCTTGTCGGCGCCCAGGCGATTGCCCCAGGCAGGCATCTGCCCGCTACGTCCGTGGGTAATGGTCTGTTCGATCGCCGCCAATGATCCGCCGAACAGCCAGAAGCTGTCGGTGAGATTGGGGGCGCCGATGGCCGGGATGCCGTTGGCGGCACTGCCTTTGCCGTTGGCCCCATGACAGGCGGCACAGACCGCCTTGAACTTGGGCTCGCCCAGTTTCGCCAGTGCGGCGTCGTGGGGCAGGCCGCTGAGGCTGCGGACGTAGTTGGCCACTTCCTTGACGGCCTGCGGGCCGCCGATGGCTGCGGCCTGGGGCGGCATCATGCCGTTACGCCCGTTGGTGATGGTCTCCACCAACGTTGACGGCGAGCCCCCATACAGCCATGAGCTGTCGCTCAGGCTTGGGAACCCGCGGCCCGGCGCGCCGCCGGCATCCGATCCGTGGCAGGTGGCGCAATTGGCCAGGAAGATCCGCCGCGCGGTGGCCATGGCCTTGGCGTCGCTGGCCAGCTGCGGGATCGGCGTCTTGCCGTAGGCCTCGTAAATCGGCGCGTATTTGGCTTCGGCCTGCTTCATCTCCTGGTTGTACTGGCCTACCTCACTCCAGCCCAGTATACCCTTGAAGTTGCCGAGACCCGGGTAGAGCACCAGATAGCCAAGCCCGAAGATGTTGGTGAGGTAGAACATGTACAGCCACCACCGGGGCAGCGGGTTGTTGTACTCGGCCAGGTCACCGTCCCAGGTGTGGCCGGTCACCTCCCCCGCCCCTGCATCACCGGGCTTGCGCTTGGTCCACCAGATGAGCCACAGACAAGCGAAGATGTTGCCCAGGGTCAAGATAATTACCCACCAGTTGAAAAAGCTACTCATGGTCCGTCTCCTCGTGGCGCGCGTATGACGCGACGGTCGCGCGCTCTTGTTCTTCATCGGCAAAAGGCAAGTTGGCTGCCTCCTCGAACCGGCGACGCTGCCGGCCGCTCCACGCCCAGATGCAGATGACGACAAAAGAGCCCAGCATCAAGACGGTGTAGACCGAGTGGATCTTGGCGTACAAATCGATGTAGTCCATCGCGCTCACCTCCCTACCTTGATGTCGGTGCCGAGGTTCTGCAGATAGGCGATCAGGGCGTCCATTTCCGTCTTGCCCTCAAGC
>JARRNJ010000063.1:0-25608 GCA_037385045.1 Gammaproteobacteria bacterium | reverse complement strand
GTGGCTGTACCAATCCAGCAGGCCCCGCTGGTCGGCGTGGGCGGAGAAGCCGCCCACGGTGTGAATCTTGGCCGCAACCCGGATGGTTTCGCCCCACAGGCGGATATGCTTCGCGCCGTCCACCAGCTTGCGCCCGAGCGTGCCCTGCGCCTGATAGCCGACGAACACGACGTGGCAGTTGCGGCGCCAGATGTTGTGCTTGAGATGGTGCTTGATGCGCCCGCCCTCGCACATGCCGCTGCCGGCCAGGATCACGGCGCCCGACTCGAAGCGGTTGATGGCCATTGACTGTTTGGCGGTGCGGGTCAGGTGCAGGTTGGGCAGTCCGAACGGGCTGCCATTGGTGCGCTGTAACGCCGCCGTCTCGCGGTCGTACAGCCCCGGATGCCGGCTGTAGACGTCGGTGGCCTCGATGGCCATGGGGCTGTCGAGAAACACGGTCCAGCGGTCCAGGCCCCAGTGGTCGTAGTGCAGATTGAAGGCGTAGAGCAGGTCCTGGGTGCGGCCTACGGCGAACGCCGGCACCAGGATATTGCCGCGCCCCGCCAACGCTTCGCGAAATACGTCGGCCATTTCCTCCCAGGTCTGTTCCCAGGAACGATGCAAACGATCGCCGTAGGTGCTCTCCATTACCACCAGGTCGGCGTCCTCCACGGCCACCGGGTCGCGCAGCACCGGCGCGCCCCGGTGGCCCAGGTCGCCGCTGAAGACGATCTTGCGCTCCAGTCCCTGGCCGCGCACCCACATTTCGACGATAGCGGCGCCGAGGATGTGCCCGGCGTCCTGCAAACGGATGCGCACATCGGGCAGGATGTCGAGCGCGGCGCCGTAATCCAGGGCGCGAAAGCGGCGCATGGCAGTGCTGGCGTCGCGCATCACGTACAGCGGTTCGACCGGTTCCAGGCCCTTGCGCCGGCGCTTGCGGTTCTCCCACTCCGCCTCCTTCTCGTTCAGGTAGGCGGCGTCTTTGAGCATGATGGTGCACAGATCGCGCGTTGCCCGCTGAGTGTAGATGGGGCCTTTGTAGCCGGCCTTGACCAGCAACGGCAGGCGTCCCGAGTGATCCAGGTGGGCGTGGGTCAGCACCACGGCATCGATGCGATTGATGTTGAAGGGGAACGGCTCGCGGTTGCGGGCCTCGTCCGACCGGCTGCCCTGGATCAGGCCGCAGTCGATGAGTACCCGATGATGGCCGGTGTCCAGCAGAAAGCAGGAACCCGTGACTTCCCCGGTGGCGCCGAAAAATTGCAGATGCATGGGCGGGTCGCGACGTGAGATTTATGCAGGCTGGCAGTGTAAGTGCATTAGGCCCTCCACAGAAGGGCGGTTATCTCGTAGGGATGTTCGACACTGCACGCCGGCTGGGCACCGCATCGATCCGAGCAGCGAGTAACGACGGTGGCAATTTCCGCCTCGCCCTTTCAGTATAGACGGTGGATGCGCTGCGCTTATCCACCCTACGTTTCTCAGACCCGCTCAACTCATTGCAGGGTGGATAAGCGCAGCGCATCCACCCTGCCAGGCAAGTACCGACGCTGCTTCCCGCCCCCGGCCTTGACCCGGCCTGCATTGCCTCGAAGGAAAGCCGCCGGGCGCCGGGTGCGCGCGGCGCGCCACGCCGCAGACCGACTGCGCAGTTGTGGGCGTCTGGTTTCTTCACAACGCCGATTCTTGGGGCGGTTGACACTCGCGATGGTTCGGTGAAGCGCCCGGTAAACAGCCTAGCGAGGCGTCAAAGCTGGCGCACGTAATTGCGTTCGAGAATCGCCATGGCCGTGTTGAGCTCCTGCAGGCGCTGCTTGTCGCCGCCACGGTCCGGGTGGTGCTCCATCACCAGGCGGCGGTAGCGCCGTTTGACGGTATCGTAGTCCACCGGGTCGCTCAATCCCAGGACCTCCAACGCCTGTTGGCGCTCGTCGCCGCTGTGCAGGCGCGTCCAGAAGCGGCCGAGCATGGAATCGACGTCCCGGCGCGACGTGGCGTCCAGGTTGTCCAGATCGAGATAATAGTCGCGCAGGGGGTCGCACTCGGCGAGCGTTTCCGAGCCGGCGGCGTAGGGATGCAGCCGGATCTTCAGGGGGCTGATTTCGAGTTCGGCGCGCTGCTCGCCGCGCAGCTGGTCACGCAGGGCATAAAGGGTGTGAAACAGCAGGAAATGGGTCTGGAACAAGCCCAGGCTGTCGTGAAAGTCGGGGCGCTCGAAGCCGGGCTGTGCGCGCTCGTCGAGCGCGCACAGCAGCTCATACTCGCTCAGCCCCTGGGGATGTTCGCGCAGCAGGGCCAGCAATGCGTCGCTGGCCCTGGCGCGGCGATCCTCAGTCATCGCTGATGGGGCGGGGCGCCACCGGAGGCCCTCACTTCTTGATCGACAGCAGTTCGACGTCGAACACCAGGGTCTCGTTGGGACCGATCACCGAACCGGCGCCGCGGGGGCCGTACGCAAGATCCGGCGGAATCACCACCTGCCACTTGGCGCCTTCCTTCATCAGTGGCAGCACTTCCTGCCAACCCTTGATGACCTGGTTGACCTGGAAGGTGGCCGGTTCGCCGCGCTTGTAGGAGGAATCGAACACCTGGCCGTTGGTGAGTGCGCCGCGATAGTTCACCACCACGGTATCGGTCGGTTTCGGGCGTGCTCCGGTGCCGGCTTTGATCACCTTGTATTGCAGCCCGCTCGGCAGGGTCACGACGCCCTTTTTCTTCTTGTTGGCCGCCATGAACGCTTCGCCGGCTTTGGCGTTCTTCTCCGCCACTTGCGCCTGTTCGCGCGCCTTGTCCTCGCGGAATTGCTGCACTGCGGCCTGCATTTCGGCCGCCGTCAATTGCGGCGTTTTGCCGCGCATAACATCTTCCACCGCCTGGCTGAACGCTTTGTGGTCGATTTCGATGCCATCGCGCTTGAGGCCCTGGGCAATCTGAAAGCCCACGGCATAACTGAATTTCTGCTGCTGGGTGGAGAGCTGCGGAGGCGCGGCCAGGGCCGACGCGGTCGCGAGAACCGCTACCGCCGAAAACGACAATCTGGATATCATTGGGATCTCCTGCGGGCGCCGTGCTGCGGCGTTCCCGGCATGACAAATGAATAACGACGATTTCGCCGGGCGGATCGGTGTTCCGCCCGGCGAAATCGGGCTAATCGTCCCATATTTACCGGTGGTATCCAAGCGAATTCGGTCGGCCATCCGGTCTACGAACCACAGCGGCTGGGGCGTACAGACGGCATTGTGATCGGGTTCGCGGTTCGTTCCCGGCAGACCTTATGTAGGAAGCATGCATGATTTCCGATATCACCGAACTGGAACAGACACTGACCCGCACCGTCGACGGGGTGCTGGCGCGCATGGCCGGCGCACGGGTCTCCGCCCAGGCCAAGTCCGACGGCAGCATTGTCACCGCAGTCGATCACGCGCTGCAGGAAGCGCTGTCCGAAACGCTGCAGCGGCGATGGCCGAAGTTCGGGTTTCTGGGCGAGGAAATGGCCCCCGAACGTCAACGCGCCCTGTTGGCTGCCGGCGACGAGCCGATGTGGTGTCTGGATCCCCTGGACGGCACCACCAACTATGCCGCCGGCGTGCCGTTTTATTCCGTATCCCTGGCGCTGCTGGAGCACCGCCGGCCCGCTGTGGGCATCGTCTACGACCCGGAGCGCCGCGAGTGCTTTGCCGCCGTCCGCGGCGCGGGCGCGCGGCTCAACGGCCAGCCGCTGCAAAGCCTCGCCGTACCCGGAGCATTGCGCGATGCGCTGGCGCTGGTGGATTTCAAGCGCCTGCCTGCCGCGCTCGCCAGCCAACTCGTGAAGGCGCAACCGTACCGGTCACAGCGCAACTTCGGTTCCTGCGCCCTGGAATGGTGTTGGTTGGCGGCCGGACGGGTGCACGTGTATCTCCACGGCGGCATGCGCCTGTGGGATCACGCCGCCGGCAGCCTGATACTGGAAGAGGCCGGCGGCCGCGCCTGCACGCTCGGCGGAGCCGAGCTCGACTATGGTGTGGCATCGCCGCAGTCGGTGGTGGCGGCGCTGCAGCCCGGCTTGTATCGCCAGTGGCGGGACTGCCTGGGCGCCTCCGCGCCCGGGTCGCCGTGATTGCTCAGGTTAGGGAAAAGCGCATGGACAGGTCGACCGCCTGCAGATCCTTGGTCAGTGAGCCGACGGAGATGAAATCGACGCCGGTTTCGGCGATGGCGCGCAGGTCGTCGAGCCCGATGCCGCCGGACGCCTCCAGGGTTGCGCGGCCGGCGGTTTCGCTCACCGCGGCACGCAGCTCGTCGATGCTGAAGTTGTCGAGCAGCACCCGCCCGGCGCCGGCAGCCAGGGCCTCGCGCAGCTGAACCAGGTTCTCCACCTCCACCTCGGCGGCAATGTCGGGATGCAGGTTCCTGGCGTTCTTGACCGCCGCGGTGATGGAACCCGCCGCGGCGATATGATTCTCCTTGATCAGGATGCCATCGAACAGGCCGGTGCGGTGGTTGTGGCAGCCGCCGCAGCGTACCGCGTATTTCTGCGCCAGCCGCAGTCCCGGCAAGGTCTTGCGGGTGTCGAGGATGCGGGTGGCCAGGCCGTGCACCGCGTCGGCGTACGTGCGCGCGCGGGTGGCGGTGCCGGACAGCGCCTGGAGAAAATTCAGCGCCGTGCGCTCACCGGTCAGGATCGCCCGTGCCGGCCCCTGCAGCGTGCACAACAGCTGGTCGGGCGCCACGCGCTCGCCGTCGGTCACCTGCCAGCGGATGTCGACGCCGGCATCGAGCTGCGCGAACACTTCCTCGAACCAGGGTGTGCCGCAGATCACTGCCGATTGCCGGCTGATCACGCGCGCCTCGGCGCGGGCCTCGACCGGGATCAGATCGGCGGTCAGATCGCCGCGGCCGACGTCCTCAGCCAGCGCCCGGGCCACCGCATCACGGATGCTGTCGGAGGGGGGAAGTTGCGCGTCCATGTTTATTCGCTGATCTCCAGCAGTTCGATCTCGAAGTGCAAGGTGGCGTCGGGGGGAATGATGCCGCCGGCGCCGGCGGCGCCGTAGCCGAGCTCCGGCGGCACGGTCAGCCGGCGTTTGCCGCCCACCTTCATGCCCACCAGGCCCTGATCCCAGCCGGCGATCACCAGGCCGCAGGCCAGCGGAAAACTGAACGGCGCACCGCGGCGCCGGCTGGAGTCGAACACGGTGCCGTCCTCCAGCGAGCCGGTGTAGTGCACGATCAGCGTCTGCCCGGCGCCGACGGCCTCGGCGCCGTCGCCGGTCACCAGATCCTCGATTTGCAGCCGCGCCGCGGCATTCGGCTCGGTCATGGCCATTGCTCCCGGGCGCTCAGCCCCCGTCGTTCTTGCGTTTGTAGCGCACGAAATATTCGTCGGTCAGCCCCTTGGTCAGCCCCGCCAGCAGGATGAGGCTGAGCAGATTGGGCGCCGCCATGAGGATATTGGCGATGTCGGCGAAGTTCCACACCAGCTGCAGCGGGAAATAGGCGCCGACCACCACCAGAACCGTGTAAATGATCCGGTACGGCAGCACCGCGCGTTCGCCGAACAGGTATTCGGCGCTGCGGTCGCCGTAGTAGGACCAGGAAATGATGGTGGAATAGGCAAAGAAGGTCAGACCGAAGCCCACCACCCAACTGCCCAGGTTGCCCAGGGCCTGGTCGAACGCGTACGCCGACAACGCCGCGCCCTGCAGTTGCTCAGGGCGGGCATCGCCCCAGGCGCCCATGATGACGATCACCAGTGCCGTCATGGTGCAGATGATGATGGTATCGACGAACGGTCCCATCATCGCGACCAGGCCCTCGCGTACCGGCTCGTGGGTGCGGGCCGCGGCGTGGGCCATGGGCGCCGAGCCCAGGCCCGCCTCGTTGGAGAACACGCCGCGGGCCACGCCGTACTGGATCGCCGCGCCGACGGCGCCGCCGCCGGCGGCGGCGGGGTTCAGGGCCAGATTGAAGATGGTGGCGAATGCATTGGGAATCTCACTGGCGTTCAGCGCCAGGATCGCCAGCGCCGCGCCGCAGTAGACAATGGCCATGAACGGCACGATGCGCGAGGCGATCAGGGCGATGCGCTTGATGCCGCCGATGATCACCAGGCCAACGAGAACGGCGATGACCACCCCGATCGCGAGTTTGTGCTCCGACGCGCCGGGGAAGATGTAGGACAGTCCGTCGGCCACTGAATTGGCCTGAACCATGTTGCCGATGCCGAACGAGGCGATCAGCGTGAACAGGGCGAACAAGCCGCCCAGCCAGGGCAGGTTGAGGCCGCGGGCCAGCGTATACATGGGACCGCCCGACACGCTGCCGTCGGGATGAAACACGCGGAACTTCAGCGCCAGCGAGCACGAAGTGTACTTGCTCGCCATGCCCACCAGGGCAGTGATCCACATCCAGAACACCGCGCCGGGGCCGCCGAGCGCGATGGCGGTGGCGACACCGGCGATGTTGCCCGTGCCGATGGTGGCCGACAGCGCGGTCGACAACGCCTGGAAGTGGGACACCTCGCCGGGATCGCTGGCCTTGTCGTACTTGCCAGCGATCAGCAGCAGGGAATGCTTGAAGCCGCGGATCTGCACGAATCGCAGGCGCAGCGTCAGGTACAGCCCGGTGCCGACCAGCAGCACGATGGCGGGTATGCCCCACAGGTGCCCCGCCAGTTTTCCGGTTGCCTCGGTGAGTACCGTCAGCCAGTCGTGAGCCTGTGATTCCATTTGCGGTCCCCTCAGTGACGGTTATTGGCGTACTGTCGCAGCGTCAGGCGGTCGCCGCGTTGCACCAGCTCCAGATGCTTGAGCACGCTCATGCCCAGCAGGACCTGGTCGCCACCCATGTGCGGATTGATGTTGGCGCGTACGTCGCGCAGCCCGATGCCGCCCAATGTAAGCGAATCTACGCGCGTGGCGTATACCGTTGCGTCGCCGTTGGCGGTGCTCACCGGCAGCGGTGCGCCGCGCCGCAGCCCCAGCCGTGTGGCCACGCCCTGGGGGATGGAAACATCCGTGGCGCCCGTGTCGAGCATGAACACCACCGGCTGGTTGTCGATGGTGCCGCTGGCTACGTAATGGCCATAGCGGTTGCGCTGCAGGGTGATCTCGCGGGTACCCTGGTCCGTGACCTGGGTCTGGTAGTCGCGGTTGGGATTCTGCTGATCGTGGTACCAGCGGGTGAAAAACAGGCTCAGCAGCCCGAGCACCAGCAGCCAGGCGGCGAAGGCCATGCCACGGCCGAGGCGTTTGGTGAGCTGCGGCTTCGGGTCTGCACTCATGATGCCGTGATTATACCCATGGCGGCGTGCACCCGGAATTGGGCCGCTCGGTCCGCCCGATGCAGGGCGCCGGTGCGGCATCAACCGGACGGTGCGTTGCCGCCTTCGGCGTCGAACGCACCCTACGACGCCCGGTGCCCAGCGGTAGGGTGCGCCGGCCGCAGGCGGCGCACCATTGCGGCGGGAGGTTCCGCCGGACGCAAGGCGCCGGTGCCGCATCAACCGGACGGTGCGTTGCCGCCTTCGGCGTCGAACGCACCCTACGATGCCCGGTGCCCAGCGGTAGGGTGCGCCGGCCGCAGGCGGCGCACCATTGCGGCGGGAGGTCCCGCCGGACGCAGGCGGCGCACCGCTCGCGACCTGGGCACGCTCCTACCCTTTCAGCAGGACGTTTTCCCCATGCTCCAGGTTTGCCGGCGTGCCCAGCATGACCACCACGTCGCCCTCGTCCAGCCTGGCGTTGGGATCCGGATTGCCGAGGCGGTGGCCGCTGTGACGCACCGCGGTCACCGTAATGCCGGGCAGCTTCAGTTCGCGCAGGGTGCGGCCGACGGCATGGGCGCCGCGCGGCAGGGTCACCGCGTGCAGGCGCTCGCGTGGGCCTTCCTGTTCCTCCTGGGGCGCCGGTTCGTCGTCGGGGAACACGCGCTGCAGCATCCGGTAGCGGTCGCTGCGCACGCGCTGGACCCGCCGCACGATGGAGGAGATCGGCACATCCATCAGGTACAGCAGATGGGAGGCGAGCATCAGGCTGGCCTCCATGGTCTCCGGCACCACCTCGGTGGCTCCCTGGGCCTGCAGCTCATCCAGGTGACTGTCGTCGCGGGTGCGCACCAGGATCGGCAACTCCGCGCGCAGCGATCGGGCCACCGCGATCACCCGCAGCGACGCCGGCGGATCGTCGTAACTTACCACCAGCACCCGGGCCCGCAGCAGGCCGGCGGCACGCAGGATTTCGCGGTGGGTGGAATCGCCGTAGAACACGTTGTCGCCGGCCTCGTGCGCCTCGCGCACCCGTTTCGGGTCCAGGTCCAGGGCGATGTAGGGAAACTTCTCGGCGTCCAGGAAGCGGGCGATGTTCTGGCCGACGCGGCCGAAGCCGCAGATCAACACGTGACCGGCGAGTTCGTTGCCGGCGCTGGCGATGTCCTGCTCCATCTGCGCGCGGGTGCCCAGGTAGCTGGCGGCGAACACCCGCTTGGCGATGGCGCCGTTGAAATGAATCAGCATCGGCGCCATGGCCATGCTCACCACCACCGCCCCCAGCACCACTTGGCCTTCGCCGGGGCCGATCAGGCCGGCGCCGATGGCCAGCGACAGCAGCGCAAAGCCGAACTCGCCGCCCTGGGCCAGCACCACGCCGGTGCGCAGGGCGACGCCGATCTCGGTGCCGGCCAGGCGGCTGAGCCCGGTGACCAGCAGCGTCTTGCCCGCGACCATGGCGGCGACCAGCAGCAACACCCAATACCAGATCTGGCCCAGGGCGCGGACATCGAGCAGCATGCCCACGGTGACGAAGAACAGGCCCAGCAGTACGTCGCGGAACGGGCGGATGTCCGCTTCGATCTGGTGGCGGAATTCAGTCTCGCCGAGCATGGCGCCGGCGAGAAACCCGCCCAGTGCGAACGACAAACCGGCGGCATGGGTGGCCCAGGCCGCGGTCAGGCTGACCAGCAGAATGGTCAGCATGAACAACTCGGACGAGCGGGCCGAGGCGATTTCCCGGAACAGCGGCCGCAGGAACCAGTGGCCCAGGGCCAGCATCACCAGGAACGCCCCCAGGCCTTTGACCAGGGCCCACAACAGGGGAGCGGCCACGGAGTTGCCGCCGTCGCCGGCCAGAATCGGGATCATGACCAGGAACGGGATCACCGCCAGGTCCTGGAACAGCAGGATGCCGATGGCCTGGCGTCCGTGGCGGGAGTTGCTCTCCAGTTGTTCGGTGAGCTGCTTGATGACGATGGCGGTCGACGACAGCGCCAGGATGCCGCCGGTGATCAGTGCGCCCTCCCAGCCCATGCCCAGCAGCCAGGCCGCGGCGCCGGCCACGGCGGTGCTGATCGCCACCTGGGCGCCGCCCAGCCCCAGCACGGCGCCTTTCATGGCCACCAGCTGCGGCAGCGAGAACTCCAGGCCCACCGTGAACAGCAGGAACACCACGCCGAATTCCGCCAGAAACCGCGTGTCCGTGGTGTCGGGGATCCACTGCAGCCCGTGCGGCCCGACCATCATTCCCACTACCAGGTAGCCGAGGATCGGCGGCAGGTGCAGTCGCCGGAACGCGGCTACGGCGACCACCGCCACGGCCAGCAGAATGAGGATTTCCTGGAAGATCGCGTAGTTCATGTCGCCGTGGCTGTCGGTGTGCTGCCGGAGCTTCAGCATACCAGCGCCGGGCGGTGGCGCCTACGCGGTGGCGGCGCCCGGCCAACGCGGCGGGGATCAGATGGCCAGCAGTTCGGGCGGCTGTTCGGGGTCGAACACCAGAATGCTGTGCTCGGGCACCGCACTCCAGTATTCGCTGTGGGTCAGGCGTTCCGAGGCGATCAGCTGGCCGCCGGGAAAGCTGTCGTCATCGGTGTTGTAGTACAGCGACGGGCACGCTTCGCTGAGCGCATGGCGCGCCGCGTAGACGGCCGCACCGTCACTCACCAGCAGGTTGAGCATTGCCGGCGTGTCGCCGATCCAGGTTTCCAGTACCTCGAACAGGGCAGCGATGGCACCTTCGATGGACAACTCTTCGTCGGCGAGCAACAGGTGGCGCAGCAGCGCGAACAGGTATTCGGAGTCGGTGTTGCCCTGGATGCCGGCCTGGATTTCGGGGTCGAGGTAGCGATGCATCAGCGGGCGCACGGCATCGCTGAAATTGCGGATGAAGCCGTTGTGCATGAACAGCAGCTCGCCATCCTGGAACGGCTGGGTATTGGTAAAGCTCACCGCCAGGCCGTCGGTGGCGCTGCGGACATTGGCGAGCCACAGGTCCGCATGCAGGGAGCGGCTCAAGTGGGGCAGGTTGGGGTCCGACCACATGGGCACAGCGTGCCTGGGCCAGCAGGTTGTGCGGCGGACGCAGCAGGAACTGGTCGAGGCGAATCATCGGGCCCAGATATGCGGCCATGCGGCACATGGCTTGCCTCCCTCGCAGCCCACGCCGGTCAGCGGCCAGCGTGATGTCTGCAGGTAGTATGCCGCAACGATGAGGCCGTGCCTATAGCCGCGGCCGGCCGCCCGCGGGGTCTTTTTTTCGCCCGGCGGTTGCTCTACCTTCACGGATGAACGGGCAACAGGGAAACGAGGCAAATGGATCTCATCTTGATTCGCCATGCCGACGCCGCGCCGGCCGACGGCTACTCCGACGATGCCCTGCGCCCGCTGACGGCGAGAGGGCGCCGCGAGCAGGAGGCCGTGACCCGGACGCTGGCGAAAATGCAGCTGCGCCCCCATCGTATTCTGTGCAGCCCGCGGGTCCGGGCCTATCAGACGGCGGAGATTACGGCGCTGGGACTGGGCATGGAACTGCCCGAGGAACACGGGGTGCTGGATGGCGGCTATTCCGCCGCGCAGCTGGTCGAAGCGCTGCAGGAGTACCCGGCCGATCAGACCATTTGCTGCGTCGGCCACGAACCGGACATCAGTACCTGGACCGCCGAGCTGCTGGCCCCGGGCGCCGGGGTGCGCATTCCGTGCTGCCGACCTGGCCAGGTTGGTGTAGCCGTGTAGACCGATCAGGTAGTTCACGCAACGATGGCCGATGTGCAGGCCGGATACGGCATCGGCCTCGATCGGCACACTCGATGACCGTTCCGACACGGGTAGCCCGGATGGAGTGCAACGCAATCCGGGATTGTATCGATGGCCCCGGATTGCGCGTTGCTGCATCCGGGCTGCGCGGCTACCAGGTTTGGGAACCTGCGTGCTCACACCGTTACCGCCACGCTTTTGATCTGGGCGTAGACGCGGTGGCCGGTGGCCAGGTCCATGCGCTCGCACGACTTGCGGGTGATGCGCGCTAACAGCGGCACGCCGTCCACGTCCAGGCGCACCAGGGTGCGCCCACCTTCCTGCTGGCGGATGTTGGCCACCCGGGCCTCGAGGATGTTCAGAATGCTGCTGTCGGCCACCCGCGACAACGCCAGGCTCACGTCGCGGGCGTGGATCATCAGGCGCAGCGGCGCGCCCACCGGCAGCGCCTGGTGGGGAACGGTCAGACGTCCGCCGGCAAACGCCACCTCGGTCAGGTGAAAGCGCTCGTCGTGGCCGGCGACGGTGGCGTCCAGGACGCTGGTGGCGTCTTCGGCGTGGGCGAGGGGCAGGTCCAGGCGCGGCAGCACGTCGTGCAAGGGGCCGGCCGCCCGGATCGCGCCCTGTTCTATGAGGACCAGAGTGTCGGACAAGCGCGCGATTTCCTCCATGGCGTGGCTGACGTAGATCACCGGCACGGACAGCTCCCGGTGCAGGTTTTCCAGGTACGGCATGATTTCCGCCTTGCGCGCCTGGTCAAGGGACGCCATTGGTTCGTCCATGAGCAGCAGCCGGGGCCGGGTCAGCAATGCCCGGCCGATGGCCACGCGCTGTTGCTCACCTCCCGACACCTGGTGCGGATAGCGGCTGAGCAGCGCCTGCAGCCCCAGCAGCTCGACGATGCGGGCGAGCCGCTGCGGGTCGGTGCCTCCAGGTGCGCGGCGGGCGCCGTAGGCCAGGTTGCTGCGCACCGACAGATGGGGAAACAGGCGCGCTTCCTGAAACACGTAGCCGACGGCGCGGCGGTGGGTAGGCACGAACACGCCCCGGGCGTCGTCCTGCCAGGTTTCGCCCAGCAACCGCAAATGACCGCGGGCGCGATGCTCCAGACCCGCCAGGCAGCGCAACAGCGTGGTCTTGCCGCTGCCCGAGGGGCCGAACACGCCGGTGACGCCCGTGGCCGGCGCGTCGATGGCGGCCTGGAAGCGGAAGCCCGGACGGTCGAGGGTGAACCGGAAGCTGAGGGTGTTCATCCGCCCGCCGTGACCTGCCAGCGGCGATTGAAGCGGTAGACCAGGAACAGCAGCACGAAGGAAAACGCCAGCAATCCCGCCGACAACAGGTGCGCCTGGGCGTATTCCAACGCTTCGACGTGATCGTAGATGGCGATGGAGACCACCTGGGTCTTGCCGGGAATATTGCCGCCGATCATCAGCACCACGCCGAATTCGCCCACGGTATGGGCGAAGCCGAGGGTGGTCGCGGTGATGAAGCCGCCCCGGGCCAGCGGCGCGACCACGGTGAAAAAGCGGTCCCAGGGCCCGGCGCGCAGGGTGGCCGCGGTTTCCAGCCAGCGCTCCCCGATCTGCTCGAAGGTGTTCTGCAGCGGCTGTACCACGAACGGCATCGAATAGAGCACCGAGCCGAACACCAGCCCTGGAAAGGTGAACGCCAGGCCATGGCCGGTGAGGCTGCTCCAGGGGCCGCCAATGATGCCGTCGGGCCCGAGGCCGATCAACAGGTAGAACCCGAGCACGGTGGGGGGCAGCACAAGGGGCAGGGCGACCACGGCCTCGATCGCGGTTTTGGCCCGCGAGCGGGTGTGCGCCAGCCACCAGGCGAGCGGCGTGCCCAGCGCCAGCAGCGCGACGCTGCTGATGGTGGCGAGCTTCAATGTCAGCCACAGGGGGCCAAGGTCGACGGCAGTCACGTCAGCATTATGTTTCGCAATGGACAGGCACAAGTATAACGGCCGCTACGGCAGGCGATAGCCGCTGTCGCGGATGATGCGCCGGCCGGCATCGGAGCGCAGGAAGGCGACGAATGCGCGGGCGGTGGCATTGCCGCGCGCGCGTGTCAGCAGGATGGCCTGCTGCTCGATGGGATCATGGAGGTCCGCCGGAACTTGCCACAGGCTGCCGCTGTGTCCGGAGCGGTATCGCTTCACCTGCGACAAGGCGACGAAGCCGGCGTCGGCATTGCCGGAAGCGATGAACTCGAAGGTCTGACCGACGTTGTCGCCGCGCACGATGCGGCCGCGGTAACGTTTCCACAGCTTCAAGTGCTGGAGCACCTGGCGGGCGGCGGCGCCATACGGGGCGGTCTTCGGATTGGCGATCGCCAGGCGCTGGACTGCGTCGCCGTGCAGCACGCGGCCGTGGCCGTCCACCAGGTCCGGCTTGCGGCTCCACAGTACCAGTTGCCCCAGCGCATAGGTGAAGCGGCTGTCGGCAATGCCGTTGCCGTTCTCGGCCAGCAGCCGTGGACGGCGGCTGTCGGCGGCCAGGAAGAGGTCATAGGGAGCGCCGTGCATGATCTGCGCATAGAGCTTGCCGGTCGAGCCGGCACTCAGCAACACCCGCCCTTTGTGGTCCGACTCGAAGCGCCGGATCAGCACCTTGACCGTGGAGAGGAAATTGGCGGCCACCGCCACGTGCACTTCGCCGGCTCCTGCCGGCAGCGGTGTCACCATCGCCAGCAGTGCGGCGACAAGAAGGGTCGGAAGGTGGAATCGGCGCAACAGCAATCCTCCGTCATTGGCGCGGCTGCACCCGGGGATCACCGCAGGGTCGCTCAGGTGAGCAGGAACTCCAGCAGCGCCTTCTGCGCGTGCAGCCGGTTTTCGGCTTCGTCCCAGACCACGCTCTGGGGGCCGTCGATGACCTCCGCGTCCACCTCCTCGCCGCGATGGGCGGGCAGGCAATGCATGAACAACGCCTCGGGGTTGGCAGCCGCCATCAGTTCGCGGTCCACCAGATAGCCCTGGAAAGCCATATTGCGTTCCACCCGTTCGTCTTCCTGGCCCATGCTGGTCCAGACGTCGGTGACGATCAGATCGGCACCGCGCGCCGCCTGCATGGGGTCGCGGATCATCTGCACCCGTTCGCCTCCGCCGGCGAGTATTTGCGGATCCGGGTCGAAGCCCTCCGGACAGGCGACTTGAAGCTGGAAGTCGAACTGGCGCGCGGCGTTGATGTAGGAATGGCACATGTTGTTGCCGTCGCCGATCCAGGCCACGGTCTTGCCGCGTATCTCGCCGCGATGCTCGACGAAGGTCTGCATGTCGGCCAGCAGCTGGCACGGGTGGTACAGGTCGGTGAGGGCGTTGATGACCGGGACCGATGAATATTCGGCGAACAGCTCCAGCTTCTCGTGCTCGAAGGTGCGGATCATGATCACGTCGACCATGCGCGACAGCACGCGGGCGCTGTCCTCCACCAGCTCGCCGCGGCCGAGCTGGGTATCTCGGGGCGAAAGAAAGATCGCCTGGCCGCCGAATTGGATCATGGCCGTTTCAAACGACACCCGGGTGCGGGTCGAGGACTTCTCGAACACCATCGCCAGGGTGCGGTTCTTGAGCGGCTCGTAGATCTTGCGCGCGCGCTGCATCGACTTGAGCTCGATGGCGCGGTGAATCAGCCCATGCAGTTCTTTGCTGCTGAAATCCAGTAAGGTGAGAAAGTGACGGACCGGCATATTTCACGTTCCTCCGCACTCAGCCCTGCAGGAATTCCGTGATCAGGGCGCTGACGGTGTCGACAATCTGTTCGCTTTGTTGGTCGCTGATGATCAGCGGCGGCAGGAGACGGATGGTTGTCTCTGCGGTGACGTTGATCAGCAGCCGCTGTTCCAGGGCCTGGGCCACCAGGGGGCCGCACGGGCGGTCGAGCTCGATGCCCAACATCAGGCCCTTGCCGCGAATCTGGACCACCCCGGGAAGATCGCGCAGCCGCTCTTGGAACGCGCCCAGCATGCGCTCGCCCAACTGGCGGGCCCGTTGCGGCAGCTGTTGTCCTTCGAGCGTATCGAGTACCGCCAGCCCGGCGCTGCACGCCAGCGGATTGCCGCCGAAGGTGGAGCCGTGGCTGCCGGGCTGGAATACGTCGGCGAGCTTGCCGTGGGCGAGGCAGGCGCCGATCGGCACACCGTTGCCGAGGGCCTTGGCCAGGGTGACGACGTCGGGCACGATTCCGGCGTGCTGGAATGCGAACCATTCGCCGGTGCGGCCCATGCCGGTCTGAATTTCGTCCAGCATCAGCAGCCAGCCGTGTTCGTCGCATAATTTGCGCACTTCGGCCAGGTAGTCATCCGCCGGCGTGCGCACGCCGCCTTCGCCCTGGATGGGCTCGACCAGCACCGCGACCACGTCGCGGCTGTTCCGGGCCACGGCCTGCAGCGAGTCCGGGTCGTCGTAGCGCGCCCGCACGAATCCCTGCACCAGGGGCTCGAATCCGGCCTGGATACGGCGGTTGCCGGTGGCGCTCAGGGTCGCCAGGGTGCGGCCGTGAAAGCTGCCCTCGAACACCACCACCTGCGGCACTTCGACGCCCTGCTGATGGCCGTAGAGCCGCGCCAGCTTGATGGCGGCTTCGTTGGCCTCGGCGCCGGAGTTGCAGAAGAACACCTTGTCCATGCCGCTCAATGCCGTCAGCCGTTCCGCCAGCTGCTGCTGGCGCTGCACCCCATAGAGGTTGGAGGTGTGCACCAGGCGGCCGGCCTGTTGGCAGATTGCGTCGGTCACCGCCGGGTGGGCGTGCCCCAACGCGCACACCGCGATGCCGCTCAGGGCATCGAGGTAGCGCTCGCCGTGGGAATCCCAAAGCCAGGCGCCTTCCCCGCGTTCGAACATGAGCGGCAAACGGGCATAAGTGTTCATAAGGCGTTCGGGCATGATTCAAGCTTCCCAAAACAAAAAAGCAGCCCGCGTGAGGCCACTTCCCAAGGGTAAGCCTGCAATCTTAAGGTGAAATTTGTGGCTGCGCAAACCAGGACAAACGCTCAGCGCCCCGGGCCAGCCATAAAAGCAACGGGGGAATCGCGGCGATTCCCCCATTAGCCCTGATACGGCGGGCACAGCCCGCCGGCACGTCAGCCGAAGTTCTTGGCGACGAAATCCCAGTTGACCAGGTTCCAGAACGCCTCGACGTATTTGGGACGCGCATTGCGGTAGTCGATGTAGTAGGCGTGCTCCCACACATCGCAGGTCAGCAGCGGCGTCTTGCCGTCGGTCATGGGGTTGGCGGCGTTGCTGGTGTTGACCACTTCAACCGAGCCGTCGCTGTTCTTGACCAGCCAGGTCCAGCCGGAGCCGAAATTGGTGGCCGCCGAGGTGCTGAATTTTTCCTTGAACTCGGCGAACGAGCCGAACGCCTTGTTGATGGCGTCGGCCACGCCGCCGCTGGGCTCGCCGCCGCCGTTTGGGCTCAGGCAGTTCCAATAGAAGGTGTGGTTCCACACCTGGGCGGCATTGTTGAACACACCGCCGGCCGGCGCCTTCTTGATGATCTCTTCCAGGGGCAGCTTCTCGTACTCGGTCCCCGGTACCAGATTGTTCAGGTTGTTCACGTAGGTAGCGTGATGCTTGCCGTAGTGATACTCGAGGGTTTCCGCCGAGATATGCGGCTCGAGCGCATTCTTGGCGTACGGGAGTTCTGGAAGTTGATGAGCCATTGCAATTACTCCTTGTTGCTCTTGCTTCTGGATTGGGGAAAGTAACAAACAGTTGTTACCGATTGGCCGGCCGCTGTCATCGGCCAGCCAATTCTTTACTAAAATAGTAAACTATATACGATATGGCACGGGCGAGAATAATGCAATAATAGATTCCGGTCTCGCCGTTTCCAGGCGCAAGCCCAACTTTCGCGCGGGCTTTACGGGGCTTCCATGCAAGGAATAGACCTCAGCATTTTTGCCAGCCGCATCGACGCGGTATGCGACGAGATGGGCGCTGCCCTGCGCCGCGCGGCGTTTTCCCCCAACATCAAGGATCGGCTGGATTTCTCCTGCGCGGTGTTCGACGGGCGCGGCGAGTTGTGCGCCCAGGCCGCCCACATTCCCGTGCATTTGGGCAGCATGGCCTATGCCATGCACGACATCGTGCGGCGCATCGATTGGCGCACCGGCGACATGGTCATTGTCAACGACCCGTACCTCGGCGGCACTCATCTGCCCGATGTCACCGTCATCGCCCCGCTGTTCGTCGGCGACGGCGCGCCGCTCGCCTTCGTCGCCTGCCGCGCGCATCACGCCGACATCGGCGCACAGTCGCCGGGTTCCATGCCCATTTCCCGGCGGCTCGACGAAGAAGGCATGGTGATCCCGCCGTCGCACCTGCTGCGCGGCGGCGCGGTGGACGAGGCTTTTCTGCGCTCGCTGTGCGAAGCGACCAGCAATCCGCGCGAGGCCCGCGGCGACTTTGCGGCGCAGATCAGCGCCAACCGAATCGGTGTACGGCGCCTGGGCGAACTGATCGAGGGTATGGAGGCGGCGCGCTTCCGCGACGGACTGAAGGAACTGAACGATTACGCCGAGCGCCTGGCCCGCAGCGCCCTGGACGAGATTCCCGACGGCACCTACAGCTACCGGGATTATATGGACGACGACGGCCAGGGACATGTCGATATTCCCATCGAGGCGCACGTGCGCGTGCGCGGCCATGATATTCACGTGGACTTCAGCGGCACCGCCCAGCAGGTGCACGGCAACATCAACTGCCCGCTGTCGGTGGCAGCGGCGGCGGTCTACTACGTGTTCCGCTGCCTGATGCCGGCGCAGACGCCGGCCTGCGCCGGGGCCTTTCGTCCCATCACCCTGCATGCGCCGGCAGGCTGCCTGCTCAACGCGCGGCGGCCGGCGGCGGTGGCCGCCGGCAACGTGGAGACCAGCACGCGGGTGGTGGACGCCGTCATGGGCGCGCTGGCACAGGCGATACCGGAACGCATCCCGGCCGCCAGCCAGGGCAGCATGAACAACCTGGCCATGGGGGCCCGCGGCGCGGACGGCGCCTGGGATTATTACGAAACCATCGGCGGCGGCATGGGCGCCGGTGCCATGGGCGGCGGGCTGGATGCGGTGCAGACGCACATGACCAACACCCTCAACACGCCCATCGAAGCGTTGGAGATGCGCTTTCCTGTCCGCGTCACCCGCTACCAGGTGCGGCGCGGCTCCGGCGGCCGCGGCAGGCGGCGCGGCGGTGACGGCATCGTGCGCGAATTCCAGTTTCTGCAGCCGGCGCATGCGACCTTGCTGGGCGAACGCCGCACCCGGAGCCCCTGGGGTCTCAAGGGCGGCGGCGCCGGACAGCCGGGACGCAATCTGCTCAATGACGCCGAGTTGCCCGGCAAAGTCAGCGTGGATTTGAAACGCGGAGACCGTCTGCGCATCGAAACCCCCGGCGGCGGTGGCTGGGGTACTGAAGACGGGTAAACGCGGGCCGTGTTACGGCGGGCCTGGGATTCGCCGCCGCCATCCGGCATACTTACGCCCTGTCGCGGACCGGAGATCTTCATGCAGCGCATCGCCGCTTCCCTGTTGCTGGTGCTGAGCGTTTGGCTCGGCGGTTGTGCCTCGCTGGTGGCCACCGGTGTGGCGACCCCCTCGGTCGATGACGGACGCACCCGCGCGGAAATGCGCGCTGACGCCGAGGTGACCAACCGCATCAACGATGCCTTCGTGCACGATGCCTCGGTGCCGGCCATGAGCATTCACGTATTCACCTACCGCGGCACGGTGACCTTGAGCGGCCGCGTGCCTTCCCGTAGCGTGGTCCAGCGGGCGCTGGCCATTGTGCGTGGTACGCCGGGTGTGCGCTCGGTACGAAACCGGCTGACGTACTAGGGCCTGTTAACACTGCCGAAGCGCCTGCTGTTGAGCCTGGGAAACCGTCAATCCAGGCGCGGGGAGCGTGGTTTGGTCACTCCAAACGAGCGACGAGCAACGCCGAGTGACGGTTTCTCAGGCTCAACCCGCCGGCAGCCGGTGCTCCGGCAGTGTTAACAGGCCCTGACATTCAGCGACATCGCGCCGTCCCATTGGGCGGGCTGCGAACGCCTTCCTGTCCCTGCGGTTAGCGTGTTTCCTGCGGGCAGATCTGACATTACTTATCGCGGTGACAGCTTATGTGTGGAATCTGCGGCGAACTGCGTTTCGACGGCGCTGAGCCCGATCTGGCCGACGTGGACCGCATGTCGGCGGCCCTGGCCCGGCGCGGGCCGGATCACGAGGGCAGCTATTCCGACGGCCCGCTGGCGCTGGGCCACCGGCGGCTGTCGATCATCGATCTTTCCGAGCGCTCCAACCAGCCGCTGGTGGATACCGAGCTGGGCCTGGTGCTGGTGTTCAACGGCACCATCTACAACTATCCGGAGCTGCGCGCCGAGCTGATCGGCAAGGGCTATCACTTTTTCAGCGACGGCGACAGCGAGGTCATCCTCAAGGCGTTCGCCGCCTGGGGCGAACACTGCGTCGAGCGCCTGCACGGCATGTTCGCGTTCGCCATCTGGGACATGCGCGCCCGGCGGCTGTTCCTGGCCCGCGACCGCATGGGCATCAAGCCGTTGTACTACGCCGCCACCGGCGAGCGCCTGCTGTTCGCTTCCAACGTTCAGGCGCTCCTGGCCGCCGGCGGTGTGGACACCGGCCTGGATCCGGTGGCGCTGCATCACCAGTTCACCCTCCATGCAGTGGTGCCGGCGCCGCGCACGGTGCTCAGGGGCGTGCGCAAGGTGGCGCCCGGGACGACGCTGTTGTTCGACGCCCGCGGCGGCGTCACCGAACGGCGCTACTGGAGGCTCGAAGCGCGGCGCCCGGACAAGCCGTCGTCGGAATGGGAATGGATCGATGCGGTGCACGAGTCGCTGCGCCGCGCCGTGCAGCGGCGCAAGACCATCGCCGACGTGCCCGTGGGTGTGCTGCTGTCCGGCGGGCTCGACTCCAGCCTGCTGGTGGCGCTGCTGGCCGAAGCCGGGGTCAACGACTTGATGACCTTTTCGGTGGGCTTCGAGGACATGCCGGAGGAGAAGGGCTCGGAGTTCGAGTATTCCGACCAGGTGGTGGCCCGCTACGGCACCCGCCATCACAAGTTCCGCATCGCCAACGACCAGGTGCTGCGGCGCCTGCCCGAAGCCGTGGGCGCCATGGCCGAACCCATGGTGGGCCAGGATGCGGTCGCGTTCTATTTATTGTCGGAGCAGGTGTCCCGGCACGTGAAGGTGGTGCAGAGCGGGCAGGGCGCCGACGAGGTGTTCGGGGGCTACTTCTGGTATCCGCGCATGGAGGAAACCGGGGGCAGCGACCTGGAGCGGTTCCGCTCCCATTACTTCGACCGCGACCACGGCGAGTTCGCCGACATGCTCGAAGCCGCCTACCAGGGGCCGGATCACACCTCGGCGCTGGTGCAGGACCTGCTGGCCGAGCCGGGGGCCGATACTTTTCTCGACCGGGTGCTGCGCATGGACGTGACCACGCTGATCGTCGACGACCCGGTGAAGCGGGTGGACAACATGACCATGGCCTGGGGCCTGGAGGCGCGGGTGCCGTTCCTGGACCACGAACTGGTCGAGCTGGCGGCCCGGGTGCCGCCCGGGCTCAAGCTCAAGAGCGGCGGCAAGCACCTGCTCAAGTCCATTGCCCGCGGGCTGCTGCCCGACGCCGTCATCGACCGCCCCAAGGGCTACTTTCCGGTGCCGGCGCTGAAATTCGTGCGCGGCGAATTCCTGGATTTCATGCGGGATATTCTCAATTCCGACGCCTGCCGCCAGCGGGGCCTGTACCAGCGCGCCTACGTCGACAAGCTGCTGGCCGACCCCGAGAGCCACTTCACCCGCATCCTCGGCAGCAAGCTGTGGCACCTGGCGCTGCTGGAGTACTGGCTGCAGCTGAACGTCGATTCCGTTGCCGGCCGGAGCTCCTGATCATCATGGGCTTGAAATGGGCGGCCGGCACCGCCACATTCTGGGACAGCGCCGGCCCCGCGCCGTAAAGCCTTATAAATTGATCCTTTTTTCCCGGCAGGTGACACATTAGACTGTGTCGAAATGTCGTGGCGACAAGGGCTTCGGTCGCCGGGTACACGAATTCACACAGCGAGGTGGTGAGATGGACGTTTTGGAACGCATCAAGCAGCAGGTGGACAACAATTCCATCGTGCTGTACATGAAGGGCACGCCGCAAATGCCCCAGTGCGGGTTCTCTTCGCGCGCGGCCCAGGCGCTGCAGGCCTGCGGCGTGGAGTTCGCCTACGTGAACGTACTGGCGGACCAGGAGATTTTCGAGAACCTGCCGCGTTTCGCCAACTGGCCGACCTTCCCGCAGCTCTATATCAACGGGGAACTGGTGGGCGGCTGCGACATCACCCTGGAGCTGTATCAGAACGGCGAGCTGCAGAAGATGACCAGCGAGGCGGCCGGCAAAGCCCAGGCCTCCTGACCGGGCGCTGCGCGCAAATGTACTGCGGGAGCCCCGCAGCCCGGCCCGGGTTGCGGGGCTCTTGCGTTACAGGGAGTGGGACTGTGCCGGCTGATCGGTCTGGTTTTCCGCCAGTTCCAGCAGACCCTGCCAGCGATTGACGATGGTGCAGAACAGCTCCGCGGTGCGTTCAGCGTCGTAGAGCGCCGAATGGGCCTCATCACCGTTCCAGCTCAACCCCGCGGCCTGTACCGCGCGCGCCAACACCGTTTGTCCGTACACCAGGCCCGCCAGCGACACGGTGTCGAAGGTGCTGAACGGGTGAAACGGATTGCGCTTGATGCCGGTGCGCTCCACCGCCGCGTTGACGAAGCCGAGGTCGAAGAACGCGTTGTGCCCGACCAGGATGGCGCGGCTGCAGTCATTGCGTTTCACGGCGCTGCGCACGGTCTGGAAAATGCGCTGCAGGGCATCGTGCTCGGATTTCGCCAGACGGAACGGGTGGTGCGGATCAATGCCGGTGAACGCCAGGGCTTCCGGCTCCAGGTTGGCGCCGGGAAACGGCTCCACGTGGGCATGCACGGACTCGTCCGGGTGCAAATAACCGTGCTTGTCCATTTTCACGGTCACCGCGGCGATTTCCAGCAGGGCGTCGGTCTGGGCGTTGAAGCCGCCGGTCTCCACGTCCACCACCACCGGCAGGAACCCTCGGAAGCGGCTCGCCATCACGGGTTTAGGGTCGGCTTCGCTCATAAGGACAGGATAACGAATGCCGACGCAGAATGCGACGCGCCGGCCGTTGTACAGTTCAGTCCAGGTTCGGATTGCCGTACCATGTCGCAGGAACGTTCGTGAGGTGGATGTTGATGCAACGGATGCTGGCGGTGGCGCTGCTCTGGGTGTCGGTTGCCGCGGTTGGCGTGGCGGGTGGCGCGCCGGAGCCCGCCCAGGCGCCCATGAGTGCTGCGCTGGCGCGCGGGCACGGTCTGCTGTGGAAGGTGGCGTCGCCGGGCGTCGCGCCCAGCTATGTGTTCGGCACCATCCACATCGGCGACCCCCGCGTCACCCACCTCGCGCCGCCGGTGCGCCAGGCCTTCGATCACGCCGCCAGCTTTTCCATGGAAATCCGCATGGATTATCAGGCCTATGCCCAGGTAGTTCAGGGAATGTTCTTCCACGACGGCCGCACCCTGGTGTCGGTGATCGGCCGGGACTTGTTCGACCGGTTGGCGAAAGTGCTCGCCAAGCGCGGCCTTGGCCGCGATACGCTGATGAATATGAAGCCCTGGGCGGTCATGGCCTCGGCGGGGCTGCCGGGATTTCGGCAGGGCGTGGCCCTGGATCTGCAGCTCTACGACCAGGCGATGGCGCAGCACAAGAAGGTTTACGGTCTGGAAACGCCTGCCGAACAGCTGCGGATCTTCGAGGGATTGCCCCACGACCTGCAGGTGGACATGATCCGCAACATTGTCGAGCCCAAGGCCGACGAACGGCACCTGGCGCAGGAACTGCTGCGCGCCTACCTGGCCCGGGACCTTAACCAGTTGCTGCGCCTGGGCAGGCAGGATCTGGCGGGCGCATCGCCGGGTTTCGCCACCGCGTTCTTCAAGCGGGCCGTGATCGACCGCAACCTGCGCATGGTGCGGCGCATGCAGCCGCGGCTGCGCGAGGGCAACGCCTTCATTGCCGTCGGTGCCCTGCACCTGCCGGGGCCGAAAGGCATTCTGCACCTGCTCGAGCTGCGCGGCTACACCGTCACCCCGGTGTACTGACGGGGTGCGGCGTTACTGCACTCGCCAGTGCAGGGCTTCGCCGGCGCGCATCGGAACGACGGCCTCGCCGCCGCCCAACGGGTAGCTGTCCGGAACTTCCCGTGCCTCGCGCACCAGCGTGATGGTGGCGCGGTTGCGCGGCAGCCCGTAGAAGTCCGGGCCGTGGAAACTGGCGAAGCCTTCCAGGCGTTCCAGGGCGCCGGCCTGATCGAAGGCTTCGGCGTACAGCTCCATGGCTGCGTGGGCGGTGTAGATGCCGGCGCAGCCGCACGCCGACTCCTTGGCCCGGCGCGCATGGGGCGCGCTGTCGGTGCCGAGAAAGAATTTCGCCTCGCCGCTGGTGGCGGCCGCCAGCAACGCCCGGCGGTGCGTCTCGCGCTTGAGGATCGGCAGGCAATAGTGATGGGGACGGATGCCGCCCAGGAACAGGCTGTTGCGGTTCATGAGCAGGTGATGGGCGGTGATGGTTGCGGCGACGGTCGCGGGCGCCGCGCGCACGAACGCCACCGCGTCGGTGGTGGTGATGTGCTCCAGCACCACTTTCAATTCCGGAAAGCGCTGCACGATCGGCTGCAGGTGGCGTTCGATGAACACCGCTTCGCGGTCGAACACATCCACGCCCGGATCCGTGACCTCGCCGTGCACCAGCAGCGGCAGGTGGTGCTCGGCCATGGCCTCCAGCACCGGATAGATGCGCTCCAGGCTGGCAACACCGGCCTCGGAGTGGGTGGTGGCGCCGGCCGGGTAGAGTTTGACGCCGTGGATCATGCCGCTGGCCCGGGCCCCGGCGATTTCCTGCACCGGGGTGTTCTCGGTCAAGTACAGCGTCATCAGCGGTTCGAAGCCCAGTTCAGGCGGCACGGCCGCCAAGATGCGCTCGCGGTAGGCCAGTGCCTGATCCACCATGGCCACCGGCGGCTTCAGGTTCGGCATGATGATGGCGCGGGCGAACTGCCGGGCGCTGTGGACCACAACCGCTTCCATGGCGTGGCCGTCGCGCAGGTGCAAATGCCAGTCGTCGGGACGGGTAAGCGTGATGCGGTTCACGGTCGCCATCGAAAGTCCTTCACTGCGGTGCGGGTTGGCGCCCATTATATCGGCCCGGTATCGGCGCGTCGCCAATGCGGCACGCGGCCGGGGACAACAAAAACGTTTGTCGCGAAGCCGCGCACCGAAGCCTTTACGCGCCGCCAGTGGCAACAATAATTGTCTGCTTAATAGATACTTAGCGCCGGCGGCTGGCTTTTTTGCAAGGTCGTATTTCTTGACCTGTCCCGGCAAAACACAGATCATACCCGGTTTGAATTTTGGTGTGCGTGGACCCTTCGCCGCTGCCGCCAGGTCGTCACAAACGGGATTTCTCTGGAGACTAGGGAGCATTAATGAACTCCGAAACCAAGAGCCTGCTCGACGTCGACACGAAGAAGAAGCTGCTGAGTGAGATGCTGTTCGCGCGCCGCTTCGAGGAGCGCTGCTACGAAGCCTATGTCGAGCGCAAGATCGGCGGCTTTCTGCACCTCTACCCCGGCGAGGAAGCCTGCGCCCACGGCGTGCTCGAGGCCGCCCGGGTGGGCCACGATTACGTGATCACCAGCTACCGCGACCACGTTCACGCCATGAAGAGCGGCCTGGACCCCAAGGCGGTGATGGCGGAGTTGTTCGCCAAAGAGACCGGCTGCTGCAAAGGTTTGGGCGGCTCCATGCACATTTTCGGTGTCGAGCAGCGCTTCATGGGGGGCTACGCTCTGGTCGGGGGGCCGTTCCCGCTGGCCGCCGGCATCGCCAAGGGCATCCAGATGAAGGGCGGCGACGAGATTTGCGTCTGCTTCCTCGGGGACGCGGCCAACAACCAGGGCACGTTTCACGAGTCCCTGAACATGGCGACCAGTACAAGCGGGTGTCCGGCTACAACATTCCCTCCAACCAGGCGGACGGCCAGGACGTGGAGGCCGTTTATGCCGCCGCCAAGGAGGCGGTCGATCACGTACGCGCCGGCAACGGCCCGTATTTCCTCGAACTGCTCACCTACCGCTACCGCGGCCACTCCATGTCCGACTCCAATGCCTACCGCGCCAAGGACGAGGAACGCATGTGGAGCAAGCGCGATCCGATCATCATGCTGCGCGACCGGCTGATCGAGACCGGCGAGATGTCCGAGGAGGACTTCAAGCAAATGGACGACGAGATCCTCGATCGCATCGAGGACGACATTATCAAATTCGCCGAAGAGTCGCCCGAACCGTCGCTGGAGCTGCTGGAGAAATACGTGCTGGTGGAAAATGACCCGTGGGTGAAGGGAGGGCAGCAGTAATGGCCGAATTGATGTTCTGGGAAGCGGTGCGCCGCGCCCACGACGAGGAAATGGCCCGCGATCCCATGGTCATCTGCATGGGCGAGGACATCGGCGTGGCCGGCGGCACCTACAAGGCCACCAAGGGC
>JARRNJ010000062.1:0-14563 GCA_037385045.1 Gammaproteobacteria bacterium | reverse complement strand
TGATCCTCAGCGCGCTGGGCGAAGTGGACGCGCGAGTCGAAGGGCTGCGTGCCGGCGGCGATGATTACCTCACCAAACCGTTCGCCTTTTCCGAACTGCTCGCGCGCCTTGATGCGCTGGCCCGGCGCAGCCAGCCGGAACATGCCAATCCCCGCCTCCAGGTGGCGGACCTGGAACTGGATTTTCTCAAGCACAAGGTCAGCCGCGCGGGCAAGGCCATCCATCTGCAGCCGCGGGAGTTCCGCCTGCTCAAGTACCTGATGCAGCATGCCGGGCAGGTGGTGACCCGCACCATGCTGCTGGAGAATGTCTGGGACTATCATTTCGACCCGCAGACCAACGTCATCGACGTCCACATCAGCCGGCTGCGCGCCAAGATCGACAAAGATTTCGACAACCCATTGCTGCACACGGTTCGCGGAGCGGGGTACTGTCTCCGTGAGCCGGACTAGCCTTTTTCGCACCACCGTATTCCGCGTTTCCCTTCTCTACGCCGTGTTCTACAGCGTATTGGCGACGGTGGTCATCAGTTTCATCTACTGGTCCATGACCGTGCACATCAGTGCGCAAACCGACTCCAATCTGCGCACCGAGGCCAACGACCTGGCCTACCTGTTCAGCGGCTACAGCGTTCCGGAGCTGACCGATGCGATCCAGCGCTACAGCCAGATCGGCCAGCCCGGCGACCGGTACTACCTGTTGATCAATCCCCACGGCATACCCATTGCCGGCAACCTGCAGGCATGGCCGCTGAGCTTCCACGTCAGCCCCGGCTGGCATGCGCACCGGCTGCAGTACAAGGAATACCAGATCCGCGGCTGGGACCGTGACGAGGACTACACGGTGCTCAGCTACGTCGTCGAATTGCCCAACCGCTATAGGCTGGTGGTGGCGCAGGGCCTGCAGACCGTGGAGAAACTGCGCGACTACACCCAGGGCGCCGTGCTGAGCGCCATCGTCGTAACCGCGCTGGCAGCGCTGCTGGGCGGTTATCTGCTCGGCCGGGGGGTGTTGCGGCGCATCGATGCCATCAACAGCACCGCCGGGGAAATCATCAGCGGCGACCTGGGTCAGCGGATCCCGATCCGCGGGCGCAACGACGAGTTTGACGAACTTGCCGCCCGGCTCAACGCCATGCTGGACCGCATCGAGCATCTCATGCTCGGAATGCGGCAGGTCACCGACAACGTCGCCCATGATCTGCGCAGTCCCTTGACGCGGCTGCGCAACCGGCTCGAGGTCATGTTGCTGGAGTCGCGCAACGAAGAGGAATACCGCGCCGCCATCGAACAGTCGATTCAGGACGCCGATGACCTGCTCAAGACCTTCAACGCCCTGCTCAGCATCACCCAGGCCGAAGCGGGCGTGCGGCGCAATGACTGGTCGGAGGTCGATCTCAGCGAGCTGACCCGGGACATGGCCGAGCTCTACGAAGCCGTGGCCGAGGACCGGAACGTGGAATTCCGCTGCAGCGCCGATCCGGATGTGCGCATTCCCGGCAACCGGCATCTGCTGGCGCAGGCGGTGAGCAACCTGCTCGACAACGCGATGAAGTACGTGTCGAGCGGCTGCCGGGTGGAACTGCAGGTGACGCAACGCAACGGCATCCCCGAGCTGCAGATCAGCGACAACGGGCCCGGGATTCCGGCCGCGGACCGCAGCCGGGTGCTGGAACGCTTCGTCCGCCTCGATACCGCCCGCAGCACCCCTGGCAACGGACTCGGCCTGAGCCTGGTGCGCGCCGTGGCCCAGCTGCACGACGCCCAACTGCTGCTCGAAGACAACCACCCTGGTCTGCGGGCGATCCTGCGTTTCCCGGAGCCGACGCGGCCGCGGGAACGAAAAACCTGACCCGAGCCGGGACCCGCAGCGGGCGCTAGCGCCGCACCCAGACCAGGGTGCGGTTGTTCACCGGCATGGGGTGATCGTCCCGCAGCTGCAGTCCTGTCTGAGCAGCCAGCGCCAGAAGATCATCCAGGTCCCGAATCCCGCTGGCCGGATCGCGGGCCTTGAGCCAGGTATCGAAGCGGGCGTTGCTGTCGCTGGTGTAGCGGCCGTGATAGTTGAACGGTCCGTACAGACAGAAACAGCCACCGGAAGTCAGCACCTCCCCGACCCCGGCGAACAGGCGCTCGACCTGGGGCCAGGACATGATATGGGCGGTGTTGGCGGAAAAAACGCCATCGACCCGCTGCACTGGCCAGGGATCATCGTCCACGTCCAACGCGACGGGCTCACGCACATTGGGCAATGCGGCTTCATCAAGCCAACACCGGATGCCGGGGAGGTACTCGGCCACGTCACTGGGCTGCCACACCAGGTGGGGCAATCGGCGGGGAAAATACGCCGCGTGTTGACCGGTACCGCTGCCGATCTCCAGTACTTCCCCGCCAGTGTCGAACACCTGCATCAGAACCGAAAGAATCGGCTCCTTGTTCTGGTCGCATGCCTCGGAGTAGGGTTTGGTCGCCGGTATCACCGATTCACCTCGCCGATGGTTGAGAGCGCCGCCGATGCTCGCCGCTGGCGCCGACACTGTCAACCGGCCTGGTCGAGCAGCAACTGCGCAATGTCCTCAGCCGCACCGAGATGCGGGGCCAGCTCAATGCGCACCTTGGGGTGCTGGCGGCGTTTGGCCGCCACCAGTTCGGGGATGTCCTCCACCACGTGGCGCCCCGCCGAGAGAAAATACGGGATCACCACCACGGTGCCGGCACCGGAGGCGATGCAGGCATCGATGCCGTCAGAAATCGACGGCTCCGCCAGCTCCAGAAACGCGCACTGCACGATATTGAAGCGGCCGCCGGCACGGCCGCGCAGACCCTCGGCAAGGCTTCTCACCTCGTCGTTGGACTCCCTACGGCGGCTGCCATGGGCCACCAGCAACAGACTTCGCATCGATCCGGTCGCTCCGCTTTGGCTGTCTGCGCCCACCGGCTCAGGCATTCAGGCTCCAGACAGAGAGATTCAATACGGCGGCAAAAAACGTCCACGCCGCATACGGCACCAGCAACAGCGCCGCCATCCGGCTGTGGCGCCAAAACGCCGCCACCATCGCGAGTATGGTGAACCAAAGCAGCACCACGTCGACCAGTGCCCAGCCGGGCCGGTGCAGACCGAAAAACAGCCACGACCAGGCACTGTTGAACGCCAGCTGGACCAGGAACAGCCCCAGGGCCACGGTCGCGGCCCGCCACTCCGAGGCGCGCCAGACCAGCCACGCGGACACGGCCATCAACAGGTACAGGGCAATCCACACCGGCGCGAACACCCCGTCCGGAGGTATCCAGGTCGGCTTCTGCAGCTGCGCATACCAATCGCCCGGTTGGAACAATGCCCCGGCCGACGCCGCCGCAAACGTGACCACCAGCCAGGCCGCCAGTCCCAGTACCGATCGCCGAATACTCATGCATCGCTTCCCGCAACCACCGATGCGCCACCACCGCAATTTGACCCGGGTCCCATCCCAAAACACCGTGCCGACTGCGCCTTTTGCAGCTGTTCAGGGTCACGGCGTTTCGGTATCTTAACGCGAATATGGCCGACTCCCAGCATATCTTCGACGCAACACCGGAAAATTTTCGTCAACTGGTTCTGGAAAACTCCCGTCATGGCCCGGTGATGGTCAACTACTGGGCGCCCTGGGCCGGTCCGTGCCTCAAACTGTGGCCGGTGCTCGAGAAACTCGCGCGCGAATACGGTGGTCGCTTCCTGCTGGTCAACGTCAATACCGACCAGCACAAGCAGCTGGCCCGGGACTACGGCGTCAACAGCCTGCCCACGGTCAAGGTGTTTCGTCACGAACGGGTGGTGGACGAGGTGCACGGCGCCGAGTCCGAACGTGCCTTGCGTGCCGTGCTCGACCGCCACGTGGCCCACGCTGCGGACCGCGGCATCGCCGAAGCGGTGCGCCGTTACCAAGACGGCGAGCGCGACAGCGCATTGGAACAACTGCGGCAGCTGGCCGACGCGCAGCCCGACGATCCACAGCTGGCCGTGGTGCTCGCCAAGCTGCTGCTGCGCGAACAACGCCCCGCGGAAGCACAGCAGATCCTGGAGCGCCTGAACACAGCCGACCGGGAACAGGCTGAAGCCGCCCGCCTGCTCGCCCATGCCCGGTTCATGGCCGCGTCCGCCGCGGCGCCCGATGTGGCACAGCTTGAACGCCGCATCAGCGACGATCCGGCCGACCTCGAAGCCCGGTTCGCCCTCAGTGCCCACCGTCTGGCCCGGGACGACTACGAAGGCGCAATCACGGAGTTGCTGGAAATCCTGCGCAGAGGCCCAGCCGTTGACAACGGCAAGGCACGTACAGGCCTGATCGCCATCTTTGATCTGCTCGGCAGCGGCCATGAACTCACCCGACGCTATCGGGCGGTCATGCTCGACCTGCTCCGCTGACCGCGCCACGGTTCGGTTCGGTTCGGTTCGGTCAGGCCCATTGTGCCGGATCCACGCCATAGTAGGCGCTCAATTCGTCGTACAGGGACGGATGCTGCTGCGCCAGATCCCCGGGACGTTCGAAAAACAGCTCGGTGACCACGGCGAAGAACTCAGCGGGATCGGTGGCGCCGTACGGGTCGATCAGCGACGGCTCGTTGCGCGCCACCCGCTGACACAGGGCGTCGTACTCGGCCGAGAATACATGGCTCCAGTGGCGGTAGCCCTCACGCGAACGCAGCAACGGCGCGCCGTTGGCGCTGCCGGACTCCTGGTCCAACTGGTGGGCGAACTCATGCAACACCACATTGACGCCGTCGCTGAAATCGGCCGTACCCCGCTCCACGTCGTCCCAGGACACCACCACTTTGCCCAGGCCCCAGGACTCGCCGCTCAACACCCGTTCGCGCAACGAGTGCACGCCGGCATCGTCACGGCTCTCGTGGCGGACGAAAAACGCCTGCGGATAGACCAGGATGGAAGAAAGACCGGGATAGTAGCCCGTTTCCCGGTTCAACAGCAGCAGGCCGGCCTGCGCGGCGATGGTCACCCGCATCGCGTCGGTCACCTCCAGCCCGGCGCAGCCCACGAACTGCTTTTCCGCCAGCAGCACCTGGATGATGCCATGCAGCTGCTGGCGCAGCGCCGGCGGCAAGCGGCGGTAGGCCGGCACCCGGCGCTGCAGGATCTGGTGCCAGGCTTGCGGCAGCGGAGTGCGCCGCAGCGCCGCCCGCCGCCGTTGGCGCCACATCGGGGGCAGCACCACCGCCCCGATCACGGCAACGCCCACCGCGCACAGCAGCACCAGCATCAGCACGGCCGCAGCCCCGTCATGGAAATCGCGCCCGGCGAGCCGTCACCCGTTGCCGCCGGCGCCGGTCCTGCGGATCAACAGGCCGGTCCCGGATACCAGCAATTCGTAGTGGGCGCGCCGGTCGCCGGCAATGTAGGTGGCCGAACCGTACTCGGCATCCAGCAACGGACGAAACAGGGCATAGCGCTGGCGCAGCCGGAACATATCCAGGATTTTGTGGTCATCGTGTACGGCGTAGACCGTATGGGGCTGGTGCTGCTCGTCGGCCAATCGCCGATAGCGTCCGGCCACGCGGTCAAGGCGATAGGCGGTATGCAGGCCGAAGAAATTGGCGATCGGCTTCCACTTGAGGATGTAGGCATCCACGTAGAGCTGATCGCCGGCCAAGCGGTACGTGGCCTCGCGGCCGTCGGGAAAATGAAACCGGGCGACGAACTCGCCGGGGCCGTCGGGGCGGGTATCGATCCGCGCCGCCACCTGCTCGTGGGTGAGCGCCCGGTAGCCCTGGATCGCCACGCTGATAGTGCCCAGCAGGGCCGCGAAACACAACAACAGCAGCGCCGACAGCAGGCCCGTGGCGGTTCCCAGCAAGCGGCGCCTGCGCAGGGCCAGGAACGCCGTCACCAGCGCGGCCAGGCTCAAGGCGAACAGCAGGATGGCGCTGACGGTCAGCCAGTCGGGCATGGGACTCCGCTATCACGGTCGCGACCACGTGGGCGGTCATTGGCATCCATGATAACCGAAAACCCGGGCCTCAAACCCGTACCCGCGGCACACCGCGGCCGCGCCTCACTCACCGCCGAAGTGACCCACGCTATAGAAGATGCGCGTGCCGCCGTCGCCGGCACGCGCCACCCAGGCAATGTGCAGGCGACCGGCGGGGTCGAACGCCAGTACCGGGCTGCGCTGGGCCCCGGGGCCGGAGGCGCCGGGCACGGCCAGGTCGTCGCTCCAGCCGCCGGCGTTGCGCCAGGACAGCCAGACGTCCGGGGTGCCGTCGCGCGGATCGTCCCAGGCCGCAACCACCAGCCCGGACGGCGCCACCGCCACGGCCGGGTGCCATTGGGGGTTGTTGTCGCCGAACATGTCCTGGGCCAGCTCATTGGGGCCGAAGTGCCGGCCGCCATCGTCACTGACCGCGGCGTAAACATCGTAGCCGCCCCGGAAATGGCGTTTGTCCATCCACACCGCCGCCACACGGCCGCGGGCATTGGCATCCAGCGCCACCCGGGTAACCCCGGTCCCGCGCCCGAAAACCCGGCTGCGCGGGCGCAGCAGGGCATTGAGCGGGTGCAGCGGCGCAAAGTCGCCACCCGTCTCCGCATAGGTGAAGTACAGCCGGGTGTGCCCCTCGCGACGGTCCTCCCATGCCACGGTGACCGAATCCGGACTGACCGCCACACTGGGGTAGAGCTGGTCGTAGTGCGGTGCCCTGGCATCGGCCGGCCGCGGCGGCGCCGGCTGCAGGCGGCCGCCGTCGATGCGTACCCGGCTCACCGCCACGTGCCGAGCACGGCCGTCACGGTACACCCACGCCGCGTAGAGCCGACTGCCGTCGGCAGCGGCGGCCAGGGTCGCCTGGCTCGATGGCCGGGAATCCAACTGCCGGGCGGGACCCAGTCGGCCGGGTGCCGCCCGGCGCATCCACACCCTGCCGTCCTGTTCCCAGGCCACCACAAAGCCGTCGGCCACGGCCGCAACGGCGGGCTCGTAGGCTTCCCTGCCGGCGCTGACCTGCAGCGGCGCCGAAAAACCCTTCGCCTGGTCGGCCTTGAAAGCCACGTAGACCTGCGGCGCGCCGCCGCGATTGTCCTCCCATACCAGTGCGACACTGTCAGCGCCCACCGCCAGGTTGCGACGACCCGCGGACTCCAGATGCTGGAACACCCCCGGCCGCGCCGGCCCGGTCACCGCCAATGGCGCGCTGAACTGCCAGCCGGCCGCCGACACCGGCAGTGCGGCCACCGCCGAGAGCAGCCACAGCCAGCGCATCATTGCGCCTGGTCCGTGAGAAACTGGGTCAGCGTCTTGTGCTTGTAGACGCCGTCGTAGACGTAGTGATCGAACTCGACGAAATCCTTGACGGTCTTGTAGCCGGGTATTTTGGCGATCGGCGTTCCGTCGGATTCCAGGTAGACAAACACCGGCGTGGCGAACACATTCAGCCTTGCACCCAGCTCCATCTCGGTAATGCGCTCGCCGGTGGGAAGGTTCAGCCGCCTGCCGCTCTCGGCATCCACGTACACCAGCACGTAGTGATCCGTGTACAGTTTGCGCAGTTTGGGATCGGAAAAAGTTTCCCGGTTGGTCTTGGCGCACCAGCCGCAGCCGTAGCGGCCGAAATACAGGAAGATCTTCTTGTGCTCCGCCTGGGCCTGACGCAAGCCCTGGTCATAGGCGAGGAACGGATAACCCTTGGGCGGGTCCGCCCATGCCGCCGACGCGGCAAGCATCCCCGCCAGCAGTACCGGCACCCACTGACGGATTGGTCCACTACGCCCCATTGCGCTCCCCTCCTTCGTACCACCTGTGCCGGCCGCTTGCCGACGCCTGTCATGGAAGTCAGGGTAACAGCTCAACGGCGCGCCGCAACAGCGCACTTCGGCCACCGCAGACTGTGCACATGCACACGATCCGGCGAGCGGCGCCGGGGGCTCGGCAGACGATCACAGGTGGCGGCTGAAACGGCCGCGCTCGGCGCCGGTCATCATACTGTTGAACTGAGCGCGGCTGACGTGCACCAGGGACTCATGGTCGCCCGCCTCCAGATAAACATCGGGCTGCTCCAGCAGGACATCGTCGACCAGGGTGCGGATGCCGTAGGCGGCGCCCACCGGGGGCACGGCGCCCGGGGCGCAATCGCCGAACAAGCCCGTCAACTCGGATTCCACCGCCAGGCCGAGATAACGATGGGTATCCTGATGCAGGCGGCCCAGATCGACCCGGTGGGTCGCCGGCACCACCGCCATGACATACCCGTTATCGTCCTCGAGCAGCACCGACTTGGCCAACCGGTCGCCGGGCACGTGAGCGGCCGCCGCCGCCCGCGCCGCCGACAGGGAGCGCGGGTGCTCCAGGACTTCATAGGAGATACCGTGGGACGAGAGGAATTCATGCAGCGAGGATGCGATTGCCATGATGCCACCTCCTGCGCCCCAGGAGCGATGCATCGGGGTCGCGGTCGGGGCCCCGGGAAACGAAACCGTTCCTGGAACGGGTGTTTACCTGCTTCTAATAAAGCAGTTTTCCCGCCGGGTGCAAGGGTTGGCGGGCCTGATCAGGCGACCTGAACCGGGATGGCGTTGCGGCAATGCTTGATGCGGTTGTTCTCGTCCAGGTACACCAGGGTCGGGCGGTGGACGGCCAGTTCCTGTTGATTGAGGTCGGCGTAGGTGCATATGATCACGCGGTCGCCGGGGTTGGCCTTGTGGGCCGCCGCCCCGTTGACGGAAATGATGCCCGAGCCGTCCTCGGCGCGGATGGCGTAGGTGGTCAAGCGCTCGCCGTTGGCGACATTGTAGATCTGGATCTGCTCGTACTCGAGAATGCCGGCGGCCTCCAGCAGCCGGCCGTCGATGGCGCACGAGCCCTCGTACTCCAGTTCCGCGTGGGTTACGCGGGCATGGTGCAGTTTGGCTTTGAGCATGGTACGCAGCATGATCGATTCGCTTCCCACCTGAATGGCCGGGGGTCGCAATTATAGCAGCATCGGGGATGCGGGTTCACGCGCTCCAGGGCAGGTTGTCGATCAGGCGCGCGCGGCCGAGCCAGGCGGCGGCCAGGACCACCAGGTCGCGGTCCCCCGCCGCGGCCGGTTGCAGGTCGCCGGCGCGGCGGATGCTGACGTAGTCGGGACGAAAACCTTCCGCCTCCAGGCCCCGGGTAGCGCTCGCCTCCAGGGACCGGAAATCGGCGCCGGGCCGCCCCAGCTGCGCAGCAGTCTCCTGCAGAATCTGCTGCAACCGGGGGGCGCGCCTGCGTTCCTCGGCGCTCAGGTAACGGTTGCGTGAGCTCATCGCCAGGCCGTCAGCTTCGCGTACGGTGGGCAGCCCCACCACCTCCACCGGAAAGTTCAGGTCGACCGTCACGCGCCGGATCACCGCCAGTTGCTGATAGTCCTTCTCGCCGAACACCGCCATATCCGGCCGCACCAGGTTGAACAGCTTGGCCACCACCGTCGCCACCCCGGTGAAGTGCCCCGGGCGGAAAGCCCCGCAGAGAATGTCGCTGATCCCCGGCACCGTGACCCGGGTGGATGCTGCCGCGCCGCTGGGATAGATTTCGCTGACCGGCGGAGCAAACAGCAGGTGGACACCCCGCTCCTCCAGCAGCGCCGCGTCCTGATCCAGGTCGCGTGGATAGGCATTGAAATCCTCGCCTTCGCCAAACTGCATGGGATTGACGAAGACGGTCGCCACCACGCGGTCGGCGGAATGAAAAGCCGCATCCACCAGGCGCAAATGCGCCTCGTGCAGGCCGCCCATGGTCGGCACCAGGCCGACGCGCATGTCATCGCGGCGCCAGCGCCCGACCCAGTGTTTCAGCTCTTTGACTGTGTTGACCGTCTGCATTGAATCACAACCTTGTGGTGAACTGCCTGACCAAGAGCGGGCCGCAACCGAATGATCAGAAGACGTGCTCCGGCCCCGGGAAGCTGCGCTCCTTCACCGCGGTGACGAATCGCCGCACAGCCTCATCGACGGTGCGCCCACCCTCCATGAAATTCCTGGAAAACCGCGGCACCTTGCCCCGCGTCAACCCCAGGATGTCGTACAACACCAGCACCTGGGCATCGGTACCGATGCCGGCGCCGATGCCGATCACCGGAATGCGCACGTTTTCGGCGATGCGTTTGCCGAGCGCCGCCGGCACGCATTCGAGCAACAGCAGGTCGGCGCCCGCATCCTGCAGGGCGCGGGCATCCTGAACCATGATTTCGGCCGCCTCCGCCTCGCGCCCCTGGACGCGGTAGCCGCCCAGCTTGTGCACCGCCTGGGGCTGCAGCCCCAGGTGCCCACATACCGGCACCCCCTCCTGGGTGAGCCGGTACACCGTTTCCGCCTGCCGGGAGCCGCCCTCAAGCTTGACCGCATGGGCCCCGCCCTCCTGCATCAGGCGCCCGGCGTTGAGCAGCGCCGTATCCGGATTGGGCGCGCTCATGAACGGCATGTCGGCCATCAACAACGCCCGCCGGCAGCCGTTGGCCACACAGCGAGTGTGATAGATCACATCGTCCAGGGTCACCGCCAGGGTGGTTTCGTGGCCCTGAACCACCATGCCCAGGGAATCGCCCACCAGCAGCACATCGACCCCCGCCTCGTCCAGCACGGCGGCGAAACTGGCGTCGTACGCGGTGAGCATGGTGAACTTCTCGCCCGCCTGCTTCATGGCGCTCAGCGTGCTGAGCGTTACCCTGCGTGACAAGTCGGTGTGAGTACTCATGTCGAAGCGGCTCGGTGCCGATGCTACATGGCCATCGGCACGGGATTGAAATAGTGACGGCCGCTGCGCACCGCACCGATATGTTCCAGCAGCAGCTCGAAATCCGTGTCGTTGCCGACCAGATCGATCTCGGCAGCGTTGACGATCAGCAGCGGCGCCGCGGTGTAATCGTAAAAGAAACGGGTGTAGCTTTCGGCCAGCCGGCCCAGGTAGCCGGGATCCATCAGCTGCTCATGGACTATGCCGCGGCGTGCGATCCGCTGGCGCAACACCTCGACGGGCGCCTGCAGGTAGATCACCAGATCCGGCGGCGGCGCGTCGATGGCGAGTTTTTCATACACCTGGTCGTAAAGACGCAGCTCGTCCTCGTCCAGGGTCAACCCCGCGAACAGGCGATCCTTGTCAAACAGGAAGTCCGCCACCCGCACCGGGTTGAACATATCCCCCTGGCGCAGGTCCTGCATCTGCTGCGCCCGCTGGAACAGGAAAAACAGCTGGGTCGGCAGCGCGGCCGCGCGGGGATTGCGGTAAAAGCGCTCCAGGAACGGATTGCTCGCCGGATCCTCCAACAGCAGCTCCGACCCGAAATGCTCCGCAAGACGCCGGGCCAGGCTGGTTTTGCCCACGCCGATCGGTCCCTCGACCACCAGGTAGCGCCGATTGTGGTTAGAGTTGGTCATGATCCTGCACACGCTCCAGACCTTCCGGTGAAACTCGGGCAAGCAGCGTCGCCAGCTTGCCCTGTCCGGGGATGCTCAGCTCCGCCGCGATTTCCCCAAGAGGATACAGGACGAAGGCACGCCGGTGCAGCCCGGGATGGGGTACGGTCAGCTCCGGAGAATCGAAACGGGCCTCATCGTAAAGGAGCAAATCCAGGTCCAGCGTACGCGGCCCCCAACGTTCGCCGCTGCGCACACGCCCGTGGGCCGTTTCGATCGCCTGCAGCGCATGCAGCAGCTCCAGCGCCGACAGGCCGCTGTCCAGGCCGGCCACAGCGTTGACATAGTCGGGTTGATCCGGCGGACCCATGGGCGCGCTGCGATACAGGCTCGACCGGACGACCAGCGCGGTCCGCGGCAGGCCGGCCAGATCGGTCAGCGCCGCGCGTACCTGGCGCACCGGATCGGCCTGATTGCTGCCCAAACCCACATAGGCGCGCACCGGCGCGGCCGGCCGCCGGTTTGCGTTGTCGACGGAGTCCATCAGCAGCGATTCACGCCGTGGATCCGTCCGCGCTGCGCTTGCGTGGCCGGCGCCGGCGGCGGCCGCCGCCGGACTTGCCGTTGCCCTGCACCATGCGGCTCTGCTCGGCCCCCTCCGCCGTCTGGAAGGTCGTCCACCACTGGGCCAGTTCCTCTGCCGCCTCGCCCGCTTCGGCCCGCAACAGCAGAAAGTCGTAGGCCGCGCGGAAACGCGGATGGGTCAACAGCCGCTGCGCACGCTTGCCCGAGCGCTGCTCCAGACGCGACTGCAGCATCCAGATTTCGCGCATGGGCAGGCTGAAGCGTTTGGGAATCGACGTGCGCTTGGCCTGCTGGGAGACGATCAGCCCGCTGGCCGCCTGCAGCGCCTGCAGCCACGTCATCTGGGAATCCGCTTGCATCAGTTCCTGCGCCATGCGCCGCGCCGGCTCCCACAGCAGGGCGGCGTACAGGAACGCCGGGGTCACCGGCTTGTCTTCGCGGATGCGGGCGTCGGTGTTCTCCATGGCGCGGCGCACCAGGGTCAGGGGGAAATGCTCCTCTTCCTCCGCCAACGCCTCTTCGGTGGCGGGGAACAAGCGCCCGAACAGGCCGTAATGGCGCAGCAGTTCAAAGGTCTCCACCGCGCTGCCGGCGAGAAACAGCTTCAGGGTTTCGTCGAACAGCCGGGAGGAGGAAATGTCATCCAGCAGGTGGCCCAACTCGAACATGGGTGCTTCACTCAGCGGATGCACGCGGAACCCGAGTTTGGCGGCAAAACGCACCGCCCGCAGCATGCGCACCGGGTCCTCCCGATAGCGTTGCCGGGGATCGCCGATCATGCGCAGCGTGCCGGAATGCAGGTCGTCGAGGCCGCCGACGTAGTCCACCACCGAAAAGTCCTTGATGTTGTAGTACAAGGCGTTGACGGTGAAGTCCCGGCGCCAGGCATCCTCTTCCAGGGTTCCGAAGACGTTGTCGCGCAGCAGCCGGCCTTCGTCGCTTTGGACCAGCAGGTCCTCGTCGCCGACATCAGCCTGGCCGCGAAAAGTGGCCACCTCGATGGTCTCGCGGCCGAAGCGCACGTGGGCGAGACGGAAGCGCCGGCCGATGAGCCGGCAGTTGCGGAACAGGTCGCGAATTTCCTCGGGCCGGGCGTCGGTGGCCACATCGAAGTCCTTCGGCTCCCGCCCCAGCAACAGGTCGCGCACGCCACCGCCCACCAGGTACGCCTGGTAGCCAGCCTGTTTCAGGCGGTACAGGACCTTGAGGGCGCTTTCGCTGATGTTGGCCCGGGAAATGGTGTGCTCGGGCCGGGAAATAATGTGTGGCTCGCTAATCGCTCGACTGCCTTCTGGGTTCGCGGAAACTGGAATTCGATTTGAGGAAATTCACAGTGCGCGTATAATAACACCGCTTCAGCCCGCCCCAAAACGCGGCCGTCCTGTTGCTCCCTTCGTCTAGTGGTTAGGACGCCGGCCTCTCACGCCGGTAACAGGGGTTCGAGTCCCCTAGGGAGCGCCATTCCCGATTGTCAGACAAACCTTGCGAAAACGGGGAAACCCTTCTGCAACGACGAACCGCGTGGGGCACCACGCCGCGCTCGGGCGGTATCGATGGGGTCGCGAATAGGAAGAACCGAGGCCGGTTCCCGACCACCGTCTATCGCCTGGCGGTCGGCCGAGCCCCGGTTCACCGGTCAGCTGGCGCCAACGCGATAGATGTCGGTACCGCGAATCCGGTCGTAATAACGCGCGCGGTAGAGGAGCCGCGGCGCATCCCCGGCGTCCTCGAACCCGGCACGGTCGTGCAGCACATTGTTGCAGATCAGTCCCATGCCGGACTCCAGGCGCAGTCGGTAGACGTAAGCTGACGGCCCGTTGAGCCATTGCTCCAGCCGCCGCCGCGCCTCGGCGACCACCGCCTGGTCTTTCCAGCGAATATTGCGGGCCCGCGCCGTGTAGCGCATGTGCAGCGTGCCGTCGGCAGGGTTCACGGAAAACACCGGACCGGTCTGTTCCGGGCGTACGACCCGCCCCTGATCCAGGCGCGCGGGAATGGTCATCACATCCGGCTGCATCAATGCCCGCACGTAGCCGGGATCGAGGTCCCGCAACCAGATGTATGCCAGCTCGTGGTCCAGCAGCGCGTTTTCCCCGCCGTGGGCGGCGGGACGCACGCAATGCAGCAACAGGCCGCGCACTTGCTGATGCGGGGGGTTGTAATAGCCGTCCGTATGCCACTTGATGGGCCGGTTGGTATAGGGAATGTAATCGGGCCGCCTGCCATCGGCGTGCACAGTCAGCGGGGTGATGGCGTCGCCGTCGGCCAGCCAATTATGGTCGATGTGCGCCAAGCCGAACTGGCGGGCGAGCGCCGCCGGAATGGACTTGTCTTCGGCATTCCCACCATGGCTGGCGTACACCGCCATGTTGGCGGCCCGGCAGCGCACGAGGATCGCCTGGTGTTCCGCCGCGCTGAGACGGTGCGGATCCTTGATCTCAACGATCAGTTCTTCGCGCCGGGCCGGACGGATTTCCAGTTTACGGGCGCGCCAGGCGCGGTAAGCCGCCTCGTCGTTGAGATCGAAGGGCCGAAACGACAATGCGGGCTTGGACGGGGATTCGGCAGGCTGCATGATGCATCCACCAGACGCTGCGATTGCCGACGAGCCTAGCAGCGCCGA
>JARRNJ010000061.1:0-25585 GCA_037385045.1 Gammaproteobacteria bacterium | reverse complement strand
CATGCACCGCCACCAGGCGCTGAAGTCCGCGAGCGTCAGGGGGGATTCCTGGTGCTCGAACGCCCGGGTCACCACCAGCAGGTGGTGATCGATGACGTTGAACTTGTTCAGCAGGCACAGATGGGTGTCGCCGATGTCGGCGACGAACAGGTCCCGGTCGTAGGGCAGAAACGGATCCGGGTTCGCGGCCGCGCTTCGCACATCGTCCGCAGCGTGGGGTTTGTCCGCCAAGTGCGCGACCACGCGCACCAGAAAATCGACGCCGCGGTCGCGAATCCGGACCTGCCCGGTGTCGATCGGGCGCAGGGCGCCGCTGCCCAGGGCCGCACGGCGGCGTTGCTGCAGCCGGGCCCAGAGACTGCCCGATTTCCACTGGTGGTGTCCGGTCATGGCATGATCGCGGCGGCGCCCCACGTGCAGCATATCCGCCGTGACTGTGGGTGCAACTGATGTTATGTTATAACATAACAAATGAGGTCCGGACTGCAACGCCATGACCAAGCCCAAGGTACTGGTGCCATTCGAACGGCATGGCCACGACCACGGTCGCTGCGTGGATTCGGCGCTGGCGGCCGCGGAAGCTCTCTGCGCCGAGCAGGGCCTGCGGCTCACGCCTGTGCGGCGGCGGGTGTTGGAGTTGGTCTGGAAAGGCCATCAGCCGGTCAAGGCCTACGAGATCCTCGAGCGCCTGCAGGAGCGCAAGCCGCGCACGGCGCCGCCGACGGTGTACCGCGCCCTGGAGTTTCTGCTCGAAGCGGGCCTGGTGGTGCATCGGGTCGAATCCCTGAACGCCTATGTGGGCTGCGGTGACCCGGCCACGCCCCACGTCGGCCAGTTCCTGATCTGCCGGGTCTGCCACGCGGTGGCCGAGATCAACGACCCCGGCGTGGCGAAGATGCTGGGCCAGGATGCCCGGCGCCTCGGGTTTCATTCCGAGCACCCCACGGTGGAAGTCAGCGGGCTCTGCCCGCACTGCGAAGGCGGCTGAGAGCATGGAACTGTGCCCAATGGTGCTGATGCGTCGGGTACTGCGTGTCGCGGCAGTCATGCTGCTGGCGACCGGCGCCTGGAACGCCGCCTACGGCGCGCCCCTGTCGGTATTCGTCAGCATTCTGCCCCAGCAGCAGTTTGCCGAGCGCATCGGCGGCCGGCATGTGCAAGTATCGGTGATGGTGGGCCCCGGCCGCAGCCCCGCCACCTACGAACCCAGTCCGCGGCAGATGGCCGCGCTCGCCGGTACGCGGCTGTATTGGCGTATGGGCTCGCCGTTCGAGCAGGCGTGGATGCCTCGCATCGAGGCGGCCAACCCTGGCATGCTCGTCGTCGATGCGCGGCGCGGCATCCGCTTGCGGGACATGGAAACGACGGCCGCGGTGCTGGGTGCCGGGCCGGGCGACGAGCCCGATGCCGATCACGACCATGGACCCAAGGATCCCCACATCTGGCTCGATCCCCTGCTGGTCAGGCATATGTGCCGGACCTTTAAGGATGCGCTGGTGCGGCTGGACCCCGCCCATGCGGAGGATTATCAGGCCAACTTCGAGCGCTATGCGCGCCAGCTCGAGCAGCTGGACCAGGACATACGCCGCACCCTCAGCGGGCTGGGCTCGCGCCGGTTCATGGTGTTCCATCCGGCCTGGGGCTATTTCGCGGCGGCCTATGACCTGACCCAGGTTCCCATCGAGATCGGGGGCAAGTCGCCCGGGCCGCGGACCCTGGCGGCGATCATCGGGCTGGCGCGGCGCGAGCGGATCCGGGTGATTTTCGTCCAGCGCCAGTTCAGCCGCCGCGACGCCGAGACCATAGCGCGCGCCATCCACGGCAAGGTCGTGGCGGTGGATCCGTTGGCCGTCGACTACATGACCAACCTGCGCCATGTGGCGCGGGTATTCGCGGAGGCGATGCAATGAGCCGAGTGCCGGCGATCAGCCTGGAAGACGTGTCGTTCGCGTACGTGCCGGATCAATGGGCCCTGGAGCACATTGATCTGCAGGTGGAGCAGGGGGAGTTTCTGGGGCTGGTAGGGCCCAACGGCGGCGGCAAGAGCACGCTGTTGAAGCTGGTGCTGGGTCTGCTGGAACCCGCGGCCGGCCGGGTGCGGGTGCTGGGCCGCGACCCCGAGGCGGGGCGCGCCGCGATCGGCTATGTGCCGCAACATGCGGCGTTCGCCCGGGATTTTCCCGTGTCGGTGGAGGACGCGGTGCTGCTCGGGCGCCTGGGGCGCACGCGGCTGCTCGGCGGCTATCGCGCCGCCGACCGGCGGATCGCGCGCGAGGCCATGGTCGAGGCGCAGATCCTGGAACTCAAGGACCGGCGTTTGAGCACGCTCTCGGGCGGACAGTTTCAGCGCATGCTCATCGCCCGGGCGTTGGTCGGCGAGCCGTCGATACTGATTCTTGATGAGCCCACGGCCAACGTCGATCAGCGCATCGAGACCGACGTGTTCGATCTGTTCAAGGAGCTCAACCAGCGCATGACCGTGGTGGTGGTGTCCCACGACCTGGGTTTTATCTCCGAGTACGTGACGCGGGTGGCATGCCTCAACCGCACCCTGGTCTGCCACCACACCGCCGACATCAGTGGCGAGATGATCGAAGAGCTCTACGCCACTCCGGTGCGCATGATCGAACACCGGCACTGAGGCAAGGGATATGGACGGATTCCTGCACGCAATCGTTACCCAGAGTTTCCTGCAGCATGCGTTGCTCGGCGGCCTGCTGGCCAGCATCGGCTGCGGCATCATGGGGACCTATGTCTACGTCAAGCGAATCACATTCCTGGCCGGCGGCATTTCCCATACCGTGCTCGGCGGCATGGGCGTGGCGTATTTTCTCGGTGCGGCCCCCATGGGCGGCGCTCTGGTTGCGGCGGTGCTGGCTGCGCTGCTGATCGGTTGGGTGACGCTGCGACTGCACCAGTACGAGGACACCCTGATCGGCGCCGTCTGGGCCATCGGCATGGCCGTGGGCGTGATCTTCATTTCCAAGACGCCCGGCTACAACATCGACCTGATGAGCTATCTGTTCGGCAACATTCTCATGGTGCCGGTGGAGCGCGTCTACCTCATGGCAGGAGTGGATGCTGTCATCGCGTTGGTGGTGGTGATGTTCTACAAGCAATTTCTGGCGGTGTGCTTCGATACCGAGTTCGCGCGCCTGCGCGGTGTTCCGGTGGATCTGTTCTATCTGCTGCTGCTGTGCATGGTGGCGCTGACCGTGGTGCTGCTGATCCAGGTGGTGGGCCTGATCCTCGTCATTGCCCTCCTGACTCTGCCGGCGGCGATCGCTGCCCAATACGTCGGCACCCTGATGCGCATGATGGTGGTGGCCACCGTGCTGGGTATGGCGTTCACCGGCGCGGGCCTGGCGCTTTCTTATCGGCTCGATCTGCCGGCGGGCGCCACCATCATCCTGGTAGCCGGCAGCGCCTATCTGGTCTCGCTGTTGGGCAGCGAAGCCCGGCGCCGTTGGCGGCTGTATCGGTTGGTTTGAGGCAGAAGCAGGGGCAAAGAGAAATGGGAAAAAGAGAAAAGCTCCTCCGCCGCATTCGAGGCCGCTGCGTCGGCAATATGAACGTTGATCCGAAGGTGCCGCTATGTCTCAGTATGATTTGGTGACATTCGATGTCTATTCCGCATTGTTTGACATTGCGGGAAGCCTCGTGCCGATCCTTGCGAAGGTAACCGGCCTTCCGGAACCGAAGGCGAAGACTGCGTTCGGCACCTGGCGGGCCAAGCAGCTGGAACGCGCCGCGATCAGCAATTCGCTCGGCAAGGGAAGGACCAGCTTTCGTGAGGCGACCCGTCAAGGGCTCGTGTACCTCGAACACAAGTTCAATTTGACTCTGTCTTCCGAGGCGCGGGAAATCCTTGTCAGGGCATGGGATCATTTGAACCCATGGCCTGAAGCCAATAATGTGATCACTGCGCTCAAGCAGCGCGGCTATCGGACGGCTGTGCTCTCAAACGGCGACCAAGCGATGCTCGAGGCGGTCGTGGAAAATGCCGCGTTGTCGTTTGATCACATCTTTTCCTCAGAGCGTGCCGGCTATTACAAACCGCATCCCGCGGTTTACACATTGCCGGGCCAGGCGTTGGGCATGAAACCGGACCAGGTCCTGCATGTGGCCGGCGGAGCAACCGACGCCCTCGGTGCAGCCGCGGCGGGATTGCCTTGTGCATGGTCGAACCGCCACGACGATTATCTCCTTGATCCGCGCTTCCAGCCGAGTTACGCGGTCACAAATCTGGAAGGGCTTCTGACCATTTTGTAGGAAGGATTTCATAGCTCTCTTCTCCTTATTCTGATTGCTGCCATCCGACCTTCGGTCTTGACGCAACCTAAATGGATTGAGAGGGGGCGCCCAGCGGTGTAACCCCGCCACGTTGCTCGCAAACGGGCAGCCACCCGTAGGGCGTTGCGAGCGGTTGGACTCGGGGCTCCGGAGCCTGGCGATGCCTCGAGCCGGGATCGCCGCGTTGCCGCCGGATTCCGCGTTGCTTCATCCGGGCTGCTTGTACGGCCGGGACCCGTAGGAGGTCACGGCTAGACCAACAGCTTCCTGCGCACCATCACGACCGCCAGGTAGTAGCTGATAAACGTGTACGCCGCCAGCACGGCGATGTGCAGCAGCGGATAGGTCAGCGGCTGGCCGGCGATCAGCGGCCGCGTCAGCGCCACCGCGTGGGTCAGGGGGAGAATCTGCACCGCGCCCTGGACCGCCGCCGGCAGCGTGTCGATGGGGTAGAACACGCCGCAGAGCATGAACATGGGCGTTACGGCAAGCACGAAATAGTAGTTGAAGAAGTCATAATTCGAGGCCATCGCGCTCATGATCATGGCCGGCCCGGCGAAACACAGCCCGATCAGGAATACCACCGGGATCACCCACAGCGCCTGCCAGCCCTGCACCACGCCCAGGGCGGCGGCCACCAGCAGGATCGCGATGCCGCTGATGACGCTCTTGGTGGCGCACCAGAGCATTTCCCCGGCGAGGATGTCGTCCACCTCAAGGGGGGTGGCGAGGATGGCTTCGTAAGTGCGCTGCGGCACCATGCGCGTGAACACCGAGTACATGCCTTCGAAGGTCGAGGTGGTCATGGCCGAGGAGGCGATGATCCCCGAGGCGAGAAAGGTGAGATAGGGCATGTTGCTCATCTTGCCGATGAAGAAACCCAGCCCGTAACCCAGCCCCAGCAGGTACAGGGTCGGCTCGCCGAAATTCATCACCATGGCCGGGCCGATGAGCTTGCGCCACACCAGCACGTTGCGCCGCCATACCGCCAGCGCGCCGTGCCGTACCCGGGGCAGGTGCCAGTCGGCCATCAGTCGCGCAGCTCCCGGCCGGTGAGCCGCAGAAACACGTCTTCCAGTCCGCTGGGCCGGTGCAGGAAGGTGAGCCCGTGCGCACCCTGCAGGTTCGCCATCAGCGGCGCCGGATCACGGGTGTAGCAGTACAGCGTGGTGCCCATGCGTTCGGCGCGGCAGCCGCTCTGTTCCCCCAGTGCGTCCAGGGACGCCCGGGTGTCGCCGCGGATCTCGATCACCTCGGGCTCCACGTGCCGCGCCACCAGGTCCCGCGGCGAGCCGCGATCGAGAACGCGGCCGCGGTCCATGATCACCAGTTGGTCGCACAGTCGTTCGGCTTCCTCCATGTAGTGGGTGGTGAGCAGCAGGGTGGTGCCGCGTTCACGCAGATCGGCCAGCCGTGACCAGATGACATGGCGGGCCTGGGGGTCGAGGCCGGTGGTGGGTTCGTCCAGCACCACCATTTCGGGTTCGTTGATCAGCGCCCGGGCGATGGTCAGCCGCCGTTTCATGCCGCCGGACAGGGTCTCGGTTTTGGCGTTGCGGCGTTCGCTGAGGTTGGCGAACTCCAGCAGCCGTTGGATGCGTGCCTCGAGGCCCTGGGCGGGCAGGCCGAAATAGGAGGCGTAGACGCGCAGGTTTTCGATCACGGTGAAATCCGGATCCAGATTGTCCCCCTGGGGCACCACGCCGACACGCGCGCGCACCGCGCGCGCCTGTTCCGGCACCGGCAGGCCGAACACGGACAGGTTGCCGGCGGTCATGGGGGTGAGACCGAGGATCAGGCGCAGGGTGGTGGTCTTGCCGGCGCCATTCGGACCCAGGAAGCCGAAACAGCGGCCGCGCGGAATCTGGAAGTCCACTCCGTCCACGGCGGTGTAGTCCCCATAGCGCTTGCGCAGGCCGCTGGCTGTGACCACGTTGTCGGTTGTCGTTTGGTTCATGCGGCACGATACCGTGAGGCAGGCGGGCGATTGTACAGCGATGGCACTGGCGGCAAAACCACCCGCCGGCCGCGGTTCGATGGACCGCGGCTGCCATCCGGGCGCAAATCTGCGTACACTTAGTATGGGCAGCGGCGCGCCGGCGTGCAGCGCTGCTGGGAGTCACTCTCCCGGACATTGGACGGCAACCGGACCATAGCGCGAAAGCCATGAAACAAGAAGGCGCCTTTTTCAACTTGTACCGGCACAACTTCGTGCGCGCAGCGGTGGCGATTCCGGAGGTGCGGGTGGCCGATCCCGCCTTTAATACGGAACGCACCATCGAGCTGATGCACCAGTGTGCCGACCGCCAGGCGCTGCTGGCCCTGTTCCCGGAGCTGGGCCTGTCGGCCTATTCCTGCGACGATCTGTTTCATCAGCAGGCGCTGCTGGACGGCTGCGTCGACGCCCTGGGCCGGATACTCAGCGCGTCCCGCGACATCCCGCTGATCACCGTGGTGGGGCTGCCGCTGCGGGTGGACGGTCTGTTGTTCAACTGCGCCGCGGTGGCTCACCGCGGCCGGCTGCTGGGCGTGGTGCCGAAGACCTATCTGCCGGGCTACCGGGAATTCTACGAGCTGCGCCAGTTCACCCCGGGCGACGACCGGCTGCGGGATGCCATCGACCTGTGCGGCGAAACCGCGGTGCCGTTCGGGTCGCAGTTGCTGTTCCAGGCCGAGGATCAGCCCCTCCTGACGTTCGCCGTCGAGTTGTGCGAGGACCTTTGGGTGCCGATACCGCCGTCGTCATACGCCGCGCTCGCCGGCGCCACCGTGCTGCTCAACCTGTCGGCGTCGAATATCACTGTGGGCAAGGACGACTACCGCCGCAAACTGGCGTCCAATCAGTCGGCCCGCTGCCTGGCGGCCTATCTTTACAGTGCCGCCGGCACCGGCGAGTCCACCACGGATCTGGCCTGGGACGGCCACGGGCTGATTTACGAAAACGGCTCGCGCCTGGCCGAGTCGGAGCGGTTCGTCTACGGCTCCCATCTGGTCACCGCCGACATCGACCTGGACCGCCTGGTGCAGGACCGCATGCGCCAGAATAGCTTCTCCCAGGCGCTGCGCCGGCACCGGGGGCAGCTGGCGGCCTACCGTACGATTGCCTTTCGCGCCGATCCGCCACGGGCCGGCGAACTGCCGCTGGCACGAAGCTATGAGCGCTTCCCCTACGTGCCCAGCGATCCGGCGCTGCGCAACGAGCGCTGCCACGAGGTCTACGAGATCCAGGTCCAGGGCCTGGTCAAGCGGCTGCAGTCGGCTCGGCTGGACAAGGTGGTGATCGGCGTCTCCGGTGGCCTCGACTCCACCCAGGCGCTGATCGTCTGCGCCCGCGCCATGGATGTGATGGGCCTGCCGCGGGAGCATATCCTTGCCTATACCATGCCCGGCTTCGCCACCAGCGACCGGACCCTGGAGCAGGCGCGGCGGCTGATGAAGGCGCTGGGCTGCCGGCACCACGAGATCGACATACGCCCCGCCTGCATGCAGACCCTGAAGGATATCGGGCATCCCTACGCCGAAGGCAAGCCGGTGTTCGACATCACCTTCGAGAACGTCCAGGCGGGCGAGCGCACCGGCCACCTGTTCCGGCTGGCCAACCTGCGCGAGGCAATGGTGGTGGGAACCAGCGACCTCAGCGAGCTGGCGCTCGGTTGGTGCACCTACGGGGTGGGCGACCACATGGCCCACTACCATCTCAACGCCAGCGTCCCCAAGACCCTGATCCAGTATCTGATCCGCTGGGTGGCCGATACCGGGCAATTGAGCGGCGATGCCAGTGCCGTGCTGCGCGACGTGCTGGACACGGAGATCAGCCCCGAGCTGGTGCCGGGCGAGGGCAGCGACAAGCCGGCCCAGCGCTCCGAAGACGTGGTCGGCCCCTACGAGCTGCAGGACTTCAATCTGTACTACCTGCTGCGCTTCGGCTACTCACCGGCGAAGGTGGCCTACCTGGCGTGGAATGCGTGGCACGACCGCAGCCGCGGCGCCTGGCCCGATATTCCCGAGGCCCTGCGCCACCAGTACAGCATCGCCGAGATCAAGCAGTGGCTGGGCGTGTTCCTGCAGCGCTTCTTCCAGTTCAGCCAGTACAAGCGCAGCGCCATACCCAATGCGCCGAAAGTGGGTTCCGGCGGCTCCCTGTCACCGCGCGGCGATTATCGCGCGCCCAGCGACGCCGAGGCGGCGGTGTGGCTGGGGCAGCTGGAGCAGATTCCCGACCAAGCCCCCGACGGGTGATGTCACGTGCCTCGGCGCGGAACGTTGAACAACAGGAATCCGCACAGGATCAACGCCAGCCCGACCACGTGGTACAGGTGCAGGCGCTCGTCCAGGAACAGGATGGCCAGCCCCGAGGCGAACACCGGCACCAGGCAGATGAACAGCCCGGTACGGTTGGGGCCGATGATCTGCACCCCCCGGTTCCAGCCCAGGTAGGCGAGAATCGAGGGGAACACGGCGACATAAAGGATGCCGGAGATCACCTCGGCATTCAGCGGCGGCGCGCCGCGCCGGGACCATTCCCACCCGTACAGGGGCAGCAGCAGCAGGTCCCCCACCACGAACGTCACCGTCACCAGGCTCAGGGGATGCAGCGCCGGGCGCTTGCGCAGCAGCACGGAGTACATGGCGTAGAGGATCACCGCGCTCAGCATCCACAGGTCGCCGGGTACGATTTCCATGTCGGTGAGCGCGCGCAGATCGCCGTGCACCACCACGTACACCGCGCCGCCGATACTGAGCGCGACGCCCAGTGCCGATTTGGCCGAGATGCGCTCACCGAACAGCAGCAGGCTCAGCAACACGATCACCGCCGGCATGGCGGTCTGGATCAAGGCGATGTTGGTTGCGGTGGCGGTGTGCGCGGCCTGATAGAGCATGGTATTGAAACAGCTGATGCCGAGAATCGACAGCAGCAGCAGGATGGGCCAGGAGGCCCGGATGCGCTGCCAGTCGTCGCGCACGTGGCGCCAGGTGAAGGGCAGCAGAATCAACGACGCCACCGCCCAGCGCCAAAAGGCGAAGGTCACCGGGGGTATGGCCGCATGCAGCGCACGACCGACCACCGCATTGCCGCCCCAGCACAGGGTGGTGAAGGTCAACAGTGCGTAGGCCGTCAACACGTGACGGCGGCTCAGGTGCGGGTCTGCCATGCGGAATGGGGCCGGGTTGCGCGCAAAACAGCTATTGTAAGCAAGCCTGCGGCCGGCTGCATCCGTGCGGCGCGCGTATCCCTCGGCTTGTATCGCCGCGCACGCGGCGCGTACCATGGGGCGGGCGGCATGAACGGGAGATCGGCATGAGCGAAGCCCTGGTGTGCTGGAAATGCGGTGCGCCTCTCGATGACCAGCCGCTGCCCCTGGGCCGGCTGGCGGAGTGTGGTGCGTGCGGGGCGCAATTGCACGTCTGCCGACTGTGCAGGTTTTACGATCCCACTGTGAGCCAGAGCTGCCGCGAGCCGGTGGCCGATGCGGTGGGCGAAAAGGAACGGGCCAATTTTTGCGGTTATTTTCAGCCCCGGTCCGGGGCCTACCGCGCCCCCGACGATGCCGCGGCGCGGACGGCTGCCGCAGAACTCGATGCGTTGTTCGGCGGCGCTGCCACGTCTGCCCCCGAGTCGGAGCACGACGACCCCCGCAGCGAGTTGGATCGGCTCTTCGATCCACCACCGGGCAAGGACTAGCGGGCTGCAGTGTCCGGGCGCGCAGATTCCAAGCCGGAGCCGATCGATGGGCCCCCTTGCCCGTCCGCCGGTTGCGGTTCTCCCCGCATAGCTTGCCTCGGGCGTGTGCCTTTGATGCGGATTCGGCGTGTATGCGGCCGGCTGGCTGGGCCGGAACCGGACCGGGAGATCCGGGCACTGCTCAGCGTCGGACGGAAATGGCGCGGAGATTGAGCGTGGAATACAGATGACCGACCGCCAGCGGCCCGCCACCCATTCGGTGAAATCGGAACCGAAATTCTGCCGCTGCCGGGTGTGCCACGAACATTTCTATGCCGAGACCGTGGAGCAGGCCCGCCGCGCGTGTCTGGAGCACAGCCGACGCGAGCATCCTGACTGGGGCTCCAGCGCCTGCTTTTGTCCCGATTGACGGGGACGGGAACGCGGGGCCAAGTCTCCCGCGAAGAAATGGATACGACCATGGACTTGAAGACGACTGATTTGTGTGACGATCACGCCCAGCAGGTGCGCGTGGTGCATCCGGGGTTTCGCGATTTCGGCGGGCGGCCGCGTTTCAGCGGATGCATTGCCACCGTGCGGGTATTCGAAGACAACGTGCTGGTGCGCCGGATGCTGGAAACGCCGGGCGACGGGCGGGTGCTGGTGGTCGACGGCGGCGCCTCCATGCGCTGTGCGCTGCTCGGCGACAGGCTTGCGCAGCTGGCCGTGGACCACGGCTGGGCGGGCGTGGTGGTCAACGGCTGCATCCGGGATTGCGCGGACATGGCCCGGATAGCGGTCGGCGTGCGGGCGCTCGCCGTGCATCCGCGCAAGAGCCTGAAGACGGGGGCCGGCGAGACCGGGGTCCCGGTGGCCTTCGGCGGCGTCATATTCAATCCCGGCGAGTATCTCTACGCCGACGAGGACGGCATCGTCATCTCCGATAGCGCGCTGGCGTAATCGCTGTTTGCACCGGCAGCCCGGATGAAGCAGCGCGCAATCGAGTAGCGAGTAGCGAGGTGCGAGCTAACGGCGCGACGTGGCGCGCAGGCCCAGATTGACAATCCGCTGGATGAACTGTTCGTAGCTCATGCCGGCCTTCTCCGCGGAAAAGGCCACGTCTTCATTGTTGGCGATGGCGGCGTTGGGATTGGCTTCAAGAACATAGACCTTGCCGTCGGTGCCAAGGCGCAGGTCCATGCGTGCATAGCTGCTCAATTCGAGGATGCGGTAGATGCGCTTGCACAGCTTGGGGACATAGTCCGCCACGCCGGCCGGCAGGTTGCGCACGAACTGGTAGTCGATGCCGTGGCGCTCGCGGTATTTCTCGTCCCATTTGACCTTGTAAGTGGCGATCCGGGGCGCCGACTCGTCGTGATTTTGAAAGATCAACTCCCGGATCGGCAGCACCTGCAGGCGCTTGTTGCCGATCACCGTGACATAGAGTTCGCGCCCGTCGATGTACTCTTCGGCAATGGCGTCGCCCCCGGTCATCTCCTGGACCTGGATCACCCGCTCCACCAGCTCGTCCTCGTTACTCACGTAGGAGGCCTGGGCAATGCCCACGGATCCCTGTTCCAGCAGCGACTTGACCACCATGGGGTAGGGCAGTTTGCGCACCTGGGTCCGTTGTATGGTGCGGCCCCAGCGGAATACCCGAAACCGCGGCACCTTGATGCGGTGATAGCTGAGGATTTTCTTTGACAGCGCCTTGTCGCGCGCCAGCACGAGACCGCGCGGGTTGCAGCCGGTGTAGGGCATCTTGACCGCATCCAGGTAGCTGACCACGTAGTAGTCCAGCGCCCCGTTGCCGGCGAAGGCCTCCAGGAGGTTATAGGCGATATGCGGCTTCCATTCCTCGATGGTGCGGCGGATGGGCGCCAAGTCGTCATCGACGGCGACAACGCGGACGTCGTGGCCGAGTTTCAGAAGAGCCGTCTTTACGTCGTACTCGGTGCGGTACTTTTCCATGCGCGGATCTTCTTCGTCGTGAAGATCCTCCGGCGGCACCAGGTCCGAGTGCATCAACATCATGATCCGCAACTTCTTCATAGCGACAGCCGGAAACCTCCGCTATGGAGCTTGTACATGACGACCATGGTGAGAAAGGCGATCATCTCTGGCTTCATTTCTTCGTCGGTGCGGGCCACGCGCAGCTGCAGTGCATCGCAGCGCCCGATCATGTCTTTGAGTACCTGGTTAATACGGTATTTGTATTCCGAAGTCCAGCGTTCGACGATCGCGATGACGTCGGCACGGTTGCGTCGAATGTAGCGCGACGCCCGCTCATTGCGCTGATGTTCCGGCGCCGAGGAAAACAACTTGCGCAGGTCCCGGTCGAAGAATTCCGGAATATCTGACCCGTAGCGCGCAGTCTTGTCCTCGTAGTAGTCACGCAACGTCGTGCACATCTTCTCCACGGGGAACACCTGACGCTGATTGCGCAGCCGCGGGCGCCTGTCGCGAAGCTCTTCCATCAGGCGGTCCACATACTGGAGTTTCTTCAGCGCCGGCCAGTTACGGTAACGCTTGCGCCAGTCGGGGCGCGGCTGTAGCCAGACGGCAAATGTCTCGGCCCAGTCCTCGTGGGGATGGGCCTGGGCATACCAATGGGGGAGGTTGAGCACGTAGCGCTTGCTGTAGGGGCGCGGCAGATAGGTTTCCGGATATGGCGCGCTGGGGCGGCCGAATTGTTGTTTCCAGCCCCGTCGTTCGTGCAGCCGATAGGCGTTGAGCAGGGCGTGGCCGGTTTCGTGGCGCAGGAGGCGCATGCACCAGTCCCGCGTGCCGCCCTCCACCTCCATGACGAACTCCTGTTCCAGCCGCCGCAGCCTCGGGTGGGCCAGAAAGAACGGGATTGCGACCCCCGGGACATCGTCGGGGCAGTACCAATCGTCGGAGAGCCAGAAGTGTGGACGGAAGCACAGGCCTTTGCGCTCCAGCTCACCGTACAGCTGCTCGATGCGGGGCTCCAGGGGGGAGCTTTCGATAGCGAGACCCAGGTCGCAGATGCGCGCGTCGAGCAGTTTTTCCTTTGGCCAGCGCGCCCAGCCCCGGAGCTTTGTCGATGGCCGGCCCGATTGTGTGCGTTTCCCCATGACGCTCAAGCATAGGAAAACCGCGGTTGGGCGGCAATCGTTGACGCCGGCGCACCGGTGCGCCGGCCGGCGTTGTTACGATCATGTAATGTTCAACGCCGCAGCTGCCCCTGCGGTGGACTTCGCCCCGCGCGGCGTCGAAACTGATATACAAATGGTTATCGACTGCAGCCGCCCCGGCTGCGTGTCCCGGTGCATCGCCGGCGCCGGCCACACAATTGATTCTCTATCCGACGATGAAAGGCAGCGGTTGACGACGATGTCGCGTACTTTTCGCTTTGGCTTCCCCACACTTTCGCACGATCTCCAACTTGGCCCGCACGGAACCCTGCAGCGCAGCATCATGCTGCTGCTAATCTGGCTGCTGCTCCCGGGCATTTCCTGGGCGGCGGGCGCCGGCGCTGACAGCGCCGTGCTGCGCGCCACGCTGGACAACGGCCTGCGGGTGGTGATCGTGCGCAATCCCCTGGCTCCGGTGGTTACCACCGAGGTCAATTATCTGGCGGGGTCCAACGAGGCGCCCAAGGGGTTTCCGGGCACCGCCCACGCCCAGGAGCACATGATGTTCCGCGGCAGTCCGGGCCTGTCGGCGGGCCAACTGGCGGATATCACGGCGGCAATGGGCGGCATGTTCGACGCCGATACGCAGCAGACGGTGACCCAGTATTTCTTCACCGTGCCCGCCGACGACCTGGACATGGCGCTGCACATCCAGTCGCTGCGCATGCGCGGGGTACTGGACAGTGAGAAGCTGTGGGATCACGAGCGCAAGGCGATCGAACAAGAGGTCGCCCAGGATCTTTCCAGTCCCCAGTACGTGCTCTACACGCGCCTGCTGAAGGCCGCCTTTCACGGCACGCCTTACGCCCACGATGCGCTGGGCACCAAGCCGTCGTTCGACAAGACCACGGGCGCCATGTTGAAGCAGTTCTATGATCGCTGGTACGCCCCCAACAACGCCATCCTGGTGGTGGTCGGCGACGTCAAGCCCGCCGCGACCCTGCGGCGCATCAAGCAGCTGTTCGGGACCATCCCGAAGAAACGGATCCCGCAACGCCCGGCCGTGCATCTGCAGGCCATGGCGCCGCAGACCCTGCACACCAAGACCGACCTGCCGTACGGCATGGCGGTCGTGGCGCTGCGGATGCCGGGCTATCGCAGTCCCGACTATGCCGCCGCCCAGGTGCTGGCCGATGTGCTCGACAGTCAGCGCGGCAAACTCTACGACTTGGTGCCCGAGGGCAAGGCGCTGGACGCGGGTTTTTCCTTCCAGGCGCTGCCGGACGCCGGTCTGGGCTACGCCACTGCAGCGTTTCCGCACGGCGGCGACGGCGCCAGGCTGGTGAAACACCTGCGCGCCATCCTCCTCCACGTTGCCAGACACGGGGTATCGGCCGACCTGGTGGCGGCCGCCAAACGGGCCGAGCTGGCCTCGGCGGAATTCCAGAAGAACTCCATTTCCGGCCTTGCGTCGGCCTGGTCCCAGGCGTTGGCGGTGGAGGGCCGCGCATCGCCGGACGCCGATGCCCAGGCGATTCAGCGCGTGACCGTGGCGGACGTCAACCGCGCGGCAAGGAAATACCTGGATCTCGACCATGCCATCGTCGCGGTGGTGACGCCACAGCGTTCCGGCAAGCCCATTTCATCCAAGGGATTCGGCGGCAAGGAATCGTTTGCACCGGAGAAGACCACGGCGGTGAAGCTTCCGGCCTGGGCCAGGGCCGCGGTCAAGCGCGTGTCGGTGCCCCGTTCCACGCTGCAGCCCAAGGAGTTTCATCTTGCCAACGGCATCCGCCTGATCGTACAGCCGGAGTCGATCAGCGACACGGTGAGCGTGTACGGACACATCCGCAACCGGCCGGAACTGGAGACACCGCCGGGCCAGGAAGGAGTCGACCAGGTGTTGGCGCAGCTGTTCTCCTACGGCACCCACAAGCTCGACCGGGTGGCGTTTCAAAAAGCGCTGGACGACATCGGGTGCGCCACTCCCTCAAGCGCGACCTGTTTCCCCACCATGACCCGACGCTGCGCCACGCCACTGCGCCGAGCGTGGCGGCGCTGACCCGTGCCGACGTGCGCCGCTACTACCGCGACGTGTTCCGCCCCGACCTGACCACCATCGTGGTGGTGGGCAAGGTCACGCCGCAACACGCGCGGGCGGTCATCGAGCGCTATTTCGGCCATTGGAAAGCCCGCGGCCCCAAGCCCGAAACCCTGCTGCCGCCGGTGCCTCCCAACCGCCCGGCGACCACCGTGGTACCCAACCCCAGCCGGGTGCAGGACAAGGTGATGCTGGCCGAGACCCTGGGCCTGAACCGCCTGAACCCGGACTACTACGCATTGCAGCTGGGCAATCACGTGCTCGGCGGCGGCTTCTATGCAACGCGCCTGTACCGGGACCTGCGCGAAAACGGCGGGCTGGTGTACTACGTGGGTTCGGATTTCGAAGTGGGCCGCACCCGGGCGGTGTACTTCGTCAACTACGCCTGCAATCCGCCCAATGTCTCCAAGGCGCGCGCCATCATCGAGCGCGACCTGCGCCAGATGCAGACCACGCCCGTCAGTGCCCGCGAGCTGCGCCAGGCCAAGGCGCTGGTACTGCGCGAAATTCCCTTGTCCGAGTCCAGCGTCGATGCCATCGCTTCGGGCTATCTGCATCGCGTGCGGCTGGGGTTGCCTCTGGACGAGCCGACCCGGGCGGCGCACCGCTATGCGGCGCTCACTGCCAAACAGGTGCAGCAGGCGTTCGCCAAGTGGCTCCGGATCGGCGACCTGGTGCAGGTCAGCGAGGGGCCGGCGCCTCAGTAATCCGGTATCGGCCGGCTGTCCAGCCCCGTTCGGTGCGCCGCCTGCGGCCGGCGCACCCTACTGGTTTGTCCACCGAAGGCGCGCAGACGCAGGGTGCGTTCGCCGCCGCAGGCTGCAACGCACCGATTGGCTGCGGCGGCACCGGCATCAGGCGTTCGGTGGCGTGGCAGCCCCGTTCGGTGCGCCGCCTGCGGCCGGCGCACCCTACTGGTTTGTCCAGCGAAGGCGCGCAGACGCAGGGTGCGTTCGCCGCCGCAGGCTGTAACGCACCGCTTGGCTGCGGCGGCACCGGCATCAGGCGTTCGGTGGTGTGGCAACCCCGTTCGGTGCGCCGCCTGCGGCCGGCGCACCCTACTGGTTTGTCCAGCGAAGGCGCGCAGACGTAGGGTGCGTTCGCCGCCGCACGCCGGCGAGTGCCGTCAGGACAGCGCGGTACCCGGGAATGTGGATTACGGCATCCACCACGGCGCCACGCTGGAGGTGGACCTGGAACGCGGGCGCTTCGTGTTCTGCTATCTGCCCGTGTATTTGTGACGTCGCGGCCCGGCGCCGTTCGCCGGGGCCACGCCGGCAAATCCCGCCATACTCAGGTGGCGTTTTCGAACACTTGCGCGATGCCGTCGCGGGTCGGCCAGGCGAGCAGCTCATGGTCGGCGCCGCAACGCACCTCCGCGGCGCCGCCACTGACCTCGCCGATGTCGGCGCAGGGGATGCCTTCGCTTTCGAGCGCCTGACGGATGGCGTCCGCATCCCCTGCCGCCGCGCTCAGCAGCAGCGCACCCGAGGCGATCGTGGTACGCGGATCGATGCCGAAACAGGCGCAGACCCGTGCCGCCAGAGGTGGCACCGGAATCCGCTCCGGATCCACCCACAGGCTGCGTCCGGACGCCTGGGCCAGTTCCCACAGCGCGGCGTCGAGTCCGCCTTCGGTGGGGTCATGCATCGCGTGCACCCGCCCGGCGTCCAGGGCAATGCCCGCGTCGCGTACCACGCTGATGCCCGGCCGGTGCAGGAACGCCTGCGCCCGGGCCAATTCCTCCTCGCTGAGTACGCCGGCCAGGCGTTGGGGAAACTCCCGGGCCAGGATCGATGTACCTTCGATGGGCACGCCTTTGGTCAACAGCAGCCGGTCACCGGGCCGGGCGCCGCGGGGTGTGACCAGCCGCTCGCGCTCCACCTCGCCGATCAGCGCGCCGACGGCGATGGGTTGGTCGAGGCCGTGGGTGATTTCCGTATGCCCGCCCACCACGGCAATGCCGAGCCTGCGGCAGGCGCCGTATACCTCGTCCATGATCTGCCGGACCAGTGCGGCGGTGGCCCGTCGCTCGGGCAGCAGCAGCGTCACCAGCAGCCAGCGCGGTGCCGCGCCGGCGGTGGCGATGTCGTTGGCATTGATCTCGACCAGGTAGCGGCCCATGTCCCGGGCGACGAACGTGATGGGGTCCGATTTGAGCACCAGCAGCCGGTCGCCGGCATCGATTACGGCGCAGTCCAAACCGATGCCCGGTCCCAGCAGCACCCGTGGGTCGTCCACCGGGGCGCCCTGGAGCAGTTGTGCCAGCAGGTCGGCGGGCAGTTTGCCGACCGGCAGCGTCGGTTCCTGCATGACGGAATCCGTGTGCGCGGCGGTGGCGCGTCATGGACCGGCCGCGGGGTCCTTGTGCAAGTATCGCCGACGGCCGCGCTCCCGCAACCCGGAGCGCGGGCTGCTCAGGCGCTTTGCTTGACCTGCTGCGGCGGCGCCGACGGTCGCGCGGTGGCCGCCGGCCTGGGGGTGAGGGTGGCGAACTTGGCGATCAGCTGTCCGGCCGGTGCGGCGAAGCGTGCGTCCAGGCGCGCGGCGCGTTTCAACACCAGGATCCCGTCCGGTTCGCCCTGGGCCAGCAGCATGCGGCCGATGCCGAACTGCAGCTGGGCATCGTCGGGGTTGCCGGCGACCAGTGCCTTGAGCGCCGGAATCCGTTCCGACGGCTCCGCGTACTGCTTGACCAGGCTGGCGTATTTCATGGCCTCGGTGCCATGCAGGGCGCCGTTGTTGGCTTTGCGGCGCAGGGCGGTCAACTCCTCGCGGGCCTGGTGGTGCCGGGAATGCCGTTGCGGCCATTCGCTCTGCTGTCGCTGTTGCCACTGTTGGTCGAATTCGTTCAGCACCGTATCCAGTACCGGCTGCAGGAATTCCCGCGCTGCACTGATTTCCGGCGGGCGCTGGGGCCAGATCTTCCGGTAGCCGATGTTGTTGAGCCGCGCTTCCAGCCCCGGCGCCATGCTCCAGGGGCCGGTTTCGGTGCGCATGGCCTCGTCCAGCCAATCTCGGGCGTCGTCGCGCGTGAGCGTGTGGTGCAACGCCCGCTCCAGCGTTTGGTACGGTGCCGGAGGATCGGCCTGAATGGCCGCCAGCCGGAACACGTCCGGCCAGAAGCGTTCGCGGAGAAAATACTCACCGGTCACGGTGGCGGCAATGGTGTCGGCGATGTCCTCGCTGCTGGTGTGATCGGCCAGCTCACGGTCGGATTCCAGCTCGTCAAGGCGGGCGGCGCCGGCCACCAGCCGCCGGAGCAGGGGTTCGTAGCAGGCCAGCCACAACCGTACGGACAGCGCCAGCGGATCGCGGTGACGGCGGAAGTTGGCCCGATACCAGTTCCAGACATGCGGCTGTTGGGCCAGCCAACGCACGAGCTGCGCGCGCAGCGGACGCGGGCGATTGAGGCGCCGGTCCAGGGCAATGCGGAAATGCAGCGGCGAGACGCACATCAGCAGCGGCAGGCCCAGCAGCAGGTGGGACTGTCGTCCCGCCGGCAGGGCGCGTCGCGGCAGGGAGACCAGGTCGATGGTGAACGCATCGTTGAGCATGACCCCGGTGATGGAAGCGCTGCGCTGATGTTTGCGCAGCGCGTCGATCGCTGTGAACAGCGCCGGCGTATCAGTGGCGCTCAGCGGGTACGTCCCGTCCACGCGTAATTCGAAGCGCCACAGGTAAACGGTCAATCCGCAGGTTGCGGCGGCGACCGACCCGGCCAGCAGCGCCGGATTCCAGCCGTGGCCGGCCAGCCCATCGGCAACCAGCCGCGGCAGCGTGACCAGGGCATAGAGTCCCGCCAGGGGCGCGGCCAGGAACGCCGCATAGCCGAGTCCGGCGAGCAACGCCAATCCCGCCAGATAGGCCGGTTGCCGCAGCGCAGGCAACAGCGAGCCGCTCCATTCCAACAGGCGCTGCCGGGCGGCTGCGGCGGCGTTGCGCAGGGCTTGTCGAGGATCTTCCATAGGTCTTGGTTCCGGATTCGCTTATTTCTTTGTTTTTACGTACCGAATCCGGCCGTGACGAACCGAGACGTGGTTCACAGGCGCCGGCGCCGGCGCTGGGCGCCGGTCCGGAACCGGACCGGCGTCACAGTGGCGCTGCGCGCCCGGTCACAGTGCGGTGGGCCCGTCAGACCCCTGGTCCGCGGTAGCGGTGCCGAACAGGTGGTGCGGATCCTCGAAACGCCAATGGCCCGGCGCCAGTTGATCGATGGTGATCTCGCCGACGGCGCCGCGGACCAGGCGCAGGGTGGGAAAGCCGACAGCGGCGGTCATGCGCCGCACCTGTCGGTTGCGTCCTTCACGAATGGCAAGCCGGATCCAGGCGGTGGGGATGTTGGCGCGGTGGCGGATGGGCGGGTCGCGGGGCCACAGTCCGGCGGGCTCGTCCATTCGCTCCACCCGCGCCGGGCGGGTGACGCCGTCTTTCAGGGGTACGCCCCGCGCCAGTCGTTGCAACGCCGCGTCGGTGGGGATACCTTCGACCTGGACCCAGTAGGTCTTCCACAGCTTGTGCCTGGGATCGGCGATGCGCTGCTGCAGGCGGCCGTCGTCGGTGAGCAGCACCAGCCCCTCACTGTCCCGGTCCAGGCGTCCGGCCGGGTAGACGCCGGGCTGGTCGACGTAGTCCGCTAGGGTCGGGCGGCCGGACGCGTCGGTGAACTGGCACAGTACGTTGAAGGGCTTGTTCAGGGCGATGAGTCGGGTCACGGGCGCAGACTGTAGCGCGGCCCGCGACCGGCGGCAATCGGCGGGTATTCAGCCGCCACGCCAGCCGGCATAATGGTTGCCGCAAATCCTCCTCACTCACCGGTGTAGGCCATCCCCATGTCCCAGGGCGACGACGCGCTGCGTATCAAGCTCAACAGCGAGACCGCCACCATCCGCTGGCAAGAACTGGAGCCGCATTATGCCCGCGGTGCCGTGGTGCGGGTGGCCCCCGGCCTGGACCTGGTCGACGTCGCGGTGCGTTTCGCGCGGGACGACAAGTCGGCGGTGCAGCATTGGCTTGATGAAGGCGCCGTGGCACCGGCCAGCGCCGAGGAAGCGCGCGCGTGGAGGGAGACTGATGCCCCGTTGTGGGCCGTGGTGACCGCCCCCTGGGTGCTGGTGCAGGAACCGGGTGACTGATCGCCGCTGCCGATGACCTTCCACTTCGACCAGCCGCTGCCCGTTGACGGGATTCTCGATCCATTGTGCGACGCCCTGGAAACCGTGGGTGCCGCCGTCGTGCAGGCGCCGCCCGGCGCCGGCAAGACCACGCGGGTGCCGCTGGCCCTGCTCGACGCCCGTTGGCGCCAGGGCGGCAGGATCGTCATGCTGGAGCCGCGGCGCCTGGCGGCGCGGGCAGCGGCCCGGCATATGGCCGCGCTGCTGGGCGAAGCGGTGGGCGAAACCGTGGGTTACCGGGTGCGCCTCGATACCCGGGTGGGCCCGCATACCCGCATCGAGGTGGTCACCGAGGGTGTTCTCACCCGGCTGCTGCAGCGCGATCCGGGCCTGGAAGGCGTGGCGGCGGTGATCTTTGACGAGTGCCACGAGCGCAATCTGCAGGCCGACCTGGGCCTGGCGCTGTGCCTGGAGTCGCGTGCCGCATTGCGTCCCGATCTGCGCCTGCTGGCAATGTCCGCAACCGTGGACGGGACGGCGGCGGCGGAGTTGTTGGGCGGGGCGCCGGTGCTGGTCAGCGAAGGGCGCAGCCATCCGGTGACGGTGCGGCATTTCGCCGCCCCGGCGGCCGCTCCGCCTGAGTCGCGCGGCCTGGCGGCAGCGGTGGCCGCCGCCGCGGTTACGGCGCTGCAGGAAGAATCCGGCAGTCTGCTGGTGTTCCTGCCCGGTGCCCGGGAGATCCGCGCCACGGCCGCGGCGCTGGCCGCACGCCTTCCCGGCGACGTGTTGCTGGCCCCGCTTTATGGTGATCTCGGTGCCGAGGATCAGGAGGCGGCGATCCGGCCGGCGCCGCCCGGACGGCGCAAGGTGGTGCTGGCCACCAACATTGCCGAAACCAGTCTCACCATCGACGGCATCGGCGTGGTGATCGACGCCGGACTGACGCGCGTCAGCCGTTTTGAGCCCCGCAGCGGCATGACGCGGCTGGTCACGGTGCCCGTGTCGCAGGCGTCCGCCGCCCAGCGCTGCGGCCGCGCCGGGCGCACCGGACCGGGGGCCTGTTACCGCCTGTGGGGCGCGGCGCACCACCGGCGGCTGGCTCCCTACAACCGCGCCGAGATTCTGGACGCCGACCTGGCGCCCCTGGCGCTGGAATTGTGCCAGTGGGGCGAAGCCGACCCGGCGCGGCTGTCGTGGCTGGATCGACCGCCGGCGGCGCACTTGGCCCAGGCCCGCGATCTGCTGGTGCTGCTGGGTGCTGTCGACGACGCCAACGGGCGCATCACCGTCCATGGGCGCCGCATGGCGGAACTGGCCCTGCATCCGCGCTTGGCGCACATGGTGCTCAAGGGCATCGAGCTGGGTGTCGGCGGGCTGGCCTGCGCACTGGCGGCGCTGCTCAGCGAACGGGACATCGTGCGTGGCGCCAGCCGTGATGCGGATCTGCGCGGCCGCCTCGAGCTGCTGCGCCACGGCTCCGGCGCGGAGGCTGATCCAGGAGCCGTGCGGCAGGTGCAGCGCGCCGCCCAACAGTGGCGCCGGCAGTTGGAGATTCCGGAGCCAGCATGGACCGACCGTGACCTGCGCTTGACCGGCGTGTTGCTGGGTTTTGCCTACCCCGACCGCATCGCCCAGCGGCGCCCGGGCGGCGACAATCGGTTTCTGCTGGCCAACGGCCGCGGCGCGGTGTTCGCCGGCCCGGACCCGCTGGCGGCGTCCGACTATGTGGTCGCCGCGCACCTGGATGCCGGCGGGCGCGAGGCACGGATTTTCCTGGCGGCGCCGGTCACCGCGGCCGAGTTGCTGGAGCACTTCGGCGACCGGCTGCAGACGACCGAGTTTGTGCGCTGGGATCCGCGTGAGCAGGCCGTCAGTGCCCGCAGTCAGGAGCGCCTGGGAGCGTTGGTCCTGAGTGACGAGCCGCTGGCGGCGCCGGACCCCGATGCCGTGTGCCGGGCGATGCTCGACGGCGTGCGGGCTCTGGGCCTCGACGCGCTGCCCTGGAGCAAACGCCTGCGCGCCTGGCAGCAGCGGCTCGTGTTTCTGCACCGCCTGCAGCCCCAGCAGTGGCCCGACGTTTCCGACCCGGCGCTGCTGGCGGGGCTGGACCAGTGGCTGGCGCCGTTTCTGGGCGGGGTGAGCCGCGCCGGCCAGTTGGCGAAGCTGGACCTCGGTGCCGCCCTCAATGCCCTATTGCCCTGGGAGCGGCAGCGGGCGCTTGACGAACTGGCGCCCACCCACGTGACCGTGCCCAGCGGTTCGCGCATCGCCATCGACTACAGCGCCGACGAGCCGGTGTTAGCGGTGCGGCTGCAGGAGATGTTCGGTACCACCGACACGCCGCGCATCGCCGGGGGCAGTGTGCCGCTGCTGCTGCATCTGCTGTCGCCGGCCGGCCGCCCGGTGCAGGTGACCCGCAGTCTGGCCAGCTTCTGGGAGCATGCCTATTTCGAAGTGAAAAAGGATCTCAAAGGCCGTTATCCCAAGCACCATTGGCCGGATGACCCGCTGCAGGCCGAACCCACCGCCCGTGCCAGGCGCCGGTCCTGACTGCGGCCGCAGGCGCCGCCTCAGTACACCAGCTCCAGTCCCCGTCGTCCGCCGGTCGGCAGCACCACCACGCCGCCGGGGCTGACATGGTAGCGCTGGCGGTCCTGGCGCGGATTGTGGCCGATGACCGTGCCGGGTTCGATGACGTTGTAGCGGTCGATGATGCAGCGGCGCAGGCGCGACCCGCGGCCGACGATGGTGTAGTCCATGATGATGCAGTCGTCGATCTCCACGTCCGGCTCCACCAGCACTTCGCGGCGCAGCACCGAATTGCGCACCCGCCCGTGGTTCAGCACCGAGCCCGAGCCGATGGTGCTGTTCTCGATTTCGCCGCCGACGATGCGCGAGGTGGGGCCCATATAGGCGCCGGAATAGATCGGCCACACGGTGTTGAATTCGTCGAAGGCCGGGGCCAGGCCGAGCAGATCCTGGTGAGCGGCATAATAGGCATCGATGCTGCCCACGTCGCGCCAGTAGGCGGGCTCCTCATATGGTTTGACACCGGGAACGCAGTTGTCGGCAAAGTTGTAGGCGTAGATACGCCGGTCGTCGATCAGCGTTGGCAGCACGTCGCGGCCGAAGTCCACGCCCTTGCGTCCATGGGCCTCCCGTAGCGCGTCGATCAGCATCTGGGTGTCGAACAGGTAGTTGCCCATGGAGGCGTAGGCATGGGCCGGGTCGCCGGGGATCGACGGAGGGTGCCCGGGTTTTTCCTTGAAGCCGGTGATGCGTCCGTCAGGCGCAGTGGAAATGATGCCGAAGGCGCTGGCCTGGGCCAGCGGCACCGGCAGCGCCGAGACCGTGATGTCCGCCCGGTGCTCGCGGTGAAAGTTCACCATCTGGCGCACGTCCATGCGGTAGATGTGATCGGCGCCGAACACCGCCACCAGGTCCGGCCGGTGGATGTAGATCAGGTTGAGGCTCTGGTACACCGCATCGGCGGTGCCCTGAAACCAGTGCGGGCCCTCGCGCATCTGCGGCGGCACCACGGTGACGAAATGCCGGGGCGTCATCGGCGAAACACCCCAGGCCTTGCGCACGTGTTCGATCAGGGACTGGGATTTGTACTGCACCAGCAGGTACATGGAATGGATGCCGGAGTTGACCATGTTGCTGAGCACGAAGTCGACGATGCGGTAGCGCCCGCCGAAGGGTACCGCGGGCTTTGAGCGTTCCGCCGTCAATGGATACAGCCGCCGGCCTTCGCCGCCGGCCATGATGATGGCGAGGATGCTGGGTGCGCTCATGGTCCGATGCCTCCGTCCGCCAAGTGTAGTCAATCTGGCACACCGGACCGGTTGGCGCTGTCACGGTTGGCAAACCGTCGGCTCCGGAGGACGTTCCAGGGCGTGCGGCGCGCGTAGCTCGGGGCGCACTCACCGCGTTGTGAACAATTGTCTCCGCCGTGGCCGCGGAGCACGCTTGGCCGCTCCAATTCCGGTATGTTATGGTTTCGCGGCGGCAGGCGCCCGTCCGCACTTCGTGCGCGGCGGCGGTCAGTCCTCCTCCCGCCGCCCGAGCCGGCTGCGGGCTGTCTCAATATGGATCGGAATCGGTGCCGCTGACGTCGTCACGGCGCCAGCCGGTTGTTCGTCTGTATGCTTGCGGTCCGCTGGCCCAATCACCTACGGGAACTCACCGTGATAAAAAGACTGATCATTGTTCTGCTGGCGCTGATCGTCGTGTTCGGCGGCATCTTCGGCTGGAAGTACTTCATCGGCATGAAGATGGCGGAGATGTTTTCCCGGCCACATCCGCCGGCGGTGGTTTCGTCGGCGACGGTCGAGCAGCAGGACTGGCAGCCTTACCTGCGCGCCGTCGGCAGCGTAGTGGCCCACCGCGGCGTGTACGTTTCCAACCAGCTCGACGGCCAGGTCAGGGACATTGATTTCCAGTCCGGGCAGACGGTGCAGAAGGATGATGTCCTGGTGCAGCTGGACGACAGCGTCGACCGTGCCCAGCTGGCGGGCCTGGTGGCCGACCAGCAGCTGGCCGAAGTGGAGTTCCGGCGCCAGGCGCGGCTGATCAAGCAGAAATCCACGTCCCAGGCCGATTATGACCGGGCCAAGGCGAGCCTCGACAAGGCCAAGGCGCTGGTTGCGGCGCAGCGCGCGCGCATCGACAAGCTGGCGGTGCGCGCCCCATTCTCGGGGGTGCTCGGTATCCGGCAGGTGGACCTCGGTCAATATCTCAAGGCGGGTTCCCAGATCGTGTCGCTGCAGGCGTTGGATCCCATCTACGTGGATTTCTCACTGCCGGAACGTTACCTGTCCCAACTGGCGGAGAAGCAGCAGGTGCTGGTGCAGGTGCCGGCCTATCCGGGCCGGACCTTCGACGGGGGCATCTCCGTGGTCAGCGCCAAGGTGGACCAGGCGACCCGCAACGTCCAGGTGCGCGCCACGCTGGTCAATCCGGATCAGGTGCTGCGTCCGGGGATGTTTGCCGAAGTGCGGGTGGCGCTGCCGGCGCGCAGCAATGTTCTCACCGTGCCGCGTACCGCTATTACCTATAATCCGTACGGCGATTCCGTGTTCCTGATCGAACACAAGGACGGCAAGCTGGTGGTGCAGCGCAAGCAGGTGGAGACCGGCGACACCCGCGATGGCCGCGTCGAGATCACCAAGGGCCTGAAGCTGGGTGACCAGGTGGTGGCCGCCGGGCAGGTGAAACTGCGCAACGGCCAACCGGTCAAGATCGACAATTCGGTGAAGCTGGACCGCAAGGCCGACCAGCCATGAAGTTCACCGACCTGTTCGTGCGCCGGCCG
>JARRNJ010000060.1:0-28944 GCA_037385045.1 Gammaproteobacteria bacterium | reverse complement strand
ATTTCCTTAACGCGCGCCTCGACATCGACATTACTCATGATCGGTTCATCCTCTGTATTTAACTTATCGATTGCACAGTCTTTGCAGTCCGCGGGCGGTATTGTAGTGAAAACCCACCCGTCATGCCACAACTGAGCGCCCCGGCTCCGCCTCTCGGTGCGGGCCCTCGAACGGCTTCCGATTCTACCTGTTACAGTAAGTTATGAAAAAACCCTAATGTGATTTCGCTCACAAAGCGCAGGCAGCCGTGCGCGGCTGCGCCGCCTTCGTCCTCACCCCATGTACATGCCGCCGTTTACGTGCAACGTAGTCCCGGTAATGTAAGCGGCGTCCGGCGCGGCCAGAAACGCAACCGCGTGCGCCACCTCGTCGGCCTGGCCCAGCCGCCCGGCGGGAATCTGGCTCAACAACGCCTGGCGCTGTTCCTCGGGCAGGGCGCGGGTCATGTCGGTGTCGATGAAGCCCGGGGCCACGTTGTTGACGGTAATGCCCCGCGACCCGACTTCGCGCGCCAGTGCGCGGGCAAATCCGGCGATGCCGGCCTTCGCCGCCGCGTAGTTGGCCTGGCCCGGGTTGCCCGTGGCGCCGACCACGGACGTGATGTTCACGATGCGTCCATAGCGTGCCTTCATCATGGCGCGCAGGCAGGCCCTGCTGAGGCGGAACACGGAGCTGAGATTGGTGTCGATAATCGCGTCCCACTCCTCGTCCTTCATGCGCATCAACAGGTTGTCGCGGGTAATGCCGGCATTGTTGACCAGAATCGAAGGCGCGCCGAAGCGTTCCTCCACCGTTTTGACCACTCCGGCCACGGTTTCCGGCGCCGTTACGTCCAGCACCAGGCCGGTGCCCTGGGTGCCGTGTTCCTCGAGATAGGCGGAAATGCCGTCGGCGCCGCTCGCGCTGGTCGCCGTTCCCGCCACCACGGCGCCACGCCGGCCCAGTTCCAGGGCGATCGCCTTGCCGATCCCGCGGCTGGCGCCGGTCACCAGTGCGATCTGATTCTCGAGACTGTTCATGGTTCGCTACCTCCCGATCAACCCAACGCCGCCTGCAGCGTGTCAGGGTCGAACACAGCATGGGCCGTCATTGCCTTGTCGATGCGCTTGTTGAGCCCGGCCAGCACTTTGCCGGGGCCACACTCGACCAGTGTGGTAATGCCCTGCGCGGCCATGGCCTGAATGGTCTCCACCCAGCGCACCGGGTTGTAGAGCTGCTTGGCCAGCACCTGGCGAATCTCATCCGCATCGTTGTGAGACTGCACGTCGAAGTTGTGAATCACCGGAATGACGGGCGTCCGGACCGCGACGGCCTGCAGGCGCTGCAGCAATTTCGCGGCAGCGCCTTCCATCAGGGCACAGTGGGACGGCACACTCACCGGCAGCACCAGTGCGCGTCGGGCGCCGGCCGCCTTGGCCAGCTCCATGGCGCGTTCCACGGCGCGGCGTTCGCCGGCCACCGCGACCTGCCCCGGCGAATTGAAGTTCACCGGCTGCACCACGCCGTCCTGAGCGGCCTGGCGGCAAACGTCCGCCACCTGTTCATCGCTCAGGCCCAGCACGGCGGCCATGGCACCGGCGCCCTCGGGCACCGCCTCCTGCATCAACCGGCCCCGTTCCTCCACCAGGGCCACAGCCTCTGCGAACGGCAGGGCATCGGCGCAGACCAAGGCTGTGTACTCTCCGAGGCTGTGACCCGCCATAACCTGCGGCCGCGCGCCGCCCTGCTCAAGCCACACGCGCCATACGGCGACACCGGCGGCCAGCAGCGCCGGCTGCGTTACATCGGTCTGGTTGAGCCGCCCGTCCGGGTCCTCGCTCACCACCCGCCACAGGTTGTAGCCGAGCACTTCCGACGCTTCATCGTAGGTCTGACCCACCGCCGGATGGGCCGCCGACAACGCATTCAGCATCCCGACCGACTGCGAGCCCTGACCCGGAAAAACAAAAGCAAGTGTCATCAGTCTGTCTCCGTTGCGCGTCCGCGGCGTTTGGTCATCGCGGCGATCAGTAGCGCACCAACACCGAACCCCACGTAAAACCGCCGCCAAAGGCCTCCATCAGCAGAATTTCGCCGCGTTGAATACGCCCGTCGCGAACCGCGACATCCAACGCCAGCGGCACCGAGGCAGCCGACGTGTTGCCATGCTGGTCCACCGTCACCACCACACGGCTCATGGGCATTTTCAGCTTGCGCGCCGTGGCATTTATGATGCGGATGTTGGCCTGGTGGGGAATGAGCCAGTCGACGTCGGACTTGCTCATGGCGTTCTTGTCCAGGGTTTCGTCGACGATGCGCCCAAGGGTGTTCACGGCCATCTTGAACACCTCGTTGCCTTTCATCTCAATGTAGGCGCCGCCCTGGAGCACCTTGTCGTAGGCCTGTGAAACGCCCGCGGGCACCATCAGCAGATTCTCGTAGCGCCCATCGGCGTGCAGGTGTGTGGACAGGATACCCGGCTCTTCGCTGGGCTGGAGCACCACCGCCCCGGCGCCGTCGCCGAACAACACGCTGGTGGACCGATCGTTCCAGTCCAGGATCCGCGACATGGTTTCCGCGCCCACCACCAGCGCGCAGCGTGCCTCGCCGCAGCGGATGAACTTTTCCGCCACACTGATCGCATATATGAAACCGGTGCACACGGCCTGTACGTCGAATGCGGCGCAGCCATGGATGTCGAGCCGCTGCTGTAACAGGCATGCAGTGGAAGGGAACACCCGGTCCGGCGTGGTGGTCGCAAGCACGATCAGGTCGATGTCATTCGGGCCCACGCCGGCGGTATCCATGGCCGCTCGCGCGGCCCACTCCGCCAGGTCGCAGGTGCTCTGGCCGTCGGCGGCGACGTGACGTTTTTCGATGCCCGTGCGGTCGCGAATCCACTGGTCGCTGGTATCGACCATCTTTTCCATGTCGGCGTTGGACAGCACCTTCTCCGGCAGATAACCGCCGGTGCCTGCGATACGGGCGTAAATCACACGACCTGCCTTTCAGTGAGCAGCGACTCCAGCTGCGAGTGGATGCGGTCCGGCACCGCCTTGTCGACCTCCAGCGCGGCGATCTCGATGGCGTTGGCGAAGGCGAGCTGGTCGGCTGCGCCATGACTTTTTACGACGATCCCGCGCAGTCCCAGCAGGCTGGCGCCGTTGTAGCGGCGGGGATCAATCTTGCGGCGGAACGCATACAGTACCGGCAGCGCGGCCAATCCGACCGCGCGCGTGAGCACATTGCGGCGGAACTCCCGTTTCATGTAGTGGCTGATCATCTTGGCCACCCCTTCACTGGTCTTCAGGGCCACGTTGCCGACGAAACCGTCACATACCACCACGTCGGCCCCGCCCGTGTAGATCGCATCGCCCTCGACGAATCCGATGTAGTTGAGGTTGCTCGCCCCGAGCAGCTGCGCCGCCATCTTTACCCGCTCGTTGCCCTTGATCTCCTCCTCACCGATATTGAGCAGGCCGACGCGGGGGCGCTCGATGTTGTCCACCGCGGTGGCCAACACCGAGCCCATGACCGCAAACTGGAACAGGTGCTCCGAAGTGCAGTCGATGTTGGCTCCCAGGTCGAGGACGTGAGTGTGGCCTTCCACCGACGGCAGCGAGGTGCAGATGGCGGGACGATCGATTCCGGTAAGGGTCTTGAGGACGAAGCGGGCAGTGGCCATGAGCGCACCGGTGTTGCCAGCACTGACACATGCGCCCGCCTGACCATCCTTCACCAGGTCGATGGCAACGCGCATGGACGAATCCTTCTTATTGCGCAATGCCGAGGAAGGCAGCTCGTCCATGGCCACGACCTGGGAACAATGGTGAACGGCAAGCCTGTCGCCGGCGGTTGCCTTGTGCGCAGCAAGACATTCGTGCAAGCGATCCTCGTCACCGACGAGGATCAGGCGGACGCCGTTGGAGCGCTTTCGCAGCACACGGAGCGCGGCCGGCACCACCACATCGGGGCCGAAGTCGCCGCCCATAGCGTCAAGGGCGATCGTACGCATCGCTGTCATCGGGTCGATGTATAAAGGCTGGAGTCAGCGGCGACAATGCGGGTGGACGCCGGACGGGCCAGTGCAACGTCACTCACGGACGAGGACGGCGGGAACATTCCTGCCACCGCGTCCCGCCATCGAGCTCGCACTAATCCTTGCGTCCCGCCGCCACACGACGTCCGCGGTAGTAGCCGTCCGGGCTGACATGATGGCGCAGGTGGGTTTCACCGGTCTCCGTCTCGATGGACAGCGCCGCAGCGTCCAGCGCGTCGTGAGCCCGCCGCATCCCGCGCTTGGACCGGGTCTTGCGATTCTGTTGTACGGCCATTTCTACACTCCTACAAAACGATCATTGTTTGCGTTTCAACTCATCGAGCACCGCGAACGGATGCGCCGCCTCGCGGTTGCCAGCAGCCGGCCCGGGCTTGCCCTCAACGGCAGCCACGGCTTTCGTTGCCGTACAGCGCTCCGGCTCATGCATCGGCACAATCGGTACGGCCAGGATCAGTTCGTCCTCCAGCAGATCGGCGGTTGCCACGCGATCCCCGCTCACCAGCAGCGGCTCATATTCTTCCGGCAGCCGCTCGGCCTCCGCCTCGCTCGCCACCGCTCCCAGCACGAACCGGGAGGCCAGCACTTGCTCCATCGGCTCAAGGCACCGCTGGCAGGTCAACGCCACCGGCGCGGTCACACGGCCACGCACCACGGGAATACCCTGGTCGTCCATGGAGAAAGCCAGCTCGGCCTCCGCCTCGCCGTCAGCGTCCGCCAATATCGACGCCAACCGCGCCAGGCGCGCAATCGGCACGCGCCCCTTGAACGCCACTCCCTGCCGCGCCAGCCTTGAGACGTTGAGAAAATCCGGCAGTCGTTCCGACATAAGCGTGCAATTTTAACTTCGGGCGTATGTGCTGTCAAAGTAATTGCGCTCAAACTGGTTGTTTTCAGGACGAAAATCCCCTCCGCCGCTTGACACCCCGGCGCCTTTTGCGTAGAACCTCTGGGCTGCCGCGCGTCAATGCGCTAAATTCTCCGGATAACTCCAACGTCAAACATTGGCGGCGCCACCATCGGGAGGGTGTGGTTTTGTTTCGCAAGATTCTGATCGCGAACCGCGGCGAGATCGCCGTGCGCCTGGTTCGCGCCTGTTCCGAGCTGGCCATCACTTCCGCGGCCGTCTACGCCGAGCCGGACCGCCACTCGCTGCACGTCAAAAAGGCCGATGAAGCCTACAACATCGGCCCCGACTCGGTCGCCGGTTATCTCAACGTTCACCGACTGGTCAACCTGGCCGTGGCCACCGGATGTGACGCGCTGCACCCCGGCTATGGATTCCTGTCCGAAAATCCGCTGCTGGCGGCAAGCTGCGAGCGCCGCGGCATCACCTTCATCGGCCCGAGCGCCGAGGTCATCAGCCGCATGGGCGACAAGACCGAGGCAAGGCGCTCCATGATCGCTGCCGGCGTACCGGTGGTCCCGGGCAGCGAGGGCAACCTCGCCAACCTCGACGAGGCGCTGAAGCTGGCCGCTGAAATCGGCTATCCGATCATGCTGAAAGCAACGTCCGGCGGTGGCGGCCGCGGCATCCGGCGCTGCAACAGCGAACAGGATCTGCGCCGCAATTACGACCGCGTGTTGTCGGAGGCCACCAAGGCGTTCGGCAGCGCCGACATGTTCATGGAAAAGTGCGTCGTCAATCCGCGGCATATCGAAGTGCAGATCCTCGCCGATCAGCACGGCAACGTCATCCATCTGTTCGAGCGCGACTGCTCGATCCAGCGGCGTCACCAGAAGCTCATCGAAATCGCGCCCTCCCCGCAGCTGACCGACGAGCAGCGCGTCTACATCGGCGAACTGGCCGTAAGGGCTGCCAAGGCGGTGGGCTACGAGAACGCCGGCACGGTCGAATTCCTCATGGATGAGGATGGCAGTTTTTATTTCATGGAAATGAACACGCGCCTGCAGGTTGAGCATACGGTGACCGAGGAAATCACCGGGATCGATATCGTCCGCGAACAGGTCCGCATCGCCGCCGGCCTGCCGCTGCGTTTCAAACAGGGCGACGTCCAGTGCCGCGGTTATGCCATGCAGTTCCGCATCAACGCCGAGGACCCGAAGAACGACTTTCTGCCCAGCTTCGGACGCATCACCCGCTACTTCGCGCCCGGTGGTCCGGGGGTGCGGACCGACGGTGCCATCTACACCGGGTACCACATTCCGCCGTATTACGACTCCATGTGCGCGAAATTGACGGTTTGGGCGTTGGAATGGGATGAACTGTTGAACCGGGGCCGGCGTGCGCTGAACGATATCGGGGTCTACGGGGTGAAGACCACCATTCCCTATCACTTGGAGATCCTCAAGACGCCGGATTTCCGCTCCCGATCATTCACCACCAGCTTCGTGGAGGACCATCCGGAACTGGTGGAGTATTCCGTGCGCAGGCCGCCGCGTGAACTCGCCGCCGCGATCGCCGCGGCCACCGTGGCGCATCTCGGCCTCTAGCGCCCGGGGACGGTGCGCAGACCGGCGACGGAATGCGGCAGGCGCCACGGCCGCTGTTCGCCGCCGGATCCGGGCTTGACCCGCGCCGGCGTCCGGCTCACGATTGTAGCATTTTGACTGCTTGCTGAGTGTGAAAGGCTCACCATGCCCAAGGTACAAATCACCGAAACCGTTTTGCGCGATGGCCATCAATGTCTGATCGCCACGCGCATGCGCACCGAGGACATGCTGCCCATCTGCGACCGGCTCGACCGCGTGGGCTTCTGGTCCCTGGAGGTCTGGGGCGGCGCCACCTTCGACGCCTGCGTACGGTTCCTGAAGGAGGATCCCTGGGAACGGTTGCGCAAACTGCGCAAGGCGCTGCCCAACACCCGGCTGCAGATGCTGCTGCGCGGGCAGAACCTGGTCGGCTATCGTCACTACTCGGACGACGTGGTACGGGCCTTCGTCGAGCGTTCAGCGGCCAACGGCATCGATGTGTTCCGCATCTTCGACGCCCTCAACGACACCCGCAACCTGCAGGTGTCCATCGAGGCGGTCAAGGCGACGGGCAAACACGCCCAGGGCGCCATCAGCTACACCACCAGCCCCGTACACACCGTCAAACAGTTCGTGGAGCTGGCCAAGTCCATGGAATCAATGGGCTGTGACAGCATCTGCGTCAAGGACATGGCCGGGCTGCTGACGCCGTCGGCTTCAGCGGAACTGGTCGGGAAGCTGGTCGCGGAATTGAAGGTTCCGGTCAACGTGCACTCGCACGCCACGTCCGGGCTCGCCGACATGGCGCAGCTAAAGGCGGTGGAGAACGGCTGCTTCTGCATCGACACGGCGATCTCGGCGTTCGCCAACGGCGCCAGTCACGCGCCCACCGAGAGCATGGTCGCCGCCCTGCGCGGAACCGAGTACGACACCGGCCTGGACCTGGAGCTGCTGCAGGAAATCGGTTTCTACTTCCGCGAGGTGCGCAAGAAGTACCATCAGTTCGAAAGTGAGATGACCGGCCTCGATACCCGGGTCCAGGTCAACCAGGTTCCGGGGGGCATGATCTCGAACCTGTACTCCCAGCTCAAGGAACAGGGTGCGCTGGACCGGCTCAGCGACGTCCTGCAGGAAATCCCCAAAGTCCGTGAGGACCTGGGCTACCCGCCCCTTGTCACCCCCAGTTCGCAGATCGTCGGCACCCAGTCGGTACTCAACGTGATCACCGGCAAACGCTACAAGAGCATCACCAATGAAGTGAAGGCGTACCTGCAGGGTCGCTACGGGCGGGCGCCCGGCAAGGTCAATCGGATGGTGCGCCAACAGGCGATCGGCAACGAGGACGTGATCGACGTGCGGCCGGCGGATCTGCTCGATCCCGAAATGGAGAATCTGCGCGAGCAGATCGGCGAACTGGCCAAGTCCGAGGAGGACGTGCTCACCTACGCCATGTTCCCGGAAATCGGCCGCGATTTCCTCAAGCATCGCGCCGCCGGCACCCTGGTGCCGGAACCGCTGGAGCCGGTCAAGGCGGGCGCGCAGGAACGCGGCGGCGCGCCCATCGATTTCAATGTCACGCTGCACGGCGAAAACTATCATGTGATGGTGACCGGCACCGGGCACCGAACCCAGAACATGCGCCCGTTCTATGTCACCGTGGACGGTGTGCCCGAAGAAATCATGATCGAGACCCTGGACGAGCTGCTGCCGGACGCGCCGGCCGCCGGGGCCACCAAGGCCAAGGGCGGCGGTTCGCGCCGTCCCAAGGCCACCGAACCCGGGCACGTGACCACCTCCATGCCCGGGACCATCATCGACGTCCTGGTCAAAGTCGACGATCAGGTCAACGCCGGCGACCCGGTCCTGGTCACGGAAGCCATGAAAATGGAAACCGAGATACAGGCCACCATTTCCGGCAAAGTGAAGGCGGTTCACGTCGCGGCCCCATACAAACCCCGACGCGAACCCTCCCGCCCATGCCCGCCGATGCACCGCCATTGATCCTCGGCTCCACCTCGCCTTACCGCCGCCAACTGCTGGAGCGCCTGGGCCTGGCGTTCGAAACCGATGCCCCCGAGGTGGATGAGACCCGGCTGGCCGGCGAATCGCCCCAGGCGCTGGTAACCCGGCTGTCGGAAGCCAAAGCGCGCGCGGTTGCGGCACGCCATCCCGGCGCGCTGGTGATCGGCTCCGATCAGGTGGCGGTATTGGACGGTGAAATCATGGGCAAGCCCGGCGACCATGGGGCCGCAGTCCGGCAGTTGGAACGGGCATCGGGATGCACAGTCACCTTCTACACCGGCCTGTGCCTGCTCAACGCCGCCAGTGGCGGGGTGCAGCTGGAGGTGGTCCCGTTTCAGGTTGTGTTCCGTGCGTTGAGCGCCGAGCAGATCGAACGCTATCTCAGGCGCGAGCAACCGTACAACTGCGCCGGCAGCTTCAAATCCGAAGGCCTCGGCATCGCGTTGTTTGAACGCATGGAGGGCGACGACCCCAGTGCGCTCATGGGCCTGCCCCTGATTCGCCTGACGCGGATGCTGGAGCGCGAGGGCGTTTCGGTGCTGTGAGCTACACCGGGCGCCGTCGGGCGGACGCCCTAGCGCAATTGCGGACCCGGCCCCTGCGCCGGAAGGATATTGCGGCCGATGGAGGCGCCGACCGAGTCGGCCAGCTGGCGCAGCCAGTTCTCCTGCGGCGAATAGTCGGTGATTTTCTCCGCGCCGATCACGTCGCGGGCCACCGCCCCGGGCGACGCCAATCCGTCGACCAGCCCGAGCTTCATCGCTTTCTGCCCGGTCCAGATCATTCCGGTAAACAGATCCTCGTCGTTTGCAAGGCGCTTGCCGCGGCCTTTCTTCACCGCGTCGATGAACTGCTGATGCACCTCCGCCAGCATGACCTTGAGGTGCGCCACGTCACCGGGTTTGAGTGGCGAGAACGGATCAAGCATGCCCTTGTCCTTGCCGGCGGTGATCAGCCGGCGCTGCACGCCGAGCTTGTCCAACAGGCCGGTGAAACCGAACCCTTCATATAACACGCCGATCGAACCCACCAGGCTGCCACGGTTGGCGTAGATCTTGTCGGCGGCGGAGATCATGTAATAGCACGCCGACGCGCACAGGTCGGTCACCACTGCGTAGACGGGAATATCCGGGTACTGCTTCTTCAGACGCATGATTTCATCGTAGACATAGGCGGCCTGCACCGGGCTGCCCCCCGGGCTGTCGGCGCGCAGCAGCACGCCACGGGTTCCCGAGGCGGCAAATGCGGCATCGAGTGCCTTGATGATGTTCGCGGCGCTGGCCGGCCGGCCGTCGGCCACCACGCCCTCGATCCGCACCATGGCGGTGTGGGGGCCGATCGGGACCGAACGGGGAAGTGCCAGGTACAGCAGCGCAAACAGGAAGATGAACAACAGCGATTTGAAGAAGATGCCCCACCGCCGTCCGCGACGCTGTTCGGTCAGGGCGGCCAGCGCGATCTTTTCCAGCACTTCGCGCTCCCATTGCGGCGGCGACCCGCCGGGAGCCCCGCGCCCTGCAGCGGGCGGCTCCAGTGCGCTTTCGAAAGGATCGGTCTCGTTCTCGCTCATAGCCCCCGTCCTTGCTTCGGTCCGCCTTTCCCGGCGCTTGCCCGCGATACGCGGGCTACGACGCCGAGGCCACGCGTTTCGGCACCGCCGCCGCGACCAACCACTGCGAAAGCGCCGCCAGCTCATCCAGGCAGGTCAATGGTCGGTAGGCCATCAGGCGCGCGGTGTCATGGACGCCGTAGCTCACGGCAACGGCATGGGTACCGGCATTGCGCGCCATTTCCATGTCGAACGCCGTATCGCCGATCATGATCGCCTCATCCGGGTCCGCTCCAAGTTCCGCCAGAATCTCCCGCAGCATTCGCGGGTCGGGTTTGGAAGCGGTTTCATCCGCGGCGCGGGTGGCACTGAACAGGTCGCCGAGTCCGGTCTGTTCCAGGGCGAAGTCCAGTCCCCTGCGGCTCTTGCCCGTCGCCACCGCCAGCCGGTAGCCGTCGGCGCGCAGGCCGCGCAACGTCGACGCCGCTCCCGGGAACAGCGCCTGCGGTGCATCGGCGGCGAAAAAATGACTTCTATAGGCATCGACGAAAGCCTTCACGAACGCCTCGTCACGGCGCTGCGGGAACAGCGTATGGACGGCTTCGCGCATACCCAGTCCGATCACGTTACCGATGGTCCGGGCATCGAGCACCTCGGTACCGAGTTGCTCCATGGCCGAGACCATGCTTTGCACGATGTGGGCCTCGGAATCCATGAGGGTGCCGTCCCAATCGAAAATCAACACCTTGAATCGCTGCGTCATATTACCTTTCCAACGTGTCCAATAGGTTCTGCAGGTCCGCAGGCAACGGCGCGCTGATATCGAGCTCCTCGACCCGACCCGGGCGTCTGAAGCTCAGCCGATGGGCATGCAGGAATAACCGCTTCAGGCCCAACGCGCGCATGCGGCGGTTGAATGCCGCCGACCCGTACTTGTCGTCGCCGGCCAGTGGGTGGCCGCAGTAGGCGGCGTGAACGCGGATCTGATGCGTGCGGCCGGTGTCCAGGTAGACCTCCATCAGGCTCGCCTCGCGAAATCCATCCACCGGAGCAAAGCGGCTCACCGCCGGTTTACCGTCGTCGCTGACCCTGACCACGCGCTCGCCGCCCTGCAGGGCATTCTTGCGAAGTGGGGCCGATACCGTGCGTTTTCCACCCTGCCACTGTCCTTCCACCAGGGCCAGGTAGCCCTTAGCCATGCCATCGCTCAGCTGCGCCTGCAATTCGAGCAGGGCGGCGCGGCGCTTGGCGACCAGCAGGCAGCCGCTGGTATCGCGGTCCAGGCGGTGCACCAGCTCCAGGTATTCGGCCTGCGGACGCAGCTGGCGCAAGATTTCGATAATGCCGAAACTCAGTCCGCTGCCGCCATGGACGGCGATACCGGCCGGCTTGTCCAGGACCAGCAGGTCATCGTCTTCATACAGGAGCGCCTGCTGGACCCGCTCAGCGGCGGTGTCCGGAATCCGCGCTTCGGCCCGCGGTTGCGCGCTGCGCAGCGGCGGGATGCGCACCTGGTCTCCGACGCGGAGGCGATAATCGGGCCGGATCCGGCCCTTGTTCACCCGCACCTCGCCCTTACGCAAAATGCGGTACAAATAACTCTTGGGCACCCCCTTGAGGGTGCGGGCCAGGAAATTGTCGATGCGCTGGCCGTCCTGCCCCACGTCGACGGTCACGATACGTACGGCAGGTCGGGTGCGGCCAGGCTCGGTCATGAGGCAATGATACCAATTCACCGGGCCAACACTAGCGGCGAAACTGGCTGCAATTGAACGATTTTTCCAACACTGTTATAGTCAATTCACCGAAGAACCGTCAGCGGATCTCGCGGCATCCGTGTTACATGCCCGGACCACCCGAAGATTCCAATAAAACAAACGGTTACTTACGGTTTCGGGCCTGCGCCAAGAGCGGCGCGGTCGGATAAAAACAGGGTTTTGACATCGCCCGACCCTTTAAGCAGATGCGGGGCGATGAAAGAATGAGCGCTCCCGTGGGCCGATCGGCCCCCGCCGGAAAGAATTCGCCGGGTCTGCAGACGACTGGCTGACTTCGCTGCACTGCAGGCCGAACAAGATGCACAGTCCGGTTCCGGCTCAGTGGCGCATGCACGTGCACCACGGTCGAGCGCCCTAGAGAACTGGAACATGAAACGAATGCTCGTGAACGCAACTCAGCCGGAAGAGTTGCGGGTGGCCATGGTGGACGGCCAGCGCCTGTATGACCTCGACATCGAGACCGCCGGGCGGGAACAGAAAAAGTCCAACATCTACAAGGGCAAGATCACCCGTATCGAGCCCAGCCTGGAAGCCGCGTTCGTGGACTACGGTGCCGAACGCCATGGTTTTCTGCCCCTGAAGGAAATTGCCCGCAGTTACTTCAAACCCGACGCCCCCGGCGGCGGCCGCGTCAATATCAAGGACGTGGTCCACGAAGGTCAGGAACTGGTGGTCCAGGTGGAGAAGGAGGAGCGCGGCAACAAGGGCGCAGCGCTGACCACCTTCATCAGTCTGGCCGGCCGTTTCCTGGTGCTGATGCCCAACAACCCGCGCGCCGGCGGGGTATCGCGGCGCATCGAGGGCGACGACCGCAACGAAGTCCGCGAAGCCATGGCCGGGCTGGAGATCCCCGAGGGAATGGGGCTCATCGTGCGTACGGCCGGAGTGGGACGCTCGCTGGAGGAACTGCAGTGGGACCTCGATTACCTGTTGCACCTGTGGAACGCCATTGAAACCGCCTCCCGGGAGCGTCCGTCGCCGTTTCTGATCTACCAGGAGAGCAACGTCATCATCCGCGCCCTGCGCGACTACCTGCGCAAGGACATCGGCGAGATCCTGGTGGACGACGAGAACGTCCACCGCCAGGCCACGGATTTCATGCGCCAGGTAATGCCGCACAATCAGCAGAAGCTGAAGCTCTACAAGGATCCCGTCCCGCTGTTCACCCGCTACCAGATCGAAAGCCAGATCGAATCGGCCTTCGGCCGCGAGGTGCGCCTGCCCTCCGGTGGATCGATCGTCATCGATCATACCGAGGCCCTGGTGTCCATCGACATCAACTCGGCGCGCGCCACCAAGGGCGCCGACATCGAGGAAACCGCACTCAACACCAACGTGGAGGCAGCCGACGAGATCGCACGTCAATTGCGGCTGCGGGATCTGGGCGGGTTGATCGTCATTGATTTCATCGATATGGCCCAATCGCGCAATCAGCGCGAGGTGGAAAACCGTCTGCGCGACGCCCTGCGCCAGGACAGGGCCCGGGTCCAGGTGGGACGCATCTCACGCTTTGGGCTGCTGGAGATGTCCCGCCAGCGTCTGCGCCCGTCGCTGGGCGAGTCCAGCCAGGTGGTATGCCCACGCTGCAACGGTCAAGGCACCATCCGTGGCATCGAGTCGCTCGGGCTTGCAGTGCTGCGTATTCTCGAGGAAGAGGCCATGAAGGAGAAGACTGGCCGCGTCGTTGCCCAGCTTCCGGTCAAGGTGGCCACGTTCCTCCTCAATGAGAAGCGGCCGATTATTCACGACATTGAACAACGGCACGATGTATCCATCGTGTTGGTGCCCAACCCGGCTTTCGAGACACCGCAATACGAAGTCGCGCGTATCCGCCTCGACGACGAAGCCAAGGAAACGACCAGCTACGACTTGGCGCACACCCCCGACGAGCAGGACACCACCGCCATTACCGAGCCGAAACCGGTCGCCGAAATACCGGCGGTGCGTAGCGTCGCACCGCCCACCCCGGTTCCGCCGCGGCGGGCGCCCCCGCGCACGGGCTGGCCCAGATGAGTCCACTGCGGGCCTCCACGTGCCACGTGGCCTGTGGCCGTGCTCGTGTAGAATCGAGGTAACGAACCAAGTCACAAGAACGGCTCGCAACAGGGCCGCCGCAGCCAAGGGTCGGCCCGCCGCAAGGCCCCGGCGGAGACTGCGTCCGCCGGCGCCACCGCGCCCGACGCCAAGGCGGCCGAGGCCCGCAACCAGGAACGGACGAGTGCCGCGGCCGAAACCAAAGGCAGGAACGAACACGAAACCAAGCCCGAGGAAGACAGCGGCGAAGCGCGCCGCAAGAGCAACGGACAGCGCAGCAGCCGACGCGGTCGTCGCGGCGGCCGCCGGCGGCGCAAAACCGCCTCCGGCGATCACAATGCCCAAACGCCATCGGCCGACGAGACGACGTCGGCCGATGGCGCAGGCACGGTGGTGCCCGAGAACCGGCCCGACGACGCCGGCAAGCGTCCGAACGAAGCGGCACCCAACCAAACGCCGCCGACGCAACCGCCCGCCGCCGGTGAGAATACCCCGCGCGAGCAACCCGAGCGGGCGACGCCGCCACCGGCCAACACGTCCGCCACCACCGCGGAAATGAAGCCGACTTCGGCTGCCGAATCCGCCCCAGCCGCCCCATCGCGCCCCGGCGCAGCGGAAAAAGTCGCCGAGGCGCCACCATCCGATCCGGTGAGGCCCTCGGTTGCAGGCGAATCGTCGCCGCCTTCCGGCCCGGCGGCACCGCCGCCCCCGGCAGCCAGACCCGACGCCGGCCCGCCGGCGATGTGGAAGGAGTCCGCACCGGGACCCCGTGAACCCGAGGCGCCGGCGACGCCGCACCCGGCCCCTCGGCCGCAGCCCGAAACCGCGACCGCCGCCCCAGCCGGACCTGCGCCAACCCCCGCGCCGGCGACGCCCCCCGGGCCGACGTCAAGCCCGGCACCGATGTCCGCGACACCGGCCAGATCGGGCGAGCAACCGGGACAGACACAGTCGCGACCGGTCGAAGACGCGCCGCCGCGCACCGGCGAAGCCAAGGAAGGCCAGTGATCCTTGCCCAGGGGAAGTCCGCACGGGGCCCCAACCCCGTGCGGCCCTAGCGGTGGCGTTCGCGAATGTGTGCGATCAGCCCGCGGGACGCATCCTCGATCAGGTCGATGACGCGCTCGAATCCGGCGGGTCCGCCATAGTAAGGATCCGGAACTTCGTCCAGGTTCAGCTCCGGCGCAAAGTTCAGGAACAGATGTAATTTGTGCTGCGCTGCCGGCGGACACATGGACTGGAGGTGCTCAAAGTTGCCGCGGTCCATTGCCACCACGTAGTCGAACTCCTCGAAATCCTCTGGCACCACCCGCCGGGCGCGCAAGGCGCTGAGATCGATGGCCCGTTTCAACGCCGCCTTCTGCGCCCGCGGATCGGGCCGCTCGCCGATGTGGTAAGCATGGGTACCGGCGGAATCGACAACGACAGCTTCGCCGAGGCCTTCGTCGCCGACCATTTTTGCGAACACCCCCTGCGCGGTGGGGGAACGGCAGATATTGCCGAGGCAGACAAACAACACACGGACCATGTAGATCTCCGACAAGCCTGCGGATCCTTCCTTGTCACAGGCGGTCTAATAAATGATCATTCTGAAAGACGTTTAAGAACACAATTATACCCGCACTCCACCCACCCGAGACAAATCCCATGCCCCCCTACATCAACATCACCATCGAGCAGCTACGGGGCATGATCGGCCTGCATGTGCGCCATGAAGGCATGATCTGCCGGGTAATCGAGGTGCTCGAGGACGGGCCGTCCATTGTATTGATGGACGCGCGGCGGGACATGATCCAAACCAACCAGTTCGGCAACCCCGGCCGGCGGGTTCCGGAAACCTATACCGTACCGGTTTTGACCGCGGAACGCTCGGCCCTGCATCCGCGGTTCCTGGCCCTCGATTTGATCGACGGCTGACGATGTAACACTCAGTCGGCCAACGGGGTCCGCTGCGATGTCGCCAGCAGTCGTTCCACCCGTTCGAGATCGTCCTGTGTATCCACACCGTGTCCCGGAGGCCGGTCGCTGTGCAGGACATGAATCCGCACGCCGCTCCACAAGGCGCGCAGCTGCTCGAGAGACTCGGTGCGTTCGAGATAACAAGGCGCAAGACCGTTGTATCGCTCAAGAAAGCCGGCGCGATAAGCATACAGGCCGATATGGCGAAAGTGCTGTGCGCCCTGCGGCAGTTCCTCCGTGGTCACCGCGAAGGCGTCCCGGTCCCAAGGCACCGGCGCGCGGCTGAAATACAGCGCATAGCCGTCCTTGTCCATGACCACCTTGACCACGTGGGGATCGAACAGTTCGGCGGTGGTGTGAATGGGCGTACACACCGTCGCGATCTCGGCGTCCCCAAACCGGGCGAGGTCCGTCGCCAGGCGCCGAATCAGGTCCGGATGCATCAAGGGCTCGTCACCCTGGAGGTTGACGACGATTTCGTCGGCCTTCCAACCCAGCCGGCGCGCCACTTCCGCCAGCCGGTCGGTACCCGATGGATGCTCCGGCGCTGTCATGCAGACCCGGGCGCCGAACGCCTCCGCGGCGGACACGATGCGCGGGTCATCCGTGGCGATGACCACTTCCTCGGCGCCGCTCTCCACGGCCCGGTCATACACATGTTGGATCAGCGGCCGGCCGGCCAACGTCCGCAGGGGTTTGCCGGGCAGGCGCGTGGAGGCGTAGCGTGCCGGAATGGCCACCTTGAAGCGAGGCGGTTCATGCATGATGGCGATTCAGTCCCCTCCGCGGCCAGCGTACTGGCAACCGGACGCTCAGATCCCCGTCTGTTCCACTTCCTCGTCCGGCGCCAGTTCCCGGGCCTCTTCCTCCAGCATCACCGGTATGCCGTCGCGGATCGGATACGCCAAACGGTCGGCACGGCAGATGAGCTCTTGGGCTTTCTTTTCGTAAACCAGCGGCCCCTTGCACACTGGGCACGCGAGTATGTCCAGAAGTTTCATGTCCATTGGCAAACCTCAACCACAAGCGCACCCGGCGGTACGCGATTCAACCACTCGTCGGCGCCATCGGAGACGCCCGACGCTCCATGCGGCGTTCATGCAGCATTGCCAGCAACCGCGGACCGAACCGCTCGTCCACCTCGGCAGCCACCGGCAGATACCAGGCATTGGCCGGCGCGAAGCGGCGGCATTTCACCGCATCCTTTTCCGTCATCACCACCGGCAAGCCGTCGCCAAACTGCAGATCCTCCGTCCGGAACGCATGGTGGTCGGGAAACGGGTGCTCCCGCACCGACAACCCGGCGTCGCGCAGGCGGGAAAAGAACCGCTGCGGGTTGCCGATTCCGGCCACCGCGTGCACGACCTGGCCGCGCAAGGATTCGAGTGTGCATGCGCGGCCTTCGTCGTTCAAGTCTCGGAGCTCGTCGCCGACCAGCTTCATCGCGTACTCGAGCCGCCCCGGAGCGCCGTTGCACACCACGAAATCCACGTCCTGCAACCGGCGGCGTGGTTCGCGCAGAGGCCCCGCGGGCAGACACCGGGCATTGCCCAGGCGCCGCACGCCATCGACTACCGCCACTTCGATGGTCCGGCCCAGGGCGTAGTGCTGCAGGCCGTCATCGGAGACGATCACATCGCAATCGCTGTGTTCCAACAACGCCCGCACCGCGGCGCTGCGATCGGGCGCCACCGCGATGGGGCAGCGGCAACGCCGGGCCAACAACAGCGGCTCGTCACCCACCATCATCGGATCACTGTCGGGCCGCACCTGCTGGGGCCAGTGGCGCGCCTTGCCGCCGTAGCCACGGCTGACGACGGCCGGGCGGAAACCGGCGTCGCGCAAGCGCTCCACCAGCCACGCCACCAGCGGCGTCTTGCCCGTGCCACCCACTGTGACGTTGCCGATCACCACCACCGGCACCGGCGGCGTATACACATTGAGGATGCCCGACCGGTAGGCCCAGCGCCGCGTGCGTACCAGCAGGCAATACAGCCACGACAGCGGCAGCAACACCCACACCAGGGCATGCTTGCGGTACCAGATATCCTCGAGGTTCATGGAGACGGCCGCGGGCGCGGGACCGGATGCGAATGTTCCGGGCAATTCCGGCCCCCGTACCGCCGCAAGATCTTCGCCCACGGAACCATGAGGGCTACGGCTCGTTGGCGTGGACGGTGGCGATGGACAAATGAACGATGCCCAGTTGCGCCGCCGCGTCCATTGCCGTGACCACCGCCTGGTGCGGGGTGCGGCCGTCGGCGCGGATTACCAGCGGCAGATTCTTACGCCCGCCGGCGGCCTCCTGCAGCGCACGTTTCAAGGTGTTCACGCGCCGGTTCACCAGCCGCTTGTCATTGACGAAGAACTGGCCCTTGGCGTCAATGACCACTTCGAGCCGATTCTGCTGCACCGCCTCGGGCTTGGCCGAAGCCTCGGGCAACTGCACCTTGAGATCCGCCTCGTGCTTGAACGTGGTGGACACCATGAAGAAGATCAGCAGCAGAAATACCACGTCGATCAGCGGCGTCAGGTTGACCTCGGGATCCTCCCGGCGCTTGCCCCGCAGATTCATCCCTCCTCCTTGGCGGCTTCGCGGCTGCGCTGCCCATGCATGACTTCCACCAGCTTGATGGCTTCCTGTTCCATGTAAACCACCAACTCATCCACCCGCCCGCGGAAGTAGCGGTAGAACATCAGGCTCGGGATCGCCACCACCAGTCCGGCAGCGGTGGTGATCAAGGCCTGGGAAATGCCGCCGGCAAGATTGGAGACGTTGCCGGCGCCGTGGGCGGCCAGATTGGTGAACACCTCGATCATGCCGAACACCGTACCCAACAGGCCCAGCAGCGGACTGATGGCGGCGATGGTGCCGAGGGTATTGAGATAACGCTCCAGCGCATGGACTTCGTGGCGGCCGGTTTCCTCGATCGCCTCGCGCATCACGTCACGCGGCTTGTCGCGGTTGTCGATGCCCGCCGCCAGCACTTTGCCCAACGGCGAGCCGCTGCGCATGGCGCGCAGCCGTTCCTTGTCCAACTGGTTGTTCTTCTCCCAGTGCCAGACCTGGGCCACCAGATGCTTGGGTATCACCCGCTTTCTCTGCAGTGCCCAAAGCCGTTCAACGATAATGCCCAGCGCCGCGATGGAACAGGCGATGATGGGCACCATCAACCAGCCGCCAGATACTACGATCTCCCACACAGTTGGTGACCCTTTCTGCGATTGCGCCCACGTCGGAAGGCGATTCCAAAGTCAGGATGATACTGGATTTCGACCGTCCGCCGAAACCGCCGTGCGCCTTATCTGTGAACCGGATGCCGGTTCCAATACCGCCCGGCCGCCACCCGGTAGCGTTGCGGGGCGCCCAAACCGCGGAGGGGTCCGATCCGGAACCGCACTGCCCCGTCGGCCGCGGAATCCAACAAGGCGGCGCCGGCGGCCCGGTACCGGGCCACCACGACCGGACGCGGAAATCCGAAACGATTGCGGTAGCCGGTGGTGAACACGGCATAGGCGGGACTGACCCGGTGAACGAAGGCCGCGGTCGACGAAGTCCGGCTGCCGTGGTGCGGCACCACGAGCACATCGACGGGCAGCCACCGCGGCACCTGCGCCACCAGTCGCTTCTCCACGTCCGCCTGTATGTCCCCGGTCAGCAATACACTGCCGCCGGGGGCGTCGATGCGCAGGACACAGGAACGATTATTGCCGTTGAGTGTGGAGCTCGAACTCGGGCTTAGCACCCGAAACCGCACCGCATCCCAGGTCCAGGACTGGCCGCGCCGGCATTGGCGCGCCCGCACGCCGGCGACGGCCTCCGGCACCCCGGCGAGCACGTCGTCCACCGCCAGGCGGCGGAGAACCGAGTTGACGCCGCCCATGTGGTCGCGGTCATCGTGACTGACCACCAGCCGGTCGATACGGCGCACGCCCAGGTTGCGCAGGAACGGCACTACCACCGCCTCCCCCGCGTCGAACGAGGCGCTGAAACGCGGTCCTGCGTCGTACACCAGGGTGTGCCGGCGGGTACGCGCCACCACCGCCAATCCCTGGCCCACGTCCAACACGGTCAGGTCCAGGACACCGCGGCCCGGCGCCGGCGGCAGCGCCACAAACGCCGGCAGCCATAGCAGTGCGGCCAGCCACCGGGCCGGAAAACCGCGGGGCGCCAACAACAGCAGCCCGCCAAGGGCCGCTGCCAACACCGCCCACAGGGGCGGCGCCTGCTGGGACCAGACCGCCATGGGAACTGCGGCCAGGACATCGAGAAACCGCCACAACAAGTTCAACAAAATGCCGGCCCCGTGCAGTACCCAGCCGCCGAGGCCGACGCCCAGCATCAGCAGCGTGCTGCCGAGCAGCACCAGCGGCACCACCAGCAGACTGACCCAGGGCACCGCTACCAGATTCGCTGCCGGCGCGATCCAGGACAGGCGCTGAAAGAACACCAGGCTCAACGGCAGCAGTCCCGCGGCCACCAGCCATTGCACGCGCCCCCAACGCCACCACACCCCTGAGCCGCCGACCCGGGCGCTCATGCCGTAGAGGATCACCGCCACGGCGGTAAACGAGAGCCAGAAACCCGCTGCCAGCACCGCCAGCGGGTCCCACAGCAACACCAGCAACAGGGCCACCGCCAAACTATCCGCGGGGCGCCGGCAGCGCCCCAGCAGCAACCCCCCAAATGCCACCGCCACCATGATCAATGCCCGCTGGGTGGGCACCGAAAATCCGGCCAGCGCCGCATACGCCGCCGCTGCCGCCAACCCCGCGAGCGCCGCGGCCTTCGGCGCCGGCAGCCGCAAAGTGAGCCGCAGCGACCGGGACCACAGCCATCGCATCAACACGAACGCCAGGCCGGCCACCAATCCAATATGAAGACCCGAAATGGCCAGCAGATGACTGGTCCCGGTCGCATTGAGCAGGTCCCATTGTGCCGGCGATATGCCGTCGCGTTCCCCCACCGCCAACGCCGTGATCACGCCCAGGTTTCGATCGCGACCCAGTGCCCGACGCAGACGCTCCACGAGGCGCTGACGTACCCGGTCAAGACTCCAGCCGCTGGCCAGGCGTCGGTTGGAGGCACCGTCGCGCACGTAGCCGGTGGCGTCGATACGGTGCTGGAACAGCCACCGCTCATAGTCGAAGGTACCCGGATTCATCAGGCCGCTGGGTCGTTTCAGGCGCACGGTCAGCCGCCAGCGGTCGCCTGCCTGCAGCCGCGGCGCGCGGCCGTACCAACTCAGGCGCAGGCGCCGCGGGCCCGGGATGGTGTGACCGGCGTGGCGAAGGCGGTCCACGCGCAACACGAACCGCAGCCGCCGGACGTCGTCGCGCGGCACCGAGGCGATGCGTCCCACCGCCTCCAGGTCGACGCCTTCCCAGGCCGGCGGCAGAACGTGCTGCAGAGCCATGCTCGCCTGCAGCAGCGCCCACAGGAAACCGACACCGGCCATGGCTGGCGGCCGCAGCGGCGGCCAGCGCCAGGCCGCCGCCAAGAGTCCGGGAGCCAACCAGCACCAGTGGGAAGACGGCAGCACCGTCAGACGCTGCAGAACACAGACGCCCAGCAGAAAGGCGATAATCCCTAATCGCACCGCGTTCGTCCCTAAACTTTAATGGAACGCTACAGGCCTATGGCGTATCCTTGATCAAGGTTGTTCTCGCCCGGTAGCCCGCCGCGATCCCTATGCTGAAGAAGTTTATCAAACGCATCATGCCGGATCACCAGATGATCCGAAACCACAAGCACCTGCGCGTATTCGGCACCCTGCTCCACGACCCGAACCTGTGGCATCTGAACCGCCGCTCGGTGGCCGGCGCCTTTGCCGTAGGTTTGTTCATGGCTTTCGTGCCGGTGCCGTTCCAGATGGTGCTGGCGGCGGCCGCCGCCATCGTCGTGCGCGTCAACCTGCCGTTGTCGGTGGTCCTGGTGTGGATCACCAACCCGTTCACCATGCCGCCGATGTTCTATGGCACCTACAAGCTCGGCTCGTGGCTGCTCAACCGCCCCTCCCATCACTTTCAGTTCCAACTCTCATTCGAGTGGCTGGGCCACGAACTGGGGGCAATCTGGCAGCCGTTTCTGCTCGGCTGCTTCGTGGCCGGGCTCGCCAGCGCCATACTGGGGTACACCATCATCCGGCTGCTGTGGCGCTGGCACATCGTGCGCGCCTATCAGGAGCGGCGGCGCAAACGGGGCAGCACCAAGGCACAAGGAATCACTTCAGAATAATTATATAAGCTATTGTTTTAATCATCGTTATCAGGCGAAAGCACACCGTCGCGCAAATGCCAGATGCGGTCCATACGCTGCGCCAGCGAAGGATCGTGGGTGACGATGACGAAACTCAGGCCGAAGCGCTCGTTGAGTTCCAGCATCAGCTCGTAGACCTTCTCCGCGGTCTTGAGATCCAGGTTGCCGGTGGGCTCGTCGGCCAGCACGCACTGGGGGCGGGTAACCAGGGCCCGCGCCAGTGCCGCGCGCTGGCGCTCGCCGCCGGACATTTCTCCCGGCTTGTGTTCGAGGCGCGGCGAAAGACCGACCTTGTCGAGCATGTCAGCGGCCTGCTCGGCGGCATCCTTGGGCGACAATCCGCGAATCAACAACGGCATGGCAACATTTTCCAACGCCGTAAACTCACCCAGCAGGTGGTGAAACTGGTAGACGAAGCCGAGCGCCCGGTTGCGCAGCCGCCCGCGCTCTGCATCAGACAGGCGATTCATATTCCGGCCGCCCACATACACCTCGCCCGCCGAAGGCCGGTCCAGCCCCCCCAACAGGTGCAGCAGCGTGCTCTTGCCGGAACCCGAGGCGCCGACGATCGCCACCCGCTCCCCGGTGGCCACCGACAGAGTGACGTCCTGGAGCACGTCCACCTGGAGGCCGCCCTCGCGGAACGACTTGGCCACATGGCTGCAGCTCACCACCGCCGGCGCCTGTGCCGGCACCGCGGACACCAGCGGCTCATTCATAACGCAATGCCTCCGCCGGCTGGGTACGGGATGCGCGCCAGGCCGGGTACAGGGTCGCGAACAGGGTCACCAACAGCGAGAAACCGGAAATGATGCCAACATCCGACCAGTGCAGATCGGACACGATTTCGCTGATGTAATACACATCCGGAGACAGGAACTGCACGTGGAAGATGTGTTCAATCGTTGAAACGATGGTCTCGACATTGATGGCGGTGGGCACGCCCGCAGCCACACCCAGCAAGGTACCGATCACGCCGATCAGGCAGCCCTGAATGACGAAGATGCCCATGATGGTCCGCGGCGTCGCCCCGAGGGTGCGCAGGATGGCGATGTCGGCCTGTTTGTCGGTTACCACCATGACCAAGGTCGAAACGATGTTGAAAGCGGCCACGGCGACGATCAGAAACAGGATGATGAACATCACGTGTTTCTCCATGCTGATGGCCTTGAACAGGTTGCGGTGCAACTGGGTCCAGTCCCGGACGATGTACCCGCCGGGCAGGTGGCGGGTGATCTCGGGCCCGATCCGCGGCGCCAGAAACATGTCATCGAGTCGCAGCCGCACGCCGGTTACCGCGCCCTGCATATGGTAGAGGCGCGCCGCATCCTTGATATCCATCAGCACCAGGCCGCTGTCGTATTCGTGCATACCCACCTCGAATACGCCCACCACGGTAAAACGTTTGAACCGCGGCAGTATCCCCGCCGGCGTCACCGTGGCCTGGGGAATGATCACCGTCACCTTGTCGCCGGTGTGCACACCCAGTGTCGCCGCCAGTTCCGAGCCCAGGATGATGCCGAAGCCGTTGGGATGCAGATTCCTGAGCCGGCCACTGATCATCTTGCTGCCCACGTCCGAGACGTGCGGCTCTTCCGCGGGGTTCACACCGCGAACCAGCACGCCCTGGCTGGTGCCGTCGGCGCTGATCATCGCCTCGCCCTGGACGTAGGGGGCGGCACCGATCACGTGGCGGTTGCGCATGGCCGTCGCCGCCACCTCCCGCCAATCGGTCAGGGGCTGGCCGATACCCTGGATGGTGGCGTGGGCCGCCATGCCGAGGATGCGGTTGCGCAATTCCATCTCGAAGCCGTTCATCACCGACAGCACCGTGATCAGCGCCCATACGCCCACGGCGATGCCCAGCATCGAGATCAGGGAGATGAAGGAAATAAAGTGGTTGCGTCGCTTGGCGCGCACGTAGCGCAGGCCGACATACGCTTGCAAGGGCCGGAACATGGGTGGGAATTAAACCATATTTGGCGACCGAATGTCTTACCGGATGTTAACCCGCCCCGTCGCAGCGGCCACGCAAAGGGGCCGGGCGCTGCACGCGGTGGACGCCGTAATCACGGCGCCGCGTTGCCGATCAATCCGGCAGCCTTACAGGGATGGCCGTATCGAGCTGAATCCCGGAAGTGGAAACGGCGGCCCGGTAGGCGAAAACCTCGACGCCTCGGGCCCGTGCCAGCCGCAGGGTACGGCCGTATTCCGGGTCGATGCGGTCGGCGGGTTCCATGACCTGCACGTCGCCCCGTTGCACGCAGAAGCAAAGCGCCGCCCGCAGGCCGGACTCCGCCACCGCCATGAGCTCGCGCAGGTGCTTGGTGCCGCGGGCGCTGACCGCGTCCGGAAACAGCGCCCGTCCGCCTTCGGCAAGGGTGACGTTTTTCACTTCCAGGTAGCAGTCGGCGTCCGTGGCGTGGCCCTGCAGCAGCAGATCGATGCGGCTGCGTTCGTTGCCGTAGCGCACTTCGGAACGGATATCGCTGTAGCCGGCAAGCGCGTCGACCACGCCCTGCTCCACCGCTTCACGCACCAGGGCGTTGCTGAGGCCGGTGTTGATGCCCACCAGCGTCGTCCCGCCGGCTTCGACGATGTCCCAGGACAGCGGGTACTTGCGTGCCGTATTGCCGGTATCGCGCAGCCACACGCGACTGCCGGACTCGGCGCAACCGAGCATGGAGCCGGTGTTGGGCGTGTGGGCGGTGACCACGGTGCCATCGGCAAGACGTACGTCGGCAAGAAAGCGCTTGTAGCGCCGGATCAGGCGGCCTTCGAGCAATGGAGCGTTAAAATACATCGGATGACTCGCGGCCCGGCGGGCCCTGGAAAGCGCCCAAGGTTAGGGCGCCGCGCGCCGTTTGCCAACCGGATGCCGGAACTTTGAAGCCGTTCGCACCGGCGCCCCATGCGGGACTTCTGCTGGCTGCGCGGAGGTGCTATAGTCGACCTACGGATAAATAAATCCCAATAGTCAAGGAGTTGGAACATGGCTTCACGGCGACTGGTTTTTCTGCTCAGCATCCTGCTGTGTATCGCGGCGGCACCGGTGCAGGCCGACAACCTGAATCTCCGCTCCGTCGGCCAGGAGCCCCCCAACAGTCCCCAAGGGGTACCGCGCCCGGCGGGGGGCATGACCATGGATCAGGTGCGCAAAATGTTCGGCCAACCGAAGCAGATCCTGCCGGCGGTGGGGAATCCACCGATCACGCGTTGGGTGTATGACAAATACACGGTCTATTTCGAATACAAGTACGTCATCCACTCCGTGGTGCACCCCACCAAGACCAACAAGTGACCGCACGCCCGCGGGCCGGCGCGCCCTATCCCGAACGGCATTGCGGTTCGGGGTAACGGCGACGGCTCCACAATCGCCGTTCTGACCGCCATGCCATCCGCCCGCCACCTGCCGCCCGAGTGGGCCGCCCAGAGCGGCGTCATGCTCACCTGGCCTCATCCCTACGGCGACTGGGCGCCGATGCTCGAGCAGGTGGAACCGGTGTTCGTACGGCTGGCCCTGGCAATCAGCCGCCGGGAACGGGTGCTGGTCAGCTGCCATGACGCGACGCACCGGGACCATGTGGCCGCGCGCCTGCGCGACGCCGGCGTCGAGCCGCGGCGCGTGCGCCTCGAGGTGGTCCCGTCCAACGACACCTGGGCGCGCGACCACGGCCCGATCATCGTGTTGCAAGACCGTCAGCCGCTGCTGCTGGATTTCCGCTTCGACGGCTGGGGCGGCAAGTATGCGGCCGACCTGGACGACCGCATCAGCGCGCGCCTCAAGACCCTTGGCGCGTTCGGCGACCGGCCGATGCGGGAAATCGACCTGGTGCTGGAGGGCGGCGCCATCGAAACCGACGGCGAAGGCACGCTGCTGACCACGGAAAGCTGCCTGCTCTACGGGCATCGCAACCCGGGACTCGGACGCGCCGATGTCGAAGCGCTGTTGAAGCGTGAGTTGGGGGTACGCCGGGTCCTGTGGCTCCGTCACGGCCACCTGGCCGGCGACGACACCGACGGCCATATCGACACGCTGGCCCGGTTTTGCGACGCCGATACCATTGCCTACAGCAGCTGCGACGATCCCGCCGACGAGCACTTCGACCCGCTGCAACGCATGCAGACGGAACTGCAGGCGCTGCGCCGCCAGGACGGTGCCGCCTACCGGCTGGTCCCGCTGCCGATTCCGGCGCCGATCCGCGACGGCGACGGCCAGCGCCTGCCGGCCACCTATGCCAATTTCCTGATCATCAACGGTGCGGTCCTGGTGCCCACCTACGACGATCCGGCCGACCGGGTGGCGCTGCAGCGTCTTGGCGGCTGCCTTCCCGGCCGCGAGGTGGTGCCGGTCAACTCCTCGCCCCTGATCCGCCAGTATGGCAGCCTGCACTGCGTCACCATGCAGCTGCCCGAGGGTGTGCTCGCCGCCCGCTGAACCGTAATCACTGGGGCGCTGTGTTAAGCTAGGCCAATGCAACCGGAGTGACTCACGTTCCATCATGAGCGCCAACCGTCTCACCGTCGGACTGGTGCAGCAACGCTGCACCGAGCAGCGGGAAGCCAACCTGCAAACGTCCATTGCCGGCATCCGCGAGGCGGCCGGCCGCGGCGCGCGGCTGGTGCTGCTGCAGGAACTGCACGCGAGCGTGTATTTCTGCCAGAGCGAAGACGTGGCCCGCTTCGATCTGGCCGAGACCATACCGGGACCGGCCACGGAGCAGCTGGGCGCGGTCGCCGCCGAGCTGGGTGTGGTGGTGGTGGCGTCGCTGTTCGAACGCCGCGGCGCCGGGATCTACCACAACACCGCGGTGGTGCTGGAAAGCGACGGCGCCATCGCCGGGCGCTACCGCAAGATGCACATCCCCGACGACCCCGGGTTCTACGAAAAATTCTATTTCACGCCCGGCGATCTCGGTTTCAACCCGATCGAAACCTCGGTCGGCAAACTGGGCGTGCTGGTGTGCTGGGACCAATGGTATCCGGAAGCCGCGCGGCTGATGGCGCTGGCAGGCGCCGAACTGCTGCTGTACCCGACCGCCATCGGCTGGGATCCGGCCGACGACGCCGGCGAGCAGCAGCGCCAGCGCGACGCCTGGATCCACGTCCAACGCGCCCATGCCATCGCCAACGGCCTGCCGGTGCTGAGCTGCAACCGCACCGGCTTCGAACCGGGCCCGGACGGCCGGGACGGCATCCAGTTCTGGGGTTCGAGCTTTGTCGCCGGCCCCCAGGGCGAGATTCTGGCCGCCGCCCCGGAGCAGGAGCCGGCCGTCCTGGTCGCCGAGGTCGACAGCGCCCGCAGCGAGTCGGTACGCCGTATCTGGCCGTTTTTGCGCGACCGGCGAATCGATGCCTATGAGGATCTGCTGCGCCGGTTCCGGGACTGACGCTCCGGCGCGCGCCGGACACCGAGTCACCAACTGAGTGGATTCACACCCATGATCTTGATCCTGACACCCGACGTTGAAACCCAGGGCGATGAATTCCAGCAATTGATGGAGTTCCTGCGCAATCTTCCCAACGTCCAGATTCGCCTGCATCACGAGACCGGCGTGCAGCAGGTCCTCACCGAGGTCTATCTCATCGGCGATACCGCCAACCTCAACCTCGACGACATGCGGCGACTGCCGTGCGTCGAGCGCGTCGTGCGGGTCTCGGAAGAGTACCGGATACTCGGCCGCCACCGCGACGATCAGCGCGCCACGCATTTCCTCTACAACGGCGTGCGGTTCGGACAGGACACCTTGAATGTCTTCGCCGGACTGTGCGCGGTGGATACGCCCGAGCACGTGGAAATGATGATGCGCGGCCTGCGTGACAACGGCCAGGTCTGCACGCGCATGGGCGCCTACAAGCCGCGCACCAGCCCCTATTCATTTCAGGGCCACGGCAAGAACTGCCTTCCCTACGTGTTCGAACTGGCGGGCAAGTACGGCATCAAGGTCATCGCCATGGAGGTCACCCACGAATCCCACATCGACGAGATCCGCGGCGCCCTGACCCAGACAGGCGGACCGACCGGCGTCATGCTGCAGATCGGCACACGCAACACCCAAAATTTCGAATTGCTCAAGCATGTCGGCCGGCAGCAGGATTTTCCCGTGCTGCTGAAGCGGGGCTTCGGCATCACGCTTGAGGAATCGCTGAACGCCGCCGAGTACCTCGCCAGCGAAGGCAACAGCCGGGTGGTGTTCGGCCTGCGCGGCATGAAGACCAACATGGGCGATCCGCACCGCAACTTCGTCGACTTCGCCCATGTGCCGGTGGTCAGACGCCTGACCCGTATGCCGGTATGCGTGGATCCATCCCACTCGGTGGGCTCGCGGGACGAAGCACCGGACGGCATTCTCGATGTCATGCGCCGGAGCGAACATGGTGCTGGCGGATTTTCACCCGGCGCCCAGCAAGGCGCTGGTGGACGGTCCCCAGGCGCTGCTCATGAGCGAGCTGCCCCGGTTCCTGGAAGACGTGCAGATTGCACGGGAAGCCTACGAAAAGCGCGCCGCCCTGGCGATGGCCGCTGTAGCGAGTCGCGAGTAGCGAAGATGACACTGTCGCCACGCGCCGTTCGCGCCGCGCCCCTGTCGATAGCTAGGCAGGGCAGATAAGCAAGTAGGGTGGATAAGCGCAGCGCATCCACCAGGAAAGGGTCTCATGCCGACGCGGCGCCCGTGTGCACACCTTACCGTGCCCCGGCATCGCGGCTGTTGGCGGAATCTGCGGATCAGGCGGAGCCCTGACCGGTGCGCCGCTCAGCTGCCGGCCCAGCGGGCGCGCAACTCCCGATGGTGAAGCCGCAGCCATTGCAGCGCGATGACCGGTGCCGCGGAGCCGATGCCACCGTCCTGCAGACGTTGCCAAGCGTCCTCGA
>JARRNJ010000059.1:0-18424 GCA_037385045.1 Gammaproteobacteria bacterium | reverse complement strand
GTGGTGACCCAGAGCATCGGCCTGGCTTTCGTCGCCTATCCCAAGGCCATCAGCCTGATGCCGGGAGGCAACCTGTTCGGCGCCCTGTTTTTCCTCTGCCTCACCGTGGCCGGCCTGTCCTCGGCCATTTCCATCATGGAGGCCTTCGTCGCGGCGACCGTGGACAAGTTCGGCTTCCGCCGCAAGCCGGTGGTGACCTTGATTGCGGTACTGGGCTTCCTGGGATCGATCGTGTTCACCACCCACGCCGGCTTGCTGTGGCTGGATATCGTCGACCATTTCGTCACCCACTACGGCCTGGTGGTCGTCGGCATCGCCGAATGCATCGTGGTGGGCTGGTTGTTCCACCTGCCCACCCTGCGTGCCCACGTCAACCGTATTTCCGGGCTGCGGCTCGGGCCCTGGTGGGACTTTCTGATCAAATTCTTCGTGCCGCTGGTCCTAGGTGTCATCCTGCTGGGCGATCTCTACGACGAACTGCAGCGGCCCTACGGGGGCTACTCCTGGACCTCCCTGATCCTGATCGGCCGTGACTGGCTGCTGGCGACGCTGATCGTTGCATTCATGCTGGCTTCGCGGCCTTGGCGCACCACAAACCACCGCGCCGGGGGCCGGGCCGCCGATTGAGCCGGCGCCGAGGCCGCGTATTCTGTGACAGGCGTCACGGTTCTGGTAACCTGATGCGCAGACATGTGGTGGTGAGGCTGACGATGAAGTCCGGCTGGCTAACGATCTGGTTGGTGATAACGGCCCTGCTGGCCGCGGGGCCGGTGTCCGCCGGCCAAGCGGCGCCGGCGGCATCCGAACGAGCATCCGATTATTACGAACAGGCCCAGATCCTGTTGCGCAGAGGCGACCTGGCGGCCGCCGTGATACAGCTCAAAAACGCGCTGCAGCAAAATCCGCAGCTGCTGCCGGCACGTGTCCTGCTCGGCCAGGCCTACGTCCGCCAGGGCGACGGGGCGGCGGGCGAACACGAACTGCTGCGCGCCGATCGCCTCGGCGCGGACCCCTCGATGACAGCCGTGCCGCTGGCCAAGGCCTACCTGCAGCAGGCCAAGTACAAGGAATTGTTGGATCGCCTCCAGCCGGCGTCCCTGCCCGTCGACGTACGCGCCGAATTGCTGGTTTCGCGCGGCCACGCCTACCTCGCCCTGGGCAAGCTGGACCAGGCCCGACATGCGTTCCAGGCCGCCGCGCAGCTGCGTCCCGATGATGCCGCGGCGGTAGTCGGCCAGTCCCTGGTGCGCCTGCGCCGCGGCGACATCAAGGGCGCCGGCGAGCTGGCTGACAAGGCCGTGCGCATGTCGCCGAAAGACGCCGACGCCTGGAACCTGAAAGCCTCGGTCAGCCACCTGCGCGGCGACCTGCAGCAGGCGCTGGCGGGGTATGACAAAGTGCTGGCTTTGCAGCCGCAGCACCTCGACGCGCGCCTGGCCCGCGCCGCGGTGCTCATCGACCTGCGCCGCGACCAGCAGGCGCAGGAGGACCTCGCGTATATCAATGAGCATTTCCCCCATGAGCCGCGGGCGAGCTACCTGCGCGGCCTGCTGCTTGCCCGCCAGGGTGACACCAAGGGTTCCCGGGCGGCAATGCTGGAGTGCGTGGCGACCGTTTCTCACCTGCCGGCGGACCTCCTCAACCGCCGTCCGCAGCTGCTGTTGCTGGGAGGGCTGGCCAACTACAGTCTGGACCAGTGGGAAAAAGCCCGCGACTATCTGCAACGCTACCTGACGCACAATGCCGGCGACGTCGGTGCGCGCAAACTGCTGGGCGCGATTTTGCTGAAGTCCAAGGAATACGATCACGCGGCCGACGTCCTGGAACCGGCACTGCAGACTGCGCCCAACGACTATCGCCTGCTGGCGCTGCTCGGCACCGTGTACATGAACCAGCGTCGCTACCTGGAAAGCACCGCAATGCTGGCGCGGGCGGCAAAGCTCAGCGGCGACAAAGCGAACATTCGCGTCGACGTGGCCATCAATCACCTGGCAGCGGGGAACAGCCAGTTGGGAATGGACCAGCTGGCGGATATTTTCCGGCAGCACCCCGAGCAAATGTCCGCCGGCGTCCTGCTTGTGGTGCACTACCTGCGCAAAGGCAAGCCGGACCGGGCCGCCGAAGTCGCCGCCAAGCTGAGCCTGCACTACCCGCATAACCTCGCCATCCTCAACCTGCTGGGAACAGCGCAGGCGCGGGCCGGCCAGCGCGACGCCGCCGCACGGACGTTCCACGAGGCCCTGCAGCTGGCGCCCGCGTTTATCCCGGCGAAGGTCGCCCTGGCGCGTCTGGAGCTGGCCGGCGGCCAGCCGGAAGCGGCGCGCCAGCGCCTGTCCGCGATCCTTAAAACCCATCCGGAGAATCTGGAAACGTTGAGCGCGCTGGCGGAAGTGGAAAAGGCCGAGCATCACTCCGGCCGGGCTATTCGCTGGTTGGAGAAGGCCACCGCCGCGCATCCCAAGGACGTCCAGACCAAGCTGGCGCTGGTGGACCTGTACCTGGCGGCGGCCAAGCCCGACAAAGCGCTGGAACTCGCCAACGAGGCGGCACTGGCGGCGCCGCGAAACCTGGAAGCGCTGGCCGCGTCAGCGCGCTGCTACCTGGTCGCGGGCAAGCCTGCGAAGGCAGCGGTGACAGCCAGCCGCATGTCGCTGCTGGCCGGGTTCGATCCCCGCTGGCAGTACCGTATCGCCCGGCTGCAGTATGAAGCGGGCGCCACCGATGACGCGCAATATTCCCTCACCAAGGCGCTGCAGGGCGACCCCGGCTTCGTGCCGGCGCAGGTGACACTGACCGAGCTGCTGCTGCGCGGCGGCCATACCCAGCAGGCGGCGGAGCGCGCGCGCAAACTGGAGCGCAAATACCCGGACCGGTCGGTGGGTTACCGGCTCACCGGCGACGTGCTGATGCACGCCCGGCACTACGCGGCAGCGGTGCGCAGCTACCAGGAGGGCATGGCCCGCCAGCCGGACAGCCAGCTGGTGGTGCGGCTGTACCGGGCGCGCAGTGCGGCCGGCCATGAGCCGGCGGCGCGCAAAGGACTGGAACAATGGCTGGGCGCCCACCCCAACGACCCGGTGGTGGCCCGTGCCCTGGCGGCGGCCGATCTTCGCAGCGGCAATTTCAAAGCCGCCGCGAAACGTTACCGGCAACTGCTGGGCAACCAGCGGGGCAATGCCACCCTGTTGAACAACCTCGCCTACGCCTATCTCAAGACCAACGATCCCCGCGCCCTGGAAACGGCGCGGGCGGCCTACCGGGCAGCCCCCGACAACGCGGCGGTCAACGATACCCTGGGCTGGGCCCTCGTACGTGACGGCAAACCGGATCTAGGGCTCAGTTATCTGCGCAACGCCCAGTACCGGGCGGCCCAGGATCCCGAAATCCGCTACCACGTGGCCGTGGCGCTGCTGAAGTTGGGGCGCAGGGACGAGGCCCGCAGCCAGCTGGACACCGCCCTGCAGAGCGGCGGCCCGTTCGACGGCCGCGATCGGGCGCTGCAGCTGCAGCGGCAGCTGCGCCGCACCGGCGCCGCTGACCGACCACCCCAACAATAGTGTCAGTGGATTTTACAACTTTACATCGCCGGTTCCACGCCGGCCGGCCTCGAGGTGGACTAAGCCGCTGTTCCGTAAGCAATCGCCCGCTCATGGCGCGAACATTGCTAAAGAAATGCCTACAAGGACTTGGATGCACGGGTCGACACGGAACGGACCGATGTTCATCCCGGGGGGAATGGGGCTCGCAGTCCCGGGCAAGGGGAGGCAATATCATGGGCAAGACAAGACACTGGGCAGTGCTGGCGGCCGCGGCAGCGCTGGCATTAGGGTTCAGTACGGGAGCCGAGGCCTGCGTCAACAACGGCGGCACGGGCTGCACAAGTCCCGGCGGCACCACTTCCGTCACCTGGGATTTCTGCGGCGGCAACTTCGGATGCGGCAATTACTATGGGGGCTATTGGGGCTCGGTCCAGGACCACACCTTCAGCCCGACCAGCGGCTCCGGTCCCAATACCACCGTGCACGGTTATTCCGACACCGGAAACGGCGGCGCCCTGCAATCGGCCGACGCCTACCAGTACGGCACCAACGGCATTGGGGTGGTGAACAACAACGGGGAAAGCCCGACCGGTTACCCCGACCACTCCATGGACAATCACATCAACACCGACTCGCTGCTGTTCAGCTTCGACCAGGCGGTGCAGCTGACCGGCGTCGAATTGGGCTGGTGGACCAACGACTCCGACATCACCGTGCTGGCCTATACCGGTGCCGGCACGCCGCCGAGCCTCACCAGCGGCGGCTACGGCGACCTGACGTCCAACGGCTGGTCGCTGGTGGGCAACTATAACGATATCGGCACTGCGCCGACCGCGATCAACAGCGGCAACCTGGTGTCCAGTTACTGGCTGGTGGGGGCCGCCAATTCCACATTCGGCGGCACTTCCGGCTTAGCCGACTACGTCAAGCTCTGCAGCCTGGCGGGCGTGGTCCCCCAGGGGCCGCCGCCGCCCCATACGGTGCCGGCGCCGGCCACCCTGACGCTGCTCGGCCTGGGCCTCGGGCTGCTGGCACGCCGCCGCCGTCGCGAGGGCTGCGCCGCCTAGCCCCGCGCGCATCAACCCTCCCCTCGCACCGGCGCCGCGATTGGCGCCGGTGTTTTTTCAGCGTCCGTCTGTTCGCCTTCTATCGGGCCACCGCCGGGCCCAGGACGATCTGGCGCGCATGGCCGATTCCCTGGCCGGCGTGATCGTCGCCGGCGCCATCCGGCTGCTGCCGATCACCACCCTGCCATTGCAGGAAATCCCCCAGGCGCTGGAAACCCCCGCCCAACGCCAACCGCGCGGCAGGCTGGTGACGGTCGTCGCTGCGCAGACGAACCCGGCGCCGCTGTCGCGGTCAAACGTGTTGTGCTAGGCTGTGCCCCCTTGCCGGGTGCCCCGGCAAGGGCGCCCGCCGCCGGTACCGCACGACGGCTGTTTGCGACGGCTCCCGGCACAACCGGAAGACCCCAGTGACACGTCGGTGACTTGCCATGAACGAGCTGGACAATCTCGACTCACAACAGCGCATGGAACTGGCGCAAACCATTGTCCAGATCCTGTCCGACTGGGGCGTGGAGCCGGAGCATCAGATCATCCTCATGGGACTGCCGGCCGAGACGCGGCCCCGGGCCATGAGCCGTTACCGCATGGGCGGCGCTGCGCTGCCCGACGATCAGGATTGCCTGCTGCGCGCCCACTACATTCTCCGCATCCAGAATGCGGTGGCGAGCATCTATCCCCACAACACCCAGGTGGGCAATTACTGGATCACCACGCCCAACGCGTTCTTCGGCAACCGCACCCCACTGGAAGTGATGCTGGTCGGCGGCGTCGAAAGCATGGAAAGCATCATGCATCACCTCAACGGCACCGGATCCTGGTAGGCGCCATCCGCGCGGTCGGCACCGGGCTCGGCAACGCCGCGCCGGTTCCGGTACAGTGGAGCCATGACGCATTCACCACCGCCCGGCCGGCCGCCCCAGGAACGGCTGCGCCTTGCCGAGGAATTCATGTTGGCCGGGCGCCTGCACGAGGCCGCGGTCCTGTTCGACGAGCTGGACCATGCCCACCCGGCCGTGGCCCTGCAGCGGGCCCGCCTGGCGCTGCTGGACAACCGACTCGACGAGGCGATCCGCCGGCTGCTGCAACTCCGCGGCGCGCGACCCGGTGCTTCCCCGGTCGAAGCGCTGTTGGCGGAAGCGTGGTACCGCAGCGGCGACTTCTCCGCCGCGGCCGTAAGCTACGCCGCCACCGGGCGCCGGGCCCTGGCCAACGCCTTGCGCGATTTCGGCCCGCTGCGCCCTTACACGCTGCACGCAGAGGCCGGAGCCGCCGTCCTGCCGTGGCTGGCAGCCACGCCCGCCCCGGTGATTGCGGCGCGGGTGAATGGGCGCGAAGTGCACCTGATGGTGGACACCGGCGCCGACATGGTGCTGCTGGATCCGGGTGTTGCCGCCGCGGCGGAAATCCGCACCGGCGCCACCGAGCCGAGCCGTTTCGCCGGCGGGCAGCCCGCGCACGTGCGTTACGGACGGGCCGAGCATCTGCAGCTTGAGCAAACGCGCGTAGACCACGTTCCGGTATGCACCCTGGCCCTGGGAACCCAGTTCCACGATTTCTTTCCCGCCACACCCATCGACGGCGTCCTCGGCACCGGCGTGCTGGCGCGTTTCCGCTGCACATTCGACTACCGGCGGAGGGCGCTGACCCTGGAACCCGGCGGACAAACCCGGTATGCGGACGCCGGGCGCGGTGCGCGCTTCTGGTGGGCGGGCACCCACTACCTGGTCACGGAAACCACGCTGAACGACACCCACCACACCTTGGCGCTGATCGACACCGGCATGGCCGGCACCGCAGTGGCCGTGCCGCCGGACACCGTCGATGCCGCCGGTCTGGCGCTGTCGGGCGGCGAGCCGCGCACCGGGTACGGTGGCGGCGGTGCAGTCAATGCCCACCCGCTGCGCGTCGCCGAGTTGTGCCTCGACAATTTCTGCAGGCGTGAAGTGCCGGGCGTGCTGCTGGCCGATTTTCCCCTGGAACGCCGTTTCGGCTTCCGCATCGGCGCGGTGCTGGCTCACGATTTGTTCACCGGTTGCCGCGTGCGGTTGGATTTCGATGCCATGCGCATTGCCGTGGACGACGCCAGCGACGGATAAGCACGGCGCATTCGGCACGCGGGGTCGAATCCGGACGGGTGCTTGCACTACAATTTGACCCGATCCAGCACCCCGGCGCACCGCGGCGCTTCCACCCTTGAACCGGTAAGGAATGATCATGGCGAAACTGTTCAACCCGCTGCAATTGCGCGAACTGGAATTCCGCAACCGGATCTTCGTCTCTCCCATGTGCCAGTACTCGTCCGAGGACGGCATGCCCACCGACTGGCATCTGGTGCACCTGGGCAGCCGCGCGGTAGGCGGCGCCGGACTGGTGATGGTGGAAGCCACCGGCGTATCCCCGGAGGGGCGCATCAGCCCCTGGGACTCCGGCATCTGGTCCGACGCCCACGCCGAGGCGCTGGCGCGCATCGCCGCGTTCATTCGCCAGCAGGGTGCGGTGCCGGCGATCCAACTGGCCCATGCCGGGCGCAAGGGCTCCACCGACGTGCCGTGGCGCGGCGGCGGTCCGATCCGGCCGGAGAACGGCGGCTGGGAGCCACTGGCGCCAAGCGCCCTGCCCTTTGCCCCCGGCCACAACGTGCCGCGCGCCATGTCGGCGGCGGACATAGAACAGGTCGCCGAACAGTTTCGCGCCGCTGCGCTGCGGGCCCGGGACGCCGGATTCGAAGTGGTGGAAATTCACATGGCCCACGGCTACCTGCTGCACGAGTTCCTGTCGCCGCTCAGTAACCGGCGCGAGGACGAATACGGCGGCACGCTGGAAGACCGCGTCCGCCTGCCCATGCAGATTGCCCACGTGGTGCGCGAAGTCTGGCCCCAACACCTGCCGGTATTCACCCGCATCTCCGCCACCGACTGGGTGGAGGGCGGCTGGGATCTCGAACAGTCCTTGCAGCTGGCGCAACGGCTCAAGGACGCAGGTATCGATCTGATCGACTGTTCCAGCGGCGGCCTGGTCCCGGACGCCACCATGCCGGTCGGGCCCGGCTACCAGACACCCTTCGCCACTGCGGTGCGGCGCGAAGTCGGCATCGCCACCGGGGCCGTCGGGCTGATCACCGACCCGGTCCAGGCCGAGCAGATCGTCGCCACCGGACTGGCCGATGCGGTGTTCCTGGCCCGCGAACTGCTACGCGACCCGTATTGGCCCATGCACGCGGCCCGGGAACTGGGCGCTGAGTTTCCCTGGCCGCCCCAGTACGAACGGGCGAAGCCGCGCTGATCGCGCCGCGCGCCCGGCGTCCGCTGCAGACCCCGCGATTTGCCACGGGCCGGAGAACGCGGTTTACCCGACGGACACCCTGATGCCGACACCTCGACCTACGCTGATCACACTGGACCTCGACGACACCTTATGGCCGTGCGCGCCGGTGATCGCCGCGGCCGAAGCGGAACACTTCCGCTGGCTCGAGCGGCGCGCCCGCGCCTTGACCGCCGCCCACGACGTCGACAGCCTGCGCCGGCACCGGATCGCCACGGCGCGTTCGCAACCGGAGCTGGCTCACGACTTCACCGCCCTGCGCCTGGAATCGCTGCGTCAGCTGCTTGCCGGCCACGGCCACCCCGGACACTGGGCGGAACAGGCCACCGAAGTGTTCCTGCAGGCCCGCAACCGCGTGACGCCATACCCCGAGGTAAGCGCGGTACTGGAGGTTCTCAGGGCGCACCACACGCTGGTGTCTGTCACCAACGGCAATGCGGACGTGCATCGAACACCGCTGGGAAAGCACTTCCATTTCGCCCTCACCGCCGCTTCGGTCGGCGCCGCCAAGCCAGCGCCGGATATGTTCGTCCAGGCGCTGGCCCATGCCGGCGCCGCCGCCGAACAAGCGATGCACGTGGGCGACGACCCGTGGCTGGACGTGGAAGCGGCACGCGCCGTAGGCATGGCCACCGTGTGGGTCAACCGCGAAGCAAAACCGTGGCCGGCGGAACTGGCGCCACCGGATGTTATGGTCGAGGACCTGCGGGCGTTTCTGCGCTGGCTGCAACACGACGAGGCCGCCGCCGGGGCCGCGGCGGGCGACCGCTGAGCGCTATAGTGCCGCCGACGGATGCCGATGGCCCAAAAAGCTTGCGCATCGTGGCACAATCACCTAGTAGTGAGGCAATGCCCGGCGATCTCCGACCGCGAGTGACGATGTGACGAATTACCTGCGCGCGCTGCTCAACACGCTGTTCGATAGTTTCCGCGATCTTCTACCCATCATCCTGGTCATCGCCTTCTTCCAGGGACTGGTGCTGCGCCAGCCCATCCCCGACCTGGGCGGCCTGTTGTCGGGAACGCTGCTGGTCTTGGCGGGCCTGAGCCTGTTCGTGCGCGGGCTGGAGCTGGGCCTGTTTCCCCTGGGCGAATCCATGGCCTATGCGTTCGCCCGCAAAGGCAGTCTGTTCTGGCTGCTGGCGTTCGCCTTCGCGCTGGGCTTCGGTACCACCGTCGCCGAACCGGCGCTGATCGCGGTTGCCAAGGAAGCGGCACAGGTGGCCGCCGAAGGGGGCGTCATCGTCAATCGCCCCGACGCGCGCACCGCCTACGCCACCGGCCTGCGCCTCACCGTTGCGTTGTCGGTGGGCTTCGCCATCGCCGTGGGCGTGCTGCGCATCATCCGCGGCTGGCCGATCCAGTATTTGATCATCGGCGGCTACCTGGGCGTGGTCGTGATGACCGCGTTCGCCCCCGCACAGATCATCGGTATCGCCTACGACTCCGGTGGCGTGACCACGTCCACCATCACGGTGCCCCTGGTGGCCGCCCTGGGCGTCGGTCTCGCCTCCAGCATCAAGGGCCGCAATCCCATGATCGACGGTTTCGGGCTGATCGCCTTCGCCTCGCTGACGCCCATGATTTTCGTCATGGGCTACGGCATGCTCTACGGATAGCGCCCATGCACGCGATGATTCTGACTTTCATGGCGACGCTGCGTGACGTATTGCCCATCGCCGCGATCATTCTCGGCTTCCAGCTGCTGGTGATCCGCCGCCCGATTCCCAACCTGCGCCGGGTGCTGATCGGCTTCGTTTACGTGGTCGTCGGACTGGCCCTGTTCCTGCAGGGACTGGAGCAGGCGCTGTTTCCGCTCGGCAAGCTGATGGCACAACAGCTCACCGACCCCCGGTTCATATTCGACGGCGTAACCCACGTGGCGACGGCCCTGCACTGGCAGGACTACAAGTGGGTCTATCTGTTCGGCGCGGCCATCGGCTTCGCCACCACCATCGCCGAACCCTCGCTGATCGCGGTGGCCATCAAGGCAAGAGAAGTCTCGGCCGGTACCATCAGCGTCTGGGGCCTGCGCATCGCCGTGGCCGTGGGCGTCGCCGTCGGCATCTCGCTGGGCACCTTTCGCATCGTCACCGGCACCCCGCTGCAGTACTACATCGTCGCCGGTTACGTGATTGTCATCCTGCAGACCATTTTCGCCCCGCGTACCATCGTGGCCCTGGCCTACGACTCGGGCGGTGTGACCACCTCCACGGTCACCGTGCCGCTGGTGACGGCATTGGGGCTCGGACTCGCCGCCACCGTGCCGGGCCGCAGCCCGCTGCTGGACGGCTTCGGGTTGATTGCATTCGCGAGCCTGTTCCCCATCATTACGGTGATCGGCTACGCACAACTGGGTAGCTGGTGGGCCAAGCGGGGCATCCGGCCCCAAGAGGAGGATTAGCCATGCACTTCAAACTGCTGATTGCCCTGGTCGACGACGACAAGACCTCAAAGGTCCTGGAGGCGGCCCGTAACGCCGGGGCCACCGGGGCCACGGTGCTCACCCAGGCCCGTGGCGAAGGGCTCAAGCAGGCCAAGACGTTCTTCGGCTTGAGCCTGGAAACGCAACGGGACATGCTGTTGTTCCTGGTCGAGGAGCACCTCGCCCGCACCATTCTCGAGACCATCGCCGAGGTGGCCGAGTTCGACAGCAGTCCCGGCACCGGGATCGCGTTCCAACTGGACGTGGAGGACGCCGTCGGGGTGGCGGCGCAGATCCAGAGCCTGACCGAAGTGGTGGAGGAAAAACTATGAACCGGGAGCACGCCCTGGTGCGCGTACGCGACGTCATGCGCACCGACTTCGAAATCGTCGACGGCATGACCACCATCGCCGATGCGCTGCGGCGCATGCAGCAAACCGGAGCGGAAGCGCTGATCGTCGACCGGCGCCATGCCAACGACGAATACGGCCTGCTGCTCATCTCCGACATTGCCCGCCACGTGCTCGGCCGGGACCGCGCTCCCGCGCGGGTCAACGCCTACGAGATCATGGCCAAGCCGGTGGTCAGCGTGGACCCCGACATGGACATTCGCTATTGCGCGCGGCTGCTGGAACGCTTCGACATCACCCGCGTCCCGGTGCTGGACAACCGCCAGGTGGTGGGTATGGTCGGCTTCAAGGACCTGGCCCTGCGCGGACTCATGAAACAGGTGGAGTGACCGCGCCGCGGGTTAGCCCTGCGGCGGCAAATCCTCCGGCCCCAGGTGATGGATGTGCTCCAGCGACGGACCCTCAAGGCTGAACGCCTGGCCGAAGCCGCGCACGTAGCGCCCGGAAAACGGCACCAGCCGCACCAGCTGAAAGTCCGCCAATTGCCGCAACGTTGCCACCAGTGCGCCGAAGCGGGCGGCGAAAACGTCCAATATCTGTCCCCACTGCGCCTGCTCACGGTCCACGACCTCGGCCCGGCAATTCCAGGTCAGGCGCCGACGCGCGAAAACATTGGCCGCATCCGCTTCGCTCTCAATGAGCAGCACGCCGGCACGACCGTTGGCCTGCAAGTTGCGGGTGTGCTGCGCCAGCGCACTGACGAACACATGGAAACAACCCATAGGGTCGACAACGCTCGGAGCATAGCTGGAATGGGGCTCTCCGGCGTCGTCCACAGTGGCCAGTATCACGCTGGCAAACCCGTCCCGGAAGGCGCGGATCTCGTCGGCCACACCGTCCGCTGCGGGATTCGTCTCATCGTCCATATCTGTGCTTCCCGGTCGCAGTGCAGACTCCATTGTAACGCGCAACGCGACGGTTGCGCTGCAGGAATCTGGCCGCGGCCGCCGCGCCGGGATAAAATGGACGCCGGCCTGCCGGCTGTTTCACGATGCATCGACGACCGATGGAGGACTTATGGACGACAAGACCCGTACCGAGCTCGAAGCCGCCGCCTTTCGCGGCCTGGTGGAGCACCTGCGCCGGCGCACGGACGTACAGAATATCGACCTCATGAACCTGGCCGGATTCTGCCGCAATTGTCTCTCCAAATGGTACATGGGTGCGGCCAAGGAACACGGCATGGACATGAGCTACGATGAAGCGCGCGAAATCGTCTATGGCATGCCCTACAGCGAATGGAAGGAGAAGTACCAGAAGGAAGCCACCCCCGAGCAGGAGCGCCAATTCGAGGAAACCAAGCCGCTGCATGCGTTCATCAGCGGCCACCAGAAATCGTGAGCCGCGCGGACGCGCCGGAGCCGCGGCGCGGTCAGTCCAGCCAGCGCACCAGGTAGTACAACCGCAAGCCCTCGGAAGACCGCGAGGGGCCGAATACCACGGCCGCATACCGGTGCCTATCGGCGTCCGCCGCGGCCCGGGCATCGCGTTCCGAAGCCACCACCTCCACCACGTTTTCCGGAAAGCGCTCGCGCTGCCGGCGCGGCGCGTAGACCACGGCATAGCCTTCTTCCACAACGGTGGTTTCCGGATCCAGATATATCCCCTTCATAAGCGAATCTTCCCCGTTGGCAACGCAAACCACCGCAACCCGTATACGCGCCACTTGGCTGGGATCCTCGGCTCAGCTGCCGACGCGCTACTCCTCGCAGGAATAGCCCAGCCGATACAGGCCTTCTTCCAGGTAATCGGACACCAGCGGAGTCGCCAACAGGTATTCCGCGGTGCGGTCGGTCCACTCGTCGCGCGCCTGCTCCTGGGCCTGTTCCCATTCGTCGGGCTCGAAGTCGCCGCGGCCGATCCACATCAACGAAACCAGGGTAATCTGCTGATCCGGCTCCAGGTCGTCAATCGTGTCCTTGACCTCCGAAAAGGTCAGGTCATCGGCATGGTCAGCCAACACCTGGATCGCCCAGTCGTCCGTGGGACTCGAGGGCTCCTCCGTGATCACCACTTCTTCCTTGGCGTGAAACTCACGCGCCTTGCCGATGATTTGACAAACAAGCTCAGGATTGAGTTCCAGCATGCGCCCTCCCTTATGCGACACGTCGACGTACTATCGCTAGTATAGGCTTTGGCGGCGTGAATGCACCGCATCGCGAGCATCGGCGCGGGCATTCGCAACTCTGCCGTCTGGTAGACTGGTACGGGGCAAGCGCGCGAAATGCCGCCGGCCAGGCAACACAGTACCGTTGCGCAGGACTCTACGTTCAGCGCACACTCGCAGCGACGAAGAACCATGACACTCGCACACGCTGGGCATCCAGACGCCGCGACCGACGCCCTTGCCGCGTTCCTCGAACGCCACCGGCCGCTTTTCGTTCTCACCGGAGCGGGCTGCAGCACCGAGTCCGGTGTTCCGGACTACCGCGATGCCGACGGCCAGTGGAAGCATAACCGGCCGGTGCAATACCGGGATTTCATCGCCGGGGAACATGTACGCCAACGTTACTGGGCGCGCAGCATGGCGGGGTGGCTGCGCCTTTCCCGGGCGCGCCCCAACGCCGCCCACCGTGCCCTGGCGCAACTCGAAGCGCTGGGTTATATCCATCAACTGGTGACTCAGAACGTGGATGGACTGCATGACCGCGCCGGCAGCCGGCGGGTGATCGATCTGCATGGCCGTATCGACACCGTGCGCTGCCAAAGCTGCGGGCGCCGCACGCCGCGCAGCCAATTGCAGCAAACGCTGGAACAACTGAACGGCAGATTCACCGGACAACTCGCCGCCAGCGCCCCCGACGGGGACGCCGAACTGGAGCACGCGGATTTCAGCGCCTTCCGGGTTCCGGTGTGCGAACGCTGCGGAGGTTTGCTGAAACCGGACGTGGTGTTCTTCGGCGAATCGGTGCCCAGAGCACGGGCGGAGCGCGCCTACCAAGGCCTGCAGGAAGCCAGCGGCGTGCTGGTGATCGGCTCTTCCCTGATGGTTTATTCCGGCTACCGCTTCTGCCGCGCAGCCAAAGCCCGCGCACAGCCCATGGCGGCCATCAACCTCGGACGCACCCGCGCCGACGACGACCTGCAATTCAAGATTCGCGACAGCTGCGGCGCCGTCCTGGAGCGGCTCGTGACCCGGCTATCGGGCTGACATCGGCCTTACGCGGTGCCCACGTTGCTGTCGTGGGGCGTGTGATAGTAGTCGCTCTGCGTTGCCGACTCGCGGATTTCATCGAGCAGACTGCGCATCCGCTGCTCGGCGGTGCTGACCTCTGCGCAGGCGTCGCAGAACGGATCGCCACAAGGCTGGCGGGAATACAACCAGTACTGCACCGCCCCGGCCAGGATGCCGGACGCCACGTCCCACAGGTCGGCGTCGGGATACTCGTCGGCGATGCGGTTGGCCAGGTCCACCGTTTGCTGGGCGGCCAATTCAAACACGTCGTCTTCCTGTTCGGGAGAATCCATAGCCTGTGACCTCGGTTGCCGCTTCCGGTACGGGGCCATTGTAGCGCCCCGCTCCCTGCAACCCAACGACCACCGCCGGCGCGCGCCGGCCAGGTGCACACCGCCGCCACATTGATTCAGGATGGTGCACAAGCGCCGTCCGGCGCCACGCCGGCCCAGGACCGGATTTCTCTTCGTTACTGTATTGTTTCAGTAACTTGCACAACCAGTGGAAGAACTGGCACGGGTCTTGTTACCCATTGCAGCGAGGACCGGGAGCCAGGGATGGCAAATTATGTGCACTCGCCGAATGGAGGTGGATCATGGAACCAAACCGATTCAAGCAACCGCGGCCGGAACTGCCCGGGCTGTACCAGGATCCCGACTACGAGCCCTATGGCGCGGATGCGCGCAGCGACGGCGCCCATACCAGCGGCGGCCACGGCGTGTCTCATCCGGACGACCTGATGATCTCGCTCACACTCGACTATCTGCAATCCATCGGCCGGCGGTGACCGCGGCGGCAGGATCCTCGCCCGCCGGGCCCGACAGCCGGCTGCCGACCAATCAGGGGTGACACTCATGGGATGCGGTGAATATCACGAACTCTGGCGGGAATACTACCGGAGCATGACGGAGCTCAAGGCGGGAATACTACCGGAGCATGACGGAGCTCAAACCGGCGCAGCCGCCGGCTGACGAAAGCGCCGCCGACCAAGCCGGCGACGGCCCGACACGCCACTAGCATCCGCGCGGCCTTATCGGCCGCGCCGCCACACAGCGTGAGACTTGCTACCAACGCATAGCCCGGACGGAGTGAAACAAAATCCGGTGGAGTCTGATGACCCGGGATTCCGCGTCGCTGCATCCGGGCTCAGCGCTACCGGAACCTGGCGGCAATCAAACCGGCGCAGGCGGCGACCACCCGACGCACCACCAGCATAGGCGCGGCCTCAACGGCCGCGCCGCCATTATCGGGTTAGCGCAAGGAAAAAAGGAAAGGATTCCATACATCTTTTCCCTGCCGCAATCACACCGGGTGGGCGCCGCCATCGGGATCCTCATCCCGCAGCGCTGCTTCGTCCGCCTCGCGCTGTTTGTTGTGGTCACGGGCCAGCAGCAGGTAGGCTGCCGGCACCACGAACAACGTGAACAGCGTACCGATACCCAGGCCGGTGCTGATCACCAGCCCGATGTCGAACCGGCTCACCGCGCCCGGACCGGTTGCCGTAAGCAGGGGCACCATGGCGACGATCATCGCCACCGTCGTCATCAGAATCGGCCGCAGCCGGATGCGCGCCGCCTGCTCCACCGCCTGGCGTTTGCTCAGTCTGTCCTGCAGCTGCAGTTGATTGGCAAACTGGACGATGAGGATGCCGTTCTTGGCGATCAATCCGATCAGGGTGATCAGGCCCACCTGGGTATAGATGTTGACGCTCGCCAGGCCGATGGTGATGAAGATCAGCGCGCCGGCGATGGACATGGGCACCGATATCAGAATGATGATCGGATCGCGCCAGCTTTCATACTGTGCCGCGAGCACCAGGTAGATGACCAGGATCGCCAGGAAGAAGGTGATGATCAGCGCGCTGCCCTGCTGCACGAACTGGCGCGACTCCCCCGAGTAGTCATAGCCGAAGCCCCGCGGCAGCACCTGTTTGGCCTGCTGCTGCAGATAGCCCAAGGCGTCGCCCAGGGTCGTACCCGGCGTCATCACCCCCTCCAGGGTGACGGCGTTGAGCTGCTGGAACTGGGGCCGGCTGCTGGGCTCCACCGAATCCTTGAACGACACCAGCGTCGACAGCGGCACCAGCTCGCCGGAGCCGGAACGCACGTAGTAGTCGTCCAGCTGCCGGGAATCGAGCCGGAACCGGCGCTCCACCTGGGGAATCACCTTGTAGCTGCGCCCTTCCAGATTGAAGCGGTTGACGTAACCGCCGCCCAGCATCGCCGCCAGGTTGGCGCCGATCTCCTGCATACTCACGCCGAGGCTGCCGGCCAGATCGCGGTTGATCACCACCTTGGTGCTGGGGCGGTCGAAGTTCACGGTCTTGCGCAGGAAGATGAATTTGCCGCTACGCATGGCCCGGCCCACCATCTCGTCGGCAACCTGGGTCAAACGGCCGTAGCCGGCGTCGGAAGTGACCACGAACTGCACCGGCAACCCACCGCCGGATCCCGGCAGGCTCGGGCGGCCGAACACGCCGATCTGGAATCCGGCCACCTGGCTCAGCTTGTGCTGCAGCAGCGGCTGGATCTGCATCTGCGAGCGCGTGCGCTCGGCCGGCGGCGGCATCTTGAAGCCGCCGAACACGGTGGTAGGGCTGCCGCCGAAGCCGAGCAGGAAGAAACTTTCCTTGTACTCCGGGAAGGTTTCGAACTGCTTGAGGATCTGGCGGGTGAAGGCTTCGTCATAGTCGATGGTTGCGGTCTGGGGTCCGTCGGCTTTGAAAAACAGAATGCTCTGGTCCTCCGCCGGCGCCAGCTCGCTGCGGCTGGTGACGAACATGAAATAGATGCTCGACAGCACCACCACCGCGAACACGATGGTGACCGGCAGGTAATTGAGGCTGCGGTGCAGCAGGTTCTGGTAGCGGTCGGCGAGACCGGTGAAGAAGCGCTCCACCAGCCGTTCGAAGCGCCCCTGCTGGCCGCCGGGCTTGAGCACCTTGGACGACATCATCGGCGACAGCGTCAGCGCGATAATTCCCGACACCAGCACCGCACCCGCCAGGGTGAAGGCGAATTCGGTGAACAGGGTGCCCACCAGGCCGCCCATGAAGCCGATAGGGGCAAACACCGCCAGCAGCGTCGTGGTCATGGCGATGATGGGGGCGAACAGTTCGCGGGCCCCGTGGATCGCCGCCTGCACCCGGGTGTGCCCCTCCTCGATGTGGCGGTGCACGTTCTCCACCACCACGATGGCATCATCGACCACCAGGCCTATGGCCAGCACCATCGCCAGCAAGGTCAGCACGTTGATGGAAAAGCCCAGCAGCAGCATCAGGAAGGCGCCACCGATCAGCGACAGCGGCACCGCCACCGCGGGAATCGCCGCAGCGCGGAACGTACCCAGGGACAGATAGATGACCACCAACACGATCAGCACCGCTTCGGCGATGGTGCGGAACACCTCGTTGATGGAATCCTGAATGTAGACCGAAGCATCGTAGGGCAGCACCACCTTGAGCCCCTCGGGCATCTGGCTGCGGATCTCCGGCAGCAGCTTGTGCACCGCATGGGCCACGTCCAGGGGATTGGCCCCCGGCGTGGGGTCGATGCCGACGAAAATGGCCGGCTTACCCTTGTACCAGTTGGTGGAGTCGTAGTTTTCCGCACCCAATTTCGCGTCGGCCACGTCGCGAATGCGCACCAGGGTACCGTTGGTGGTGCGCACCACCAGGTTTTCGAAATCCTTCGGATTGGCGATGTCGGTGCTGGTGGTCAGGTCAATGGATACGTAGGAACCCTTGGTGTTCCCGATGCCTGCCAGATAATTGTTGGCGCGCAGCACCTGGACCACATCGGTGGCCGTCACGCCGAGCGCAGCCATGCGCCGGGGATCGAGCCAGATACGCATGGCGAAGGTCTTGTTGCCGATCAGCCGCGCCTTGGCCACGCCAGGCACCGCCTGCAGCTTCGGCTGCACCACCCGCAGCAAGTAGTCGGTGATCTGCGACAGCTTCATGTCATCGCTGTAGAACGCCATGTACATCAGCGAAGTGCGGTCGCCGGTGGTGGAGTCGATCACCGGATCCTCGGCCTCGGCCGGCAGCACGTTGCGCTGGCTCGCCACCTTGGCCTGGATCTCCGCCACCGCCGCGTTGGGATCGTAGTTCAGGCGCATGTGCGCCTCGATGGTGGACACGCCCTGGCTGCTGGTGGAGGACAGGTAGTCGATGCCGTCGGCCTCGGCAATGGCCTGCTGCAGGGGCGTGGTGATGAAGCCCTTGACCAGCTGGCTGGAGGCGCCCGGATAGGCCGTGGTCACAGTCACCACGGTGTTCTTGGTCTCCGGATACTGGCGCAGCTGCAGCGACAACAGCGATCGCAGCCCCACCAGCAGGATCAGCAGGCTGACCACGCTCGCCAGCACCGGCCGGCGCACGAACAGGTCGGTGAACTTCATGGCTGGTCGGCCTTGCGGTCCAGCTTCACCGAATTGTCGATCTTGACCGGTTGGCCGTTGCGCAGTTTCACCTGCCCGGCGGCCAC
>JARRNJ010000058.1:0-15077 GCA_037385045.1 Gammaproteobacteria bacterium | reverse complement strand
CGCAGCGGCGGCAGCCGTGGCAGATGTCGAATACCCGCTCCAGCTCCTTGTTGAGCGCGTCCTCATCCCAGAATTCCGCATTCTTCCAATCCAGCGGATGCCGGGTCGGGGCCTCCAGGTTGCCCTCGCGCGTTCCCTCAGCTGATGTCATGGATACCTCGGTTGCGGCATGATCAAACACAAGGGGGCCGGTCAACCGACCAACCCCCTTTGCGGTCTGCTTGCTTATTCGCCCAAGGTGTCCAGGGCCTTCTGGAACCGGTTGGCATGGGAGCGCTCGGCCTTGGCCAGGGTTTCGAACCAGTCGGCGATCTCGTCGAAGCCCTCGTCACGCGCCGTCTTGGCCATCCCCGGATACATGTCCGTATACTCGTGGGTCTCGCCGGCGATCGCGGCCTTCAGATTGCTGGACGTTCCGCCGATGGGCAGCCCGGTGGCCGGGTCGCCCACCGCCTCCAGGTACTCGAGGTGACCGTGAGCGTGGCCGGTCTCGCCCTCCGCAGTGGAGCGGAACACGGCGGCGACGTCATTGAAACCCTCGACATCCGCCTTGGAAGCGAAGTACAGGTAACGGCGGTTGGCCTGGGATTCGCCCGAGAATGCGGCCTTGAGATTGTCTTCGGTCTTGCTGCCTTTGAGTTCCATGTTCATTCCTCCGGACTTTCATTACAATGGATGCGATCGTGACGATCACCTTCAAATACGTGCTAATTTTAGACTAAGTCTAAAAGGCAGGAAAAACTCTATCGCAAGGATTCCACCTTGTCAACAAACGGCACCAACGCCGCTTCCGGCCCGCGCCGACCGCATCCAAGTATCTGTCCGAGCGATGGAATTGACCGCACAGTGAACGCTACGCTAACGTGTAGCCGGTTATGCTGAGAATGGCAACTGTGGCTACAAAGAAGAAATCCGGATTCCAGTTCGAAGCAGCGCTCGCCGAACTCGAGCAGTTGGTGGCCCGAATGGAACAGGGAGAGCTGTCGCTGGAGGATTCCCTGAAGGACTTCGAGCGCGGCGTGGCATTGACCCGCGCCTGCCAACAGGCACTCAAGGAAGCAGAACAAAAGGTGCAGATCCTGCTGGAAAAGGACGGCAAGCCGGCAACCGAACCGTTTCAGCCGGATGACTGAACAGGAGCCGATCAGCAACGTCTTTGCCCGCTGCCAGAAGCGGGTCGAACAGGCCATGGACCAGTGGCTGCCGGCCGCCGACACCCACCCGACCCGCCTTCACCAGGCAATGCGCTATGCCGCGCTGGGCGGCGGTAAGCGCGTGCGTCCCGTACTGGTCTATGCGGCCGGCGAAGCGGTCGGGGTCGAGCCGATGGAACTGGACGGCATCGCCAGCGCCGTCGAAATCATTCACGCCTACTCGCTGATTCATGACGATCTTCCGGCAATGGACAACGACGACCTGCGCCGCGGCCGGCCCACGTGCCATCGCGCATTCGACGAGGCCACCGCGATTCTGGCGGGCGACGCCCTGCAGGCCCTGGCCTTTTACATTCTGGCCCACGATCCGGCGATCCGCGCCGGGGCCGGCATCCGTCTGGCAATGATCGAAAATCTCGCGTTGTCCTGCGGTTCGCGCGGAATGGCTGGCGGCCAGGCCATCGACTTGGCGTCGGTCGGCCGCGTCCTCGGCATCGCCGAACTGGAGGACATGCATATCCACAAAACCGGTGCACTGATCCGCTCCAGCGTGCGGCTGGCGGCCATGAGCCTGCCCGGGATCAGCGATACGCTGCTGGAATGCCTGGACCACTATGGCAAATGTGTCGGCCTCGCCTTCCAGATCCGCGACGACATCCTCGACGTCGAAGGCGACACCGAGGTCATCGGCAAAACCCAGGGGGCGGATTCAGCGCTGAGCAAGCCCACCTATCCCTCCCTTCTGGGTCTCGACGGCGCCAAACGCCGTGCCATGGACCTGCACGAGGAAGCGCTGCGAACGCTGGAGCCGCTCGGCGAACGGGCCGACACGCTGCGCACGGTTTCCCGCTACATCGTCGAGCGGGCGCGCTGAACCTGCCGCCCCGTTTCTTGCATCCCCCCGGCGCGAGCCCGATAATACGCTTCTGTCACCGTCCAAACATCGCCATGACCGCTCCCAAACCCTATCCCCTGCTGGAAACCGTTGAAAGTCCTGAGGACTTGCGCCGCCTGCCCAGGAACCAACTGGGGCGGCTGGCGGACGAGCTGCGCGAGTTCATGATCGAGTCGGTGGCCGCCACCGGCGGCCACCTGGCGGCCAATCTCGGTGCGGTGGAGCTGGCCATCGCCCTGCACTACGTCTACGACACGCCGCGGGACCGCCTGGTGTGGGACGTGGGCCACCAGAGCTATCCCCACAAGATTCTCACCGGCCGCCGCCGGCAGATGGATACACTGCGGCAGGCGGGCGGGCTGGCCGGCTTCCCGAAACGCAGTGAGAGCCGCTACGACACGTTCGGCGTAGGCCATTCAAGCACATCCATCAGCGCCGCCCTGGGCATGGCGATCGCCGCCCAGCGCGAAGGCAGCAACCGCAAGACGGTGGCCGTCATCGGTGACGGCGCCATGACCGCGGGTATGGCCTTCGAAGCGCTCAACCACGCTGGCGATATGGGTGCCGACCTGCTGGTGGTGCTCAACGACAACGAGATGTCCATCTCCCGCAACGTCGGCGGCATGTCCAAGTATCTCGGCAAGATCCTGTCTGGGAAGTTCTATTCCAGCATGCGCGAAGGCGGCAAACGGGTACTCAGCAGTATGCCGGCGATGCGCGAACTGGCGCGCCGGGCCGAAGAGCACATGAAGGGCATGGTGGTGCCCGGGACCCTGTTCGAGGAACTGGGCTTCAACTATATCGGCCCCATCGACGGGCACGATCTGCCGGATCTGGTCCGTACGCTGCGCAACATTCACGAATTCACCGGGCCCCAGTTCCTGCATGTGGTCACCCAGAAAGGCAAGGGCTACGCGCCCGCCGAGGACAACCCCTGCGCCTTGCATGGGGTTTCAAAATTCGATCCGGCCCTCGGCCCGCAGCCGAGCGAGGCGAACGCCGCGCCGACCTACACCCAGGTATTCGGGCGCTGGCTGTGCGACCGGGCGGTCCAGGAACCGGACCTCATGGCCATTACGCCGGCGATGCGCGAAGGCTCGGGACTGGTGGAATTCTCGGAACAGTTCCCCGACCGGTTCTTCGACGTGGGAATCGCCGAACAGCATGCCGTGACCCTGGCGGCTGGCATGGCCTGCGAGGGCCTGAAACCGGTGGTGGCCATCTATTCGACTTTCCTGCAACGGGCGTACGATCAGTTGATCCACGATGTTGCACTACAGAACCTGCCGGTATTGTTCGCCATCGACCGCGCCGGGCTGGTGGGCCCCGACGGCCCGACCCACACGGGCGCTTTCGATCTCTCCTACCTGCGCTGCGTGCCCAACATGGTGGTGATGGCGCCGGCGGACGAACAGGAATGCCGCGCCATGCTCGACGCCGGCCTGGGTCTGAACCAACCGGCCGCGGTCCGCTATCCGCGCGGCCGCGGACCGGGCGTTGCGGTGGAATCCGACCGCGCGCCCATGGAAATCGGCAAGGCGCAGCTGCGACGCCGGGGCCGCGACGTGGCCCTGTTGGGGTTCGGCAGCGTCGTCACCGCCGCCGGGGCCGCAGCCGAGCGGCTCGACGCCACACTGCTGAACATGCGTTTCGTCAAGCCCATCGACGAAGCGGCGGTGCTCGAGGCGGCGGAACGCCATGAGCTGCTGGTGACCGTGGAAGAGAACGTCGTGGCCGGCGGCGCCGGCAGCGCCGTCGCCGAGGTGCTGGCGGCCCATGGAGTCACGGTCCCCATCGTCCATCTGGGCCTGCCGGACCGGTTCCTGGATCACGGCGACCGCGACGGGCTGTTGCAGGGCTGCGGGCTGGACGCCGATGGCATCGTGAAGGCGGTGGAAAACCACCGGCGGCCAAATTGCAATACGGCCCGCACTCAATTAATATCGCACTAAAGCAGTCGGCTTTTGAGGGAGTTGACAAAATCGGCTGGATAAGTTGACTTACCCCGTTTGCGCCCATAGGCTCCCGCTATGAGAATGGACGGCAGAATTTCGGCGCCAGCCGAGGGTCTGCCGGGTCCGGCAGCTCGCAACAGATGCTCCCCCCGAACAGCGAGCCGCACGCCAGTTGATATGCCGCCTCGCCGGCGCAGGCGATCCAACGACTGCCTCGATATGGTACGCATCATCGTCGCCGGAGCACCCCGGCGCGGGATGCCGACGAACCTACGGAATCAACGCGAATGAGCCAGACACCCAGACAGCTGAACACGCTGAACGCGGCCAGCGGCGCCATTGAGGACGTCCAGAGCAGCGCCGACACCCGGCGTATCCCCATCAATAAGGTGGGCATCAAGGACATCCGCCATCCGGTGCGGGTAAAGGACCGCTCGGCGGGCGAACAGCACACCATCGCCAATTTCAACATGTACGTGAACCTGCCGCACAACTTCAAGGGCACGCACATGTCGCGATTCGTCGAGATCCTCAACCTGCACGAGCGTGAAATCGGCGTCGATTCGTTCAAGGAGATGCTGACCGAGATGACCGAACGGCTCGAGGCCCAGTCCGGCCACATCGAAATGAGCTTCCCCTATTTCGTCAACAAGGCGGCGCCGGTGTCGGGCGTCGAGAGCCTGATGGATTACGAGGTCAGCCTGACCGGGGAGGTCGTCGACGGCGAGCCGAAAATGACCATCACAGTGGTCGTTCCGGTTACCAGCCTGTGCCCGTGCTCCAAGAAGATTTCCGACTACGGCGCCCACAATCAGCGCTCCCACGTCACCGTCAGCGTCCGCACCCGTGGTTTCGTGTGGATCGAGGAGCTGATCGATCTGGTGGAAAGCGAGGCCTCGTGCGAACTCTACGGGCTGCTCAAGCGTCCGGACGAAAAGCACGTCACCGAGCGCGCCTACGACAACCCCAAATTCGTGGAAGACATGGTGCGTGATATCGCCGTGCGCCTCAACGACGACGAGCGGATTGCGGCTTATGTGGTGGAATCGGAAAATTTCGAATCCATTCACAACCACTCCGCCTACGCCATGATCACCCACGACAAGGAACAGGAGCAAAGCTGAACCGACATTGGGATGGGCGGCTCCAGCCCAACTGCACGGGAAGCCCGTGGCCGGGGCCCCGGATCATGCCCACCCACGCGCCTTGCCCCTGCAGCCGTATGGTGCGTTCAACGCCGCAAAGCGGCAACGCCCCGTCTGGCCTGAGGAAATCAACGAACCGGTTGACGACAAACGAGCAACATCACAGAGAATTCGTTCCTTTGCTCTTTTCCGTTTACTCTTTCCCCTGCCCTTATTACACCAGCCGATACAGCGCCTGCAGGCACACCCACGAAAACACGCCGGCCAGCAGATCATCGACCATGATCCCGAAACCGCCGCCCACACGCCGGTCCACCCAGGCAATGGGCCAGGGTTTGAGCACATCGAACAAGCGAAACAGGATGAATCCGGTGACAAGCCACTGCAAACCAGCGGGCGCCGCAAACATGGTCACCAGGTAACCGACGATTTCGTCCCAGACGATCCCGGAGTGGTCGTGCACGCCAAAGTCCCGTGCCGTGACCCCGCACAGCCAGACTCCCACAGCGAACAGCAGCAACGTCGCCAGCGCGTAGAGCGGAAGTGACCATGGCGCCAGCACCAGGAACAGCAGCACGCCGACGACGGTGCCGAATGTGCCAGGGGCGTACGGCGCGGCGCCCGCCCCCAACCCGCAGGCGAGGAAATGCGCAGGATTCTTCCAGAACCCGGCAGGCAGATGGTTTCGTTTCATGGTGTCACTGCCCCGCGGTGGCGATTCGGGGTTTGCGCAACCCCACGCCGTGGCTCACGAGCGAAAATGCTCATAACCCGGTTTCGGCAGCCGGTAGCGCACGCCGGCCGCATCGACGATCCGCAGCCCGCGTTGCGCCTCGATCTCTCCGATGCGCGTGATCGCAACCCCCGTTTGCGCCGCAATACCCTGCAACTGGGCTTCCTTCTCCGGCGGGGCGGTAAAACACAATTCGTAATCGTCGCCGGCGGTAAGCGCCAGGCGCAGCCCGGCCTCCCGCGCTCCGGCTTCGCGCAGGGAAGGCGACAGCGGCAGGCGTTCCAGATGAACCGTCGCGCCGACACCACTGGCCGCCAGAATATGGCCCAGATCCGCCGCCAAGCCGTCCGAAATGTCGATCGCCGCCCGCGCCAGGCCGCGCAGAGCCCGGCCCACGTCGAGGCGCGGCTCCGGACGGCGCAAGCGTCGCGTCAGATAGCCCTCGTGGACGGCCGGCAGACTGCGTCGCGCAAAGTGGTATTCCAAGGCCAGGCCGGCGTCGCCCAAACTGCCCGTGACATAGATGTCGTCGCCGACCGCTGCGCCACTGCGGCGCAGCGCCTGCCCGGCGGGAACCACGCCGTAGGCGCCAATAGAAACCAGCGACGGGCCGCGATCCACCCAGGCGGCGCGCACCGTCACCTCCCAACGCCGTGCAAGGGTTTGCAGCCCACTGCGAAACCCGGCCAGCCACTGGCCGTCCTGCTCACCGGTTGCACCGCTAACCGTCACCGTAACCCACGAAGCGTCGGCGCCGGCCGCGGCAAGGTCGCTGAGATTGACCGCCAGCGCCTTGTGACCCACATCCGCCGGATCGGAATTTTGGGGGAAGTGCACACCGCTGACCAAGGTGTCAACGGTCATCACCAGTTCGTGGCCCGGCGGCGGCGCGAACAGCGCCTGGTTGGGCCCGCACGGGCCGCCAAGTCGGTCATCGGACAATAGCGCGTCAGCTTGGTCGGCATACATGGCGGTTTCTCGGAAGGGACGGTGGAGCGTAAAGGGCAAGGAGAAAAGAAAAAGGAATGCTACGTTGCTCGTTGCTATTTACCCCCCAGGGTTGCGCTTGCCACATTGCCCGCATGGCGCCGAACCGATGACCTGGCACGAACCTACCCGCGACCAGCCTCAACTTCCACCGTCCGCAACGTCCGGGCGGCCTGGTCCAGCACACCGTTGACATATTTGTAGGCCTCGGCCGCGCCGAAGGTCTTGGCCAACCCGACCGCCTCGCTGAGTACGACCCGATAGGGAATATCGATGCGAAACTTGAGCTCATACAATGCAATGCGCAGGACGGCGCGTTCCACCGGATCCACCTCGCCGATGGGTCGGTCGATCCATCGGGCGAGTTCGGCGTCGAGTTCGTCCAGACGAGCCGGAACCTTGTGCAGCAGTTCGCGGAAGTATTGGACATCGGCCCGCTGCATGTCCTGATCTTCGACGAATTGCTCATCGATGGCGCCGACACTCTGGTCGGACAGCTGCCACTGATACAGCGCCTGCAGTGCCAACCTGCGGGCGCGCCGGCGCGCGTGGGCCGGATTCGGTGCGCGAGCGCCCGCAGTGCTCATGGCGCGCGCTACCTCAGTCGCCCAAGCGCCGCAGCAGGCTTACCATTTCGATCGCCGACAAGGCCGCCTCGGCACCCTTGTTGCCGGCCTTGGCGCCGGCCCGTTCGATGGCCTGCTCGATGGTGTCGACTGTGAGCACGCCAAAGGCGACCGGCACGTCATGCCGCAGGGATACACTCGCCAGACCCTTGGTGCACTCGCCGGCCACGTACTCGAAATGGGGCGTCCCGCCCCGAATCACGGCGCCGATGGCGATAATGGCGTCATAGCCTCCCGCCGCCGCCAGCCGCTGGGCCACCAACGGCATCTCGAAAGCGCCCGGCACGCGGATCAGGTGGATATCGGCGTCGTCAGCGCCGTGGCGCTTCAGGGTGTCGATGGCTCCGCCCAACAGACTGTCGACAATGAAACTGTTGAACCGCGACACCACCACGGCAAAGCTTGCATCGCGGATCAGCATGTCGCCCTCAATGGTCTTGATTGTGCTCATCGTTCCTTCCTGCGCCGGCACGGCGCCAGCTTGGTCGTGGGTATTGTATACGGTCTTGCAGGGCGGCTCATTCCGGGGCCACGTACTCGACCACCTCGAGCCCGAAACCCGACAACCCGTGCAAGACCCTCGGCGTACCGATGACGCGCATCTGGCGCACGCCCAGGTCGGTCAGGATCTGGGCGCCGACGCCAAAAGTGCGCAATTCCGCCGGGTGGTGCGCCGATCCGCCGTCACTGACGCCCAATTGCAGGTTGCGCAGCCGGCGCACCAGCTCGCGGTTGCCCTCGGGCTTGCGCAGCACCACGATCACGCCGGCACCCTCATTGGCAACCTGGCGCATGGCGCGGCGCAGGGACCAGCCGCAGCCGGCGTCGGCGGCATCCAGCACGTCGCACAAGGTGTTCTGCAGGTGCACGCGCACCAGCGCCGGCCGCCGCGGATCGATCGCCCCCTTGATCAGGGCGATGTGCAGCTCATTATCGATGGTATCCAGATAGGCCGCCAGCCGAAACCGGCCATGCTCGGTTTCGATGTCGCACTCGGCGGCGCGTTCTATCGTGGTTTCGTTTTCAACGCGATAGCGGATCAGATCAGCGATGGTGCCGATCTTGAGCCCGTGCTCGCGGGCGAACACCTCGAGATCCGGCCGCCGCGCCATGGTGCCGTCCTCATTGAGGATCTCGACAATCACCGCCGCCGGCTCCATGCCCGCCAGACGTGTGAGATCACACCCCGCCTCGGTGTGTCCGGCGCGGGTCAAGACGCCGCCCGGCTGGGCCATCAGCGGAAAGATATGACCTGGCTGCACCAGATCCTCCGGTGCGGCGTCCGCGGCAACGGCAGCCCGCACCGTAACCGCCCGATCGGCCGCCGAAATACCGGTGGTCACCCCCTCGGCCGCCTCGATGGAAACGGTGAAATTGGTGGCGTGCTTGGCGTAGTTGTCGCTGACCATCAGCGGCAGGCGCAATTGTTCGCAGCGTTCCCGTGTCAGGGTCAGGCAGATCAGTCCGCGGCCGTACCGGGCCATGAAATTGATGTCCTCGGGACGCACGTGCGCGGCGGCCATGAGCAGATCGCCCTCGTTTTCCCGGTCCTCGTCGTCCATCATGACGACCATCTTGCCGTCACGCAGATCCGCAATAATCTCTTCAATGCTGTTCAGTGGCATGGATCGCGCCGCCGTACTAAGGCCTGAGTCAGTGGTCATCGGCAACGAAACCGTGGCGGGCCAGCAACTCCCGGGTGATTCCGTTGTCCACGCCGGCACCCGGCTGGCCGCCTTGCAGCAGCCGTTCCAGGTAGCGGGCGATGATATCGACTTCCAGATTCACACGGCGCCCCGCCTGGAATCCGTTCATGGTCGTTTCGGCGAGCGTGTGGGGCACGATATTGAGGTCGAACTCGTTGCCATCGACCCCGTTGACGGTGAGGCTGATGCCGTCGACACAGATAGAACCCTTGCGCGCAATGTAGCGGGCCAGGTCCGGCGGCGCGCGCAACACGAAACGCACCGAGCGACCGTCGTCGGCCCGCCGCACCACCTCGCCGACGCCGTCCACGTGGCCGCTCACCAAGTGCCCGCCCAGGCGCGTGGTCGGAGTCAGCGCCCGCTCCAGGTTGACGGCGTCGCCGGTCGCCAGCCCCCCCAACGTGGTATGCGCCAGCGTTTCCCCGGACACGTCGGCCCAGAATCCGTCGCCGGGCAATTCCACCACCGTCAGACAAACCCCATTGACGGCAATGCTGTCACCGAGCCCCACATCGGACAGGTCGAGTTTGCCGGTCCGCAGCCGCAGGCGCAGGTCGGCGCCACGCCGCTGCATGTCGGCAAGAGCGCCCACAGCCTCGATTATGCCGGTAAACATTGTCGGTTCTTCCCTCGCACCCGTTGACAATTGACGGCGAGCCGCGACCGCCGGCTTCAGGTTTTCACCCCGGCGCTGATGCGCCAGTCACCGCCTACGGCGCGGATATCGCGGATATCCAGTTCGATGCGCTGCGCCATCTGCTCCAGAGCCGGCAGGTGAAACAATCCGCGCGCCCCATCGCCCATGAGATGGGGCGCCATGTACAACACCAGTTCATCGATCAGCCCCGCGCGCAACATGGCGCCGCTGAGCGTGGCACCGGTCTCCAGCAGCGCCTCGTTGACCTCCCGTTCGGCCAGGCACTCGAGCAGCGCCTGCAGGTCGAGCGAATCACCGCGCCCCGGCAGCACCACCACGTCCGCGCCACCCTCTCGCAGGCGCTCGCTTATCGCCGGCTCGTCGGTGGTGGTGACGATCAGGGTGCGGCCCGGCAGCGTCAGCATGCCCGCCGTCGGCGGCGTGCTCAGGTGCGGGTCGAGAATCACCCGCAGGGGTTGCAGCCACCCGCCAGGCGGCGCCGGTCCGCCCGGACGCGCCGTGAGGCTGGGATCGTCGGACAGAACCGTGCCGATGCCGCTCAGGATCGCCGAGCTGCGCGCGCGCAGACGGTGCACGTCGGCACGTGCGGCCTCGCCGGTGATCCATTGACTCTCGCCGGAGGCCATGGCCGTTCGTCCGTCCAGACTCATGGCCAGCTTGCAACGCACGAACGGCCGGCCGTGACGCATGCGCATCACAAATCCCGGGTTCAACGCTTCCGCCTGCGCCTCCAACAGACCCGCCGCCACATCCAGCCCGGCCTCCGACAGCTGCCTGAGCCCCTGCCCGGCGACGCGGGGATTGGGATCCTGCATGGCCGCGACCACCCGGACCACACCGGCCTCGACCAGCGCCTCGCTGCACGGCGGTGTGCGACCGTGGTGGCAGCACGGCTCCAAGGTCACGTAGGCCGTCGCCCCGCGCGCCCGCTCACCGGCGTCACGCAACGCGTGGACTTCGGCGTGCGGCTCGCCGGCACGTTCGTGCCAACCCTCGCCCACCACCTCGCCATCACGCGCCAGCACGCAGCCCACCCGCGGATTCGGGTCCGTGGTGTAGAGTCCGCGCTCGGCCAGATGCAGCGCGCGGCTCATGTACTGATAATCAGTCCTGTTGAACATAAACGAACCCGCTGCGCCGTCATGCGGTTGCGCGCAACCCCGGCGCCGGCGCTCAGGCGTTGCGCTTCTTCGGTGACTCTCCCGGTAACAGCGGCAGCTGGTGCCTCTTCAACTCGGGACTGGGCGATTGTTCGAGCCGCTCGATCTCTTCGCGAAAAGCGTTCACGTCCTCGAAACTGCGGTACACCGACGCAAAGCGTACATACGCCACCTGGTCCAGCTCCCGCAGCTCGTCCATCACCAGCTCCCCAATATCCCGCGAAGCCACCTCGCGCTCGCCCAGCGAGCGCAGCCGGTGCTTGAGGCGGTTCACCGCCGCTTCAATCTGCTCAGTGTCGACCGGACGTTTCTCCAGCGCCCGCAGAAATCCAGTGCGCAATTTATCTTCGTTGAAGTCCTCGCGCACGCCGCCGGTCTTGATCACGCGGGGCATCAGCAGCTCGGCCGTCTCGTAGGTCGTGAACCGCTCCTTGCAGGACAAACACTCCCGCCGGCGCCGCACCTGGTCGCCGTCGCTGGCCAGACGCGAATCCACGACTTTGGTGTCCTGGGCACCACAGAACGGACAACGCATACTTCCGGCCCCTGTATGTCCCGCGACGGGCGCCCGAGTATCAGGCCGTCAACGGCCGTACACGGGAAACCTGCGGCACAACTCCAGTACCTGTTCCCTAACGCCTGCGATCACACCCGCGTCCTTGACGTCCGCCAGCACGTCGCAGATCCAGCCGGCCAGCATGCGGGCTTCAGGCTCCTTGAATCCCCGCGTGGTCATGGCCGGGGTACCGATGCGGATGCCGCTGGTCACGAACGGCGATTGCGGATCGTTGGGTACCGCATTCTTGTTGACCGTGATGTTGGCCTGCTCCAACGCCGCATCCGCCTCCTTGCCGGTGATGCCTTTGTCGATGAGGTCGACCAGAAACAGGTGATTGTCCGTGCCGCCGGAGACGATCTTGTAGCCGCGCTCGGCCATCACCGCCGCCATGGTGCGCGCGTTGGTCACCACTTGGCGCTGGTAATCGTTGAATTCGGGCTGCAGCGCCTCTTTGAACGCCACCGCCTTGGCCGCGATCACATGCATCAGCGGGCCACCCTGCGTACCCGGGAACACCATGGAATTGAGCTTCTTCTCGATGTCCGGGTTGGCACGCGCCAGGATGATGCCGCCGCGGGGGCCGCGCAGCGTTTTGTGGGTCGTGGACGTGGTCACGTCCGCGATCTGCACCGGACTCGGATAGACGCCCGCCGCCACCAGGCCCGCGACATGCGCCATATCCACCATCAACAACGCGCCCACCTTATCCGCTATGTCGCGGAAGCGCTGCCAGTCCACCACCCGCGAGTAGGCAGAAAAACCGCTGATAATCAACTTCGGATGGTGCTCAACGGCCAAGCGCTCAACTTCGTCGTAGTTGATATAGCCCTCGTCGTCGATACCGTATTGCACGGCGTTGAATATCTTGCCCGAAAAATTGACGTTAGCGCCGTGAGTGAGGTGCCCGCCGTGAGCGAGGCTCATTCCGAGGATGGTATCTCCGGGTTGCAGCAGCGCCAGGTACACCGCCGCGTTGGCCTGCGAACCCGAGTGGGGTTGGACGTTGGCGTAGTCAGCACCGAACAGCTGCTTAACCCGGTCGATGGCCAGCTGTTCAGCCTGGTCAACATACTCGCAGCCACCGTAATAGCGTTTGCCGGGATAACCTTCCGCATACTTGTTGGTGAGCACGGATCCCTGGGCCTCCAGCACCCGCGGACTGGCATAGTTTTCCGACGCGACCAACTCGATGTGCTGTTCCTGACGCGCCTGTTCGCCCTGAATGGCCTGCCACAGTTGGTCGTCGAAGCCCGCAATCGTCATGTCACTGGAAAACATCTACCGTCCCTCTTGTCGCAATCCGCTGTACATCGGCTCCGGCTGCCCGTTTGAGATGGAACCAGCGGACACATAAATCACTACAATTCAATTGGTTAGGAAGCCATCGCTGGGCCGACCGGCGCGTTGAAGTGGCCTGAAAAGGGCTAAATCATACCTGATTTGGGGTTCTCATGCATGAAATGCCTGCGCCCGGCGGGCGACGTGGACTCACCGCGCCACACCGGTTCAGGCACATTCGACGAAAGCGGACAGCACCGCGCACCAGGCGCGCGCCAGGTTGGCCGTGTTGTAGCCGCCACCGCCCATGGCCAGCACACGCCCGCCGCAAACCACGTCGGCGATCTGGCACAGCCGGGTGGCGGCATGGGCGTGGGCCGCCTGGCTGTAGCGCAGGTGGGTGATGGGATCGCCTTCCAGGCTGTCGGCTCCGCACTGGAACAGGATGAACGCGGGCGGATGGTCGGCCAAAAACGCCTCCACCCGCTCCCAGGCGGCGAGAAACTCGGGGTCGCCGGCGCCCGGTGGCAGCGGAATGTTGAGTTTGGTCCCCGCTGCCGCCCCGACACCCGTTTCGCCGCGGCTGCCGGTGCCGGGGTAGAGATAGTGGCCGTCCTCGTGCAAATCCATGACAAAAACGCCGGGATCGGCCTCGAACGCATAATACACGCCGTCACCGTGGTGGGCGTCGATATCCACATAGGCAATGCGCTCGATGCCGTAGTCCGCGCGCAGGCTCTCCACCGCCACGCCGCAGTCGTTGAACACGCAAAAGCCCGCCGCCCGGTCGCGACGGGCGTGATGCAGTCCGCCGATGGGGTTGAACGCGCGCCGGCAGGAGCCGTCCATGATCAGGCGCACACCAGCCAGGGTGGTGCCAACGACCGCGGCGGCGGCTTCGTAAGCACCGACGAACGCCGGCGTGTCACCGCAGTCCAAAAATCCCGCGCCGTCCCGGGATCGTTGCTCCACATCCTGCACATACCCAGGCGCATGGAAGCGCTCCAGCTCCGCCCGCGTCGCCACCGCCGGCGGGCGTACGGCCACCCTTTCGGTCAGTCCGCGCCGCTGCGCCTCCTGGACGAAGGCGGGATAACGCTGCGGCCCGAACGGATGGCCGGCGCCGAAATGGTAAGTGGAAAGAGCTTCGCCAAGGAACAAGACAGGCGGTAAACCCATGACGAGACCTCCGTGCCAGCGGGAGGGCGGGCGCCGCATCAGCCGGCCGCATCTCGAAAAAGCGTAGCCCAATCCATCGTCCGGCGCACCGCGCCCGCGCTCAACGGGCGCCTCGCCCGTCGTCACCGACACCGCACGGCGCGCCCGCACCCGCCGGGTGCGCGCCATCTCCGCTTTGGCATCCCGACGGCGGTTACGCGTATAATCAACGAATTTGGCACAGCAATCCGGCGGCAATGGCACAATACATCTACACCATGAACGGGGTGGGCAAAGTCGTACCCCCCAAGCGCGAAATCCTCAAGGACATTTCCCTGTCCTTCTTTCCCGGCGCCAAGATCGGCGTCCTCGGCCTCAACGGGTCCGGCAAGTCCACGCTCCTGCGCATCATGGCTGGCGTCGACCAGGACATCATCGGCGAAGCGCGGCCGCAACCGGGCATCAACATCGGCTATCTGCCCCAGGAACCGCAGCTGGATGACGGCAAGGACGTGCGCGGCAACGTCGAACAGGCGGTCAAGCCGGTCAAGGACGCTCTGGCGCGGCTCGATGAGGTTTACGCGGCCTACGCGGAACCGGACGCCGACTTCGACGCCCTGGCCAAGGAGCAGGCCGAACTCGAAGCGCTGATCCAGGCCACCGACGGCCACAACCTGGACCGCAAGCTGGAGATCGCCGCCGACGCCCTGCGCCTGCCGCCTTGGGACGCCGACGTCAGCAAACTCTCCGGCGGCGAGCGCCGCCGGGTGGCCCTGTGCACGCTGCTGCTCTCCGGCCCCGACATGCTGCTGCTCGACGAGCCCACCAACCATCTGGATGCCGAATCGGTAGCATGGCTGGAACGGTTTCTGCACGACTTTCCCGGCACCGTCGTGGCCGTCACCCACGATCGCTACTTCCTCGACAACGTTGCCGGCTGGATCCTGGAACTGGACCGCGGCCACGGCATTCCGTGGGAAGGCAACTACTCCTCCTGGCTCGAGCAGAAGGAAAAACGCCTGGAGATGGAGCAGAAGCAGGAAGCGGCGCGCATCAAGGCCAT
>JARRNJ010000057.1:0-15194 GCA_037385045.1 Gammaproteobacteria bacterium | reverse complement strand
GACGCCGGCGTCGCCATTCAGTATCTCGCCGCCGTGATGGGAATTCTGCTGAGCCGCTTTCCGCTGCAGAACGACCAGCGGGAGACGGTGCTGGCGCAATTGTTCGAGTTCGCCCAGCAGATCATGCACGACAACCTGCCGGCCGAGGCGAACCCGGAACAACCCGGCGACGACGCCTTCGGCGTCTGGAAGCCGGAATAGACCCATGGGCACGCTGGAAGACTATCCAATCGACGAGCTGAGACGCATCTACCGGCTGCTGCACAGCCAGTTGCCGCAGCAGCCCGAGCTCATGGATTCCGAATTTCTGCACGATCTGCAGACACTGCTGCAGCAGAGGGCCGCCGCCGATGGGGTCGACGTGTCACTGCACGCCCAATGGGCAAGCTGGCTCAATGACGGGCGACCGTTGACGGGCCTGTGAACCCGCGCGGACGGTGGCGCAAGCGACACCCGGACACACTGCTCCAGATTGCCCGCCGCCACGTTCGCGGGCCCATCGGCCCGATCAATTTCACGGCAGACGCCCACCGCGGCCTGCCAGGCCCGGGACGCTTGGGTTAAGATAACGATCGGCGCCGAAACACCGGTCCGATCGTTTTCCACCGCAGCCGCTCCCCAACGCCATGCCGCTGTCCGAATTTGAACTCATTGCCCGCTATTTCCGCGACCAGCCGGTAGAGCGCGAGGACGTCGTCCAGGGCATCGGCGACGACTGCGCCGAAGTGACCATTGCCGACGGTCATGAAATGCTGGTGGACGTTTCCTGCTTCGCCGAAGGCGGGCATTTCCAGGCTGGCGACGACCCCGCGGGGATCGGCCACCGCGCCCTCGCTTACGCCCTCACGCGACTCGCCGCCTGCGGTGCCGAGCCGGCCTGGCTGACCCTTGCCCTCACCCTTCCCCGGGTCGACGAACAATGGCTGCGTGATTTCAGCGGCGGCCTGCTGCGGCTCGCGCAACGCCACCGCGTGGCCCTGGTCGGCGGCGATACCACCCGGGGCCCGCTCACCGTCGGCCTGCAGCTCCACGGGTTGCTGCCCATGGGTTCGGCAGTTCCGGCAAACGGCGCACGGCCAGGGGATCTGCTCTACATCATCGGGCCGCTTGGGGCGGCCGGACTCGCGGTGTTGAGCCTGGCCGGCGAGCTGCAGCTGCCGATACAGCAACGCCAGGATGTCCTGGAGTGGCTGTACCACCCGGAACCGCCGGTGGCAGCGGCGGCCGCACTGCGCGGTCTCGCCCACGGTGCCTGCCCGCTGGCCGACGGTCTGGCGCAATCGCTGGCGGGGTTCCTCGACAACGCCGGCGTCGGCGCTACGGTGCAGGTGCAGCGACTGCCCCTGTCACCCGCAGTGGAAGCCTCATTCGATCAGGCGGGAGGGTGGAATCTGCCGCTGCACGGCCAGGACCCGTGTGGCCTGTGCATCGCCGTACCGGCCGAGCGGCAGGCGGAGTGGGAGCAGCGGCTGGCCGCTCATGGCCTGATGGGCCGCTGGGTCGGCATCGTGGAACCGCGGCCCGGACTGCGCTGCGTCTTGGATGACGGGACCGAAATCTAGGAAACCTCCGTAAAGCCCGCTGAAGCGGCGCTCGGAAGGCTCATTTACGGCGGCTTTCTCCCGCCGCTGCGCCTTGTGGTCATCCGTATGATCGACCAGTGCAGAGCTTCCCTAGGCGCTTTGTTGCTGTTGCTGCCGGCCGGCGATTATGGGCCGCAACTTCTCCGCCGCGTCGCGCACAATCCGTTCGCTGGTTTCCCAATCGATGCAGGCATCGGTTACCGACACACCGTAACGCAGCTGTGACAGGTCCGCCGGGACCGGCTGATTGCCCTCGAACAGATTGCTCTCCAGCATCGTGCCGATGATCGACCGGTTGCCTTCCAGAATCTGGTTGACGCAGTTGTCCAGCACCAGGGGCTGAAGGTTGTGATCCTTCATGGAATTGCCGTGGCTGCAGTCGACGACGATATTGGGTGCCAGGCCCGCATCGACCAGCTCCTGTTCGCACATGGCGATGCTGACCGAATCGTAATTGGGACGCGCGCCGCCACCGCGCAGCACTACATGCCCGTATTGATTGCCCCGGGTATGGAACACGGCGCACTGGCCTTCCTGGTTGATGCCGAGAAAATGGTGCGGGCGCGAGACCGACAGCAAAGCATTGATCGCCACCTGCAGCCCGCCATCGGTACCGTTCTTCAGTCCCACCGGCGTCGACAGACCGCTGGACATTTCACGGTGGGTCTGCGATTCGGCGGTCCGCGCGCCGATGGCCGTCCAGCTGATCAGGTCGGACAGGTATTGGGGCGTGATGTGATCCAGCGCTTCGGTCGCCACCGGCAAACCCAGCTCAGCCAGCTCCAGCAGCAGGCCGCGCGCCATGACCAGGCCCCGCTCGATGCGGAATGAATCGTCCATGTAGGGGTCATTGATCAGGCCCTTCCAGCCGGTCGAGGTGCGGGGCTTCTCGAAATAGACGCGCATGACCAGAAACAGGGTGTCCGAAACCTCGTCGGCCAGCTTGCGCAGCCGATGGGCATACTCCCGGGCCGCATCGAGATCGTGTATCGAGCAGGGACCGATGACCACGAACAGCCGGGGATCCTTGCGATCGAGGATGTTGCGGATCGTCTCCCGGCCCTTGAGCACGGTACGGATCGCCGCATCCGTCAGGGGAAGCTGGGCCTTGATCTCCGCCGGCGTGGGCAGAAGATCCTGGGAGACTACATTTACGTTGTTGAGCGCATCGTGATTCATCAGATTCGGGTTGCCGGTATCGAGTGCGGATCTGCCCGCGGGACAGTACGCGGGCGCCAATTTACGTAGTGTAACCCGGATCGGGGCGCCAGATCATGTATCCGCGGCCGTTGACCTGCGCCAACGCCGGCTTAACCCCACGCGACCGGGGTATTCCCGGGATGATCGGAAGCCTAGAATAGGACGCCGTGCGAACCCGGCAAGGCCGGCGAGTTTTTCAACGGAGAGCTGCATCATGCCTGACGCCACCCCAGACCTCAGCAGCGGCATCGCCGCCTTTGAAGGCAAGCATTTCGCCACCGCCATGCGCCTGCTGTCACCGCTGGCGGAGGAAGGCAATGCCGAGGCCCAGTTCCGCATGGCAATCATGTTCCAGAACGGACTCGGCTGTGTACCCAATGAAGAGCGAGCATTGCGCTACATGCGGGCGGCCGCCGAGCAGGACCACGCCCTGGCTCAGCACGGACTGGGGTTCATGTACCTGGAAGGCGAATGCGTCGAACAGGACGGTCAGCAGGCGGCCAAGTGGTTCCGGCTCGCCGCCGACCAGGGCTTGACCGGCTCCATGGCGACCCTGGCCATGATGTACAAGGAGGGCCGCGGGGTGAAAGCCGACGAGGAGCAGGCGCGGCGCCTGTTCGAGCAGGCCGGTTTCAATCCGGATGAGATGTAAGAGCAGGGCAAAGGGCAAAGAGGAAAGAGCAAAACCTCAAAGCCCTTTTCTCTTTTCGCTTTGCTCTTTCCTCTGACGCCTCAGGCGTCTTCCGCCAAACTCTTGTCGGCGATCTCGTAACAGTCCTTGGACAACCCCTGGTGCGCCCGGACCGTCGCCAGGGCCTGGCGCATCTTGGCGCTGCGGCCCGGTTCGAAGCGCCGCCAGCGGCTGAGTGCCCCCAGCAGCCGCGCGGCCACCATCGGATTCATCCCGTCCAACCGCAGCACCATATCCACCAGAAACTCGTAACCGGCGCCGGACGGATCGTGGAACCGCGCCGGGTTGCCGTGGCTGAACGCGCCCACCAGTGCCCGCACCCGGTTGGGATTCCTGATCTCGAACGCTTCATGGCGCATCAGCACCTTGACCCGCGCCAGGGTGTCGGCGCGCTTCGAGCGCGCCTGCAATGCGAACCACTTGTCCACCACCAACGGATCGTGGCGCCACTTGCGGTAAAAACCCTCCAAGGCCGGCTCCCGTTCCTCGCATTCGCAGTTCGCCAGGACATTGAGCGCCGCGATCACGTCGGTCATGCTGTGCGCCGAATCCAGCTCCTCGACACAGGCGCGGCGAGCCTCCGCATCGTCAAGCTCCATGAGGTAGCCCAGACAGATGTTCTTCAACCGCCGGCGGCCCATGGCCGCCGGATCGGTGGAATAAGGCCCGGTTTCTCGGTTGGCCCGGTAGCACTCCCAGAAGGTCTGCCGCAACGCCGACGCAAGCCCGGCGCGCAGAAACTCCCGCACCCGGTGGATGGCCGCCGGGTCGACCGGCGACACCTGCTCGGCCAGATACTCCTCTGACGGCAGCACCAGCGCTTCGGCGACCAGCGCCTTGTCGCCGACACCGTTGCCGAGCAACCGCCGGTAGGCCTCCACCAGCGCCGCGCTCAGGGCCAGCGGCTCGCCGGCCTGCAGGTCCCGCAGCAGCGCCAGCGCCACCCGGGTGCTGAGCTGCTGTCCCGCCTCCCACCGGTTGAACAGGTCGCTGTCGTGGGCCATGAGAAACCCGAGTTCCTCGTCGCTGTACGGATACTCCAGCCGGACCGGCGCCGAGAATCCGCGCAGCAGCGACGGCAGTGGGGCTTCCGGCACATTGACGAAGCGGTATTCTTCTTCGGCGCCGCCCAAACGCAGCACCCGCGTGCCGGACCCCACAGGCTGGCCCTCGCCCTCCAGCTGCAGCGGCAGCGGCCGCCCCTGTTGATCCAGCAGACCCACCGCCACGGGAATCAGCAACGGCTGCTTGTCGTGCTGGCCCGGCGTCGGCGGACAACTCTGGCGCATGCGCAGCGTGTAGACCTGCCGGTCACGGTCATAATCCGACTCCACCTGCACCCGCGGCGTGCCCGCCTGGCTGTACCAGCGCTTGAACTCACCCAGGTCCGCGTCGTTGGCGTCGGCCATGGCGGCGTAGAAATCGTCCGTGGTCACCGCCTGACCGTCGTGGCGCTGGAAGTAGAGATCCATTCCCCGTCGGAACCCCTCCCGGCCAAGCAGGGTCTGGTACATGCGCACCACCTCGGCGCCCTTCTCGTACACCGTCGCGGTGTAAAAATTGTTGATTTCCACGTAGGCGTCGGGACGCACCGGATGCGCCATCGGGCCGTCGTCCTCGGGAAACTGGCGGGCGCGCAGCATGCGTACGTCCTGGATGCGCTTCACCGCCCGCGATGTCATGTCGGCCGAGAACTCCTGATCGCGGAATACCGTCAGGCCTTCCTTCAGGCTCAACTGGAACCAGTCCCGGCACGTCACGCGGTTGCCGGTCCAGTTGTGGAAGTACTCGTGGCCGATAACGCCGAGGATGCCGTCGTAATCGTCGTCGGTGGCGGTATCGGGCCGGGCCAGCACATACTTGGAGTTGAAGATGTTGAGCCCCTTGTTCTCCATCGCCCCCATGTTGAAATCGTTCACCGCCACGATCATGTAAATGTCGAGATCGTATTCCAGGCCGAACACCCGTTCGTCCCAGGCCATGGCCTTTTTCAGGCTTTCCATGGCATGATCGCACTTGTCGATATTTTCCGGTTCGACGTAAATGCGCAGCGCCACGCGGCGGCCCGACGCGGTGACGTGGGTGTCCTCGATATAGCGCAGGTCGCCGGCCACCAGGGCGAACAGGTAGCAGGGCTTGGGAAACGGATCCTCCCAACGCACCCAGCGCCGGCCATCGTCCGTATGCCCCTCCTCGACGGGGTTGCCGTTGCTCAACATCACCGGATAGCGTTGCGGATCGGCGACAATGGTGGTGGCGTAGCGCGCCATGATGTCCGGACGGTCCGGAAAATAGGTGATTTTCCGAAAACCCTGGGCCTCGCACTGGGTGCAGAAATTGCCGCTGGACTTGTACAGCCCTTCCAGGGAGGTATTGTCCTGGGGCCTGAGGCGGGTCTCGATTTCGACCACGAAGTGCTCCGGCACCGACGCAATGGTCAGGCCTTCGTCATCCACCGAATAAGCACTGTGCTCCAGCACCTGCCCGTCGATCTGCAAGGACACCAGCTCCAGTTCGCGGCCGTCAAGCCGCAACGGCACCGGCTCGGGCGCCGAGCGGACCATCGCCAGGCGCGCCTGCACCCGCGTTGCGTCCTCGCCCAGTTCGAAACGCAGGTCCACGCTGTCCACGCGATATGGCGGCGGCGTGTAGTCCTCAAGGCGGATGGGTTGCGGCTGCTGGTTATCCTTCATAGGGCGCTCGGTCAGGTTGTGGTTGCACGCAGCGAGTCGGTGCAATCGGGCATGGGATTGTTGTGAGTATAGCGATGCAGGGCGGTGAGCAACACGCCGCGGCTGCCAACGGGTGCTCAAATCCGCGACGTGAACGGGGTTGCCGCCCGTATGCACAGCCTGCCGCCGGGGCCCGGGTCACGCCAACCGATATACGATCGCGGTCAAATCATCGGGTTTCGACGGCAATGCGGTATCGGCCGCCAGCATGCGCTGCCGGGCGGCAGCGACGACATTATGCATCACCGTCTGAATGGGACCGCAGCGCACCAATTCGGCGATCTCGGGAATATGCAGGTTGTCGAACAAACCGTCGGAGGCGATCACCACCGTATCACGCCGCGCCAGCTCCAGGGTCGAGCCGATCTCCACCCGCATGTCCGCGGTGCCGATGAAGTTGGACACCAGGTGGCGCTCCTCGTGCTGCAACGCCTCGCCTTCGTCCAGCACGCCGGCTTCCACTGCATAGCCGACCGGCGAATGCGACACCGTCTGCAGCTTGATCCTGCCCCGCTGACCGACCACCAGCGCCATGGAGTCGCCGACATGATAGGTGCGAATGGTACGCCCCTGGATCTCGACCGCCACCAGCGTGGTGGCCGCCCCGATGCCGAGATTCAATACATTCTGGTTGGCGTTCTCAATTCCGGTGAGGATCGCGTCACGCAGCGGCAGGCCGGCGGCGAATGCGTCGACCACCGCCCCGCTCAGTGCTTCGACCGCCAATCGCGACGCCACTTCGCCGGCGCGAAATCCACCGGCGCCGTCGGCGATGGCGATCAGACCCTGGTCGCCGTCGAGGGCCAGGGTCACCGCTGCATCTTCGTTCGCCGTTTCCTTGCCGGGCGCGCGATGGGTGTAGACGCCCGCAACGCCACCGGCAACCCTCTGCAGGCTGGCCGCGTCGAGATCCTCCTCCGTGAGCATGCATTGTTGTTCCGAAAACCATTGCGTCATCGCATCGTTATCCAACAACCGGAATCAACGCCATTCCATGGTCTCCAGATATTCGCGCAACTGTCCGGCGGTACGATACTTGCGCAATATCAATGTCCGCTTGAGGCCGCAACATACATCCTTGACCACCTGCGGCTGCCGGGCGTAACGCCTTGCCCCGCCCAGGGCATCATAAAATATTCTAACCAATTCACACACGTCATGATGGATGTTGGATGCCTTGGGGGCGCCCCAATGAAACATGTCCAGCAGTTTGACGTCGAAGCCAATGCCGTAGCGGTTGACAATAATGTTATCGCTGTGCAGGTCGCCATGGTAATCGCCGAGCTGATGAACGCACTCCATCCCGGAAGCGAGGCTGTGAAGCAGGTGCAAACCCTCGAACGGCGTCAGACGCCCGCCCCGCTGGCGCTTCAGAAATTCGCTGAGCAGTTCTCCTTCGACGAAGTCCGACACCAGAAACGTTACCGGGACACCGCGGTAGTTGATCAATTCCTGGGTGTGGTACTGGATCAGGATCGGACAATGGCGCAGCTTGTGGAGTTTTTGGGCGTAGAACGACGACGCTTTGTCCTTAAGGTTGCGATGAGGGAAGAAAAACTTCGCCGCCCGTTCGATCCCCGTCGCCTTCTCCCGTACCTTGAACACCTCTCCTTCCCATCCCGCGCCCAGTCGCGACACCACCTCGTATTTGCGCAGCAGCAGGCGTCCCGGGTAGAAATTGAACGAGTCGATGCGTGTCCGGGGCCGTTTTGTCTTGTTCACGAGCCACCCCCCTTGCCCGAGAGTCGTTGTCCGGCGACAAACCGGCGCGTCGCCCGGCCGAGTGTAAGCCGCCCCCGGCGAGGCGGCAACAACCCGGCGATGGCGTTGCGCTCGCCGAGGTCCGGGAGCGTAGCGCCAGTTGTCAAATCGCGGCGGATTCCCTAACCTTTGACTGTCCCGTGACCCGCCGAGAGCGCCTGCCACCGGTTCCGCACATGCAGCTTGCGTTATTTCCTCCTCCCACGCCGAATGGACGGCAGCGTCGTCCTCGGTCATCGGCGCTCTTTGCGTTGTTGATGCTGATCGCCGTGATGCTGCCCCTGGGCAACGCACAAGGCCAAAACGCCAACGGCAAGTTCGATGCCACCGAGTCCGGCCGTCAGCTCGACCGGATCAGCCGCGACCTGGACCTGCGCCGCCATGACCGTGACCAGCTCAAGGACTGGGCGCAAAACGTCCAGAGGACCAAGCGCGATGCCAGCGAATGCGTAACCGCCGCCCAGCAGAATCTGGACAAGGCGAACAAGGACCTTGAAACGCTGGGTGCCCCGATCAAGGGCGAGCCTGCCGACGTCACCCAGCAGCGCCGGGCGCTCAAGCGCCAGATCAGCGACGACGAGAAGCGCATCGCCAGCTGCAAGCTCCTGGTGCTGCGCAGCGACGACATTGCGTCGCGCATCTCGGCCATACAACAACAAATCCTGGCCGAACGCCTATTCGCCACCGGACCAACGGTGTCGGAGTTAGTACAGGATTATTGGCAGCAGCCCGAGGTATGGTATGCCGCCGGGCGGACCGCCTTCCTGAAAAACACCGGGCTGCAGTTGTTGTCCACCAACCATCTCCTGACGCTGGTCGCGCTGCTTGCCATTGGCGTGGCCGTGGGCATCTGGCTGCGAAGGCGCATCGGCACCCGTCTGTGCCTGCGACGCGAGACCGAAGGCGCGGCGACGCCGACGCTGTTCGGGCGCATCGGCATGTGCCTGCTGACGCTGTTCGGACACTATCTGCCGTACTTCCTCGCCACCAGCGTGGCGGCGGTTTATTTCTATTTCATCACCGGCGCGCTGACTCACGCCCCCCTGATCAGCGTGATCGCCTACGGACTGCCGGTGTATTTCCTGCTGATCGCGGCGATCCGGTTTTTCCTCGACCCGTTCCCTCCGGCCGCGCCGCTGCATTCGCTGCCCACGGACGTGGCGAAATCCCTCGGACGTCGCCTGCGGGTGCTGGTGCTGCTGATTTTCCTGGCCTATCTCCTGTTCTCAACGCTGCTGACCCAGGGCCTGCCGGAAACCGCCGTGGAGCTCCTGCGCGCCGTGATCGGGGCGGTGTTCATCCTCAACCTGATCTGGATCGTCTGGCTGCTGGGACGCATTCCCCGACTCGCCCATACCCTGGGACTGCGCAGCGGCTTGATCCTGGTGCTTGCCGCCAGCGTGGTCGCCGAATGGCTCGGTTACCGCAATTTGTCGCTGTATCTGTTGCGGGCGATTCTCGGTACCATTGTCGCCCTGGGAATCACCCTGCTGCTGGGCCGTCTGGTACGCGAGCTGTTCGACGTCATCGACAGCACCCGCCACCCGTGGCAGCAATGGCTGCATCAACGGCTGGGGCTGAAATCCGGCCAGAAGATTCCCGGTCTCATCTGGCTGCGCCTCGTCGCGTTCATACTGTTGTGGGGCGGCTTCGTCCTGGCCACGCTGCGCATCTGGGGCCTGTCCGAGGCCAGCCTGCAGCAACTGGCGGCAATGGCCGATCAGGGCTTCGCGGTGGGCTCGTTGCGCATCATTCCCACCAAGATCCTGCTCGGCGTCGTCGGCCTGATCGTATTCCTGACCGTGAACAGCTGGTTCAAGGGCCGGCTCGAGCAACGCTGGCTGCCGAAGACGCGCATGGACCGGGGCGCCCGCGAAGCCCTGGTGGCCATCAGCGGCTACACCGGCGTGGCGCTGGCGATCGTCATTGCCCTGGCCGTAGCGGGTATGGATTTCAGCAATCTCGCCATCATTGCCGGCGCCCTGTCGGTCGGTATCGGCTTCGGTCTGCAGAACATCGTCAACAACTTTGTATCCGGCCTGATCCTGCTGTTCGAACGCCCGGTGAAGACCGGCGACTGGGTCGTAGTCGGCAACACCGAGGGTTACGTGCGGCGCATCAGTATCCGTTCGACGCAGATCCAGACCTTCGACCGCGCCGACGTCATCGTGCCCAACTCGGAGCTGATCTCGAACCAGGTGACCAACTGGATGTTGCGGGACCCGCGCGGCCGGGTACGTGTGCCCATCGGCGTGGCCTACGGCAGCGACACGCAGCTTGTGAAGGAGATTCTGCTCAAACTCGCCAACGAGCATCCGTTGGTGGTGACCGACAAGAGCACCCCGCAGCCGATGGTGTTGTTCCGCGGCTTCGGCGACAGCTCGCTGGACTTCGAGCTGCGCTGTTTCATCTCGAACATCGACAAACGCCTGACCGTGATCAGCGACCTGAATTTCGGCATCGACCAGGCGTTCCGCGAAAACAACGTCGAAATCCCGTTCCCGCAGCGCGATTTGCACGTCCGCAACTGGCCGCCGTCCGGCAGGCCCCCCGCCCCGCCGCCGGACGCCGACGACTGACCGCGGCTCAGAAAAAGTAGCGGACCCTTAATTCCAGCTTGGCGTCGTTTTGCTTCTCCGCGAACTCGGTGGCGCTTGCGCCGTGGAGCAGCGTCAACCGCGCCCGCAGTTCCAGGTGCCTATAGCGGGTGTAGAGCAACTCCGGGGTCAGCGACCAGCTATGGTCCCCCAGATTGACGATGGCCGTGACCGACGGCGTGAAATAGAGGATGTCGAACGGCTCCTTGTTGCTGGCACGCAGGTAGAGGTAATCGCGCATCGGATTGGCGCGCAGATAGCCTCGCGTGGCGGCGGCCTGGGCCGGCTGCAGCAAAGCGGTGCCGCCGCCGCTGCGGTAAGCGTCAAACGCGTCCCGGGCCAAGCTGTAGAACGCGTCCATCTGCGCGCCGCTGTAGCCGCCGCCATTGTGATAATACTCGGCAATCCAGGTCGTCTCGCCGGCAGTGAGATAACGGATGCCGAACAGGTAGCTGTGAAAGCTGCGCCGCTCGCTCAGCAGCGCCCCGGATGCTGACACCACGGCGGTGGGTTGATCGCGGACATAGGCCCACTCGCCGTGCACTTCCAGGTTGGAGAGCAGATTGCGGGAGAAATCCGCGCCGACACGGGGACCGCGGCTGCCACGGCCGAGGATCATCAGGTCGATGTCGGTGTCGCGGTACAGCAGGTACAGCCGCGCGGCGGGATTCACGTGCCCCGGACTGCCGAAGTCTTCGTTGATGTCCCCATTCACCGGCACTATCAGTGCGCTGAGCGAGACGGTCTGCAAGGACCCCGGGAAACTGCGCACGGCTTCGATCCCGGCCATCACGTACCCTTCCCGGGCCAGCTCCGGTTCGTTGGGATCCTTGGGCCGCTCCACGAACCCGACGGGATTCCAGGCGTAGCCCTTGCCCCAGCGCAGGGCCCGCTTGCCCGCCTCAAAGCGCAGGCCGGTTCGCGGCTCGTAGGCGCCGTAGCCCTCGTAGAGCCGGGTGCGTGCGCTGTTTTGCAGCGCATCATGCTGCACCGCGGTATGGGTGCGCAGGTTGAAGGCCGTGGCCCCGTGCCGGTAGCGTCCGTCCAGCTCCACTGTTGCCGTGCCGCGTTGCAGGTTGCCGCGGTCCGTGCGGTCGGCGAAATTGACCAGATACCCGGCGGCGTCCGGATCGAGCCGAAAGCTTTCCGCCTTCAACTCCGCATAGCCCCCCCACTCGAACGGCTTCTTTTCGAACCGGCCGACATCGAAGTCGTATTCCCCGGACCAGGCGCGCGGCGCGGCGGCGGTGATGATCAACGTGCCGAGCAGCGCCAGGCGCGTTTTCCTCACCGCAGCTCCCCGAGCCGCGGCAGGTAATCCAGGGTGAATATTTCATCAGGCAGGGCGCGCTTGCGCAGGCGCGCGAAGATGAAAATGGACTTGTAGCCTTTGTACAAAGGACTGTCGGTTTCGATCACCGCCGGGCGCACGATACCGCCGCCAAAATCCTTGATATCCTTGAAATGCAGCGTCTTGATCAACAGTCCGCTGGAGGCATAGGCTTCGATCCTGGTCGGCACCAGCGCCTTGCGGTCGACCCACATCTTCAGCCGATCGTAGGCGACAGCGGCCGATTTGGCCTTCAGCGACAACAGATACTCGTCTCCCGACTGCTCCGCCTTCTCGACCCGGTATTCGACGCTGTAGTCCAGCCGCAGGATATCGGCATTGTTGAACACGCCGCCGACCACCGATTGCAGGCTGGTGATGCGCAGCGGCTTGCCGACGTTGGGGATGTACAGCCACATGTTGTCGCCCAGGCGCAGCGTCGCCCGCCCCTTGTCGCTGGGGGGGTCGAGAAACAGGGCGACCACTTTGTCGTTGCCCTTCTTGAGGCTGTAGAGCACAAACTCCTTGCGCTTACCATCCGGCTCGACATTGATAAGCTTGCGATACATCTCGTAGGACTGCGGCTGCAGGTTGTGATCAACCTGACGCAGGATCTGCGCGCCGTCCAGCGCCCACGCGGGCGCCACCCAGCTCAGCAACAGAACCAGCGCTGCGTTTCTCATGGCCATGGGATCGACTCCGGATTGCGATGCGCCTCGGGCGTCACAAGTGTCTGAGGGCAGTGATGGGGTCCATACGGGAAGCTTTCCACGCCGGTTGCAGACTGGCAAGGACGGCAATGACCAATACCATCGCACCGACGGTCAGAATGTCGGTCAGCGCGACCGACGGCTGCAGCATCAGGTGTTCCTGACGTCCGAACGAAAAGCTGATGGTGTGCACGTTGAGCGCATAGATCGCCGCCAGGCTCACTGCGGTTCCGAGCACCGTCCCCAGCAGCCCCAGGAGAAACCCTTCGGAGACGAACAGTCCCAAAATACGCCCCGGCTGGGTACCGATGGCCATGATGGTGCCGATCTCCCGGATCCGCTCGTACACCGCCATGATCATCACGTTCATGATGCTGATCAGCACCACGGCAATGAGCATGACCTTGATGAAGATGTCCAGCAGCTCGATCATCTTGGCAATGTTCGAAAACGGTGACAGCTTCTCCCAGGAATGCACCTCGAACACCGGCTTGCCCTGCTGGTTGCGCAGGCTGCCGAGCGCCTCGCGCAGGTGCGCGAGCGCCCGCGGCAGCGTTCGGGGATCGCTCAACCGCACGGCGATTTCGCTGACCTCGGGCTTGTCCATGCGCAGCAGCTTGCGGGCATCGGCGATATTGACGTAGCCATCACGCCCGCCTGGCCCGGATACCCCCTCCAACACCCCCTGCACCACGAACGGCATGCCGTTCACGGAACCGTCCTTGTTGGTCGCCACCAGTACCACCGTGTCGCCCACCTTCACCTTCATGCCCTTGGCCAGCAGCTCGGGAATCAGAATTTTTCCCGGCGCCACCAGGGTGTCCTTGACACTGCCGGCCAGCAACCGGCCGGCCAGCAGCGGCGAGGTATGGGCTTCCATGGCCGGGTCGACACCGTTGACACGGATACTGGTGGTCTCGGTGAAGTTGCTGAACATGGCGCCGAACTTGACCCGCGGCGAGTAGGCGGCGATGCCGGCGGTCGTGTCCAACGCCTGCTCCGCCTTCTTCACCATGTTGGGGGTCATATTCAGATTCAACGGCAGGTTGTCGATGGACGCCACATAGCCGCGGCGGTGAATCTGCAGATTGCCGAGCATGGAATCGGTGATCTGCGCGACCATCATGTTGCGAAACGAACCCGATACCGCCATGAACAGCAGCACCGCGATCACGCTCAAGGTGATCAACAGGGTCGTCAACACCGTGCGGCGTACGTAGCGCCTCAGGTTGCGTGCTGCCAGCGACAGGATCTTAAGCACCGGCCGCTCCCCCCGCGCCAGCGGTGCGCGACACCGCCAGGCAGCCATCCTCGAGCGTGAACGTGGTCTCGGCGGCACCCATGATCTTCGGGTCGTGGGTGGAGAATACGAAGGTCGAGCCGAATTCGCCGCGCATGCTCTTCATCAGGTTGATGATGCGCATGGCGGTTTCATGATCGAGATTGGCGGTCGGTTCGTCGGCGAGGACCAGCTTGGCCTGGGTCACAAGCGCCCGGGCCACGGCCACCCGCTGCTTTTGTCCGCCGGAAAGCTGGTCCGGGCGCTTGTGCGCCTGGTCTGCCATGCCGACCGCCGCCAACAGTTCCATCACCCGTTGGCGGCGCCGCGCGGCCGGCCAGTTTTGAACCATCAGCAGCGGATACTCGACATTCTCGTAGGCGCTCAACACCGGCATCAGGTTGAAATCCTGGAAGATGAAACCGATGTACTCGCCCCGAAACCGCGCCCCGCTGCGCCGGGTCAGCGAATCGACGTCGGTGCCCAGCACTGTCAGCGTCCCGCGCGACGGACGATCCAGACAGCCAATCATGTTCAGAAGGGTACTTTTGCCGCTGCCCGACGGCCCGACGAAAGCCACGAACGATCCGGGCGCGATATCAAAGTCCACCCCGCGAACCGCCGCCACGGCCACGTCGCCGGCCCGGTACGTCTTCTCCAGCGCACGCGCTTCCACGATATTCACAGTCACTCCCCGAACCGATTCCGTCAGCGCCTGGGGCCGGGCCGAATCGCCCGGGCGATAGTGCCCGACAGTTGTGGCACTACCCTGCCCCGCGGTAAAGGCTCCATCCCGGGGCGCCGCTAATGTACTGCCAGGGCACCGCCATGACAATCGGTAATGTCACGGATGGAAGCGGAAAAGTTGCTACACTGTGGTCCGAAAGCCGGATGGGTTACAACCAAAGGGGGTGGAAACATGACCGAATATCACAGCATCCTGGCCGCCGTGGATCTGTCGCCGGCCGCCGAGGCAGTGTGCCAGCGCGCGGCTGAACTCTCGGCCCGCTACGGTGCGCAGCTTACGGTGCTGTACGTGGCCGAATACATTCCGCCGCTGGACATCGCCTACGAGCCGATCACCCCGTCGGAATGGATGGTGGACGAGGACGTGCTGGTGAAACGGGCGACCGAGTCGCTGCAGGCGTTGATGGAGAAACTGGCCATCACCCACGCGACGCAGCTGGTACGCCTCGGTGTGCCCAAGCAGATGATTCTGGACACCGCCAAAGAGCAGCAGGTGGACCTGATCGTACTGGGCTCCCACGGGCGCCACGGTATCGGCCGGCTGCTGGGGTCCACGGCCGACAA
>JARRNJ010000056.1:0-16821 GCA_037385045.1 Gammaproteobacteria bacterium | reverse complement strand
CGAGCGTTCGGGCGGGACAGGGCACCGTGCGAACGGCCACGCCCGAGCCAGGGACATTCCGCTGCGCCGGGCCGGGATTCGCCATACCCATGGAAACGAGCGATTCGGATTACCTGGTAAGATTTATGACCCGCGAAAACACACAATGCGCTCGGGAAACGCCTGTCCAGAACGATCCTTGCCCGGAGAAGGCAATGTCCCAGTCAGAAGCTCCGAAACATGAAATCCTCGCCCGTCTTTCGGAGCGCTACGGGTGCCCGACGGTCGAATATCACGAGGGCCTGACGGTGCCGCAGATCCTCCTGCTGCGGTTGGACGTGGACACGCTGAAGTCCGAGCTGTGGATGCCGCTGTCGCTGGACGGCAACCGCGCGGAGGTGATCGCATGCGATCCGGAAGATCCCGAACTGAACCGGCACATCCGCGAAACCCTGGGCGTTGACCGGGTCGACTTCCGGACCGCCACGCGCCCCGACCTCATCCGGCTCCTTGAGAACAGTTGGGACTTGAACGCGGATTTCCCCGCCACGGCCGGCCGCACCTCGCTGGCCAAGGTGAGGACTTATCTCGCCGCCGTCCGCACCCGCTACGCGGACCAGCGGACCCAATTCGCCAGGAGCCGGACCGGGCTTGCGCTCACCCGCACAGGGCTCGCCTGCGTCGGTATCGCCGTGGCGTTTCTGCGGCTGTTCGGTGGCGGCGATTTGCTGGTGATGGAGATCCCGCTGCTGGCCTTTGGCATCGCCGCCACCGTTGACGGCCTGTTCTGGTACCTGCCGGCGCGGCGCGAACACAAGGATATCAAGCCGTACCCCCCTTACGACGTGCCGGAGGAATTTTCCGTCCTGGAGGTCTCCGATCCCGGCGGCGCGATGAACTTCGCCAGAAGTCCGGTCGTGGAAAGCGCCGCGGCGCTGAGGCAGCATTGGGATGCGCTCTCACCGGTGGAAAGGCGGCGTTTTCTGGCCAACGATCGGACCGATCTGGCCGAGGAGCGGACGGTGATGGCCTATCTGCGGACCATGATGGCCAAGGCACGTACCGGGCTCGCATTCGCTCGTACCGGCATCGCCTTCGGCGGCATCGGCATCGGCTTCATCCGCAAGTTCCACACCGGCCCGTGGTCACCATTCGACTGGGCGTTGATCGCCATCGGCGTGGTCATGCTGCTCGAAGGCTTTTACTGGTACCTGCCGGGCAGGAAAGCGGCCAATGCCGGCCGTGAGGCCATCAACAAAGCGACCGGCAAGAAGGGCCCGTGGGATCGCATCTTTCCTTCGTTGTGTCTGTACACCGCCCTCAAGCAGGACCAGGCGGCCGAAGCCGCCTCCCCCCAGGCGGAGCCCGGCGTATGGGCGACCACGGGCCTGGCGTTGGAGCGCACCGCGCTGGCCGACAAGCGCAACGGAATGTCGCGGCTGCGCACCGTGATGGCCCGCTCGCGCACGGGCATGGCCTTCATCCGCACCGGCTTCAGCATCATGTCAGTGGGCGGGGCCCTGTTGGTGTATTTCGGCGGCGCGGATTTGCTCTGGACCGCGTTTGAACTCTTGCTCATCGCCATCGGCGTCTACCTGATCGGCGACGGCCTTTACTGGTTCCTGCCCGCGGAACGGGTGAAACGACGTTCGCCTTTCTGTAACGGCGATTTCGAGATCGCCTATCCCGACTACAGCGAGCCGATCGCATCCTGGGACAAGGTCTCCTTCAGCCATGACAACTGAACCGACACCATACCTCGCCCTGGTGGACGACGGCGTCCTGACCGGGGCGCAGCTTGCCGCCGCCCAGAAGAGCGCGACCGCCCGAGGCGTCGAACTGGAAAGGGTGCTGCTGCGGGATTACGGAATTTCGCGCTGTGCGGTACTGAGCGCGCTGTCCAAACATTTCGGCTGCCCGTTCATCCAGTACGACGAACGGGTTCCGGTCCCCTCACACCTGTTCGACGGATTGGATGGCAACGTACTGCGGGCCGGCAACTGGTTCCCGGTCTTGAAGCTTGGAGAGACGGTGGTCATCGCAGCGGCCGATCCGCACAGCGAAACCATGAAGGCGGAGGTGATGCGGCTCGTCCCCGCGGCCCAATACGAATTCCGGGTCGCCCTCGGCGAGGACGTGGGATGGTACATCCAGGATTATCTGCACGACGTGCCGAAACGGCTGATCGGCATCGAGCGGACCGGCCTGGCGTATTGGCGCAACATCATGACCCTGTGGCGCACCCGACTGGCCTGTCACCGGACCGACCACGCCCGCGCGCGCACGTCCATGAAGCTGCTGAGATGGGGTTTGGCCATGGTGGCCCTGTCCAACGCCCTGCTGCGGCTCAACAAAGGTTTGCTTGAACCCCACCACGCCGGCATTTTGGTGGCCGGGATCTGTCTGGCGACCTACGGGCTGTACGATTACCTGAAGATCCGCCGCACGCGGATGAGCGCGCCCTGGCACCACTACATGGTCGATATCACCGAGCAGACCATGCGCTTCATCGACCGCTACCGTCTGGAAGAAGCGGAAGCGCCCCCCGAAGCGCCGAAAAAGAACGGGCTCGCCCGTATGGCCGCTTCGATCCCCAATTACTGCTCCGTCCTGCGTCCGGTCCCGGCCAGCAAGGAGCGCACCCACCTGGCGCGGGAACGCAACATCCTGGCCGCGCAGCGCACCATCGCCGCCAGCCACCGGACGTTCTATGCCAGGGCGCGGACCGGCCTGTCGTTGATGCGCACCGGCATTTCCTTCATAAGCCTGGGTTTGGCGATGAACAAGCTGTTGGGCGCAGGGCCGTACAGTTTTGTTGATTTCATTCTGATGGGGGCGGGTTTTCTGATGACCCTGGACGGCATCCTTTGGTACCTGCCGGCCCGGACCGTGAAATACGGGATCGGCAGATCGCCGTATGGCGCATAGCCCGTCCGGTCTTCCACAGGGCGCCGAAAACGTGCTTCTGTAGTCGTTGCACCCCGTATACCTCGATCCCCAAGGTCTGATCGCGCGGTGACCGTGAGCACTCATGGCGCAGTCCGTGCTCAGTAGGGAAACGCGCGGCTATCCCACCACCCGCAGACTGAACGCTTCAACGGCCTGGGGCCCCGCTTGCAGCCATCTCGCTGTATCTGAGGGGCGTTCATGGAGACGACCGAGATCTGCAAGGTCTGGGGGTAACTTCCCGAGAGGTTGTTCCCGGGGTGATTCAACGGACGCAGGCAAGTGTGAACGGTCCCGGGAGTCGGCGTTTGGCATGAAGAGGATGCCCGATGAGCGCAGTTGAGCTGTGGTGCGGCGCGCCAAACGCACCCGCCGGCCGGCGATTGAGCCCTGAGGCGCTGCCGGTCGGGTCGAGGCCGCGGGCGGACAGCGACACCGGTCGTGTCGTTGCGCGATGGATGCGCTGCGCTTATCCATCCTACATTTTTCAGACCCCAGGATTATCGTAGGGTGGATAAGTGCAGCGCATTCACCGTTCTTACGAGCATTGTGTGAACAACCTGGTGGGGTTACACATCTGGGCCCTCCTCCGCCAAATGCGCACTGAATATCGGGAAATACTCCTCGACGATCGGATAGAGCGGGTCTGCTCGGAGCGTCGACGCTGGTAACGGGCCCCATCCCGGTCCACGGTAGCCATCCTGGCCGCCGCCGGATGGGGCATGATCCGCGTCCTTGCAATGCTGTCTTTCTTACAGTCTATCGCTCAACTGCAGGTTCTCGAAGCCTCAGCTGTGATGCCGGTCGGTGCCACACATTAACAGCCGGTTCCACTCACTCCCGCTCGATCGAACCATTTGCCGAGCATGAGGCCATGGAGGCGGGGCGGGCGTCGACAACCAAGTACGGACCACGGAATAGATGTTGCTGCCTGTCCGCCGGTACGAGGGCCGGGCATTATCGCCCGGCCGCGTGTTCCAGATGGCGGCGATGCGCAATCATAAGCGTGCGCGTAGGACAAATGCCGGTAAACCTGCGCCAATTGCGGGCTGTTAACATTGGTACTACCTTAATGCTGACGCGGACCGCAGGTACGGCGCCGCAATCAAAGGACCGGTAGTCTCACTCCAATAGCAATCAGGAAGAGGTCGATGATGGCTGGACAACAATACGTCTATTCGTTTCACGAAGGCGACGGCAAGAACAAACAACTGCTGGGCGGCAAGGGTGCGAACCTGTGCGAGATGACGCAAATCGGATTGAATGTCCCCCCCGGCTTTGTCATCAGTACCGCAGCCTGTCTGGCCTATATCGCGGATCCGGAACACAAGCTGCCTGCCGGCGTGATGGAGGACGTGCGCAAGCAGATTGTGCAACTGGAACAAGCCACCGGCAAAACCTTCGGCGGTGGCGACAATCCACTGCTGGTGTCGGTGCGCTCCGGCGCCGCCATGTCCATGCCCGGCATGATGGACACGATCCTCAACCTCGGGCTCAATGGCGACACCCTGCAGGGCCTGATCAGGCAGAGCGGCAACGAGCGCTTCGGCTACGACTCCTATCGCCGTTTCATCCAGCTGTTCGGCAAGGTGGCGCTGGGCGTCGCCGACGAACACTTCGACGATCACTTCGAAGAGGTGAAGCGGCGCGCCGGGGTGGCGGTGGACGTCGGCCTCAAGGCCGCGGATCTCAAGGAGATCAGCGAACGTTTTCTCAAGGTGGTGCAGCAGCAGACCGGCAAGCCGTTTCCCACCGACCCCTACGATCAGCTGGAGGTCGCCATCAAGGCGGTGTTCAACTCCTGGATGGGTAAACGCGCCGTGGACTACCGCCGCGAGTTCCACATCACTCCGGAGATGGCCAACGGCACCGCGGTCAACGTGGTCACCATGGTGTTCGGCAACCTGGGCGACGACTCGGCCACCGGAGTGGGTTTCACCCGCAATCCCGCAACCGGCGAAAATCTGATCTTTGGCGAATACCTGGTCAATGCCCAGGGCGAGGACGTGGTCGCCGGCATCCGCACGCCGAAACCCATCCTGGAATTGGAGCAGGAGATGCCCCGCCTGTATGGCGAGCTCATGGAACTGCGCAACAAGCTGGAGGCGCACTACCACGAGGTCCAGGATTTCGAGTTCACCATCGAAAAGGGGGTGCTCTACTGCCTGCAGACCCGCAACGGCAAGATGAACGCCCAGGCAATGGTGCGCACCTCGGTGGAGATGGTCGACGAGGGACTCCTGGACCGCGAACGGGCCCTGCTGCGCATCGATCCGACCATGCTGGAGCAGCTGCTGTTCCCGCGTCTCGACCCCGGCTACAAACGCGAGCCGATCACGGCCGGCATCGGCGCCTCGCCGGGGGCCGCCAGCGGCATCATCGTGTTCGACGCCGATACCGCCGAGCGGCGCGGCAAGCTGGGCGAAAACGTGATCCTGGTACGCGAGGAGACCAAACCCGAGGACATCCACGGTTTCTTCGCCGCCCAGGGCATCCTCACCAGCCGCGGCGGCAAGACCTCCCACGCGGCAGTGGTGGCGCGCGGCATGGGCAAGCCCTGTGTGGTCGGCGCAGAGGGGATCCGCGTCGACAGCCGCGCCCGCTCGGCGGTGGTGGGCGACAAGGTGCTGCACGAGGGCGACATCATCACCATCGACGGCGGCAGCGGCGCCCTCTACCTGGGGGCAGTGCCCACGGTGGAACCGGAGTTCAGCGACGAATTGTCGACCCTGCTCGGCTGGGCCGACGAGGTGGCCAGGCTCGAGGTGATGGCCAACGCCGACACCCCGGTGGACGCGCGCCGCGCGGTCAAATACGGCGCCATGGGCATCGGCCTGTGCCGCACCGAGCGCATGTTCAACGCCCAGGAGCGGCTGCCCATCGTGGTGGAGATGATCCTCGCCGACACGCTCGAGGAGCGCCAGCAGGCGCTGGACAAGCTGCTGCCGATCCAGCGCGGCGACTTCAAGGAGATGCTCACGGCCCTGGCGCCGCGACCGATGACGGTGCGTCTGCTCGACCCGCCGATTCACGAATTCCTGCCTACCGAACAGCGGCTGCGGGACGAACTCGCCAGCCTGCAGCAACTGCGCAGCTCGGTGCGCGGGGTCGACTCGCTGGTGGCCTCCCTGCAGGTGTTGCATCCCGAACAGACCGCCGGGCTGGAGGAGCGCCTGGGTATCCTCGGCGACACCCATCTGGTGGAAGAGGCCATCGGCCGCACCGAGGCGATGCTGAAGAAGGCGCACACCCTGCAGGAGGTCAACCCGATGCTCGGCCATCGCGGTGTGCGCCTCGGCATCACCTACCCGGAGATCTACCGCATGCAGCTGCGCGCCCTGTGCGAGGCGGCCGCCGAGTGCATCAAGGAGGGGATCGACGTCCACCCCGAGGTGATGGTGCCCAACGTCTGCACCAAACGCGAGCTGGCGATCGTCAAGGAGTACCTGGACGAGATCCAGCCCGAGGTGGAGAAGCGCTATGGGGTCACCATCCCGCTCAAGTACGGCACCATGATGGAGGTGGTGCGTGCCTGCCTGCGCGCCGGCCACATGGCGGCGGATGCCGCCTTCTTCTCGTTCGGCACCAATGACCTGACCCAGGCCACCTTCTCCTTCTCGCGCGAGGACGCGGAGAACAAGTTCCTACCCCTCTACAACGAGCGCAAGATCCTCGACCACAACCCGTTCGAGATCCTCGACGTGAAGGGGGTGGGGCGGCTGATGTGGATCGCGGTGGAATGGGGACGCAAGAGCCGCCCCGACCTCAAGGTGGGGATCTGCGGCGAACAGGCCGGCCACCCCCAGAGCATCCGCTTCTGCCACCACATCGAGCTCAACTACGTCTCGTGCTCGGCGCCGCGCGTGCCGGTGGCCCGGCTGGCGGCGGCCCACGCCAAGCTGCGCGAGGCGGAGTACACGTGGTAGCCGGGGCGCGCTCGCAGTTGTTCCGATGAGGAAGGCGGGGTAACCCGCTTTCCTCTTTTCTCATTCGTTCAAAAAGCAGCCCGCTGCGTGAATCCCGATGTTTGCCACGTATACGGCATTGCCGTATACATGGCGGAGAAAATCCCCGCCCAACTGCTCAAGGCCATCAAGGAGGAAATCGAACCTGCCTAAGCCGGCCGGCAAAGCGTTGCGCGCCGGCGGCGCCGAGCTGTTGCACGCCGCGCCGAAATGAAAGCGGGAACTCGCTGTTACTATTTTTTGCTTAATATATACAATGGGTTAAAACTACTTGTTCTAAGCAGCGATTTCAATCTTGATATTCTTGCCCGGCGCTCTGGCCGCGCGCTCCAGGGTCAGCAGCGTCACTGAAGGATTATCGGGATCAAGCAACCGTTCCAATGCGGAACGACTGGCCTCCATCCGCTTGGCTAATTGAGTCTTGTTCACCTTCTGTACCTTCATCAATTCCTTGAGTTGAAAGGCAAGCACGCGTTTAATGGCAATGGATTCAGCCTCTGCAAGCACACCTTCCTCTCCGAGAAAACCGTCGAAGTCACTGCCAATGTGTTTACTGATGTCACTTCTCCAGGTTGGCTTTACGAGCTTTAGCCAATTGTAAATCTGCTTGGGGTGTCTTCCTGGACTTCTTGATAAAGCCATGCAGCAGAATCATCCGCTCTCCCTTTACCGGAAACAGGATTCGTGCAATACGCTGATCAAGTCGGCATCTGATTTCCCAGAGTCCGGAATCCATTTTTCGCACCACTGGCATCCCGATAGGCCAGCCATATTGAACCGTCTCAATATCGCCACCGATCGTCTTCTTGTCCTGTTTGTTCAGACCCTGCAGCCACGCACAGACCGGTTCATTTCGCGACTCCGTGCGGCAAAAAACCCGCTTCAAGCAGCATATCGGCGTCCATGTCGAATGGTGTACCAGTTTTGGTACACGTTGCAAACCGTAAGCTTCCCCGTCAAGTAGACTGTTCTAAAGTAGAGTTTTCGTCCTTTCGGGTTGCGTAGACGCTGGGCGGCAGACCACCCAGCGCATCATGTGGCCGCAGGTCGTTGTACTCGTCGATCCAGCGGCTGGTAATCTCACGGACCTCGTGCAGGCTGCGGAACAGATACAGGTTCAGCACCTCGTTGCGATACGTGCGGTTGAAGCGTTCGATGTACGCGTTCTGGTACGGATCGGGCCCCCAGGCACCGACGTAGCTGCGCCGCCGCAACGTCATTAGGCCGACGCATACCCCCATAAAATAGATAGGATATTGGCGTAATGCGGTCGCGCCGCCGCGATAGTCCATCGAGCGACAAACGATTCCCGGGCTAGACTGAACAAGGAAGGCGTTCGTGTTGGTTGTGTCCGTTCCGAGGCAGCCGGCGCCGGCCGGGCTTCGCAGACCTCGCCCACTTGCATGCTATGATCAATAGTATCTGGCTCTCGGGATCGGTTCATGAACTGGAAGGCGTGGCTGCATCCGAACAAGCTCAAACAGGTGGTCCTGTCACCGAGAGTGCACAAGATCGCGCTGGGCATTCTTGCCGCATACGTCGTGCTGCTGGCGACGCTGTTCTTCGCCGGACCGCCCCTGATCAAGTCATTACTGATCGATAACCTGTCGAAACGTCTCGGACGTCACGCCACAATCGGTGCCGTCCACGTCAATCCCTTCATGCTCTCAGTGACGATCGACGATTTCGTCCTGGACGGACCGGACGGCAAGACACCTTTCGTGGCTTTCAAGCAGCTTTACGCGAATGCCCAACTGGCTTCGATCGTGTTCTTCGGGCCCGTTCTGCGTGAAATCTCGCTGACCGATCCCCGCGTTTACCTGGCGCGCAGCGCCGACGGGCAGTACAACTTCCAGGACATCGTGGAGCGGCTCCAGCAGCAGGTGCCCAAGGCCCCGGCCAAGAGCGCGGACGCCAAACCCATGAATTTTTCCATTAACAATATCCGCATCATCAATGGTCGCATCGACTTCGACGACAAGGAGAAAGGACGCAAACACGAGGTGCGCGATCTGAACGTTGCCATTCCGTTTCTATCGGACCTGTTCTATCGCATAGACGATTACGTGAGTCCCCATTTTTCCGCCGTCGTGAACGGTGCGCCGATCCAGTTGACCGGCCAGAGCAAGCCTTTCCAGGCGGATCGCGAGAGTTCACTGGATCTGAAGCTCAGTCATGTTTCGCTTGGCGAGTATCTGACGTACGTGCCCAAGAAGCTCTATTTCACGATTCCCGGAGGAACGCTGGACGCGAATCTCAAGCTGAGTTTCCTTCAGCCCCCCGGCCAATCACCGAAACTCCGGATTTCCGGCACGCTCGATCTGCAAGACCTCGCCGTGAACCAGGCAAAGGACGTGCCCACGCTACGCGTGAAGCGACTGAACGTTGCACTGGGGAGCATCGAACCCTTGACTCAACGGTTCACGATAAATCGCATCGCCGTCAGTGGTGCCGACCTCTACGTCCGTCGTGACAAACAGGGCCGCATCAATCTGATGCACTTGACGCCGCCGTCCGAGAGCAAGTCGTCGGCGCCGTTGCCCTATTTCCTGGTGCGCGACATCGAGCTGAAGCAGTCCACGGTGCACGTGAGCGATAAGGACCGCCCACGCCCCTTCGACACGAGTCTCAGCAACATCCACCTCACCGTTCAGAACCTGACGAGCGAAAAGGGCAGGACGGGCACCGTACAGTTGAGCGCGAATGGACCGAAAGGGGCTACGCTGCAGGCGTCCACGGACGTGGCACTGGCGCCCTTATTGGTTAGCAAGCTGCACGTGAAGCTGGCAGACCTCAACGTGACACTCCCTGGCGAAAAATCGCAGATGATGCATGTCGGGCAGTTCACGCTCGCTGGCGGGCGTGTGAATCTGGACCAACGGCGCGTCATGGTGGATGAAATTACCGTGAACAAGGGTCAGCTCAACGTTGGGCGCGACCGGAATGGGCGACTGAACCTGGCCGAACTTGCCGGCGGCGGCGCGCCACAGGAAGCGACAGCGGCGCCGGAAAGCGCGCCGTCTTGGCAGTACGGCGTAAAGAAGGTGCACGTCGCCGACCTGGGCATTCATTGGCGGGATCAGGTGCCGCGCGCAGGTCCCGCCAACGTTGGCGGAGAAATCACCGACGCTGTGCTCGATGATCTGTCCTCCGCGCCCCATGCTGCGGCCAAACTGGCACTGAAGGCTCGGATCGGACGTACCGGCAACGTGAGCGTGGACGGCGACATCCAGCTCGCACCGCTGTCAGCCCGGCTGAAGGTTGATGCCCGCGCCGTGCCGGTCCTGCCGGCGCAGCCGTACTTCGCGGACAAGGTGCACATCACCGTCACCAGGGGCACCTTGAGCGCGCGTGGCAGCTTCAATGCCGATTTCGAGCCGAAGCCGAAATTCAGCTATCGCGGCAACGTTCAGGTGAATCGCTTTGCCAGCGTGGATCAAGTGCGCCGAAACGATTTCCTGAATTGGGCAGGCCTCTATTTCAGCGATGTGAACGTAACCACCGAACCGCTGAAGGTGGCCATCAACGCCATCGCGCTCAACAATTTCTATTCGCGCCTCATAGTCAATCCGGACGGCTCGCTCAACGTACAGCATGTGATGGGCAAGGAGCCCGGTAGCAAGGAGGCCGTGGCGGGCGAGGTCACTACACCCAAGAAGACCCAGAAAGCAGCGGCCGCTGCGGCGCGGACCAAGAACCCCAAGCCCGGCGCTGCTCCACCCGTCCCGATCAAGATCGGTCGCATCGCGCTGAAGAGGGGCCGGATCAATTTTACGGATCATTTCATCAAGCCCAACTATTCCGCCAATCTAAGCCAGATCAGCGGACGCATATCCGGGCTTTCGTCGGATCGCAGGACCACAGCCAGTGTCGATCTGCGAGGCAAACTGCAGAACACGGCGGATGTCGACATCAAGGGCAAGATCAACCCGCTGGCAGGCAATTTGTTCCTGGACCTGACTGCCTCTGCGAGGAATATCGACCTGCCGCCGGTGACTGCCTATTCGGAACGGTACGCGGGGTATCCCATCACGAAGGGCCAGCTGTCCATGAATGTGAAGTACCACGTCGAAAATGGCCAGCTCAAAGCGCAAAATCGCATAATCCTGCACCAGCTCACCTTCGGCAGCAAGGTGGAGAACTCCACCGCGACCAAATTGCCCGTACTGCTGGCCGTGGCGCTGCTCAAGGACCCCAATGGGGTCATCGACATCAATCTGCCGATTTCCGGCTCGCTCAATGATCCCAATTTCTCCGTGGGCGGCATTATCGCGAAGGCCATCGTCCATCTTCTGGTAAAAGTGGTGGCTTCGCCTTTTGCATTGCTCGGCCACGTGTTCGGTGGCGGTGAGCAGCTCGCCTACATCGAGTTCGCGCCCGGACAGGTCACTTTGGATAAGACGGCGCATGAGAAGATTCAGACTTTGACCAAGGCTTTGAAGGAGCGCCCCGGCCTCAAACTGGACATCACCGGACGAATCGATCCGGCATCGGATCCGGAGGGTCTGCGCCAAGTGCTCATGGAGCGCAAACTCAAAGCCGTGAAATTCGACGATTTACGCCGCGAAGGCAAGACTCCGGCCAGCCTGGACGATGTGACCATCACGCCGGACGAATATCCCAAGCTGTTGAAACGAGCCTATGGCCGCGAGAAGTTTCCCAAACCACGCAACGTGCTGGGTTTCGCCAAGAGCCTGCCGGTACCGGAGATGAAGAAGCTGATGCTGGATCATATCGTAGTCACCAAAGACGACTTGCGGCAGCTCGCCCTTCAACGAGCACAGGCCGTGGCCGACGAGATCGTCAAGGCCGGCGGGATCGCACCCGACAGGGTGTTCCTGCTCGCGCCCAAGCTCGAAGGAAAGGTGGCCGAAGAGGGTCCGGCGAAGGGCGCCAAACTGAGTCGCGTCGATTTCTCCCTAAAATAGGTGAAGCTATCGGCAAGGCGGCGGAGCCCACGGCCTACGCCTAAGGAGCTCATGCAGGTTCTTGCTATGCAATGAGGCGCTCAGGGGGAGCTGCGGATGCCGGATATCACACCCTTATTTGTGGTTCGACGACCAGGCGGAAGAAGCCGCCACGTTCTACGTCTCCATATTCCCGAACTCGAAAATTCATAAGCTGCGCTACGGAGAGGCCGGTCAGGATAAGCACGGACATCCATGACCGTGCTATTTGAACTCCATGGACGTCACTTCACGGCCCTCAACGGCGGGCCGCTAGGGCATGGTGGTGTAAACACCATCCAGAAACAACATGTGAAAGTGAACATTGAGGTTCAACGCACTGCCAAAACGCTGGATCAGCGTCACCGCGCCAGTCTGCGCGGTTTGTCGGGTGATTCCTGCTTTTTTTGATTAGGTGGGCCGAGATGGCCCGGTAGACGATCCCCAGTACCCGACCCATCAGTTCCGGCCGACTGGCGAACAGGAAACGGAGCTGAAACGGAAAACTCAGCACCCACTGGCGAATAGGCTGTTCTGGTAACACCTCATCGACCAGCAATGCCGCGCTTTCCGCCATGCGCCTCGCACCACAACTGGGACAGAACCCTCTCCGCTTACAACTGAACGCGACCAGGTGTTCATGATGACAGTGGGTACATTGCACCCGCAGGAATCCGTGCTCCAACCGTCCGCATTTGAGGTAATCGGCAAATTCCTGTTGCACATGCAAGGGCAAGGGCCTGCCCTGCGAGGCCATCACATCCCTGAACTCCGCGTAATGCAACTCAATGATTTGATAGAGAAGTGTCTGTTCCGGCCGATGACGTTTGTATGGTGGCCTGTGTGGCGACCGGTTCGTGATCGCTGCTTGCGGCATATCGCTCTCCATTCCATGGAGTGCCAGATGTTCTCTTATTGTTCTCTATAACTATAGATGAATACTCAGTGCCTGCGATTGCCAGCCAGTGCCAGTCATTACCTGCCAGTTCCGGTCACTCCCACTCGATTGTAAACGAGCAGTATTATATGTTTATTTTCATATTGTTATGATTCATCATTGAGATAATACCATTAAAAATACCATGCTCAGAAATTTGTCTGTTGGGCGACTGCCAGCGCCTGGTCCACGTCTGCATCCAGCACATCGTACTGGCCTGTCTTGCGCCTGCGGCGAGTGGCCTGCTTAACATGTAAATGCATGTTTGGCATGGGGATGTCGAAACAATGTGTCCCAGGCAAGATCCCCGTTCGCCCACAGATCACCCAGAATAGTGGTCATGACGACGGGGGCAGCAAACGGCTATCGCACGACGCAAGGCCGCAAGGGATGCAACAAAGACACCTTAAGAGTTTGCTTTACGTGACAGGCGCTTCTCCACATCCAGCACATGCCGCGTCGTGCTCAGCACCGTATCCGGATTGAGACTTATTGAGTTGATGGCGATCTGCACCAGGTATTCCGCCATTTCGGGATAATCCGACGGTGCCTGTCCGCAGATACCAGAGTGACGACCATTGCGGCGCGCACCCTCGACGGCGAGTCGGATCATCTCTTTCACGCCGGCATCGCGTTCATCGAAATCGAAGGCCACGATCTCGGAATCACGGTCTACACCCAGGGTCAGTTGGGTCAGGTCATTGGAACCGATAGAGAATCCATCGAACAACCTGGCGAAGGCATCAATCAGGATCACGTTATTGGGGATCTCGCACATCACATACACTTCCAGACCATTTTCGCCGCGCGTGAGGCCATTGGCCGCCATCGCTGCCAACACCTTTTCGCCTTCCTGGACGCGGCGGCAAAACGGGATCATTAACTTCACATTTGTCAATCCCATCTCATTTCGCACGCGTTTCATCGCCGCGCATTCCAGGGCGAACCCTTCAGCATAGGCAGGATGTGCATAGCGTGATGCACCACGAAACCCAATCATTGGATTGTCTTCATCCAACTCAAAATGTTTTCCGCCAAGCAGGGTTGCGTACTCATTGCTCTTGAAGTCACTCATGCGCACCACACACGGTTTTGGATACACCGCTGCAGCAATCGTGGCGACGCCCTCCGACAGGGTTTTGACGAAAAAGTCCGTCGGGCTTTCATAGGCGGTACTGGTCTCAGCAATCTTTGCGCGTGTAGCCTCATCCACTTTATCCGGATGGATAAGCGCCATGGGGTGAAACTTGATATATTCATTAATAATGAACTCCATGCGCGCCAGGCCGATGCCATCAACCGGCAACGAGGCAAGACTGAAGGCCTGATCTGGATTCCCCAGGTTCATCATGATCTTGGTTTGAGGATGTCCTAACTGACTCAGGTCTGTCTGTTGAATATCATATTCCAGGATACCGTCATAAACATTGCCGGTTTCACCTTCAGCACAACTGATAGTGGTGTCCTGGCCGGTTTCGATAACATCCACAGCGTTTTCGCTGCCGACGATGGCGGGTATACCCAGTTCTCGCGACACGATGGCGGCATGGCAGGTACGGCCACCCCGGTTCGTCACGATCGCGGCGGCTGTTTTCATCACCGGCTCCCAGTCTGGAGTCGTGGTATCCGCAACCAGTACTTCGCCGGGTTGAAAGTCGCTAAGGTGTTTAACGTCTTTTATCACCCGTGCCTTGCCGGCACCAATTTTGGTGCCCACTGCTCTGCCCTGGGCAAGAACGTTTGATCGTTGCTTGAGGTGATAAACCTCCAGCACGCTACCGCGCTTTTGCGAAGACACCGTCTCCGGCCGAGCCTGGACCATATACAACTGCCCGTCGACCCCATCCTTGGCCCATTCCATATCCATCGGCTTGTAATGTCCGGCCTGCCTGGAATAGTGGCTTTCCACCTTAATCGCATAATCGGCCAGCACCATGGCCTCTGTGTCGGATATGCAAAAGCGATTACGTTCTTCTGATTGAGTATCAACATTCTCGGTGTACTCCAGCGCGATGTTACCGGTACTGAGTGTGTTGGTAAAAATCATCTTTTTTTCTTTACCACCCAGACGGCGTTTAAGCACCGCGCGGTAACCCTCAGCATAGCTGGGTTTATGCACATAGAAACTATCAGGGTCGATTGTTCCCTGCACGACATTTTCACCCAGCCCCAGCGCGGCATTAATAAACACGACATCCCTGAATCCCGTTTCCGTGTCGAGCGAAAACATCACCCCGCTCGCACCAATGTCACTACGTACCATCTTCATCACTACCACGGATAGATGGAAGAGGAACGCACCGCCAGGGAAATAGCGTCACCATACTCGCGCTTGAGCTGGGTATAGCCTGCCAATATTTCTGCTTCCAGATTCTCGGGCAAGGCACAATTATAAACAATCTTCCTGGCCTTCTCCCCGCGTGCCTGCAAATCCTTAATGTCGTCGGGCTTGAGCCCATCCAGCACCGCATGCAGTTCCTGCCAGGCCCGATTGTGTTCCAGTACATAAGCATAAGCCTCTGCAGTAACCGCAAAGCCATTTGGAACGCGCACCCCTTCAGCAGTAAGGTTTTGGTACATTTCACCGAGTGACGCATTTTTGCCGCCGACCAGTGGAACATCATTGATACCAATCTCGCTGAACCAGCGGATATATGCAGGTGAATCCGTCATAACTTTTTCCCTTTTGATTGAGACTGAGCAGAACTGATTGTTAGTGCCGCCATGTTTTCTGGAGTGGAAAGATAACCAGATAGTGTTTCCAGAAAGCGTGCCGCATCCGCTCCAAATACCACCCGGTGATCGCAACTCAGGGTGAACTCTGCCTTGCCGTCCGCTTCTGTTGCCGAGCCTAGTGAAATTATCGCGGCAGCCCCTGGCGGTACGAGGGCGTCAAAATGAGTAACCTGCTCAAACACACCCAGGTTGGAGAGGTAGAAGGTGGCGCCCTGATAATCATCCGGCGCCAGGCGCATTCTTTCGACCTTGTCACGCAGGATCCGCCAGTCCTCACCAAGTTCGTCAAGAGGCCGCTGGGCAGCATCGCGCAGGACTGGTGTGAGTAGCCCGCCCGGCACATCTACAGCGATCCCGACATCTACCTGCTCACGCATAGCCAGTCCGTGCCGGGTATAGACGGCATTAAACCTGGGGTGCTCCTCTACACATAGCGCACAGACTCTGGCCAGTAGTAAAGTGAGTGATTGCTTGTGCTCATGTGCCATTTTCTTTAATGGTGCCAATGGCAGGCGGGCATTAACACGGAAGGTGGGTATCCCAAGTGTCGCAATCATGTTGTTTGCAACTGCCCTGTGCATGGAAGTATACGGTTCATAGTGGTAAGCAGGACCGCTATCGAGATCAGGCGGCGGGTCTGCCAGGGCGGTCGATAGCACCTGAGACGCATAAATGACACCATCGCTGGCAGCATTGACCTGATTCAGTTGAATACCCAGCTCCCGCGCGAGTCCGCGGGCATAGGGCGAGGCCTTAACACCCTGCTGACTCACGGGTGTTTGCGCAGGTATATCTGCAGGCGATGCAGGATGTGTCGCATGCCTGTCCGGTTTTGTTGTTACAGCATTCAGCGTCGTCGATGAGTGCTCGTCTTCTTTATGCGCTTTTGTTCGGGCATTGTCCGCTGGCGCTCCCATCGCTACCGAGGTCTTTTCCGGCACGCGGGTCTCAGCGTCTTGCGGTTGTTGCGGGGTATCACTGATATAGCCAATCACGGTCCCTACCGGGATATCCGCATCGGTCTGCGCAAGCGGTCCGCTGAGATAGCCCTTCTGAAATGCCTCCACGTCCATAATGGCCTTATCTGTTTCCACTTCAGCCAACACGTCGCCTTTTTTGACTGGATCACCGACCTGTTTCAACCACTGGACCAGGCGACCGGTTTTCATGGTGTCCGATAAGGTCGGCAGCGTAATGGTTTCGCGCATAGCTTTCAGCTCCTGCTCAAACTACTTGGTGCACACTTTTTCCGCAGCCGCGACGATATCCGCAATACGCGGAATGCTGGCTGCTTCCAGTGCAGAATTAAAAG
>JARRNJ010000055.1:0-19245 GCA_037385045.1 Gammaproteobacteria bacterium | reverse complement strand
TGGCTTCGCTGAACGCATGGCTGCTTCCGTCTCACCCGTGTTTGGAGGCTTCAACGATGAAACGCGCAATTAGCTTCGAGGCAATTCTCGTTGTCCTGATCGGCTGTTGTCTGGCACATGTCCCGTCGGCAGCGGCTGCTGCCACCGACCCGGTTGCCGTCATCGCCCAACAGGCCGGCAAGGCGGTTGGGCTGTGCCTGCAAAACGACTGGCGAGCCGCACGCATAAGCGTAGGCCGCATCGTCGACCGCACGGCCGAGATGGAAGACCGGATCATCCGCCAGAAGCTGCCGGTGTCCACCCTGCGGGTCTACAACAGCCTTCAGTTTCAGCTGCAGCAGCTCACCGAACGGGCAAGCCAACCGTTGCAGGCCGCCCTGGTGGCAAATCAGATCAGCGCCCTGGCCATCGATGTGGATCGCCCGAACCTCACGGCGCTGCAATACCGGCTGGCGTCCATGGCCTACCTGGCGCGGGAGATCGTACTGCTGCCGCGATTTCCCGACGATTACGGTCTGCTTAAGAAACGCATGGCCGAGCTGCAGCGGCAATGGAGTCTTGCCAGGCCACTGGTCGTGAAACGCCACGCTGCGGATGCGGCCGCGCGAATGGACACGCTGCTGACGGACCTCGCGCACGTGCGCGCAAACGCCAAAATCATCAACACCGCCAACTCGGTGCTGTCGGCATTGGACGCACTGAAGAGCGGCGGCCGGCCCTGACGGCCGGTGGGGGAAAAGCCCCGATTGCGGGCATAATGCACCATCTACAACAACGGTTATTTTGTCGTCGCGGCGCGCATGGCAACGAGGGGCATTTCCACACCCTTTTTGCGCATGTTGTTTTTTTCCTTAGTTTCGACCAGTTATCTCCCGTACCCGTTTTGACTGCAGCATCGTGATGACAACGCCCATACACCATGCCCGGGGTGGCATGGGTCTTGCCCCTTGGGTTACGATGCATCGGTGTGTTTGACCCTCCGTGCATCAAACCCGGTGCCCCCCGTCAGCCGCGGACGCCGATCCAAGCAGGTACTGTGTCCAGACAGGGGGCCGGTCTCTCTCCGTGTAAGTTTTATCGTGATGTTGTCAAAGTAAGGAGTATCGATGAGCGATGATGCGAAGCCACCGGTGGACATGCGGCGACGGCGGTTCCTGGTTGCCACCACAACCGTGGTGGGCGGGGCCGGTGTAGTCGCCGCAGCCGTGCCATTTGTCGAGTCGATGGAACCCAGCGCGCGGGCCATCGCCGCCGGGGCGCCGGTCAATGGCGATTTCAGCAAGCTTGACCCCGGCCAGTTGATGACTGTCAAGTGGCGTTCCCGCCCGATCTGGATCCTGAACCGCACCACCGCGCAGTTGAAGACCCTGCCGGAGGAGAATTCCCGCTGCAAGGATCCCAAGTCCCAGGCTCCGCAACAGCTCGCCGACTGCCAGAACGAGCACCGTTCGCTAAAACCTGAGGTTTTTGTTTGTGTGGCCATCTGCACCCACCTGGGTTGCGTACCCACCTACCGTCCCCAGGTGGCCCCCCCGGATCTCGGACCGGACTGGAAGGGCGGATTCTTTTGTCCCTGCCACGGTTCGCGGTATGATTTGGCCGGTCGCGTACTCGAGGGATCGCCAGCCCCGTTGAACCTGCCGGTGCCGCCCTACTACTTCATCAACGAGACGATGGTGCGGATCGGCGAAACGAAATCCGGCCAACAGAAAAACTGGCATCCCGAAACCTGGTGACGCTAACCGGGGCCGGCGGTTACGCCCCCCAACCGGCCTGCCGGAATCCGGGTACACGACAGCCGCAGCCGAGGTGGATCCGGCTGCGGGCAGCTATGCCCTCCGTGGACCAGCGGCACTGGCCGATCCGGTCCGGCGTCGGCAAAGGCTGGTTGCGAGACCCGGACAGGAACAAGGGTAAGGCGACCGGTTGACATTTCTCGACGCGGCTTCGACATTCACTTGGTAGTATTACGCGAAAACGTTAAGGAGAAGTAATCATGACAGACCGCTTGAAAAACAAGATTTCCCGGCGTTCGCTGCTCAAAGGCGCCGCAACCGTGGCCGGCATGGCCGTGGTGGTGCCAGCGGCCCTGACCAGCCGGCCGGCTGAAGCGGCGAAAGCGCCCAAGGCGGCCATGCAGTACCGCGACACGCCGAACGGCAAGAAGGATTGCAGCAACTGCATGCAGTTCATTCCCGGGAAGACCGCGACCGCCATGGGCACCTGCAAGGTGGTAGCCGGTGACATCAGCCCGCATGGCTATTGCCTCGCCTGGGCTCCCAAGTCCTGATCGACCCACGGCGCCGACACCCGGCCGGGTGTAGCGCCAACCGTCGCGGGCGAGGACCGGTTGGCTCCTCGCCCGCATTCCACCCGCGCCGCGCTCCGAGTCACTGACGCCACAGTTGGCGCCGGTGGATTTCACGCACGCTCAGCTGTGCAAATCGCCCCCGCTGACCCATTCACCGGCTTAAGCGCCTGTTTCCGTGTCGCTGCGGCGCTGCTGACGATCGCATAAATGGTCGCCCGTCGACTGCCCAACGCCCGCAGACCGCAAACACCCCGACGCCGAACGACGTCCGGACGCCACCACTGACGCACGGCTCAAGCGGCACCGGGCAGACCCGGCTTCGCTGCGCCGCTTGGCGATCCGGGACCCCGGGGGCGCGATCGCCGAATACCGGTTGCCGCCGCTTGCCCACGGCGTTGCAGACCGCCACAACGAAGGCCAATCACCGTGAAGCAACACCCCCGCAACGGATCCGCTGACGGCCAGTACAGCGTGACTGCACGCGCTGGCTATCCGATTCCGTCAGCCGGCAACGGAGGGCAGGCCGTTGCGCACCGAGCCGCGGCGAACGACGGCGGCGAATGCGCACCGCTCCGGTGCCGCCTGCGCTCCTGGGCCCTGGTGCTGCTGCTGACGGTCCCGTGACAGGGATTTGCCCTCAGCGTGGACCTGCACAACCTGCTGCATCAGCACAGGGGCGGCAACGCGCGGCTGCAATCCATGGAGCACGACCTGCTGTTGATCGCCGGTGGCACCCGCGGCTGAGGCCCGCTGTATTGACTCAAGTCAAAGGACCGAGGCGCCATTTGTGCCATATTTTTTTCGACCGTTTGTGTGTGTAGTTGATTCCATTTGAGCCCCGCTGTCGCGGGGCTTTTTTTCTGCGGCTCCCCGCCCCCCGCCATCAACCTGTCATATGGGCAATGTATGGTTGTGCCCGCATCCGACGCCGCTATCGGCCCTGGCGCGGCGCACCATCGGCGGCCACGAACCCGTCCCGGCTCACTCGGTGCATTGCTAATCATCAACAAACAAAGGGGGGACCCATGCCCAGCGCTTTGGACCCAACGCCGATCGGGCCCGTTCAACATTGGCCCGCAACCGGCGGGCAGCCGATCAACGCCACGCTCCACGAAGCCGCGCGGACCTTCGTCGCGTCCATGATCCATCGGAACCTGGCGATGCTGGAGTACATTGCGTGCGGTGCGTCGGTGGGCTACCCGGCGGGGTATGTCATGAACCGGTTTGGCCCCATCTACGCGGAGCACCGCGTCGACGAGCTGAGTTTCTCAGTCGATGAGGAAGCCAACCGGGTGCTGGTGAACAGCGGCAAACGACGCGTGGGGGATCCCTTGCGTTTCAAACGTTGCGGTGGCGGGTTCTTCTTTTCCCACTTTGAACGCTACTGAGCGCCCGGCGCCGCACGCCGCCTGCGGCAACTGGGATCAGGCGCGCCGGTCCGTGCCGGTACGCCGTTCATAAATACGGCGATCGACCTCGACCGTGTTGCCGCTGCTGTCGACCAGTGGGAACAACACCTCGCCGGCGAACCGCCGCCGTTCGCGTCCGCCGCGCCGATCGCGGGTCGAGCGCGGGCGGAACTGAGTGACCGAAGGCCCGGTGTCCGTCGTGGTCTTGGCGGAAGGTTTGTGGGATTCGGAAACGAAATTTCGCGCGGCAAACAAAAATACGTATAGCGCCAGGCCGATTAAGGCAATGCCAACGATGGCCAGAATGTAAAATACCGCCTTCATTATTATATTATCCACACTGTGAGAGAGCCGGTATCGGTCGCCCAATTGAAGCAAAAATGACGCCAAGAGTATATAGGCCCTTCCAATCAGTTGCTTACCGAAGCAATTATCGTTGTTCCGATATTCAATGTAAATTTTATTGACACCCGTTTGCCACCGCCACGGCCCGTCGGAAAATCCGAACCGCCGCCGTGAACCGTGATCTCCCGCCCAGGGCCGGCATCCGCTACCGGCGGCGGTCGCTGAGCCGCCCCCTCCTTGGGGCAGCCGCCGGTAGCGGTGAGCCGGGTTTCCCACGCAGAAACTGACGAAATGCGCGGCCGCTAACCCGCCGACGCCATCGCTCGGGGACCCTGGCAATCGCGCGTGCCGGGCTCGAGTGTCGACACTGGCACTGCGCCGCGTTGTTGCTTAATATCCCATGCCAACCGCGACAAGCCACACGCAACCGCCTCCAGGACGGTCATAGTCACACTGAAGATGCCACCGTTACCTTCCGACGTTCGACCCGCCTCGGGTGGCACCAGCTTCCTCGCCCGGTCCCTGGCAGCGGCGCTGTCCACCCTGGGGCTTCTGTTGCTGATCGTCAGCGTCACCATGCTGCCGCCTCTGGCCGTCGCCTACTACTACGGCGACGGGGCCGCGGTACCGTTCATGGACACCTTCACGCTGACGCTGGCCGCCGGCCTGCTGTGCTGGCTGCCGTTCCGCGGCCGTCCGCTGGAACTGCGCAACCGCCAGGGTTTCCTCATCGTGGTGTTGTTCTGGGTGGCGCTGTCGGTGTTGAGCGCCCTGCCGTTCATGCTCGCCAAGCACCCGCACATGCCGTTTACGGATGCAATATTCGAAGCCACGTCGGGACTCACCACCACCGGAGCGACGGTACTGTCACATCTTGACACCCTGCCCCACGCGATCCTTTATTACCGCGCCCAGCTGAACTTCCTCGGCGGCATGGGCATCGTAGTGCTCGCGGTGGCCATTCTGCCGATGTTCGGTATCGGCGGCATGCAGTTGTACAAGGCCGAAACGCCGGGGCCGATGAAAGACGAGAAGCTCACGCCGCGAATCCGCGAAACCGCGAAACGATTGTGGCTGGTATACATTTCGTTGGTCGTGGCTTGCGCAGTTGCCTTTTGGGCCGCCGGCATGGGCCCGTTCGATGCCATCACCCACAGTTTCGCCACCCTGGCCCTGGGCGGTTTCTCGACCCATTCCGCCAGCATCGGCTATTTTCACAGCACCGCCATCGAAGTCGTGGGGGGCGTGTTCACGGTCCTGGCGGGGGTCAACTTCGCCCTTTACTTCACCGCCTGGAATTCCTGGAGCCTGAAACCCCTGCTGCGCAACCCGGAATTTCGTTTCTACATCGCCACGCTGGCCATCATCGTCACGTTCGTGTGCACCTACCTGTTCGTCAGCGGGCGCTTCTCGCTGTGGGACTCCATCGCCCACGGCTTCTTCCAGGCCACCTCGGTCACCGCCGACAACGGCCTGGTGACGGCAGGCTATCCCAACTGGCCCCACTCCATCGTCCTGCTGCTGCTGTTCGCTTCGTTCTTCGGCGGCAGCGTCGGGTCAACCTGCGGCGGCATCAAAGCCATCCGCTTCCTGCTCCTATACAAACAAAGCGCCCGTGAGATCCGCCTGTTGATTCATCCGGCGGCCCAATTCCCGGTCAAGGTCGGCCGGCGGGCCATGCCGGAGCGGGTCATCGAGGCCGTCTGGGGATTTTATTTCCTGTACATCTTCAGCTACTGCGTGCTGTCGTTCGGGCTTACCCTGACGGGCGTCGACTTCGTCACCGCATTCGGGTCCGTGGCGGGATGCATCAACAACATGGGCGTCGGCCTGGCGGGCACCGCTTCTGACTTCGGCTCTCTCAACAATGCCGCCAAGTGGCTGCTTTGGTTCGCGATGCTGCTCGGGCGCCTGGAACTGTTCCCGCTGTTTCTGCTGGTATCGCGGGAATTCTGGCGCTGACCACGCCGTCGACTGGCGACGCTCGCTACAGCCGCACGCGCAGCCCCGCGGATACCGTGCGGCCCGGCTGCGGGAAACCATAGCTCTGTTCGTAGTTGCGGTCGAACAGGTTGGTCACCCGCAGATACGCAGACGCACCGCGAAACGGACCATGGAAATGGTAGCCCAGCATGGCATCCACCGTGGCATAGGAAGACAGTGTTCCCTGCTGCACCGGCGTCTGATGGGAGTAGTAGTACTGTTTGCCCACACCCAACAGTGTCAGGCTGCCGTACCACCCCGGCCGACGGGAATAGGACAGCGAGGCGCTGAGGGTATTCAACGGCCGGTACTGCAACGGTTCCCGGTGCGCACCGGGCGACTCGTCGCGGCTTTGCAAATGCGTGTAGGCTGTATGCAGCCGCCAATGCTTCGCCGGACGGGAATCGGCCGCCAGCTCCACGCCGCGGAAACGGTAGCGGGCATAGTTCTCGAACGTGTTGGTGAACTGATCCTTTTCGATAAAATTATGCACCGTCATTTCATACACCGTAGCCCCGAATCCCAACGACGGGGATACCTGGTGATGGACACCGATCTCGTAGGTCAGCGAGTGTTCGGTCTTCAGGTTGGGATTCCCTGAGGTCGTATCATAGAGTTGCCTGATGGACGGCACGCGCACCTTGCGCGCCACCGAAACGTGGGTGCGTGTCGCGGTGCCGAAATCGTGATAAAGGCCGGCGATGAAACTATTGGCGGCATCGCTGCCGTCCGCGCGCTGCTGCAGATGACGCCCGCCGCCGAGCACCACGCCAGTTCCCTTCAGCGGCTCGACAGAATATTGCACGGCGATCGAGCTCACGTCCACGTGGCGGTGCTCATCGACATTGCGGGGCAGGTAGCTGCCACCACCGCCGCCGCCGCCACCGCCACCGCCACCGCCGCCGCCACCGCCACCGCCACCGCCGCCGGACGGCTGGTCGACGATGAAGCCGGTCTGCGACCACTGCTCACGGCGCGAGTCCAAACCTAGCGAAAGCGACCCGCGCGTCCTGGACTGGCGGCGCACCTGCAGATGCACGCCGGCGGTGCGCATGTGATCGCGGGTATCGAAGCTGTTGTGGCTGGTGACGGAATCGAAATTCGCGTTGTCGTACGCCGTGTCCCGCTGCCGCTGGGTATTGATATAGGCCCAGGTCTTCAGACTCCAGGGGCCGGACGGCGTATAGTCCGCGACCACCTGCGCACCATTGCCGTGCTGCCCGGTAATGCGCTCATAGCGCGCCCGGGTGGCGAAAGGATCGGTCGCGTTGTCGCGGGTTTGCGGCGGGATGCCGTAGGCCCCGTCGACGTGGGTAGCGGTAAAACCGAAACGCCACGGGCCCGACGGCGCATACATGAGGTTGGCGTACGCGTTGTTGAAGCGCTGGTCGCTGTTCACCCTCCTGGTACCGGACTGTAGCGGTGTGGTCTGAAAATCCTTCGACACCGAGAATGCGTCGCGCTGGCGGTGGCTGGCGCTGACGTACCACGATGCGTGGGCCGACCCCCCGGAAGCATCCACCGCCTCGCGGTCATATCCATCCGGACCCGCCTCGGCGGTAACATTGCCGCGCGTTGCACCGTAGCCCTTGCGGGTTATGATGTCGATCACACCGGCCATACCGCCGTCGCCGTAGAGCTCGGAGCTGGCGCCGGTCACCAGACGAATGCGGGCGATCTGATCGGCTGGGATCAGCCGCGGGTCGAACTGACCGTCGTAGGTGGAGTGCACCGGTACACCGTTGACCAGCAGTTTGATGTCCCGGGTACGCAAGCCGCGGATGTCGATTCTCGGCGTTCCATCAGCTCCTTCCCGAATCACCACCCCGGGAAGCAGCCGCAGCGCTTCGTCCAGCGTGCGCGCGCCTTGGCGCTTGATCTCGGCGGAGGTCACGGTGTGCACCGTCTCCACCGCACCGACCCCTTTGGCCTTGCCGACCACGACAATCTCACCCAGCGGATAGGCCGATTCGTCCTTGGTACGCGCATGGACCCGCGCCACCGGCGCCGCCCCAAGGAGCAGCAACAACCCCACGCCACTCACCCGGGTCCATTGCCTATCCCCCACCCGGCACAGGCGCTTTGATCGATTCAACATTGGCCCCCCTTGACCGAAAAATGCGGCACAGACGGTCCCGTGCCCACTGAACGGGCCCATTCGCCAGTGCGGAAGAAAACGGGTTTACGCCAAGCGTCGGCGCGCCACGGTCAAAGCCGTCTTTGCTTTCCCGCCAGCGCGCGCCGTGTCTGCGCGCCGAGCCAGGTCCCCATCAGGCCGCCGAGCAAACCAAAACCCAGATGGCCGGCAAGCCACAGACCGACACCCGGGTGAAACGCGGACAGGAACGTCACCAGGCCGGACGCCGTGAACGCGAGCGCAGCCCCGACCGGCAGCACTACGCCGCGAGGCATCCGCTCGCCCGCAAGGCACAAGCCGTCCAACAGTACGCCCGCCAGCAGGTAGGCCAGAGGCACCAACGGATCATGGAACCCCCACGCCGGCGCCAGGGCGACGCCTGCCGCAGCCAATCCCACTGCCGAAGCGCTCCACCGACGCGACGCCGTGACCCGTGCGAACGCGAGCAGCGCCATCCATTCCAGCCCGTGGTGCCCAGGCAGGTGCAGCGGCCAGCGAAAGCCGGCATGCAGCGCCACTCCCGCCGCGCCGAGCGCCGCCAGATACACCAGCAAACGCCAACCCGAACGGGCGCCGCGGTCAATATTGTTTGATAACGGCGCGGTCCACCACGCGCCAGTTACAGATTTCGTCGTCATTATGTTCCTCCACCAACAACACCGCCCGTCCACCGCGGACGATGGGACGTGGCCACGGACCCAGATCGACCATCTCCGACATATCGTCGATCAACCGGCCGTCCATGGTTTCGACACGCTCCACACCGGTGACCTGCAGCAGTTCCTCCAGCGAGAACCGGCCACCGGCATGTTCGCGAATTCCCGATACCCACACGAAGCGCCCGTCCTCACCGGCAGCGCGCAGTCCAACCGCCGCCAGTGCACCGATCATGCCGCCATGATCGCCCGTCAGACCTTCGAGATGGATGTTGCCCTTTTCGGCGAGTTCCACCGCCTCATCGCGGTGCAGGACTTCCTGCTGCGCACGCCGGCCGAAGCGGCGCACGGTTTCCGCCGCCTGCTCCGGCGCCGCGACACACAGCCCGGCGTCGGAACCGGGGGCGGAATCCGACAGCAGAAAGTTGCGGCACAGCTCGATCAATGGCGCCTGCGCCGAGGCGTTGGACTCCACCCGCAGGCACGCCGAACTGTTGTGCGAGGTGTACGGAATCTCGGGCGACACCAGCAGTTGATGCCGGCTGATACCATGCACCCGCCCCAACCCGGCGGTGGCGATGCGTTCGCCCAGACAGCGGGCGCGAAAGCCGGTGCCGCGGCTTTGCAGGTTGTCGGTGTCGTCGATCCCTACCAGATACCAGGCCTGGACATCGCTCGATGCCGATGACGGCTCGTGCGTTTGCATGGGCAAGTTCTCCTGTTTTGTCTCCGCCCCGCCACGGGCGGAGGGCCAATCACCGTTGTTGCTGTGTTTCAGTGCACCTGACCCACCACCTTGCCGCTGTCGGACAGGTCGTAGCCCGCCAGGCCGTCGGCGGCCCGCCGCAGCATCTCGCCCTGCAACACGTCCATCAGCGAGGCCGCTTGTTTGGATTCGTAGAAACGGCGGCACATGGCCAGGTCATAGCGCTCCCGAACCAGGGGCAGAAACGCCAAATCGCGCGCGCTCGCCGACGCCTTGAGACCGGGACCGGCGTCGGCGTTTCCGGCCAGAATGGCGTCGGCCATTGCATCGTGGGTCGCGACCGTGGACCGCCAACCGTGAACGCCATGGGGATCGATCCCGGCACCGCGCAGCTTGAGATAAAGCATCAGGCGCGTGCCCGCACTCGGCTGGCGGTTGATGAACCGCACGTCGGGTCGCAGGAGGTCCTCCACCGACTCGACCCCGCAAGGATTGCCCGGTGCCAGCAGAATCCCGCTCTCGCGCCAGGCCAGGTTGACCAGCACCAGGTCCTCTTCCGGAACAGCGCGACGGAGGTACGGCAGGTTGTATTCGTCGGTATCGGGATCGAGCAGATGCAAAGCGGCCACGTCGGTCTCACCCTGGGCCAGGGCCCAGAGGCCGCCGAAACTGCCGGTCACGCGCACGGACAGATCCGCGACGTTCGACAGCCGGGCCAGCAGGGGATCGTCGCTGCCGACGATCAACGGCGCACCCGCGTGCAGCGCGCCCGAAACGTGGGCGCCGCATTCCCGGACCGCGGCCAGGGCGGCCTCGGTCTGACGCAGTGCGAGACGGGCACTGACCAGGCGCCCCGGGTCGTCCGTCGCCGCGGTCACCTCACAGATTTCCTTCCAGTGGGTCCGGCGGCCGGACAGTGCGCCGGCCCAGTCGTTCAGCAGCCGCGGCTCGATTCGCCCGGCGCGCAGCCCCAAGCGCAACTGCAGGGCCAACTCGTCGAGATCGTCCGTCGGCCGCCGCAGCCACTGATCCACCACGGCCTTGCCGCCGGCGGTGACCGCATAGCATTTGCGCGCAGGGCCCCGGCCGCCGGCTTGGACCCGCAGCGTCGCCAAACCCTTGTCCACAGCCCGTGCAAGCGTGCGGTAGAGCTGCGGATAGTCCACCGACCAGAATGGGGCGCACTCATCGTTGACCATGCGCCGCAGCTCGTATCCGTGGCGAGGCCGGCCAGAGAGAACCGCCAGAATGATTGGCAAAGACTGCATTGTTACCAGTTTAGCCGGAACTATGTGTATGTACAGATACTATTTAGCTGTTTTTACTATGGTTTTTGGGCGCGCTCGCGCTAACGAAACCGCCTCGACCGGTCTGGCGGCATGGGCCCGCTGACCGCTTCAAGTGCGCGCCGGTTGCGGTTCGGCCCGAGTGGAAAAATTGCGGGCGCCACGGCCTTGACCTTGCACCTTGCTGCAAGGTTTATAATTTTCCCCGTGCCCGATCGGCGCCAACCGCTCCGACCGGCGCCGGGATACCCGGTGACCCCCGGGACCCACCACTGCGACAGCGGGCAGAGACTATGGAAAACCTGACCATCGGAAAACTGGCACGCAAGATCGGCGTGGGCGCGAGCACCTTGCGCTACTACGAACGCGTCGGCCTCATCGCCCCGGACCATCGCACCGAGTCCGGCTATCGCCTGTACCAACCGGATACGGTACAGCGACTGCGGTTCATCCGCCGGGCCCAGGCGCTGGGCTTCTCGCTCGAAGACATCGCCGAGTTGCTGGCCCTGAGTGACAATCCGCAAGCCCAGGCCGCGCAGGTGAAGCAGATCACCGAGGAAAAAATCGCCGACATCGGCAAACGCATCCGCGACCTGCAACGGATGCAGCAGGGTCTGCAGTCCCTGTCGGCCCATTGCAGCGGGCAGGGTTCCGTCACCGAGTGCCCGATCCTGGAAGCACTCAACCACGACGACGATTGAACAACCAGGGAGGAGGATTGGTCAATGCAAGAGTTGGAACTGGGAATTGACGGCATGACCTGCGCCAGCTGCAGCGCGCGCGTCGAACGCGCCCTCGCCCACCTCGCGGGCGTCGAGCAGGCCACGGTGAACCTGGCCACCGAACGCGCCACGATTCGGTTTGACGAGACTCAAAGCAACATCGCCGACCTGATCAACACCGTCAAGGATGTTGGCTACACACCCGTGGTGAGCGAGTTCGAAATCGGCGTCGGCGGCATGACCTGCGCCAACTGCAGTGCGCGCGTGGAACGTGCCCTGGGCAAACTGCGCGGGGTGCTGGAAGCCAATGTCAATCTGGCCACCGAACGCGCCACCGTACGCTATCTGCCGGCGACGGTCGGACCGGAAGATTTCTCACGCGCCATTACCGACGTCGGCTATGAACCACGACCGCTGGAAGAGATCGACAGCGACCACGAAAGTCGCGCACGCGCCGAGGCGCTGCGCGTCATGCGCCGGGACGTGTGGATCGCAGCCCTGGTAACGCTGCCGATTCTGGTGCTGTCCATGGGCGCAACGTTCGTGCCGTCCCTGGCCCAGGCTTTAGAGCGCCTGTCACCGGTCGCGCATTTCTGGGACTGGGTGCAGTTCGCGCTGGCCACCGCCGCCATCGCCGGGCCGGGCAGGCGGTTCTTCCGTCCCGGCTGGATCGCCTACCGCCACCTGTCGCCGGACATGAACAGCCTGGTGATGACCGGCACCGGCGCCGCCTACCTCTACAGTGCCGCCGTGTTGTTGCTGCCGGCGCTGTTTCCGCCAGAGGCGCGCAATCTGTACTTCGATTCGGCCACCGTGGTCATCACCGCGATCCTGTTCGGCAAGTACCTGGAGGAAGTGGCCAAGGGCCGCACCGGCGCTGCAATCAAGAAACTGATCGGCCTGCAGGCGAAGACCGCGCGCATTGTGCGCGACGGCCGGGAACAGGAGGTGCCCATTGCCAGCGTGCAGGCGGGCGACCTGGTCATGGTACGCCCGGGTGAGCGCATTCCGGTCGACGGTGAGGTCCGCGACGGCAACAGCCGCGTGGACGAGTCCATGCTCACCGGAGAGCCCTTGCCCGTGGCCAAAGGCCCCGGCGACCGGGCCGTCGGCGGTACGGTCAATCAGCACGGACTGTTGAAGATTGAGGCGCAGCAGGTAGGCAAAGCCACGGTATTGGCCCAGATCATTCATCTGGTGGAACAGGCCCAGGGCTCGAAATTACCCATCCAGGGATTGGCCGACCGGGTGGTGCGCATATTCACGCCGCTCGTCCTGCTGATCGCCGCGGTCACCTTCGCGGTGTGGCTGGCGTTCGGGCCCTCGCCGGCCATAACCCTGGCGCTGGTCAGTGCCGTGGCGGTGCTGGTGGTCGCGTGCCCCTGCGCCATGGGCCTGGCGACGCCCGCCGCCATCATGGTCGGCAGCGGCCGCGCCGCCGAGCTGGGCATTTTGTACCGCAAGGGGGAAGCGTTGGAAACGCTGAGCCACGTGGACACCATGGTGTTCGACAAAACCGGCACGCTCACCGAGGGCCGTCCGCGGGTGACCGATCTCCACACGATCGACGGCGACCGGCGTGCGGCCCTGGGATTGGCCGCTGCGGTCGAAGCGGGCAGCGAGCATCCCCTTGCCGAGGCCGTCGTCGCCGCCGCCCGCGACGAAAAACTGGAACTGCCCACGGCAGCGGATTTCCAGGCCATTCCCGGCTTTGGCGTCCAAGCCAACGTTGACGGCCGCCATGTGCTGCTGGGCGCCGAACGCCTGATGCAGCGCGAGCAGATCGCGACAGAGGCTCTACAACAGCAGGCGACCGCGCTGGCTGCCGACGCGCGAACCCCGGTGTACCTCGCCGTGGACGGAGAACTGCGGGCCGTGCTGGGCATCGCTGATCCGCTCAAAGCCGATGCGCCGGCGTTGATCACGACCCTCGGCGAAGCCGGCCTGCAGGTGGTGATGCTCACCGGCGACAGTCGAGCCACGGCTCGGGCGGTCGCCCGCCAAGCCGGCATCGAACGGGTCGAGGCCGAGGTGCTGCCCGACGGCAAAGCCGCCACCGTACGCGCACTGCAGAAGGAGGGCCGCCGCGTGGCCTTCGTCGGCGACGGCATCAACGATGCGCCGGCACTGGCGCAGTCCGATGTCGGCATCGCCATCGGTACCGGAACCGACATCGCCATCGAGGCAGCCGACGTAACCCTGACCCGCGACGATCTCGCCGGCGCCGCAACGGCACTGTTGGTCGCGCGGCGCACTATGAGCACCATTCGCGGCAACCTGTTCTGGGCCTTCTTCTACAACATCATCCTGATCCCGCTTGCCGCCGGGGTGTTCTATCCGGCTTTCGGGCTTCACCTCAACCCGATGTTCGCCGGCGTGGCCATGGGACTGTCCAGCGTGTTCGTGCTGACCAACAGCCTGCGGCTGCGCCGTCTGCAGACGGCGCAGCTGAAACGGACCGATACGGTGTCCGCCGACGACGCGGATACAGGCCACGGCAGGCCGGGACTGGCGCACACGGCCGGCTGATGGACGCCTCTGTTCCGATCTTCGTCTACCCGCAACCCAAGGAGACACTTGATGCAGCAGACTACACTGAAAGTAACCGGCATGACCTGCCAGCACTGCGTTGCCGCAGTCACCAAGGCATTGCAACAGGTGCCCGGGGTGACGACCGCCGATGTCAGCCTCAAACAGGGACAGGCCACCATCGACGGTAGCGCGGATCCGGCGGCCCTGTTGGCCGCGGTCAAGGAAGAAGGCTATTCGGCGGAACTCAAGGACTGATCCGCTCCGGCGGCCTGCGAACAGGCCGCCGGCCTCCACCCGATGGAGCGGTTGACGTGAACCATACGATTGTTGTCTACACCGCCCCCGGTTGCCCGGACTGTGCGGCGGTGAAAAGCTGGCTGGAGCGGCACGGTTTCGCCTATACGGAAAAGGATGTCAGCCGGCCGGGTGTCGCCGATGAAGCGAAAGAACGATACGGCGTGCGCGTCGCGCCGATCACGGTGATCGACGACCGGTTTTTCTATGGCACCTTCGACCGCCAACGCGGGCAGCTCGCCGCCGCGCTCGATATCACCGATTGATGCGGTCGCCGCCGACGCCAATCAACCTGTCATTCGGACCTGACCATGAACCCAACCCGAACATCCCGTCGCGCACGATCCGCGCTGCGCCGCGCCGGCGCCGCCCTGGTTCTGCTGGCCGCGGCGTACCTGCCGGCCAGCGCCCAAATGATGAGCGGCGGCCGCGGCATGGGCGGCATGATGTATCGGCAGCCGGCCGTGAATCTCCCCGCTACCATCAGCCCGGAGCAGCTCCCACTGCCGGATTCCCCGGGCGCCCCGTTGTTCGCCGAGTACTGCAGCCAATGCCACGCGCTGCCCGCGCCCTGGCTGCACACCGCGCCCCAGTGGCCGTGGGTCATCGATCGGATGTACCGCTATATGCTCGGCAGGGGACGGGGGATGATGGGGCCGACCGCCCCCTCGCCGGCGCAACTGCGGACGCTCGCCACCTACCTGCAGCAAGCCAGCCGCCAATCCCATCCGCCCGGGCACGACAACGGGGCCGGGGCGGTGCTGTTCCGCCAAACCTGCGCCCAATGCCACGCCCTGCCATCGCCGCAGCAACACACGGCCGGAGAGTGGCCCGCGGTCGTGCAACGCATGGCACAATACATCGCCGCCGCGCGGGGGGCGCCGCTGTCGAAGGACCAGATCCACGGCATCGTCAGCTACCTGCAGAAATACGCCCGTGACAGCAAGGGCGGCCACACCGGGCAATGACGCTGGCTCACTCGCGGCAGGATCGTGCACCCCGGTGAAATATCGAGCGTGCCGAATCACCGGGGCTGCGCCCTATCCGGCCCTGGCGGGTCCGAACATGCCCGGGCTTGGTCGTTGCGCGAGCCCTCGGCTGGTGGATGCGCTGCGCTTATCCACCCTACGGGCTTGAGCGAAGAGCAGGCACAATCATCGTAGGGTGGATAAGCGCAGCGCATCCACCAATCCAAGGCAAAACGCTCCGAACGACGACCGCACTCGCGGGTACAGGCACCCTCCGGGCACGAGCACCCTCCGGGCACGAGCACCGCACTCGCGGGTACAGGCACCCTCCGCGCACGAGCACCCTCCGGGTACGAGCACCCTCCGGGTACGAGCACCCTCCGGGTACGAGCACCCTCCGGGTACGAGCACCCTCCGGGTACGAGCACCCTCCGGGTACGAGCACCCTCCGGGTACGAGCACCGCGCCGGGTTGGCCGCGGACCCCCAGAGCGGCGCCCACCTGCACCCTGCACCAACAACCCGGATGCTGGCGCAATGCATTGGCTGGGGCACGAGCGACATCCGCGTACCGCGGGCCACACCGGCCACGGGTTCACCGCGACCCTATACCCAACCTCACCTGCCGCGTACAATTCCCTTGGCGTCTGTGTCACAAACGCCGCATACGCGTCGTCGTGTCGCGGCGCCCAACGACAAATGGCTATTTCGTCATGACGCAACGGCATCGAATCGTGGTCGTCGGCGGCGGCGCCGGTGGCCTGGAACTCGCGACGCATCTCGGCAACCAGCTGGGCCGCCGCGGCAAGGCTGAGATCACGCTCATCGACGCATCGTGGACCCATACCTGGAAACCGCTGCTGCACGAAGTGGCGGCCGGCACGCTGGACGTGGGCGAACACCAGCTGGAGTACCTGGCCCAGGCGCGCAATCACCACTTTCGCTTCCGCCTGGGGGCAATGGAAGCCATCGACCGTGAGCGGCGGTTGGTCTACGTGGCCCCGAACTATGACGAGGAAGGCGTCGAGTTCACTCCCCGCCGCAGCTTTCCCTACGACACCCTGGTCATCGCCGTCGGCAGTATCTCCAATGACTTCGGCATCAAAGGCGTGAGCGAACACTGCTTGAGCCTGGATACCACCCACGATGCACATCGTTTCCAGCAGCATCTGTTGCGCCGCCTGCTGCACGTCCATGCCAGGGAGACGCCCATTGCGCCGGGCGAACTCAATATTGCCGTGGTCGGCGGCGGGGCCACTGGCGTGGAGCTGGTGGCCCAGCTGCACTTGGTTACCCGGGAACTGTCGGCCTACGGGCTGGACCGCATCGACCCCGATGCCCACATCGATTTTGATCTCATCGAAGCCGGTGAACGGCTGTTGCCCGCCCTGCCGCCGCGGCTGTCGGCGGCGATCGCGGAAAGACTGCGCGGCATGGGTGTCCAGGTGCACACCGGGGAGCGGGTGGTGGAAGTCACCGAGGATGCGATCCACACCGCCAGCGGCAGAATCATCCCGGCAGTGATCAAGGTCTGGGCCGCAGGCATCAAGGCGCCGGACTTCCTCACCGACCTCCAGGGCCTGGAGACCACATCAAGCAACCAGCTGCTGGTCCGGCGCACCCTGGAAACCACGGTCGACGACAACATCTTCGCCATGGGTGACTGCGCGGCCTGTCCGTTGGATGACGAGTCGGGCTTCATACCCCCGCGCGCCCAGGCCGCCCATCAGCAGGCGACGTTCCTGGCCAAACAGTTGCGGCGCCGCCTCAAGGATGAACCCATGCGCGAGTTCCGTTATCGCGACTACGGCTCGCTGGTAACGCTCGGTAAGTACAGTACGGTGGGCAGTCTCATGGGCAACATCACCGGAAGCGTGATGATTTCCGGGTTCATCGCCCGCATGGTGTACCTGTCATTGCATCAAATGCATCAGCTGGCGCTGCACGGCTGGACCCGAACCATCATCACCAACTTCGCCAACCTGTTGCGCCGGGGCATCCACCCGCAGATCAAGCTGCACTGAGCCCGTTGCGGTGTGGCAAGTTGCGCCAATCCGGGGAACGTTGGGCGCTCGGCGCGTCACCCGGACATGACGCGCCAGGTCACGCGGATGTTGGACAAACGCCGGTCAGCGGTACGCCGGCGATCCTGCACCACCAATACGCCGCCCCCGTCGATAAAGGGCAAAGCCGGCATCGGCTCCCAGGAACGCCGGTCGTGGGGCGAACGGCGGCGGCGGCGACTTGTACGTGGACTCACAGCGGGTCCCTCCCCCAGATAACCACATTATTTTCCAGTCTAGCAAATGACCCGGCAGCTGCCAGGGATCAACCGCCGGAGCCGATATGGCTACCGCACGGCAGGGACTGCGCTACAGGTGTCAACCGATACCGACCCCGCCGCAACGTCCGATCAAACACTTGCATACGTAGAATCCCGGATACCGCGCCCCCTGACCGATAGGTACACTTTTTTTCATGGACCCGACGGTGTCAAAATTCGAGGAGGCCGGAATGCAGGAGGAACTGCTGGAAGACGTACGCAGGCTTCAGCATCAGATCGACCGGGTAACCGCCTCTCACAATCCGGCGCATACTGCACGGCGTCGACAGCTGTGGGCCTGCCTCGAGTGGCGCCTTCACAAGCTGGCTGAGATGCAGAAAGCAAGCGCCCGCACGCGGTAGCCGCGGCGCAGGATCCAGGTGCAACGAACCCGCCTCTTGGCGGGTTCGTTGCGTTTGGGTACCAGGCCTCGTAACCGGCACCCCGGCCGGCCCCACCGCCAACCAATCAGGGCATTCGGTCGCGGAAGTACCGTTCGAGGATCTCCAGCCCGTTCGCCTCGAAACCGGAGAACCGCAAGCCCACACGATACTCGTTCTGGGACAGGCGCCGGGACACCACGATCTCACCATGTACATCGAGGACCTCGGCAGCGGCACCGGGTTCGGCAAGACTGAAGCGGACCCGCACAGCAATCGGTTGGCCGGGAAACGCCTGATGGCCCGGCGGGAGCACTTCGCCGGCCGTCACATTGTCGCAGCTGAATTCGATGCCGCCCAAGGAAAGATTACATACGGTGGCATGGTAGACCATCTCGTCTTCGGTACGGATTTCCAGCGGAAAGTTGACCGCAAGGCGAGGATATTGCCGACCGTTGATGTTCATCTTGGCATCCCGGATAGAGCCCGGCCGGCCGCCGGTCGGACCTGTGGAGCGCGCGGACCACACATCGCGCCGGAGGATCGACTATCGTTCATGGTAACCTGCAGCCGCCGGCCACGGAAATCCCCCGCCGCCGCCCTGCCCCGCTCACTGTCAGCGCGCGGACAAGTACGCCTTCCGCCGCCGGGTCCCAACCCGATGCTGAACCTCCGCGCTTCGCACATCGCCTTCGCCAATGCTGCCCCCGAAACTGGCTCAAGAGCGTTAAGGATCGCACGACCAGTACCCGGAATTCCATGACCGGCTGCAGGAAACTGCGCCATCCGCGGCCGCCGTGGCGCGCGTGAGCCGCCGGTGCCGCAGCGCAACGGCATCCACAGCCAACGCCCTACCCGGAAGGGCAGCCCGCGCACCACGTTTTTCAGCTTCAATTAAGCTCGATGCCGTACCGTTCATTTCACAGCGAGGCCTCCCTCCTCTCCCTCCTGGCCTCGTTGGGCATTCACGCTGCCCATTTTGACCCCGTCCCCAGGGACGGGGTTTCTTTTCCGTTCGTTTCCGCCCCGGTCGCACGCTGCCCGTCGCTCATTCGGCCATGCCGGCATCCAGCCGCGCGGCCAAGCCGAGCTGTGTAACCCCACCAGGTTGTTCACACAATGGTCGTAAGAACGGTGGATGCGCTGCGCTTATCCACCCTACGTTTTTCAGACCCGGGGATTATCGTAGGGTGG
>JARRNJ010000054.1:0-30920 GCA_037385045.1 Gammaproteobacteria bacterium | reverse complement strand
CCCTCGGCGAAGAAACCGGGCGCGTCCTGGGGCAGGGCCTGGATCAGGCGGTCGAATGCGTCGCGCATGCGTTCCGGGTCGTGGCAGCGGGTGGCGACAATGCCGTAGTTGAGGTGCAGCACCCGCCATGGGCGCCCGGGGTTGGACGCCTCCAGATCGTGGCGCAGCTGTGGCGCGGCGCCGTCCAGCACCTCGACCATGACATCGGCCAGGGTCTTCAGCGCACCGCGCTCGGTGGTGCGGTTGGCGTCAGCCGCCAGGACATCGACTACGGCCTCGAGCTGGGAAATCATACCGCCATGGCGGATCACCCACAGGGCCAGGGGCAGCGACAGATCGCCCAGCTGCGCCTGGGCCCGCTCCATGCGCAGCCGCTCGGCCGAATCACGCAGCATCTGCATGAGACCGAAGCCGTAATCGCCGATTTCGGTGACCTCGTCAGTGCCAAGGCGCTCCACACCGGCCTTCGCGTCCGCCTCCAGCCGCGCCAACACCTGCAGGAACTGGCGCAGCGCCTGCGCCACGTCGTCCCCCGACGGACCGCCGGATGCACTGCGCGGCGCTTCCGCCCACGCCTCCAGCACCGGGGACGCGGCCTCCAGAAACAGGTCGGCCAATGTATCGGCGTCGATGGACGCCGGCTTCACGGACGGCCTCGCTGCGCCGCCGCCAGCGCATCCTTCGCCACGATATGGCAACGACCGGTCTCCGGATCGTACACAATCACCGCCTCGCCGGCGCGCAGCTGGCGCTCCACCGCCGCCACCTTGCTGGCGAGCGAAGCTTCGGTGTTGCCGTAATCGGTGCCGTCACGGGTTACGAATTCCTCGATCAGGCCGCGCAATGCTTCCCGGGTCAGCTCGTTATGGGGAATCTGCATAGCGCCACCGTGGTGCATAAGTCTCCCGGCAATCTACGTCCCGGCGCCGCTTCACGCAAGCTGCGCCGCCCAAGCGTCAGGCAGCGCCCAACCCCCAGAAATCCATATCCGTATGCAGGAATTCGTCGTAGGACAGGTAATGGGAGCCGTCGCAGGAAAAAGTCAGGCTCACCATGCCGTTGAACACGTTGATGGAGCCGGCGCGCAGATAGATGTTCTCGTCACTGAACCGCAGCTGGCGAAAGCGCTCCAGGATCGGGCGCACGCGGTCGGCCGGAATCACGGACTGATCCGGATAGGCCCGGCGAGGATAGGCCAGGCACACGTCCGGATCATTGAGCGCGTCCATATCCAGCAGACGATAGCGGTACGGGTCGTCCAGCAGCCAGATGGTGGCGCGGCTGCTGGAGAAATGGATAGTGGTATGGAACACGCCGTGTTCGGTGACCAGTTCATCCAGCACCGCCAGTACCGAATCGAAGTACCGGTCGAGCATGCTCTCCACCCGGGTCTGGAGAAACACGGTGCCGCGGATGGCGGGGTCGCCGCGAACCTGCCGCCATTGCTTGGGCTCTTCATACAACTCCCGGGTCAGCGGCAGGTCGCGCATGTCGAAGTCGGCGCCGAGGTAACCCAGCAGCTCGTCGCCGCGGCGCACCGCCTGCACCGCAGTCAGCGAGGGCCGGTTGGCACGGACGCTGATGTAGGCCTCGGAAAGCGCAAACTCGGCGGGCAGCTCCTGCATGTACGGCCGGTGGGAGCGGTCGCGGCCGAAGTCGGTGGTGATCAGCCCCTTCTGCGTGACGTTGTCGCTGAGCTGAATGCAGTCCGGTCCGACCGCGTAGAGAAATTTGCAGTGCGGCAAACGGGTGACGCCGTCACTGAGCACCTCGTTCAGTGCCTGGCGGTCACTCCACGCCACCACGCACCGGGCGGCCAGCCGCCCCATGGGCTCGGCCAGCAGGGTGATCAAGGAGGCCCGCTGGCGGGCGATGCTTTCCCTCAATGCATTGCTCATGCTGCGTATCGCATCCTTCGGCTTTCCGAGCCGCGCCAGTGTAAACCGATTACCGCGGCGCGCCGTCCGGCCGGAGACGCCGCCACCGGCACGGCCGCCCCGCGGGCGGGGTGGAGTGGGCGTATCGATGCCGGTGTACCCGCCTGCCGGTGCGCCCCGGGGCCGGAAGCGCCGCAGCCATCGCCGTTGATCTGAGTCAAAGGAAAGCGGCCCCGGACGGCGTATCCTATTGTTTTACAATCAACATCATGTGAGAATTCCCATGCTTACTGAAATTTCTGTCGCTGTCTTCGCCATTCTCACCGCCGCTCTGGCGATACGGCTGCCGTGGGCCGTGCTGCAGAATGTCCGCCAGGGTGACCGCTACCGCCGCGGTCTGCTGGACGAACTGAAACGGCTTCCGCTGCACGAAATCCTGCAACGCCACGGCATCGATCCCACCAACTACCTTCATACCGAACGCATGGCGGACGTCAGCCGCCACATGCACCGCTGCGGCACGTGCCAGGCGCAGGAACATTGCGCCGGCCAGCTGCAAGCCGGCGCCGACATTTCGAGGTTCCACTTCTGCCCGAACCACGCCGAACTCGCCCGCGGCACCCACCAGCCCACCGCGCTGAGGCCTGACGGCGAGGCTGCGGCGGCCTGATTTCAGGCGCCGGCTCCCGGACGCCGTGGCGGCACGCAACAGCCACGCGCACGGTGGTGCGCCCGGATCGGTGCGCCCCGGCATCGGGCCATGGAGCGGCTGGCCCGCCTGACCCGGGCGACGGATGGGGCAGCGCAACGCGTTGGCGCCGCACCCCCGGGCCGGGACCAACGCTCAGAGGCGGGGCAGCGGCGCGCCGGCGTGGGTCTGCTCGTAGTGCTCCTGGCAGTCGCGGCAGCGCGTAGCGGTGGGATAGGCCTGCAAACGCCGGTAGCCGATGGGTCCTTCACAGTCGGCGCATAGTCCGTAACTGCCCATGGCAATGCGCTGCAGCGCGCGCTCGATCTCCAACACCTCCTGCACGTGACGATCGATCACGGCCAGTTCCATATCGGAGAGCAGATCGGCAACCGATTCGTCGGCCACGTCATGGACCCGCTCGGCCAAGTCGACGTAGTGTTCGTCATCGGACTGGAGGAGTTCAGCGTGTATTTCCTGGACCAAACCGGCGCGGCGCTGCTTGAGCTCCGCTCGCAACGCTTCGGTCTGCCGTTCATCCAACGGACGTTCACTGGAACCTGCGGTCATGCAACACCTCGATTGACATCCCGACGCCGGGACACGTTTGCCCGGGCATGGGGACAACGTATAGCACAGCGGCCTCTGGGGCGCCGGCTGTCGGGCTCATAAGTGTAAACCCCTATTGCCCGGGTGGTTGATTCGTGGATCATGGTAGCTGTCTCGAGACAGAGCAATTTTCCTCCTGTCTAGTTCATTGTGATTACGCGCTAGCGGCCCGCAAGGGCCGCTTTTTTTGCGCCCGTGTTTGCTCGCCACCCGCCTGGTACACGGCCGCGCGCGAACCGGCTGCCCGCCGTGTGAACCTGCGCTGCGCCAGATACCGACAAACCGTTAGAATACCGCGGTAACCACCCGGCGAAGGTCCGCGACCGGCAGTCGGGCCCGCCCACCACATCTGCTAGTGGCACGACGACGGGGGACTGGAAAGTGACTCGAACGGCATGGCTGGCCTTGATCACGGGACTGTTGTTCGCCGGAGGCGCGACGGCCGAGACCCTTTATGTCACCGACAAACTGTACCTGGGTTTGTATTCCGAACCCGGCAACAGCGGACAAAGCCTGGGGACCATGGTCAGCGGCACGCCGCTGGAAGTCCTGGCCAAGTCGCCGGGATTCGCCAAGGTGCGCACGCCTGACGGCAAGGTCGGCTGGACCAAGACCGCATATCTGGTCGCAGAGAAACCTCCGCGCCTGCAGCTTGATGAACTGAAAAAGAGCAACGACGGACTGACGGCACAGCTGCACACCGCGCAGCAACAGCTGTCGGGTGTGCGCTCGCAGCTCTCGCAGGCGCGACAGCGGGCAGCCACCGCGAGCCGGCAGGCCAAGAGCGACGCCGCGCGACTGGAACAATTGCGCGGCCAGAGCGAACACTATCGCCGGATCGCCGCCCGCTACACCTGGAGCATACCCATGTCGTGGGCCATCGCCGGCGTCGCCGCGGCCTTGATCGCCGGCTTTGTGGCAGGCCTGGCGTGGCTCGATCGGCGCATCCGGCGCCGCCACGGTGGTTTTCGCATCTATTGAACCGAAGCGCGGGCCGGCGGTTGCGCGCTTGACGGCAAACCCGGATCGACGCCGCGGCGCACGGATGCGATAAAGAAATCCTCAGGCTTGGAGCGTTCGTTCTTCGAGAGACTACACCGGTATGTAGTGATTGCCACGCCCCCTTCGCGGAACCGCTATTTCGCCGGCGAGAAACGATGCCCATTCGTTTGCAGAGGCCGCTGCGCATCGCGAGGCGCGCGGCGTCCGTACAATTACGAATAGCGCAACCGGCCAACACCTGTCATAAATTGACCATGAACGCAGGCAATTGAGCGTTCGCAGTTGCGGTTTTTTGCACCTTCCTCCAATGCTACGTCCCCCAATCACGTAGCTTACTGGGCGGCCCATCCCCAAGGGCCGCCCTTTTTTATGTCGTCCTCAGCCCTTGGCGCCGCCATGGGTCTTGATGAAATCCTCGATCACGTCGGTGGGCACGGCGCCGGCCTGCCCGGCCTTCAATTGGCCCGCCGGCGAGTACAAGAGAAACGATGGCGTGCCGACGAACGGCTTTCCGGTGAGGCGCGTGTACAGGGCGGCCACGTCCTGCGGTGCACCGATGAGATTCGGGAAGTTCACCGCATGGCGCTTGATGAAAGCCTCCGCGGCACGCTTGTTGGCCATACCGTCCATGGAGATGCCGATCACCGTGGCGTCGCCGTCCCCGTGGAAGGTTTGGAAGTCCACGTAATTGTGCACTTCGGCATTGCAGACACCGCAATCCGAGGCCCAGATCATCACCACCAGCCACTTGCCCTTACCGGCGTATTCGTCCAGGGTGCGGACCTTGCCGTCGAAATCGCGCAACGCCCCGGCCCAGCTTGCCGCCGGCAGCGCCAATATCAACAACAGCGGCAGCAGCCGTTTGCCCAATCTTGTCTTGGTCACCGGTGTTCCTCCGTCATTGCGCCGGACCCCACGGCCCGGCCGGTCACTCCCCCGGCGCAAACCGGGACGTTCATCGGATAAGAGCACAATTCACCTAGGGAGTTCCATCGACCGCCGGCGCCCGCAATACTTCAACCACCTCCCGGTGGCGCCGGACGATCGAATCGGCGGGCGGCGGCGTGAACAGGCTTACCACCACGACGGCGGCCGCCGAGGCGACAAAGCCCGGCACCAGCTCGTAGATATCGAACCAGCCGCCGTGCAATTGCTTCCACACCACCACGGTCAGGCCGCCCACCACGATTCCCGCCATGGCGCCGTGGCGGTTCATGCGCGACCAGAACAGCGACAACAACAGTGTGGGGCCGAACGCCGCCCCGAACCCGGCCCAGGCATACGCCACCAGGTCCAGCACTTTGCTGTCGGGATCCAGAGCCAGCAGACAGGCCAACACGGAGATGCATAGCACGGCACCCCGGCCGATGCCGACCAGCTCCCGGCTGCCGGCGCCGGGGCGCAGCAGGGCCTTGTAGAAATCCTCCGCCAAGGCCGAAGACGAAACCAGCAGCTGCGAGTCGGCGGTGCTCATGATGGCCGCCAGGATGGCCGCCAGCAACACCCCTGCGACCACGGGATGGAACAGCGCATTGACCAGCAGCATGAACACCTTCTCGGTGTCCGGCCCCGCCAACGGCGTGCGCAGGTAAACAATGCCGGCCAGCCCCACCAGGATGGCCCCCACCAGCGTCAGTGCCGTCCAGCTTACGGCGATGCGCCGCGCCGCCGGCACGTCGTCAGGCGAACGGATGGCCTTGAAGCGGGCCAGGATGTGCGGCTGGCCGAAGTAGCCCAACCCCCAACCCAGCAGCGACACGATCGCCGCCAGGCTCAGCGGCCCCCCGCCGAGCGCCGTGGCCGGCTGCAGCAGGTGTGGATTCAACCCGTCGAGCTGGCGCGTCAGCGACGCCCATCCCCCCACCTGGTCGATGGCCGCCACCGGCACCACCAGCAGCGCCGCGGCCATCATCAGACCCTGCACCAGGTCGGTCCAGGAAACGGCCAGGAACCCGCCGAACAGCGTGTACGCAATTACCGTGGCCGCCCCGGCGAACACCGCCCATTGGTAGGGCAGCCCGAACACCGTGGCGAACAGCTTGCCTCCGGCAACCAGCCCCGAGCTGGTGTAGAACAGGAAGAACAACAGGATGAACAGCGCCGAGACCACGCGCAATAGCCGCGTTGGGTCCCCGAAACGGTGCTCCAGAAAGGCCGGCACGGTGAGCGCATTCTCTGCCATCTCGGTGTAAACGCGCAGCCGGCGCGCCATCACCCGCCAGTTCAAATAGGTGCCGAGCAGCAGCCCGGCGGCCAGCCAGCCGGCCTCCAGGCCGCTGGCATAGGCGTAACCCGGAAGACCCAACAGCAGCCAGCCGCTCATGTCCGAAGCCCCGGCGCTCAGCGCCGCCACCCAGCGCCCCAGACGGCGCCCGCCGAGAATATAGTCCGACAGATCGCTGGTACGCAGCCACGCGTACCAGCCGATCAGCAGCATCGCCAGGATGTAGGCCAGAAATGTGACGACGACCGCGTTGTGATGAAACGGCATGGAGTCGGATTGGCTATTATTTGTCCGGACAGTCTACGGACTCGCCGAAGCCCCAACAAGTGGGGCTGGCGCGCTGCCGCGGTTCCCGGCTATAGTGCGGAAGACCGGCTAGCAGGCCGCCTAGCAAACCCGTTCCTGAATGCCATGTACACGCTGGTCATCACCTGCGACGACGCCAAAGTGGACGAAGTACCGGTGCGTGAGCAATGGCTGCGCATCGGCCGCAAGGCTGACAACGATGTGCGCATCTCCGAGCCCACGGTGAGCGCACACCATGCCCGCGTCCGCCTGCACGAGGGCAGTCTCTACCTGGAGGACCTCTCCAGCACCAACGGCACCTACGTCAACGGTCGGCGGATCACGGCGCAGCCTCTGCGCGACGGCGACCTGATCATGATCGGCAAGTACAAACTGATCGTGCGCGGAGCCGATGGCGCCGACACCGCGCCGCTGCCCGACGAAACCATGGAGCTCAGCCGTGCGGAAATCGAGCGCCTGCTGGCCGACATGAACAGCGGCGCATCCACGCACGCGGCCCATCCCGAGCGCAACCGCATCAATTGGGTGGCGCAGGACAGCAGCGGGGTCTGGTGGGGATTCGAGCGCAAGCCAGTGGCCGGCGACGACGATTGGCAGGTCACGGGCAAAGGGCGTTCGACGCGCCTGAAGCAGGGCTCGCCCAGCAGCGACTGGCGCGAGACGCTGCGGCGGGTCTGAAGCCGGGATCCCGGGGCAGCGCCACACGCGAGTCAGTGTTTGCGCCCGCGGGTCTCCCGCGGCGTCCACTTGCGCAGCTCATCCAGGGGCAGCACTTGCCCCGGTTTCAGCAGCGGCGCATCGGGTTTCTCGATCACGAAATAGCGGTAGCCGCTGATCATCGCCGAGACGTCGCAATTGGCGCCTTTCAGATCGTGCATAAACACCGCCGCCACGTGCGCCGCCACCAGGCCGCCGATGAACCGGGCCACCCAGGCGTGAATGGCGCCGATCGACACGCCGGCCACCAGATACGGGGCATGCAGGGTAAATCCCGTCACCAGTTCCAGCGCCAGCAGCAGGAACCACAGCAGATAGATCGGCCCCCACAGGGGATTGTGCCCGTACCAGTTGGGCAACGGGGAGCGGCCGAATGAGAAGTAGAAGCGCAGCATTTCCAGCACCGCGCGCCGCTGCGCGCCCACCGGCAGGCAGTCCCGCCACCCGGCGGCGCCGGCGCCGAACGCCAGCAGGTACAGGCGCAGCGCCAGGGCAAGCAGCAGCACGTAGGCGGCAATCCAATGGTAAGCCAGCGCTGACGCGCGGATGGTGGGCGCGCTGTGCATCAGCCACCCGGTCAGCAACAACGCCAGCACCGCCAGCGCCATGGACCAGTGGGCCAGGCGCACGCCCGCGCTCCAAACCCGCACACGTTTGATCGGATTCGCGCTCATGATTTCCGCCTCTCCACACGCTTGTCAGCGACTCCGCGGTCCCGGTCCGGGCGGCCCCGCGCCGCTGCGGACAGACTGCGATGCAGGAGTCACAACTTGCAGGATCGCAGACCGGCCGCCGCCGCGCCAGGGCCGGGGCCGGGGGTCAACGTCCGGCGGCGGCGATTCGGACGCCAGCGCAAATGAGGACCGTGCGCAATGCGAAGACGACCGCACCTGTCGAGCAGTGTAGTGCGCCCGCCGGGCATCGGCGACACTGCGGACCGGCCGCACCACGATGCCCGCGGCCTTCCCAACATTCACGCGCCGTCGGGCCCCGGGCTGTTTGACCTGTTGCGCTGGCGCCTGCAGCACCTCGGCGGTGCAATGGGCCGGCCCACGGCGCGTGGCCCCACCCGGCGTGGCGCTGCACGAACTGCCGCCGGTCCATGTGGTGCTGATCTCCCACGACCACTGCGATTCCCATAGGCGCCTATGAGCCGCGCTGGTTCATGGCCAACCACCATATCGCGTCCGAAGAAGCGGTGCAGATTCACCGCGATGTCGGCGCGCGCCGCTCCGTCGCCATTCACTGGGGTACTTTCGTCCGAGGGCCTGCAGCGCAAGGGGTTGCCGCTGGACGCGTTCCGGGTGCTGCGCCACGGGGAGACCATCGAAATTCCGCCGGACATTGCGCAATCGCGGCAGGCGCGACCTTGAGCCTTCACGGCTGTTCGTTGCGCTTCAGCACCTGCGTCGCCTTGGCCATCAGCACCCGGTGGAAGCCGGCGGCCGCCGCTTCGCACCCCGGGCTGTCCGGGCGGGCGCTCTGCACACATGCAGTCAGCTTCTGCTGGGCATCCCGGGTATGTTTGCTGTAGTACACGGCGGTGCGCGCACAGCCGGCCGTCAGCGCCGACACGGCAACGATGGCTAAGAGTGTCTTGTACATGGGAAGACACCTCCGGTGAAACTGGGGTTGAGGCCGGCACGAGGCCGGCCGGAAACGCACGATCTGTTGCATACATAGACACGCGCTGGCAACCAGCAGTTCCCGTCGTTCAGCGCTTGAGCCGCGCGAACGCCTCGGCCATGGCGGTCGGGGGTTGTGCCGCGCCCTTGGCCGCGTCCTTGCGCGCGCTGCGGCCCTGGTTGGACTTGCCGCGCGCCAGCCGCGGCTCGCTGCGCCGCGGCCTGCCGTCTTCGCCGGGCACGTCGGTGAGGCGCATGGACAGGCCGGCCCGTTTACGCCGCAGATCCACGGTCATCACCTTGACCTTGACCACGTCGCCGGCCTTCACGACTTCGCGCGGGTCCTTGACGAATTTCTCCGCCAGGGCCGAGACGTGGACCAGGCCGTCCTGGTGCACGCCGATGTCCACGAACGCACCGAAATTCGTGACATTGGTGACTACGCCCTCCAGCACCATGCCCGGCTCCAGGTCCGACAACTGTTCGATCCCTTCCTTGAAGCTGGCGGTGCGGAACTCCGGCCGCGGATCGCGCCCGGGCTTTTCCAGCTCGGCGATGATATCCCGCACCGTGGGTTCGCCGAAGCGCTCGTCGGTGAAGTCGTTGGCGGCCAGTGTGTGGAGAAAGGCCCTGTCGCCGATGATCCGCCCCATGTCGCGGCCGCTGGCGGCAAGAATCCGCTCCACCACCGGATAGGCTTCCGGATGCACCGCCGAGGCGTCCAGCGGATTGCTGCCGTTGGCGATGCGCAGGAAACCTGCGGCCTGCTGAAACGCCTTGGGTCCGAGGCGCGGCACTGCCAGCAGCTGGTCGCGGCTCTGAAAGGCGCCGTGCTGGTCGCGCCAGCCGACCACGTTGTCGGCCAGCGCCGCCGACAGCCCGGCGACCCGAGCCAGCAGCGGCGCCGAGGCGGTGTTCACGTCCACGCCCACCGCGTTCACGCAGTCCTCCACCACGGCGTCCAGGGTGCGGGCCAGACGCACTTGGCTGACGTCGTGCTGATACTGGCCGACGCCGATGGACTTGGGTTCGATTTTCACCAGCTCGGCCAGGGGATCCTGCAAACGCCGGGCGATGGAAACGGCGCCGCGCAGCGACACGTCCAGCTGCGGGAACTCCCGCGCGGCGGTTTCCGACGCCGAATACACCGAGGCGCCGGCCTCGCTCACCACCAGCGAGCGCAGGCCCGGCTGCGGATGGCGCTTGATCAGGTCCGCCACCAGGCGGTCGGTCTCCCGCGACGCGGTGCCGTTGCCGATGCTGATCAGTTCGACCCGGTGCTCGGCCACCAGCGCCGCCAGGGTGGCGATGGCTTGGTCCCATTGGTTCCTGGGCGCGTGAGGGTAGATGGTGTCGGTGGCGACCAGCTTCCCGGTGGCGTCCACCACCGCCACCTTGACGCCGGTGCGCAGCCCCGGATCGAGCCCCATCGTGGCCCGGGGCCCGGCGGGTGCCGCCAGCAGCAGGTCGCGCAGGTTCTCGCCGAACACGCGGATCGCCTCTTCCTCGGCCCGCTCCCGCAGCCGCGACATCGACTCCAGCTCGATGTGCATGGCCAGCTTGACGCTCCAGGACCAGCGCACCGACTCCAGCAGCCATGCGCCGACCTGGCCGCCCCGCGCCTCGATGCCGAAGTGGCGGGCGATCATCGCCTCGCAGGCTCCCAGCACCTGCTGCGCGTCCTTGTCGTCCTGGCCGGGCACCCACAGCTTGAGCCGCAGCGCCTGTTCCTTGCGGCCGCGGAACAGGGCCAGGGCGCGGTGGGAGGGAACGCCCTTGATGGGCTCCTGGTAGTCGAAGTAATCGGCGTACTTGGCGCCTGCCTGCTCCTGGCCGTCGACCATGCGCGACTGCAGCACGCCGTGCTCCCAGACGTGCTCACGCAGGCGGCCGACCAGGTCCGCCTGCTCCGCGGCCCGTTCCATGAAAATCTGCCGGGCACCGTCGAGCACCGCCTTGGCATCGGCAAAGCCCTGCTCCGCATTGAGGTAACCGTCCGCCAGCGCCTGCGGGTCGCTGCCGGCCGAGTCGTCGCTAAGCAACCGATCCAACAGGGGCTCGATGCCCGCTTCGCGGGCAATCTGCGCCTTGGTCCGGCGCTTGGGCTTGTACGGCAGGTACAGGTCTTCAAGGCGGGTCTTGGTGTCGGCGTCGAGAATCGCCTTTTTCAAATCGTCCGTGAGCTTGCCCTGATCGGCGATGCTGCCGAGTACCGTGGTGCGGCGCTCCTCAAGCTCGCGCAGATAACCGAGCCGCTCCTCCAGGGTGCGCAGCTGCGTGTCGTCGAGTCCGCCGGTGGCTTCCTTGCGGTAACGGGCGACGAACGGCACCGTGGCGCCGTCGTCCAACAGCCCGACGGCGGCCTCCACTTGCGAAAACTTCACCGACAGATCGTCGGCGATACGCTGCAGGATGTTCATGGGGGTACTCCGGATTACGGCCGGTCAACACGCGGCGCAGTTTAGCAAAGGGCGCGGAGCGATACAGGGCTACCGGTCGCCGGCGCGATATGGTAAACGCCGCCGCGGATTCAGAACGGCTCCACGTCGGGGCGCAGGTCCAGTTCCCAGGTCCACGCCGAGCGGTGCTGGCGGATCAATTGCAGGTAGGTTTCGGCGATGGCGTCCGGCTCCAGGGTGTTGGCTGCCGTGACGCCGGCCATCTCGCGGGTGCGCGGCGTCCAGATCACACCGTCGATGATCACATGGGCGACGTGGATACCCTGGGGCGCCAGCTCCCGGGCCATACCCTGGGCAAGGCCGCGCAAGGCGAACTTGCTGGAACCGAACGCGGAAAAGTCGGCGCCGGGCTTCACCGCGGCGGTGGCCCCGGTGAACAGTATGGTCCCGCTGCCGGCGGCCAGCATGTCCGGTACCGCTTCACGGGCACACAGGAATGCGCCGCGGCAGTTCACCGACCACAACCGGTCGAATTCCTCCACGGGGGTATCGGTCAGCGCCCCACGGGCGAACGCACCGGCATTGTAAATGAGCACTGCCGGCCGCCCCAGTTGCCGGCGGATATCGGCGAAGCTGCGCCGCACCTGCTCCGGGTCGCTGACATCGCAGGCGAACGGCGCCAGCGACCCGGCGCTAGCGGACACTTCGCCCGCCAGCTGGCGGGCGAACTCGGTCTGGCGCGCCAGGCCGGCCACCGCGTAGCCGTCCGCGCTCAGGCGCCGCACCAACGCGGCGCCCAGCCCCGGGCCGATGCCTGCCACCACCGCAACCGGCGGGTCGTGTTTCATGCTGCTGCCTCCCGGCGCCGCGCCTCAGGGCGCGAATACTTGCTTGAACAGTTGCTGCATGGCCTGCCATGATGCCTGGTCTGCTTCGGCATTGTAGGCCAGTGGCAGATTGAACGTCTTGCCGTAGGCATCCGCCTGCGGATTGGTGAAGCTGTGCAGGGCACCCGGGTAAACGACGACCCGGTAATCGGCTCCGGCCTGATCCATCTCCCGGCGGAACTTCGCCACCTGCTCCGGCGGCACGAACTTGTCGGCGCCCCCGGTCAACACCAGCAGTTTCGCTTTGACCATGCCCGGCTGCGCGGGCTGCACCGGCGCCAGGGAGCCGTGGAAACTGACCACGGCGTCCAGGGGCACGCCGCGGCGGGCCATCTCCAGCACCACGCCGCCGCCGAAACAATAGCCGATCGCGGCGATGCGATCGGGATCCACCGTGGGCTGGGCCCGCAGCAGATCGTACGCGGCCATGAACCGCGCCTTGGCCAGGCCCATGTTCTTGCGCACCTGGCCGGCGAATTTGCCCGCTTCGTCCGGGTGGCGGGCCTGGCGGCCGTCGCCGTACATGTCCACGGCCAACGCCGTGTAGCCGAGCTTCGCCAGCATATCGGCGCGCCGGCGCGCATAGTCGTTCAGGCCCCACCATTCATGCACCACCAGCACGCCCGGGCGCTTGCCCTTGATGCTCGGGTCATAGGCGAGATAGCCCTTGAGCACCGTGCCGTTGGCACGGTATTCGACCGGCTGTTTGTGGATCGTGGCGCAGCCGCTGATCAGGCCGCCCGCCACGAGCAGCACCGCGACGAAAAGACGCTTCATGACCGATCCCCTCTGATTGGTTCCCGGCACCGATGCAGCGGCAGCGGGAGTATTGGTATGGTTTGGTATTGGCAACTGTAGCCGGCGCGGCGGTGTTTTAAAGGTGCCGCCCGCTGGCTGTGACCTCTCGGCCGGGCGGTGCGTTGCCGCCTTGCGGCGTCGAACGCACCCTACGAGCGAGCGGCCCCTAGTCGAGCAATCTGGTGCGCTTACACGGCTAGGGGGCGGTGGCGACGACAATGGCGCGGGTGGGAGCCGGCAGCCCCTCGATGGTGCGCGTCGGATCGGCGGGGTCGAGAAAATCGGCCAGCGACTGGAAGGTCATCCAATCGGTGGAATGCTGTTCGCCCACCGTGGTGCGGGTGACGTCGACCAGGCGCACGTCGACATAGCCGCAGCGCCGCAGCCACCGCTGCAGCGCGTCGCAGGACGGCAAAAACCAGACGTTGCGCATGCGCGCGTAGCGTCCTTCCGGCACCAACACCCGCTCGGCGTCGCCTTCCACGACCAGGGTTTCGAGCACCAGCTGGCCGCCGCGGCGAAGGCAGCCGCGCAGATCCAGCAGATGATCCAGGGGCGAGCGCCGGTGGTAGAGCACGCCCATGGAAAACACCGTGTCGAATACTCCCGTTTGCGCCGGCAGCTGCTCCAGCGCCAGCGGCAGCACATGCACCGCGGCATGGGGGGCAAAACGCTTCAAGGCCTGGAACTGCACCACGTAACGCAAACCCGGGTCGATGCCCAGCGCCAACGCCGCGCCGGCGCCGACCATGCGCCAGCAGTGGTAACCGTTGCCGCAGCCCACATCCAATACCAAGCGCCCGGCCAGCGGCTCAATATGCTCCTCCAGCCGCGCCCATTTCCAGTCCGACCGCCATTCGGTTTCGATGGCGATGCCGAACAATTCGTACGGCCCCTTGCGCCAGGGATGCAGGCGGCGCAGCAGGGCCTCGAGTTGCGCCCGGGTCACGTCGTCGCAGTCGGCCGCGGCCCCGATGCGCACGCGGGCTGCGTCGAGATCCAGCGACGAGGCGCTGGCCTCCGGCAATGCTCCCAGCGCCGCCAGCCACTGCGGCAGGTCGCCGTGAACGGCGCGTTCGAGGACCGCCGCCACTTGCGCCGACATCGCTTCCTGCCAGGGACGCAGCGCAGTCGCGCCGATGGCCCGCCAGGCCGGGGTCCAGTCGATCATTTCAGCGCCAGCAGGGAGGCAAAATTCAAGGCCTGAAACCACACGTGGCTGGAGCCGAAGCCGGCCTCGCGCAGGCGCTGATCGTGCTGCTCCAGGGTATCGGGAATCAGCACCTTCTCCAGGGCGTTGCGCTTCTGGCTGATCTCCAGCTCGCTGTAGCCGTTGGCACGTTTGAACGCCCGGTGCAGGTCGTCCTGAAGGCGCTGCTCCAGGGCATCGTCGAAGACGATTTTCTCGGACAGAATCAGTGCCGCGCCCGGCAGCATGCCCCCGTGGATGCGGCGCAACAGCTCGAGCCGGTGCTCGGGCTCGATGAATTGGAGCGTGAAATTGAGCACCACCACCGACGCCTGGCGAACGGGGACATCACGAATGTCGGCGCAACTGAGCTCCACCGGCAGTCCGGCGCCATCGGCGGCCACACTGTCGCGACAGTGCGCAACCATGGCGTCGGCATTGTCCACGGCGACCAGGGTGCACCCCGGCACGGTGATGCGCCGGCGCATGGACAGGGTCACCGCCCCCAGCGAGCAGCCGAGGTCATAGCAGCGGCTGCCGGGCTGAGCATAGCGCGCCGCCAGCAGCCCGATCAGCGCAATCAGGGTGTCGTAGCCGGGCACCGAGCGGCGGATCATATCCGGGAAGACCCGCGCCACGGCCTCGTCGAACGCAAAGTCGACCAAGTGGTCCTGGCGCTGGGCGTATAGGGAATCGCGGTGTGGCTTCTTCGACATCAACGGCCCTGGAGTCGTTCCGACGGCAGCGGAGCGATTATACCAACCCCGCCCCCCGGCTCAGCGGCGCGGAACCTGCTGCACCAGGCGCTCCTCGACAATGCGCCACCTGCCCGGTCGGACTTCCTTCCAGAGCGCGGTATAGGGGCTGCGGTAGTTGCGCCAAACAGAATGCCGCTCGGCGGTCACGCGCACGCGGTCCCCTTCGGCGCGGTAGCGCACCTCGGTATAGTCGTTGTAGTCGCTCCGGGCCTGCGCCGCGGCCATGCTCTGGCGCAGGAACTGCCGGTAGATGGCGCCCGGGATCTTCAGTTGGCCCACGCGGCCGTCGGGATGGTGGCGCGTCATCCATACCACGGCATCATCGGCGTAGAGTTCCGCCAGGTCCGGGTCGAAGGTCCGTTCGAGCCGCTGGTAGCGCTGAAAGGCGACCTTCACCGCCGCCAGCGCGGACTCCGCAGCGCTCGCCAGTGGCGGCAACACCGCTGATGCGGCGATCAGCCCCACGCACAGGTACCGGAGTGCACGATCCCACCGCTGGATAGCCATCATTCCCGCCCCCGGCTGCCGGCTTCGCATTGTTTTCAGTATATACGTGTGACCGACGCCGGGGTTGAGATGAAACCCGCGGCGAACGCTGCGGCCGCCCATCACTCGGGCGGCGGGTTGCGCCGGTCGAAGTCGTCCATCCTGTCGGCGACGGACCGCCAGCTGCATTCCTGCAACACTTTGGCCAGTTGGTGCACGGCGCCCGACTTGACCAGGCGGCGGCGCTCGGCCGCATCGTCCACGCCGTAAAACGGCAAAGTGGCGGCGAGCGCCTCGTTGGTGTATTTGGCGATCGGCGTCAGCACGTCCCGGCGGCGGCTGTAATAGGCGTCCTCGCCATCGGCGCAGGTGCGCCCGAAGACATTGAATTGGCGGCAGGCCATGGGCCTCAACGGGTGCACGGAGCAGATCCCGTCGACCAGAAACGGGCATGGCTCTCCGCTTTGGTGGGCCCGCAGTTGTTGCTTCAGCGCGCCGCGCAGGGGCTCGCCGACCTTCTCCACCGCATACCAGGTCAGGCCCACCAGTTCCAGGGGATAGACCGGTATGGTCTTGTGGGTGCGGCAGCAGCTGGAGCAGCCCTTGGCGCAGGCCAGAGTGCGGCCTCTCTTCTCCTCGCGCCGGATGCCCTCGGCCACCCCCTGATCCAGCCGGTGATAAGCGTCCAGCAGCGGGCCCAGCCACGGAAACACCGCTTCGTCCAGTGGCAGCGACACGCGCCGCGGCTTGCGGTAGCTGCCTGGCGATGGTTCAGGGTGCGACATGGGGAGGCTCCGGTAACCGGCCCCGCATTGTAACCGCCGGGGCGCCGTTGCGGCTAACCCCGGTTCAGATCATACAGCGCGCCACCCTGATCCCGGCACGGTGCACGGATCAAGCCCCGGGCTGCGGCAGCACTGGCCGCAATCTATTCCACGCAGGCGTCGGTGATTGAAAAGAGGGGCCGGGCGCCGCATCCCTGTGAGCGCCCGGCATTGGCGGAGGAGCCCAACAAACCCACTGACCGGTCGAGCGCAGCCGGTCAGAGCCCCGGAGGCGCGGGAGCCTCGCTCCCGCGCCGCCAGGGATTGAGATCGATCAGCATGGCCAGACTCTCGGCGGCCATCTCCCGGGTCGGGAACGGACCGCAGGTGCCTTCCCGCGACTCGTAGTACCAGCCCGTCTCTTGCCGGTTATTCGTATTGACACGAAAAAACCGGTCAGATTCAAATCTTGTCTTTGCTTGAAGACCTGTTGCCATGATCACCCCCGAAGCAAGCGCAGGTTACGCGTTATTATTCGCATCGTGGTTGAACATTAGCGCATAAGTAGCTATTTTGCAAGCACTCCGGTCGAGCGGGCGCCGCGGGGCACGACCCTGGGCGTTCGCGAACCGGGGAACGGGGTGACACGGGGGCATGGGTGCGCACCGGCGCACAGCAACGGCTCACAGCCCGGGGCTCCGGCGCAGCCGCCTCCGGCGACGCCATCCGTTATACTTTGGCTAGGGCCGCTGCCGGAGACGACTCGCCATGCAGGAAGTACTCACCATCCGTGTCGAGTGCTATGCGGGATACCGGGGCGAGGAAGCGCCGCGGCGCTTCTTCCTCGGGGATCAGGCGATTGCCGTGGAAGAAGTGCTGGATCGCTGGCTGGCGCCCGATCATCGCTATTTCAAAGTCCGCGGCGACGACGGCGCCATTTACATTCTGCGCCACGACGAGCGTCGCGCCCGCTGGGAGCTGACGCTCTACCACAGCCGGCGGCTCAATGAACTGCAGCCCAGTTCCTCGGCCTGAGTGGTGACCGCCCTCAGCGGTGCACGCCACGACTGGGGGTGAAGCTGTCGAGTACGGCCACGTAATTGGCGCGTTCGAAGGCCACCGGGTCCCGCGCGTTGAGCTGGCTGATGATACCCTTGATTTCGGCCACGGAATCATACTCCGAGCGCTCCAGCCACTGCTCCAGTCCCTGCTTGACGGTCGCCAGGTAATCGGGGCCGTGGCGCAACAGTGCGCTGCACAAGTGGGTCACGTCGGCGCCGGCCAGCAGCATTTTCACCACATCCTCCGCCGTATGCACACCGCCGGTGGCCGCCAGTGACAGCTCCACCCGGCCGAAGAGGATGGCGATCCAGCGCATGGCCAGCAGGCCGTCGGCGGAACCGGACAGGTGCAGCTGCGGCACCACCCGCAACAGTTCCAGGTCAATATCGGGCTGGTAGAAGCGGTTGAACAACGCCACCCCGTTGGCGCCGGCCTCCTGCAGGTGGCGGATGAAATGCGGAACCGAGCTGAAATACGGCGACAGCTTCATGGCCACCGGCAGATCCACCTGAGTGCGCAGCTCCCGCAGCAACTGCAGGTAGCGCGCCTCGATGAGATTGCCCGGCTCGCTCATGTCCGCGGCGATGTAGTAGACGTTGAGCTCCAGCGCATCGGCGCCGGCCGCCTCCAACTCGCGGCCGTGTTCGATCCAGCCGCTGAGCGTCACGCCGTTGAGACTGGCGATGACCGGGATCGAGAGGTGCTCCTTGAGCGCCGCCAGCTGCTCCAGATAATGATCCAGCCCCCGTTTGTACTCGCTGTGAAACGGAATGAAGCTCTGGGCCTCGCCGAAGCCGATGTCCTGTTGCAGCAGGAACCGCGCCAGCGATTCGTCCTCCTGGCGCAGCTCCTCCTCGAACAGGGAATACATCACCAATGCCCCGGCGCCGGCGTCCTCCAGCCGCCGCGCCGTATCGAGACTGCGCGACAGCGGCGACGCCGACGGCACCAGGGGATTGTCCAGCTGCAAGCCGAGATAGGTGGTACTGAGATCAATCATGCTCCGGCCTCCTGGTCAGAACCCGCCACCTTTTTTGATGCCTGTGCGCCGCTGTCCTCTTCTTCATAGGACAGCGTAGCCAGCTCCTGATAGTGGCGATAGCGTGACTCGACATCGTGCTGTGAGGATTTGAAGAACCGCTCCGCGGCCTCCGGGTGGGTGCGTCGCAGTACGTTGAAGCGCGCCTCGGTGACGGCGTAATCGCGGAACGGCATCGACGGCTTGGCCGAATCCAGGTGCAGGGGATTCTTGCCCTGGGACGCCCGGCGCGGATCGTAACGCAGCAGCGTCCAGTGGCCGCTGCGCACCGCGAGGTCCTGCTGGCGCAGGTTGTTGGCCAGATCCACCCCGTGGGCGATGCAGGGCGAGTAGGCGATGATGAGCGACGGCCCCTCGTAGGACTCGGCCTCCAGGAACGCCCGCAGGGTCTGGGTGTCCTTGGCGCCGAACGCCACCTGGGCCACGTATACGTGCTCGTAGTCCATGGCAATGCGCGCCAGGTCCTTCTTGCGCGTCGGCTTGCCGCCGGCCGAGAACTTGGCGACGGCGCCGCGCGGGGTCGCCTTGGAGGTCTGTCCGCCGGTATTGGAATAGACCTCGGTGTCGAGCAGCAGGATATTGACGTTGCGTCCTGCCGCCAGCACGTGGTCGAGCCCGCCGTAGCCGATGTCGTAACCCCAGCCGTCGCCGCCGACGATCCAGACGCTGCGCCTGACCAGGTATTCGGCCAGGGCCTCGAGGCGTCGCGCCGGGGTTGCGTCGACGGCCTGCAGGCGCTGGCGCAACGCTTCGACCCGCTGGCGCTGGTCGTGAATACCGGCCTCGTCCGACTGGTCGGCATTGAGAATGGCGTCGGTCAGTTCGTCGCCGACCTGCGCGCGCAGCGCTTGCAGCTGCCCGCGCGCGCTGGCCGCCAGCTCGTCGACGGCGACGCGCATTCCCATGCCGAATTCCGCATTGTCCTCGAACAGCGAATTGGACCAGGCCGGTCCGCGCCCGTCGGCATTCTTGGTCCACGGCGTGGTGGGCAGATTGCCGCCGTAGATGGACGAACAGCCGGTGGCGTTGGCCACCATCATGCGGTCGCCGAACAGCTGGGAGGCCAGGCGCAGGTACGGAGTCTCGCCGCAGCCCTCGCAGGCGCTGGAGAACTCGAACAACGGTTCCATGAGCATGGACCCGGGAATGGTATTGGGCCTGAGCTTGCGGTGGTCGTATTCCGGCAGACTCAGGAAGAATGCCCAGTTGTCCCGCTCCGCCTCGCGCAGGGGCGGCTGCGGGGCCAGGTTCACGGCGCGCCGGTCCGGTGCCTGCTTGTCGCGGATCGGGCACACCTCCACGCACAAGCCGCAGCCGGTGCAGTCCTCCGGCGCCACCTGGTAGCTCATGTGCAGGCCGGCCTCGTAGGCCTTGCTGATCACCGGCACGTGCTTGAACGTCGGCGGCGCATCGGCGGCCGCTTCGGCCGGAAACACCTTGGCCCGGATCACGCTGTGGGGGCAGACGAACACGCACTTGCCGCATTGGGTGCAGATATCCGGTTCCCAAACCGGAATCTCCAGCGCCAGGTTGCGCTTGTCGTAGGCGGCGGTGCCGACGGGAAAGGTGCCGTCCACAGGCAGCAGACTGACCGGTATGGCGTCGCCCCGGCCGGCGATCATCTCGCCGGTGACCCGGCGCACGAACTCCGGCGCGCTGTCCGGGACCGCCGGCGGCTGTTCGAATCCGCTGCTGACCGCGCCGGGGACCGGCAGCTGGTGCAGGTTGTCCAGCGCCGCGTCGATGGCGGCCAGATTGGCCTCGATGATGCGCGGACCCGCCTTGGCGTAGGTCTTCTCGGCGGCGCGCTTGATGGCGGTAATGGCCTGATCGTGGGGCAGCAGGTCCATAATGGCAAAAAAGCACGCCTGCATGATGGTGTTGATACGCCGGCCCATGCCGGCGCGCTCGGCAACGCCGTAGGCGTCGATGACGTAAAACGACAACCCTTTGTCGATGACCTGCTGCTGCAGGCTTCGTGGCAGCGTATCCCACACCTGCTCCGGGGAAGCAGTGGAATTGAGCAGGAACACGCCGCCGGGCGCCGCCTTGTCGAGCACCGCGTAGCGCTCGAGAAACATCTGCTGGTGGCAGGCGACGAACTGCGCCTCGCCGTCGCCGATCAGGTAGGTGGAACGGATCGGCTGCGGCCCGAATCGCAGATGCGATACGGTCACCGCACCGGCCTTCTTCGAGTCGTAGACGAAATAGCCCTGCGCGTACCAGTCGGTCTCGTCGCCGATGATCTTGATGGAGTTCTTGTTGGCGCTGACCGTGCCGTCGGAGCCCAGTCCGTAGAACACCGCGCAGCGCATGGCCTTGGCGGCCGCCGTCCGCAGCGCCGGGTCCCACGCCAGGCTGGTGTTGCCGACGTCGTCGTGAATGCCGATGGTGAATGGGTGCTTGGGGTGATCGCGGCCAAGCTCGTCGAACACCGCCTTGACCATGCCGGGGGTGAACTCCTTGGACGACAGCCCGTAGCGGCCGCCGCACACCTGGGGCAGGTCGCCGAACTTGCCGCCGGCCATGAAATCCCGCGCCAGGGCGGCGACCACGTCCTTATACAGGGGCTCGCCGTCGGCCCCGGGCTCCTTGGTGCGGTCCAGCACGGCAATGCTGCGCACGGTTGCCGGCAGCGCGTCGAGCAGGGCGTCGGCGGCGAACGGCCGGAACAGCCGCACTTTGACCAGGCCCACCTTTTCGCCGCCCGCCACCAGGTGCTCCACGGTCTCGTGCGCCGCCTCGGCACCGGAACCCATGAGAATGATCACCCGCTCGGCGTCCTCGGCGCCGATGTAATCGAACAATTGGTAGCGGCGCCCGGTCAGTTCGCCGAACCGGTCCATCACCCGCTGCACGACCCCCGGCATAGCCTCATAGTAGGGGTTCACCGTTTCCCGGGCCTGGAAGTAGACGTCCGGGTTCTGGGAGCTGCCGCGCAGCACCGGGTGTTCCGGCGACAGGGCGCGCTGGCGGTGTTCGCGCACCAGGTGGTCGTCGATCAGGGCCCGCACCACGTCGCCGCCGATGTCGTGGATCTTGGCGATTTCATGGGAGGTCCGGAACCCGTCGAAGAAATGCACGATCGGCACCCGGCTCTCGAGGGTGGCCGCCTGGGCGATCAGCGCATGATCCATGACCTCCTGCACCGAGTTGGAGGCCAGGAAGGCGAAGCCGGTGGCACGGGCGGCGGTCACGTCGCTGTGGTCGCCGAAGATCGACAGCGCCTGGGCGGCCAGGGAGCGCGCCGCCACATGAAACACCGCCGGGCTCAACTCGGCGGCGATCTTGTACATGTTGGGGATCATCAACAACAGGCCCTGGGAGGCGGTGAAGGTAGTGGTCAGGGCACCGCTTTGCAGGGAACCGTGGATGGCGCCGGCCGCCCCGCCCTCACTCTGCATTTCCACGATCTGTGGGACATCGCCCCACAGATTGGACTGCCCCACGGACGCCCATTGGTCGGCCAGCTCGCCCATGGGGGAAGCCGGGGTGATGGGATAAATGGCGATCACCTCATTGGTGAGAAACGCCATACGCGCCGCCGCTTCGTTGCCGTCGATGGTGAGCGTGGCTTTCGTGGACATGAATTCGGACCTCCGCGCCGCCTTGAAACCGATCGGCGCGCTCGGCGCCGCCCCTGGCCACTATAGACCAGCGGAAGGGTCCCGCATTGAGATCGATCAAGGTCCGCGCCCGTCGGCCGCGGTTCAGGAGCGGATGCCGTAGCCTCGATTCAGCAGATACAGGCCGAACGAAAACAGTCCGATGATGAACGCGGTGATGATGGCATAAGAGGCGTACAGGCTGATATCCGACACCCCCAGGAAACCGTAACGGAAGCCATTGACCATATACAGGATCGGATTGGCGCGGGACACGTGCTGCCAGAACGCCGGCAGCATATGAATAGAATAGAACACGCCGCCGAGGTAGGTGAGCGGCGTGAGGACGAAAGTGGGAACGATGGAAATATCGTCGAAGCTCTTGGCGAAAACGCCGTTGATGAACCCGCCGAGGGAGAACAGCACCGAGGTGAGGATACCGACTGTCACCACGACGGCCAGGCTGTGGACGTGCACGTTGCTGAAGAACAGCGACACCGCCGTGACCGCGATCCCGACGGTCAGCCCGCGCGCCACGCCGCCGGTGATGAAACCGAGCAGAATGATGTAGTTGGGCACCGGTGAGACCAGCATTTCCTCGATGTGGCGCTGGAACTTGGAGCCGTAGAACGACGACACCACGTTGGCATAGGAATTGGTGATCACCGCCATCATGATCAGGCCCGGCACGATGTAGTCCATGTAGCGGAAACCCTGCATGTCGCCGATCTGGGACCCGATCAGGTTGCCGAAAATGACGAAATACAGCGCCGTGGTCACCATCGGCGGCAGCACCGTCTGCAGCCAGATGCGGATGAAGCGCAGGAATTCCTTGATGACGATGGTGCGAAACGCCACCAGCTTGTCGTGCAGCGTCATGGTCGCCCCCCGGCGGCGTGCTGCTCGTTGCCCTCCACCAGGTGCACGAACAGCTGTTCCAGGCGGTTGGTCTTGTTGCGCATGCTGAGCACTTCGATGCCGCGCTCGGTCAGGTCTCTGAACAGGCGGTTCACGCCCTGCTGCTTGGAGATCTCCGCCTCCAGGGTGAACTCATCCACCAGATGCAGGGAATGGCCCGGAAGCTCGGGCAGCTGCTCCAGGGGATCACGCAGATCGAGCACAAACGTCTCCATCTGCAGCTGGGTGAGCAGCTGCTTCATGCTGGTGTTCTCGATGATGGCGCCGTGATCGATGATGGCGATGTTGCGGCACAGGCTCTCCGCCTCCTCCAGGTAATGGGTGGTGAGAATGATGGTGGTGCCGCGGGCGTTGATCTCGCGCAGAAATTTCCACATGGAACGGCGGATCTCGATGTCCACTCCGGCGGTGGGCTCGTCGAGGATCAACAGCTTCGGCTCATGCACCAGCGCCCGGGCGATCATCAGCCGCCGCTTCATGCCGCCCGACAGGTTGCGGGCCATCTCCCGGCGCTTGCCCCACAGCCCCAGCTGGCGCAGGTAGCGTTCGGCCCGCTCAAAGGCCAGTTTGCGCTCGATGCCGTAATAGCCCGCCTGATTGACCACGATCTCCACGGCCGGCTCGAAGCCGTTGAAATTGAACTCCTGGGGCACCAGGCCCAGGTGGCTCTTGGCGGTGGCGAAGTCCCGGTCGATGTCGACGCCGAAAATGAACACCTTGCCGCTGGTCTTGTTGATCAGCGAGCTGATGATGCCGATGGTGGTGGACTTGCCGGCGCCGTTGGGGCCCAGCAAGGCGAAAAAATCGCCCTGCTCCACGTCCAGGTCGATGCCCTTGAGGGCGACGAGGCCGCCGCCATAGGTCTTTTTCAGGTCACGTATCGAAAGTGCTGTGGTCATCAGATTGCAACAGAACAAATCCGCTTGCGGCGACCACGGCAAAAGGCGGCCGCCGGATGAGATTGTGCACTGGAGACGGTGCAGAGACGCCGAACCGGCGCGCGTATTATAGAACGCCCGCCGGGCCCTGGCGAGGACGGCCCGCCGAACCGGTCAGCGGGCGGCGCGCAGGCGTTCCAGCTCGCGGCGGAACAGCCCGAAGTCATTGATGCGGGTGACGCCGAGCTCGTCGAGCACGTCGCCGTAGGCATCCGCCGAGGCGCCTCCCGCCACGATGGGAACCGCGGCGGGCAGCAATGCCCGCAGCCGGCGCAGCTCATCGGCAAGCCGGTGGTCGTCGGGCGGGAACGTCAGGCTCAGGGCGACGGCCCGGGCCCCGCGTTGCAGCGCCGCCGCGGCGATGTCGTCCGCAGGCAGGTTCGGCGCCACGTACAGGATCTCCCAACCTTCGGTGGCGGCGGTCAGCGCCGCCATTTGCGCGCCGGCTTCGTGCATCTGGCCGGTCGGTGTGGCCACTACCAGTACCGGCCCGCCGGCGTTGAGGCCGGCGGTGTACACCAGGCTGGTGAGGAAGGCCCGCACCATTGGACTTGCCATGTGCTCGTGGCAGACGCGCAGGTTGCCGTCACGCCATTGGTCGCCGATGTCGCGCAGCAGCGGGCCGATCACCTGCTCCAGCAGCACCGGCGTGCTCAGCGCCGCCGCCGAGCTGGTGAGCGCCTGATGAAAGGCGCGCGGGTCCATGTCCGCGACCGCCTTGCGGCAGCCGGCCAGATGGTCACGGGCCGCGCCCAGCCCGCCGCTGACCGGCGTCGGCGCGGCGCTGGCATCGGCGGCCACCAGGTCGTTCAGGGCGGCAGTGGACAGAGCCGCCACGTCGCCGATGCGCCGTCCCGCCGCCGTCGCCTGGCGCAGCAGCGTCAGGCGTTCCACGTCGGCGTCGGAGTACAGCCGCCGGGCGTTGCTGGCCCGCTGCGGCTCCACCACCCGGTAGCGGCGCTCCCAGACCCGGATGACATCGGCGCTGAGGCCGGTGCGGCGAGCCACCACTTGAATCGGGTGGCGGGCTTCGGTGTCGGTCATGGTCCCGATCCTTCGCTCAGTACAGCAATGTGAAACAGTGTAAACGATAAAAATGTCCAGGACAAATGCTTGACAATTGTCGCCTGACGGCCTATTGTCCTAGACACACGATCGACAACTGCTGCACTGCAGCGTAACCAGGGGAGCTAAACCCATGAAACCGACGAAAGCACGAGTTGCACCTCCGCTTTACATCTACCTGCCGTTCGCCCTCATGTTCCTGTTGTTGGCGGCCGCCTCCGGCTTCGCCGTGGCGGGGAATTACGGCGCGCGCCAGCACCAGCCGGACATCGTCGACACCGCCGTCGGCGCCGGCAACTTCACCACACTGGTAACGGCCATCAAGCAGGCGGGCTTGGTGGACACCCTCAAGGGCAAGGGACCGTTCACGGTATTCGCCCCCACCGACGAGGCCTTCGCCAAAATTCCGCAGGAGCAGCTGAACGCGCTGCTGGCGGACCGGGAGGCGCTGACCAAGGTCCTCACCTACCACGTGGTGCCCGGCAAGGTCATGGCCGCGGATGTGGCGGCGTGGGATTCCGCCAAGACGGTCCAGGGACAGTTAGTACGCATCGACTCCAGCTACGGCGTGCGGGTGGACGATGCGCGGGTGGTCAAGGCTGACATCGAAGCCAGCAACGGCGTGATTCACGTCATCGACCGGGTGATCATGCCGCGCTGATGAAACGGCAACGGCGGGCCGCAGGAAGCGGCCCGCCGTCTGCAGGAATTTCCTACCCGAGCAATAGCCCGTTGGCGCCGCAAGCGGTTTGGCGCAGCGCCTGGGGCTCCGGTGCCACCATCTTCATCCTCCCCCTTCGGCGCCGGGGTCTCCAGGCGATTTTTTTGTCCTCAGGCGCTCGACTTGCGGCCGATGAAGGTTACGTAGCTCCATAACCCGCCATAGGCACGATGTACGCGGCGGTGACACGGATAGAACCGGGTTGCGAGCGCAGGCAGCAGGTGGCCGTTCATGCACACGTGATTGACGGCCATCCAGCGCTTGAACAGCTTCGAGGCGCAGGCGTGGAAGTCCACCACGGCGATGCAGCCGCCGACGGCCAGGTCCTGACGCGCGAAGTCGATGGCCAGGGACCAGCCGGGATTGAACATGGACAGCGCATAGGAAAAAACCACCAGGTCGAACGGTTGCGGCCTGCTCAGCGGAGCGTCGTAGCGCCGGTGAACCAGTTCCACCCGTGAGCCCGGTGAACCGACGTGACGTGCGGCGATCGCCAGCATATCGGCCGATGCATCCAGTCCGGCGATCGCCGCCCCGGGAAATGCCTCGGCCAGCGCCACCAGGTTCCTGCCGGTGCCGGCACCCACTTCCAGGATGCGCCGCGGCGCCGGCAGATGTCGGGCCAGGCGCGCCACCAGCGCCCTGCGGCCGAACAGGAAACTCCAGCGGGTGGCGTCGTAGATGTGACTGTGAAAGCGATAGTAGCGCTCGATGGCAGCGCTGGCGCCGGCCCCGTCACCGCTCACGTGACCTCCGCCAGGTGCAGGCTGCCATAGGTGCCGACCCGATCCGCGCGGTGCAGCGCCTCGGTGAGCTGGGGGTGAAAGCGCAGGTGCGGGCAGGCCGAAGCCGGCAGAAAGTCCAGTTCCGGAGACGCCGAGCGCATCAGGACTCTGCTGCCCCGGCGGCTGTTTCGCAGCAACAGTTCCCATTCCTCGCCCAATGCCCGGGGATCGTGCCCGGCCAGCCAGTCCTGGTGATCCAGGAGCACGAAGTGGCTGTAGCGGCCCGGGTGCCGGCGCAGAAACTCGCTGACCGTGGTGTTATAGGTTCGGATGCGTCCGGCGTTGGCGCGCAGGTGGGCGAAGTTTTCCCGGCGCAGGTAATTGGGGCAGCAGCTTTGGGTATACGAGCCCGTGAGGTAGACGCGCCAGAAGTAATTGTCGCGGATCAGCACCTCCGTCAGCACGTGCTTGAACTTGTGGCTCACGTAGCCGAGCAGACCGCCCGGGTGACGCTGCTCGATCAGGCGCACCTGGGCGCGCGGCACACCGAGCATGGCCATCACCGCCGGTTGCCTGATCAACCATGAAGTCAGCCGTCCCCACAGGGCCGGCTCGATCTCCCGGTAGATGCGCCGCTGCTGGTCCAGGCCGTCGGCGTCGAGCAGGTGCAGCAGCCGCGACTTGAGGCGCTTCCTGCGCCCAAAGACATGGCGGCTGATCAGCCAGGCGAAGGCGCCGGCGGTACCGTGGAAATAGAACGAGCGCCTGCGGCTGCCGGCGTCGAAATAGCGGATCTTCTCGTCCCAGAAATCCCGGGCGTAGTCGGGCAGGTCGTGGCGCACCGAGCCGTAAACATCGTGAAACGCCTCGTGGGAGCCGTTGCCGAACATGGCGAACAGATCCTCCCAGACCCCGCGCCGGATCAGCGCCAGCTTCAGCTGCAGCAGCGCGTTCTGCCGCGGATTGACATCGACGGCATGAATCTCGCCGGGAGCGTCCAGCAGGTAGTCCAGGGCGTTGCACCCGGCGCTGGTCAGCATCACCACTTGGCTGTCGGCGCGCAATTCCAGCAGCCGCCGATCGATGCGCGGGTCTTCCCAACAGGCATTGTAGATCAACCAGCGGCCGTGGACGGCATTGAACAGGCGGTCGTGGGCCCCGTGCCAAAGCCTCTTTCCGATTGCCCTCACCATGGGTGCCGACACCAGTCTCACGGTTTCCCCCAATGCGGGTGTGAGACAGGGTATTGCCAAGCGGTTACGATTTTGTGTCACGCCCGCGGGACAGGCGCGACATCGGCCCGGGTTCAACGTCCGTGGCGGGCCATGAGGATAACGAGAATGACAAACAGCACCACCGCCCCCAGGGGCAGGAGCAGACCCTTCCAATCCTGGCTGGTCGCCTGGCGGCTTTGCTCGAAAGCGCGCTTGAGCCCGGGCCGGAACCAGAAGATGATTCCGACCATCAGCAGGCCGATCAACAGCAGCTCCCAGACTGGCAGGTGTCCCATCACACGTGTCCTCTGTGGTTCGATGCCGGCGGCAACCGGCCGGCGCGGCCGAAGAGCCACCATAGCGCGACGGCGTAGGCGGGCACAATGGCGGCCAACCGCGGGCGCGCATCTGGGTTACCGTTGGAGCCACTGCGGCTGCACCTGACGGAACCGTATGACGGAACCTTCACCGCCCCCTGGCCGGTAACCGCCGGCCCGCAGGAAGGCGGCTGAACTCGCGGGCAGCCACGCTGTCTCACCGCCATGCGAGAGGACGCTCCATGAACGCAGCGAGGACCCCGCCCGTGGCCACCGCGTTCGCCACATCGCTGGCCGCCTGCGGACGTGTGGCGTAGTGCGCGCGTGGCTGCTGGCTGCCGTCACTGCGCTCGCCACGGCCGCGGCGCCGGTCATGGTCGGCGACTTCTCCGCCGGCAGCCTGCAAGGCTGGACCAGCAAACGCTTCAAGGGCGAAACCCATTACCGCCTGGTCACCGCCGAAGGCCGCACGGTACTGCAGGCGGTCAGCCATGCGGCCGCCTCCGGACTCTACAAACGCGTCCACATCGACCTCGACGAAACGCCGTATCTGCATTGGTCCTGGAAAGTGGAAAACACCCTCGGTCCGTTGCGGGAACGCACCCGCGGGGGCGATGACTATCCGGCCCGGGTGTACGTGGTGTTCTCGGGCGGACTGTTGTTCTGGCGCACTCGCGCCATCAATTACGTCTGGTCCAACAACCAACCGGTAGGCAGCGAATGGCCCAACGCCTACACCGACAACGATCGGATGATCGCGGTGGCCTCGGGCAATGCCCGGGTGGGTCAATGGGTGCAGGAACGGCGCAACGTGCGCGCCGACTTTCGCCGCCTGTTCGGCGAAGACGTGCGTTACGTCGACGCGGTGGCGCTCATGACCGACACGGACAACTCCGGCAAATCCGCCACCGCCTATTACGGCGACATTTACTTTTCTTCCCGCTAGGCTGTCCCCTGCCGGTGCGCCGCGCACTGGCAGGGCGCCGCGATCCGGTGCATGCTATGCTGCGTTGCGCGGCAGCGCACCAATATGGCGCGCCCGGGCGCCCCAGCGCACCGGGCCTGCGCAACCCGGATGGAAGCGCGGCGCCCCCTCGGGATCGAGGTCATTTACCTCAAGCACTTATTCCGTTTGGCACGAAGCTTGATGACGGACGGGGCGGAGGTCGCCGCCTGCGGCGACCGCTGCTCCCGTTAGCGAGTCAGCCGACCCCTTCACCCAACCAACTGCCTTGGAGGTGACCATGAACAAGCTGCAAATGACGGAAACCATCATGGCGGCCAAAGCCGCCAAAAAACTCACCTGGGAGGGCATTGCTGCAGAACTGGGCATGGCCCCGGTCTGGGTTACCGCCGCCTGCCTGGGGCAGGCCAGCATGCCCGCCGAATTGGCCGACAAGCTGTGTTCCGCGCTGGGATTGGAGGCAGAGGTCTCCGCCGCGCTGCAAGTCTGTCCCACCAAGGGCGCCGATTGGACCGTGCCGACCGATCCGCTGATCTACCGGTTCTACGAGGTTACCCAGGTCTATGGCAGCACCATCAAGGAGCTGGTCCACGAAAAGTTCGGCGACGGCATCATGAGCGCAATCGACTTCACCATGAGCGTGGACCGGGAGGAAGACCCCAAGGGCGACCGGGTGGTGGTCACCATGAGCGGCAAATACCTGCCCTACAAGATCTGGTGACCGAAACCGCGCGCAATCTGCCCGTCCGGCGGGTCCGTCGACGGACGCCTGGTTGCCGCGGCCGCCCGGCGCGATGCGGTTCGCTCACCGGGAAGACCGGTCGCAGCGCGCTCTACGCGTGTGCGTCGTGATGTTTCGCCAAGGCGCCAAACGGGCCAGGAAAACGGAGCCTGAAGGAGATTAGCGGACTGCTTCGCGTCCTTGGCGCCTTGGCGAAGAAACGGTAGTTGGCGGAACGCACCAAATCCGCGGGGGCACGGGATTCAGCCAGGACAGATCCCGGCGCCCGCACGTCGCGAGCGCCAGTCAGCGCTTGGCGCCGCCGTAGACGGGCTGATTCAGGTATTCGGCGCCGTGCACGGCGCGCTCGATGGAACGGATCTCGGCACCGGCCTCCTCGGCCGACAGGCGGTAAATGCGCTGCAGGCGGACCTGCATCAGGTCGCGGTCGCCCGCACACTCGATCAGGTCCTGCTCGGTGACCTTGCGCCACCGCTTCAAGGCCTCTCCGCGAAACACCTTCCAGCGCCCTTCCATTTCCTTCCACATTTTTGAGCTCTCCCTGGTTGGCGCCCAAAAAGAAAAAATCCTGCGATGTCGGGAGCCACTCCTGGGTCGCAGAATTCTCGTGGCGGCAAGTATAGGCACACACACACGCACGTCAAGAACCGGGCAGGCGCCATACGCAGCGTTACCCTGCGCCGCACCGGGTATATCTGCCCCGGCATCCCCGTTATCATGGGGGCCCTCGACGGAAACCGCGCGGAGCAAACCAATATGGAGCGAAACGTTGACGTTGCCATCATCGGCGCCGGCACTTCGGGCCTGTCGGCACTGTCCCGCGTGCGCCGCAAGACCGACAGTTTCGTGCTGATCAACGGCGGCGAGCTGGGCACCACCTGCGCCCGGGTGGGCTGCATGCCGTCCAAGGCCGCGATCCAGGTGGCCGAGGATTTTCACCGCCGCCATTTGTTCGACCGCTTCGGAATCGAAGGCATGGAAAGCCTGTCCATGGACGTGGCGGAAGCCATGGAGCACGTGCGCGATTTGCGCGACATGTTCGTCGATCGGGTGCTGGCCGGCAGCACCGACGAGCTGGGCGACGAATTCGTCGACGGCTATGCCCGGTTCGTCGAACCCACCGTGCTCGACGTGGAAGGCCAGACCATCCGCGCCAAACGGATCATCATCGCGACGGGCTCGCGGCCCATCGTGCCCGACGCTTGGAAGGCCTTCCGCGACCGCGTGCTGACCACCGACGATCTGTTCGAGCAGGAACAGCTGCCGCAATCGATGGCGGTA
>JARRNJ010000053.1:0-38091 GCA_037385045.1 Gammaproteobacteria bacterium | reverse complement strand
TCGCCACTAAACGGGACTTCCACCTCAATCTCAGAGCCAGTGACGTAGAAGGGCTGACCTCGATCCATGATCATTCTCATTGGATCGCGGCTCACATCAATCTTTTTCTCGCGCTGATCAACAACGATGTTGTCAACATCAAGTTCCGGCACGTCTATCTTGAATTTTTCCGCAAAGAATTGGGATAGATCGTCTACTGAACTGTTCAACAGGCGGTCTGGATCGACGCGCTCAATCTCAGCTCTCATTTGCTCGCGCTGGTGCCGGTCAACAGCATGCCAGTCTGGCCCCGTGAATAGATAGTCATCTCTTGCCAAGAACTACAATTAGTGGTCCCAAAAGGCCCGTTTGTAACGGGCTATTTGGGGGTTTATAATCCGGGCTTGCTCGAAGATCAATGGCTTAGCGTTGAATATCGGGCCGTCTAGGATGACCAGCGCGACTGCAAGGAGGCAGCCATGGCACAACCCCGCCTGATGGCAATTTCGGGGACACGATACCAATTTCAAATCCTCGAGGGCCTCCGCCCGGGTCGCATGGGTGCTAACGACCTCCCGGTGAGCCCTTCGGGTTGCGGGACGAACGTATGATCTACTAATGGCGCGCCGGTGCGAGTGTGCCGTTTGATTAGAGCAACATCCTACTCATCGACGTCGACCAAATATACGATCCAATCCAAAGCTCTTTCGAGTTGAAAGGCCTATCCTAGCGACGGTTGCCACGCTGAGTGACATGATGCGGGAACCCGGGAATTACAACTCGACCCATCCTTCCCATTATTCCTTTCCAACCACACCTGTCTGTGCTTGGGTCGTTCTATGCACCGGCCGGTCATAACGTATACTGTCCCCGGATTCCCATCTACTCTGACCCAAAATATTCTGGGATCTAACATTCAGCATAACCGGCGGCAAAATGCAGAGCGACGTAGGAGCGTCGCTTCTTGCCGTCCGAGTTGATGCTGTTGTTGGGGTTGCTTTTCAAACCAACACCGACTCGACCGGTCGCCGCAACGACCTTGGCATTTTCTTTCCCCGGCCGAAGCGTACGACGAGATCCGGCCTCCGGTCACCCAACCCCAGAACCTTGGCGAATTCGGGGCGAAGGCTAGACTCCTCGACAGGCTGGTTCACAAAGGCGTTGCGGATTCCCAGCGCTGTGGCTTGCAGCGCGAAGCGCTCATAACAGCGGCCTGCCTCGACCCAGTGAGCCTTGTCGTTGGCGTTGGACACGAACACGGCGATTCCCGCCGAACCGCGGATTTGGCGCGCATACTTGTCGTTCTCCGGTTTCACACGAAAGAACGCGCGAAACAGCAGCCGCCCCAGCCAGCGTGGAGCCGGAGGGCTTCCGGTTGACCGAGCCGTCAACCCATCGCAGGTTCTGATCGCTTCGCCATCACTGAAGCGAATCCAACTCTCCAGCTCGCTGACAAAAGCCGGGTTGTTGATCTGCATGGTGTTTCCTTGAACCACATATTCAAGAACCGTCTCCAGGGCCTCGCGCTCAGTCAGCAGGATGACCGCAACGCCATTCCCGGTTCCCGCTGCTTCTAACAGTCGCAGTTCTTCTGGAGCCAGTGGCTTACCGTCAAAGTCGGTTCGTGTGCATTGCCGATGCCGAATCGCTTTGAACAGTGGCGATTCCTCGGCCTTCGATCGTTCCAGCGCAACCGTTATTACTCCACCGGAAGCGGGACTGAATTCCGCATTGCCCATGAAGCCGAATGCCTTTGCCGCCAGGACGAGGTTCTCGGCAGCACATCCCAGCGAAACGTAGAGATGATGGTCGTCGGGGTCGACTACCGGGGTACGCCGGGACAAATCCGGCAGGATCGCAATGGAACGGTTTTCGAGCCGAAACCGCCAGCATTGTGTGTTGTGCCCGGACGGAGCCAGCGTGGCGTAACGGACGATCTCTTTTAGCAGTGCCGCCTCATCGGCCGGTGCGGCCCCCGGGTGTCGCCAGATGCTTTGCACCGCCTCTTCGTAGTTCATGTCGCCTACCTCCCTTCGTAACCGCAACAGTAAGTAGACGGCAAGTTGCCGTGATTAAACACGGACGTTGTCCGTACAACACGCAATTCCCGATCGGTGCCACTTCCGCCGAATTGCGCGACAGTATCTGCTCGGATTGCATTTTTTGTGGACAGCCGAGCCAGGGGCGCCGGGGATTGGCGGCCACCGGCCACCCTATTGCAGTTGAACCCTGTTCGAGCCTGAGACAGCGCATGAAGATACACCATGAGACAGGGGACATGTCCGTGCGCCGATCTTCTTCGCCGTTCCTGGGCCGCGTGCGCGAGGCTATCGGCGTGCGCCATTACAGCATCTGCACCGAACAGGCTTACGCGGCTTGGGCGCACCGGTTCATCCCTTCCACGGCAAGCGCCACCCTACTGAAATGGGCGCGCGCGAAGTGGGCGCGTTTCTCACTCATTTGCCCGTCCACTGCTCGGTGGTCCCAACACGCAGAATCAGGCCCTCGACGCGCTGGTCTTCTTGTACGCCAAGGTGCTGCAGCAAGCCCTCGGGAAGTTGCCGGAGGTAGTGCGCACGGTGCGAAGCCCGTTGGGGGCGGCATTGAACGGCGGTGTCGTGGAAGCATCGGGGGCCAGGTCCCCGGATTGCGCGTCGCTCCATCCGGGCTGCACGGAGTGGGCGCACGGTATCGATGATGGGGGAAAGGTGCAGCGCCGGTCACGCTACCGCCCTGCAAGACACCGGACATCCGTATCTCGCATTCTCCCTGACGCGGGCGCCTTGGGGTAATAGTGGCAAAGAAGCGGGCAGATTTGAAGGGCGGGCCATGCGCTGGGCAGGGCTCATGCCTTCGATATGACAAAAGGGAGGCCCGCTTGCGCGGGCCGGCTCTCGGGTCCGGGCTTGGCCCATGACCCGACCTGCATGATGACTACGTTGTGGCCCGATTGACGTGGCGAGCGCGGGCGGCAATCACGCCGCCCAGCCCAGCTCCCGGGCCCGCTGGCGCGCCTGCTTGGGAATGTCGGCGGCAACGAAATGCTCGTGCAGGATCTGCACGCCGAGCATGTGGTTGATGACCGCGTCGAGCTGCACCTGGGTGGAGGCGCCGGTGTCGGGGTTTTCGTGCACCTCGAACAGCGCCTTAACGCCCTTGGGGTCGAGCAGGCCCGCGGCCTTCACTTTGTCCTCGGCCAGGTACTGGTCGGCCAGCGCCTTCATGGCCGCCCATTTCTTCGGGTCGGTGTGGGCCGGCGGCGCCATGAAGGCGAACTTCTCGCGTTCGTACAGCACCCGCGGCAGCACGCCCTTCATGGCTTCGCGCAGCACGTATTTCTCGGTGCGGCCCTTGATGCGCAGGGTGGGCGGCACCTGGGTGGCGTACTCGGCCAGGTGGTGGTCGAGGAACGCCGGGCGCGCTTCCATGGAGTTGGCCATGTCCACGCGGTCGCCGCCCCAGGTGAGGATCTGGCCTTCGAGCTGGGTCTTGATCCAGACGTACTGGGCCTTGTCCAGCGGGTGGCGGCCTTGGATCATGTCGCCGTCCATGGCCTCGGCGATGGCGCGGCCGGGCTCGTAGCCCTCGAGCTGCTTGCGCTTGTCGGCGTTGAGCAGGCCGGGGACGTGGGAGGCCGAGGCGAGCCATGGCTGCAGGCACGCGGGCGTGAAACCCACCAGGCCGTCGAGGGCCGGATCGTGGAGTTCGTTCTCCGCCAGCATGGCGCCGGTGAACAGCTTGTTGCTCTCCGACAGCATCTGCTCCCAGGTGGCGCGCTCGGCCTCGGTCAGGGTGTCGAGCCCGTGCAGGAACATGTCACGGCGAAACGACGGATAGCCGGCGAACAGCTCGTCGCTGCCTTCACCGGTGACCACCACCTTGTAGCCGGCCTGGTTGACGTGGCGGCTCATGAGCAGCTTGGCCACGCCCAGGGTGTTGTAGATGGTGCGTTCGGCATGCCACACGGTCTCGACAAAATTGTCGTAGAGATGGCCGGCCTCGAGCATCATGATGTCCTGGTCGGCGCCCACCGACTCGGCCATTTCCCTGGCGATGGCGGTCTCGTCATAGGCGGCGTCGTCAAAGCCGATGGTGAACGCCTTCACCGGCGACTGCTGGGCGGCGGCCGACAGGCCGAGGATGGAGCAGGAGTCGATGCCGCCGGACAGGTAGCAGGCCACTGGCACGTCGGCCTCCAGGCGCAGGTGCACCGCGCGCATGAGGCGCTCGCGCACGCCCTCGATCCAGTACTCCTCCGGCTGGTCGTCGCGACGCTCGTTCATGAGCGGAAAGTCCATATCCCAGTACTTGGCCTCGCGGATCTTGAACTTGCCGTGGGCGCGCTCGATGATCACCGCGTGACCGGGCTTGACCTGGTGCACGCCTTCGAACGGCGTGGAACCGGGGACGATGGTCTGCATCAGCTGGTGGTAGACGCCGTCGGCGCTGAACTTGCGCGGCACCTCCGGATGGGCGAACAGCACCTTCAGCTCCGAACCGAACACCACGGTGCCGTTGACCTCGGTCCAGTACAACGGCTTGATGCCGAAGCGGTCGCGCACCAGCATCAGGCGGTCGTGATGGCGGTCGTAGAGCGAAAAGGCGAACTCGCCGCGCAGGTGCTGCATCATATCTTCCAGGCCCAGGCGCGGATACAGGTGCAGCACCAGCTCCGAGTCGCTCTTGGTGCGGAAGCGCGCCCCGCCCAGGGTCAGCTCGGTGCGCAGGCGCTTGTAGTCGTAGAACTCACCGTTGTGCGCCAGCAGCAGATTGTCGTCGGCCGAGCGGAACGGCTGGCGGGCGCGGTTCTCGTCGAGGTCGATGATGGACAGGCGCGCGTGGGAGAAACCCACGCCGCGATCGGCCACGCTCTGATAGCCGAAGCCGTCGGGCCCGCGGTGATACTGGATGGCGGCCATGGCCACCAGGGTGTCGGGGTCGACCGGCCGCTGGGGGTCGGCGTTGATGTATCCTGCTATACCGCACATGTTGGTTACGATTACCTCATGGTTCGAATTTGGGCCAGGCCGGGAACATGGGATCCTGGGAAAAACCTTGCGCCACAGAGATCACGGAGAACGCAGAGAAATCATTGCTCGCGCAAAGACGCCAAGGCGCGAAAAAAGACAAGAATCTGATCGCAGATTCGTTAATGAATTTCTTTCTTTGTGACTTTGCGTCTTTGCGCGAGCCCGGTTTTCGGTGCTTTTCTCTGCGTTCTCCGTGTCCTCTGTGGCCGAATTGGAATACTTTCTTGGCGCCTTTGCGCGAGCCAAGATCCCCTCGGTGTTCTCCGTACCTCTGTGGCAAACCTCTATTCCGTTGGCGCGTCCATCACCCGGTGGATACGCTGGGTCAGGGTGGTGAGCAGCGCCATGCGGATGAACACGGCGCCGCGGGCCTGGGCGAAGTACCAGTTGTGCTCGGTCTCGTCCAGGTCGGTGGACAACTCCTCGCCGCGGGCCAGGGGATGGAGGATGATGGACCGCGGCTTCAGGGGCGAGGACCGGGACAGGCGCAGGTGCTTGCCGAGTTTCTCGAAGGTGTCGCCGACCCAGGCGATGGAGTTGATGTACACAATGTCCAGCGTCGGCAGCTCGGCGTCCAGGTCCCGCGCCACCCGCAGCTTGAGCCCCGCCTGCTCCAGCTCCTCGCGCTGGCCTTCATCGAAGTTGGCGTCGTTTTCGCTCACGATCACCACTTCCTCGAAGGCTTTCGGAAACAACGCCAGGAACATCAGCAGGCTGCGCACCGTGCGCATGCGGTTGGGTACGCCGATGATGCCGATGCGCGCGCGGCGCTCGTGGTCCACCTCGGTGTGCATCAGCTCCGGGCGCCATTTGAAAATGGCGTACATATCGGCGAGGGACTGGGTCGGGTGCTCGTCGATGCCGTTGCCGGCATTGATGATCGGGATGCGCAATGCCTCGAGCATTTCGTACACCGACTGCTCGTTGGAATCGCGCAGCACCACCAGGTCGCCGTAGTTGTTGAACATCTCGGCGACGTCGCCCATGGACTCGCCCTTGGCGATGCCGGTGCTGGACGGGTCGGTGATGGACATGATGTCGCCGCCCAGGCGGTGCCAGGCGCTCTCGAATGACAGGCGCGTGCGCGTGCTGGGCTCGTAGAAAGCGCTGATGAGAATCTTGCCGGTCAGCGGCAGCTGAATCAGCGCCGGCGTGGTCTCGTACAGCGCCGCCAGGCGGCAAAGCTGGATCACCTTCCAGCGGTCGAACTGGCGCGCCGACACCACCGGCCGGTTGGCCAGGTCCACCAGCGGTTCGGGGTCTTCTTCGAGGTGCTCCAGCAGCGCCTGCGGGCGTTCGATGCCTGCGGTCCAGTCCTTGGGCTGGACCGGCTCGCGCAGCAGGGGGTCGAGCTTGTTCACCACAGCGTCCCCTTGTTCCAGTCTTTGAACAACATAATCAGAAGAATGAACGGCGAGATGGCGGTGAAAAACACCATGATGCCCACCAGGGTGGAGAGAAATCCCGTGGTCGCGGTCATGCCAGGTCCTCCTTCGGGTCCTCGGTCAGCAGGTTCCAGTCAAAGTCGCTGGGCCACAGCCAGGTGCTGATCAGGACAATCGCCATCGACACGGCCGCCCCGGTGAGCGCCGCGGCGTAGAAGCCGATTTCATAGTAGGCGGTGAGCCCGCTGGTGGTGCCGAGCACCATGCCCAGCCAGGCGCCGATCGGATTGACCTTACGCCAGTATAGACCGGCGGCGATGGGCCAGATGGTGCTGGCGACGAAAGCGCCCATGAAATACAGCAGCGCACCCAGGGTGGAGATGCGCGGGTAGCAGAGCAGCCAGGTCACCACGCCCAGGCCGAGAATGATCAGCTTGGCGGCGGTGCGCATTTCGCCGTGGCCGGCTTCGGGGCGCAGATGGCCGCGGTAGATGTCCTGGGTGATCAGGTCGCCGGTGGCCGCCAGCAGCGAGTCGAGGCTGGAGGCCAGGGCCGAGAACACGACGATGAACACCACCACCGCGCCCGCGGCGCCGAACAGGTGCGCGGCCACCAGCGGGCCGACCATGTCGGCGGCCGGCACGTTGATGCCCAGGGCGGGCGCGGCCAGGGCCACGAAGCCGGCGACGATGGGAATAGGTATCCACATCAGCCCGGCGGTGAGGTAGGCCTTGAACCCCACCCCTTCGCGGAAGGCGAAGGCGCGGCTCCACCAGACGTTGGAGTGGAAAATCTCGCCGACGCCGAACAGCAGGTTGTTGAACAGGAACATGATCGCCGCCGGCATCAGCAGGTTGAGCAGTTCCGGGCGGCTGTGCAGCACGGTTTCGTGCATCTCATGAAAGCCGACCCGGTCAATGGTAAGCCACGCCAGCAGCGCCACACCGACCAGTATCAGGATGGTCTGGATGAAGTCGGTGCCGATCACCGCGCGCAGGCCGCCGAGCAGCGTATAGGCGACGCAGATCGCCAGGATCACGGTCATGCCCACGTGATAGTCGATGCCGGTCAGGGCGTTGATCAGCACGCCGCCGGCCATGCCGAGGCTGATCAGCCAGCCGAAGGCGTAGCACAGGGAGATCACCAGGAACACGCGCCAGGCGGTGCGCCCGTAGCGGATGCGGATGAAGTCGCCGCTGGTGTAGCCGGTGGGCATCAGCAAATGGATGCGCCGCGCCAGGGGCGCGAACAGCATCAGCCCCACCGAGCCCAGCGAATAGCCGACCATGCCCCAGATGCCCAGCTGCAGGGCCATCTGCGGCGCCACCATGGTGGTGTTGCTGGTCACCCAGGTGGCCATGGACGTGGCCACCGCCAGCGCGATGCCGATATTGCGCCCGGCCAGCATGTAGTCTTCCAGGCCTTCCTGGTTGCGGCCCCAGTACCAGCCGAGATAAATCCACAGCACGCTGAACAGGGCCAGGATGCCCCAGCCGATGTCGGGATTGAGAATGGCGTTGTTGACGGCGCTCATGCGGCCACCACCCGGTTGATCTCGGTGATGGCGTCATCGGCGCTGAGCACCCGGGCGTAGCGGTCGCGCATGGTGGTGATGGTGGCGTTCTGCAGCTGCGGCGTCACCGTGGCACAGCCGTCCTCGATCAGGGTGACGAAGTAACCCAGGTCGCAGGCGTCGCGGATTGCGGTGGACACGCACTCATTGCTGTAGACGCCGGTCACGAACAAACCGGTGATGCCGAGGTTGCGCAGGATGTAGTGCAGGTTGGTGGCGTTGAACACACCACTGGCGGTCTTGTTGATGACGATCTCGTCGCCGACCGGCGCCACCGCTTCGATAAATTCCGCCTCTTTGGAGCCGGGCGGCGCGTGCAGTCCCAGGCGCTTGTGGCCGGCACTGCGGTCGCGGCCGTCCTTGGTGTGGGACTGGATGCGGGTGTGGATCACCTCCAGGTCGTTGGCGCGGAAGGCGTCCTGCAGCCGGCGGACGTTCGGCAGCACCAAGGTCTCCAGGCGGTGGAAGTAATACTCCTGCGCCTCGGGCGGAACGCCGGATTTCTCGATGTCGGCGAACACGCCGTAGCCGCGTGCGGCGTCGAGATACTGCAGATCGACGCACAGCAGCGCGGTATGATGCTGCTCCAGGGATTTACGCACCGCAGGCGGCTCGGTGATCGCGTCACGGTAGCTTTCGCGCAGCGGGTCGATGTTGAGATATGCCGGAGACGGCGTCTTGTCCTGATCGCTCATGGTGGTCTGCCTGCCTTTTCGCTTCGCTCAGCCTGCCAGTCGGTAGAGAGTGTTCAGCAGCACGTTGGCGCCGGTCTCGATGTCCTCCCACGGCGTCCACTCGGCGGGCGAGTGGCTGCGCCCGGCCTTGCTCGGCACGAACACCATGCCGGCGCGCGCCAGGCCCGCCATCATCTGGGTGTCGTGGGCCGCGCCGCTGGCCATCACCAGGGACTCGATCTCCATTTCCCTGGCCACGCCGGCGATGGTCTCGACGATGCCGGGGTCGCACTTCACCGGCGCCAGCTCGGAGAGCACCTCGAACTCGAACATCAGGCTGCGGCGCCGGGCAATGGCCGACAGCGCCTTGCGGAAGGCGTGGGACAAGCCCTCCAGGACCAGGGGATCGGTGTCGCGCACCTCCAGCGAGAACTCCGCCTTGCCCGGCACCACGTTGGCGGCGCCCGGAAACAACTCCACGCGGCCGATGGTGGCGACGCTGCGCGGACTGCCGTCCTCTTCGAGGATGCGCGGTATCTCGCCGCTCAGCTCCGCGAGCCCGGAGAAGGCATCGCTGCGCATGTCCATGGGCGTGGTGCCGGCGTGGTTGGCGGTACCGATCAGGCGCACCTCCCATTTGAACAGTCCGGCGATGGCGTCCACCACGCCGATGGGGACCTGGCGGCGGTCCAGGACCGGACCCTGCTCGATGTGCAGTTCAACGAATGCCTGCACACTCTCGGGCGTGCGGCGCGCGCGCAGCGCGTCCATGGCGTTGAAACCGCACGCCTTCATGGCGTCGGTCAAGGTGACGCCGTCCAGGTCGCGGGCGTTGTAGATCATCTCCGGGGTCAACTTGCCGCTGATGGCCTGGGAGCCGACCATGCCGCCGAAGCGGCCCTCCTCGTCGGTGAACGACACCGCCTCCAGGGGATAACGCAGCTCCAGCCCCAGCTCCTTGATGCGGCGCAGGCATTCCAGCCCCACCACCACTCCCAGCGCCCCGTCCAGGTGCCCGGCGCCGGGCACGCTGTCCAGGTGCGAGCCGGTCATGACGCTGGGGCGTTTGCCGTCCCAGCCGAGGCGGGCATGGGTGTTGGCGGCGCCGTCGATGTACAGCTCCAATCCGGCGTCGGTGATGCGCTGCTGGAACCACTGGCGCCCGGCCATGTCGCCGTCGGAAAGCGCCATACGGTAGACGCCGTGATCCTCGCGCCGGCCGACGGCGCCCAGCTCTTCCACGTCGCGCTGCAAACGTTCGAAATTGACCCGCAGGGGATCGGAACCCATTACGCCTCCTTGTTGTGGCGCAGGTTGCCGACGATGACGAGTCCGAGCGTGGATACGAACACCAGGGCGCCGATGCCGAAAAACAGAAACGCACGATCCAGCGGCAGATGATGGACCGACACCTTGACCGTGCGGCTCCAGGGCCCCGGGTCGTCCCGCTTCGGGTCGATGCGCGCCCGGTAATAGTAGGTGCCGTCGCGCCGGCCGCTGAGCATCGATGCCTCGTCGGTGCCCCTGTACACCAGCCGCGCGTCGGCGAACTGCGGCGTGCGCGCCTCCTGCACCTCGAACACCGGGGTACCGCCGTCCGGCGCCACCCAGCTCAGCTGGTAATAGCCGGCATTGACCTGGTTGGCGCTGGTATGGAGGGCCGGGGCGCCTGGATTGCCGGACGCCGGCGCGGCCGCCATTGCCGCTGCCAGCAGCAGTGCCGGCAGGAGCGCGCGCTTGTGGAGCGAAGGATCGGTCGAAGTCATGGCAAGTTCCGCCGGATTCGGCGCATGGGCGCTCCGGTCGCGTGAAAATGAGGCCGTAAAACAGATACTTTTGCGCAAAATGCTTTTGTACAATAACATTTTTCCGCCCCGGTTGCCATTTCCAGGCCCGACAGGCCGCGCCGCACCGGCCACAAGTTACGGAAAACAAATAATAAAACCTGCGCCGCGCGGCACCGCGTGGCCGCCGCCGGCGGGCGCTGTTACAATGCCCTTCCCCGTTGTCCGACGTACCCTGGAAACCCTGCGTGCCCGACCTCAATCCCCGCCAGCGTGCCGCCGTCGAGTACCTGGATGGCCCGCTGCTGGTGCTGGCGGGCGCCGGCAGCGGCAAGACCCGGGTGATCACCCAGAAGATCGTGCATCTTATCCGCCGGTGCGGCATGGCCCCGGAGCACGTCGCCGCCGTGACCTTCACCAACAAAGCGGCGCGGGAGATGAAGGAACGGGTGCAGCGCCTGTCGCGCGACACCGATCTCAAGGGGCTGCGGGTCTCCACCTTCCACACCCTGGGCCTGAACATCATCCGGCGGGAGTACCGCAAGCTGGGCTACCGCAGCGGGTTCACCATTTTCGACGCCCAGGACAGCGCCGCGCTGCTGCGCGAGCTGGTGCGCAAGGAGCGGCTGGACGCCCGGGACCAGGAGGACCGGCTGCGCTGGCAGATTTCGCGCTGGAAGAACGCTTTCCTCACCCCGGAGCAGGCCCTGGCGTCCGCCGACGGCGGGTCCGACACCCTCGCCGCCGTGCTCTACGAGCACTACAACCATTTCCTCAAGACCTACAACGCCGTGGACTTCGACGATCTCATCGCCCAGCCCGCGCGCCTGTTCCTGGATCACCCGGAAACGCTGGATGCGTGGCGCGAACGCATCCGCTACCTGCTGGTGGACGAGTACCAGGACACCAATGCCTGCCAGTACGAGCTGGTGCGCCTGCTGGTGGGCGCCCGGCGCGGCCTGACCGTGGTCGGCGACGACGATCAGTCCATTTACGCCTGGCGCGGCGCCCAGCCGGAGAACCTGGCGCTGCTGTCGCGGGACTTTCCCGGGCTCAAGGTGATCAAGCTGGAGCAGAACTACCGCTCCACCGGCCGCATCCTGCGCGCCGCCAATCACCTCATCGCCAACAACGCCCACCAGTTCGAGAAGCGCCTGTGGAGCGAGCTGGGGCCGGGCGACCCGCTGCGGGTGCTGAGCTGCCGCAGCGGCGACCACGAGGCCGAGCGGGTGGTGTCGCAGCTGATCGCCCACCGCTACCGCCACGGCCATCAATACCGCGACTACGCCATTCTCTACCGTGGCAACCACCAGGCGCGGGTGTTCGAGCGCCTGCTGCGCGAGCACAGCGTGCCCTATCACCTGAGCGGCGGCGCCTCGTTCTTCGACCGCGCCGAGATCAAGGATCTGATGGCCTATCTGCGGCTGCTGGTGAACCCCGACGACGATGCGGCATTCCTGCGCGCGGCCAACACCCCGCGGCGCGGCATCGGGCCGGGCACGGTGGAGAAGCTGTCGGGCTTCGCCGCCGGACGCGGCATCAGCCTGCTGCGCGCCAGCCTGGAGCCCCAGCTGGCACTGCACGTGGGCAGCCGCGGAACCGCCAGCCTGCAGCGCTTCGCCCAGTGGCTGCAGGGGCTCGCTGAGCAGGCCGAGGGCGGCGACGCCCTGGCCGTGGCACGGCGCATGGTGGAGGAGATCGACTATGCCGCCTGGCTGCGGGAACAAAGCCCCGATGCCGAGGCCGCCCGGCGGCGTCTGGACAATGTGGAGGAACTGCTCGCGTGGCTCGAGCGCCTGGCGCGGCAGGCCGACGACGCCGGCCTCGCCGACCTGCTGGCCGACGACGCCGGCCTCGCCGACCTGCTGGCGCAGATGGCGCTGCAGGACCTGCTGGAACGCGATGACGAGGAAGCCGGCAACGCCGTGCACCTGATGACCCTGCACGCCGCCAAGGGCCTGGAGTTCGACCACGTGTTCCTGGTGGGCATGGAGGAGGAACTGCTGCCGCACCGCAACAGCATGGACGAAAGCCTGGAAGAGGAGCGGCGCCTGGCCTACGTGGGCATCACCCGCGCCCGCCGCAGCCTCACCTTCAGCCATGCCCGCCAGCGCAAGCGCTACGGGGAGATGGTGTCGTGCACGCCGAGCCGCTTCCTGCAGGAGCTGCCTGCCGACGACCTGCAGTGGGAAGACGCCGCCCCGGCCGACCCTCAGGAGCGCAAGCAGCGCAGCCAGGCGCACCTGGCTCACCTGCGGGAGCTGTTGGATAGCTAGTAGCGAGTGGCGCGGGCCGCAGGGTGCATTCGACGCCGCAGGCGGCAGCGCGCCAACAACAAAAGCAGCACCCCGTTCAGTTGCGTCAAAGCGGCAAGCCGGACGCAACACCTGCTGCTGCCCTGGTGCGGTGGATGCGCTGCGCTTATCCACCCTACGCCGAATCGCCGCCGGTAAACGTCGTTGATTTCCGGTGCCCGAGGCGGCGGCGCAGCACAGCCGCCACGGTGTGCCACAACGACGCGGCCGGACGCCATCAACTACGTCTGCCTCTGCGTCTCCGAGATCGCTGCGCTTGCAACCGGGCCGTAGGGTGCGTTCGACGCCGCAGGCGGCAACGCACCAGAAAAAAGGGCTGCCGAAGCAGCCCTTTTTTCATGTTACGGCGATCACCCTCACTTGGTGACGTCGATGCCGCTCTTGTGCAGCATGTAGGCGATGGCGTCGGTCATTTCCTGGTCGTTGTAGCTGGAGCCGCCGCGCGGCGGCATGGCGTTCTTGCCGTGGATCGCCACCTTCAGCAGGTTGGCCAGGCCGCCGACGTCGAACCGCTTCTTCCATTCGGCGTGATCGCCCATCTTGGGCGCACCGGCCGCGCCGGTGGCATGACAGGCGGCGCAGACCTTGCCCACCAGCTGTTTGCCCTTGTCCAGGTCGATCTTGCCGCCGCCGGCGGCAGCCGCCTTGGCCTGCCCGCCGTTGCCGGACTTGGATTCTCCGCCGCTGGCGACCTTGATGCCGCTCTTGCCGAGCATATAAATGATGGCTTTCTTCATCTCGGCGTCCTTGTAGCCGCCACCGCCCCGCGGCGGCATGGCGCCCTTGCCATGGATCGCCACTTTCAGCAGATTATCCAGGCCGCCCACGTCGTAGCGCTTCTTCCACTCGGCGTGGTCGCCGATCTTGGGTGCGCCGGCCGCGCCGGTGCCGTGGCAGGCCGAGCAGGTCTTCTTGACGATCTGCTCGCCGGTGAGCGCACCGCCGCCCGCTGCACCGCCGCCCGATGAAGCCGCGGCCCCGGACGCGCCGGCCACGTTCACCTGGGCCACCGGCGCAATCTCCTTGGCAATCTGCTGCTGGGCCATCTTGTTGCCGGCCGGGGCGTAGGCCTCACCGCCGCCGAGACCGTTGGCGATAAAGTAAATGATGACCGCAAACAGGACCAGGCCGCCCAGCACGCCGAAAACAGTCCGGATAAATACATCGTCTTGGTGGCTCACCATCGCCTCCCGTGTTGTTCTGTATGTGTCGATTCGAGGGTGGATTACGCCGGAACCGCCCCGGCATGAATATGCCGGAGTCGAGCCCATTACCCCGCCCTCCGGGGTATCACGCGGGCCCGCTAGGGGCGCAGCGGCCAAGTATACCGGGAATCCCGGTTGGCGGGAACCGTGCCCGGCGCGCCCTGCTCAGACCGACAGGTAGCGCTGCACCAGGTCGTCGCCCAGCTCCGGCATGGCGCCGCTGGCCACGCAGCGGCCGCGGTCGAGGATGGTGAACTGTTCGGCCACGCGCCGGGCGAACGGCAGCTTCTGTTCCACCAGCAGCACGGTGAGTCCTTCCTCTCGGTTGAGGCGGGCGATGATGTCGCCGATTTCACGCACGATGTTGGGCTGGATGCCTTCGGTGGGCTCGTCCAGGATCAGCAGCCGCGGCTTCAGGGTCAGCGCCCGGCCGATGGCCAGCTGCTGCTGCTGGCCGCCGGAGAGGTCCCCGCCGCGGCGGCGCAGCATCTGTTTCAGCACCGGAAACAGGTCGAAGATGCGTTCCAGCACCGAACGGTCCCGGCCCACGCCCAGCCCCACCTGCAGGTTTTCCTCCACCGTCAGTTGGGGAAATATGTCGCGGCCCTGGGGCACGTAACCGATGCCCAGCCGCGCGCGCAGGTCAGCCGCCCGACCGGCCAGCTCCTGGTCGCCGAAGCGGATGCTGCCGTCGCGCGCCGGCAGCAGCCCCATCACCGCCTTCAGCAGTGTGGTCTTGCCCACCCCGTTGCGCCCCATCAGGCACACGCATCGCCCGTCGGGCACTTCCAGATTGACGTCCCATAGGGTGTGGCTTTCGCCGTAGTACTGGTTCAGGCCGGCGACGGTCAGCATTGGGTATCCCCCAGATAGACCTCCACCACCCTGGGGTCGCTCTGCACCTGGCTCATGCCGCCCTCGGCGATGACGCTGCCCTCGTGCAGCACGGTTACCTTGCGGGCGATGGAGCGCACGAAGTCCATGTCGTGCTCCACCACGACGATGGAGTGGCGCCCGGCAAGCCCGGTGAGCAGCTCGGCGGTCTGGTCCATTTCCTGGTGGGTCATGCCCGCCACCGGCTCGTCCACCAGCAACACCCGCGGGTTCTGCATCAGCAGCATGCCGATCTCCAGCCACTGCTTCTGCCCGTGGGACAGCTGCGCAGCGCGCAGGTCGCGCAGCCGCACCAGGCCGATGGTGGCCAGCGTCTCGTCGATGCGGTCGCGCTGCTCGCCGGTCAGGCGTGCGAACAGGGTTGGCCATACCCGCTTGTCCGCCTGCATGGCCAGCTCCAGGTTGGTGAACACGCTGTGCTCCGGAAACACCGTGGGTTTCTGGAACTTGCGCCCGATGCCGGCGGTGGCGATCTCGTATTCGGTCATGCGGGTCAGGTCCATGGTCTGACCGAAAAAGGCGCTGCCGCTGTCGGGGCGCGTCTTGCCGGTGATGACATCCATCATGGTGGTCTTGCCGGCGCCGTTGGGGCCGATGATGCAGCGCAGCTCGCCGTCGTCGATGTACAGGGTGAGCTCGTTGAGGGCCTTGAAGCCGTCGAAGCTAACCGTGACGTTCTCCAGGTACAGGATCGGGCCGTGGCTGGCATCCACCTCGCCGCTGACCAGGGTGTGCATGCCTTCGGCCGCGTTTGGGGCGGCGTTGCGGCGCAGGGCGCGGCGGATGCGTTGCAGGGGCGCGGTGTTCATGTCGACTCGGCCACTTGGGTCCGGGCCGGTTTGCGCCGCGGCCGCCTGAGCAGGCCGACGATGCCACGCGGCAGGAACAGCGTCACCACCACGAACAGTCCGCCGAGGGCGAACAACCACACGTCGGGCAGGGCGCCGGTGAGATAGGTCTTGGCGTAATTGACCAGGATGGCGCCGGCGACGGCGCCGTAAAGGGTGCCGCGGCCGCCCACCGCCACCCAGATCACCATCTCGATGGAGTTCAGCGGCGAGAACTCGCTGGGGTTGATGATGCCCACCTGGGGCACGTACAGCGCCCCGGCAATACCGGCCAGCACCGCCGAGAAGGTGAACACCCACAGCTTGAACGACTCGGTCTTGTAACCGATGAAGCGCGCCCGGTCCTCGGCGTCTCGCACGGCCACCGTCACCCTCCCCAGCTTGGAGCGCACCACGGCGCGGGCCGCCAGGTAACCCAGCATCAGCGCCACCACCGTGGCTACGAACAGGCCCACCCGGGTGGTCTCGCTCTGCAGGCTGAAGCCGAGGATGTCCTTGAAGTCGGTGAGCCCGTTGTTGCCGCCGAAACCCATTTCATTGCGGAAGAAAGCCAGCATCAGCGCATAGGTGAGCGCCTGGGTGATGATGGACAGGTACACGCCGGTAACCCGGGAGCGGAACGTGAGCCAGCCGAACACCAGCGCCAGCAGCCCCGGCACCACCATCACCATGAGGGCTGCGAACCAGAAATGGTCGAAGCCGTGCCAGTACCAGGGCAGCTCCTTCCAGTTCAGGAACACCATGAAGTCGGGCAGGATGGGATTGCCGTAGACGCCGCGGGCGCCGATCTGGCGCATCAGGTACATGCCCATGGCGTAGCCGCCGAGGGCGAAGAAGGCGCCGTGGCCGAGGCTGAGAATGCCGCAGTAGCCCCACACCAGGTCCAGGGCCACCGCCAGCAGCGCATAGCAGAGGTACTTGCCCAGCAGCAGCAGCGTGTAGCTGGACACGTGCAGCGTCGAACCTGCCGGCACCGCCAGATTGAGGATCGGCAGCACGATTGCCGCCGCCAGCAGCAGGCTCAGCAGCACCTGGCCGCCGCGGTCGCTGGCCAGCAGGCGCCCGATGGGACTGTTGGTCATCATGGCTCAGCCCTCCGCCGCGCGGCCCTTCTGCGGGAACAGGCCCCGCGGGCGCTTCTGGATGAACAGGATGATCAGCACCAGCACCAGGATCTTGGACAACACGGCGCCGGACCAGGGCTCCAGGAACTTGTTGAACACGCCCAGGGACAACGCACCCACCAGGGTTCCCCACAGGTTGCCGACGCCGCCGAACACCACCACCATGAACGAGTCGATGATGTAGGACTGGCCCAGGTTGGGGCCGACGTTGGTGAGCTGGCTCAGGGCGACACCGGCGATGCCGGCGATGCCGGATCCCAGCCCGAAGGTCATGGCGTCGACCCAGCCGGTGCGCACGCCCATGGCCTTGGCCATCTCCCGGTTCTGGGACACGGCGCGCACCTTGAGGCCGAGGCTGGTTTTCTTCAGCACCAGCAGCAGCGCGGCGAACACCAGCAGCGCGAACACCACGATGTAGGCGCGGTTGTAGGTCAGCGACAGGGCGCTGTTGATGTGCAGCGAGCCGCTCATCCAGTCCGGCGTCTGCACCGAGCGATTGAGCGGCGAGAAAATGGTCCGCACCAGCTGCTGCAGCACCAGGCTGATGCCGAACGTGGCCAGCAGCGTTTCCAGCGGCCGGCCGTAGAGGAAGCGGATCACGCCGCGCTCGATCACCACCCCCGCCAGTCCGGAGACCAAAAACGCGGCTGGTACGGCGACAAACAATGAGGAACCAATGTGCTGCGGCATCAGCAGCTGCACCACGTAGGTGGTGTAGGCGCCCAGCATCATCATTTCGCCGTGGGCCATGTTGATGACGCCCATGACGCCGAACGTGATGGCCAGGCCGATGCCGGCCAGCAGCAGCACCGAGCCGAGGCTGAGGCCGAAGAAGCCGGTCTGGACCACGGAATAGAATTCGGCTTTGCGGTCGATGGCGGCGATCGAAGCCTTGGCCGCCGCGCGCACGCCGGCGTCGGCCTCCAGGGGCTTGCCGTCGGAGCCGGTGTTCAGCATCTGCGCCAAACGGTTGCGCACCGCGGGATTGAGTTTGCCGCTCAGCGCCTTGACCGCCGCCAGGCGCTGCGCCGCATCGGCGCTGTTGGTGCCGGCAAGCGCCAGGCCCACGTCGATGGCCTCGCGCACGTCGGCGTCGGTTTCCTGCTTCCGGCGCTGGCGCAGCGCTGCGGCCACCTGCGGGCTCATGTCGTCGAGCATTTCCCGCACCGCCTTGAGCCGCACCGCCGGATCGGAACTGGACAGGCTGAGGCGGGCGATGGCGTTGCGCAGTGCGGTGCGGATTTCGTTGTTGATGGTGATGCGGCGCACTTTGCGCCGGCCGGTGGCGCCCAGATCCTTGGCGGTCACCGCATCGGTCATGCCGTAACCATCGTCGACATCGTGGACGATGACCACCTTGCGGTCCGACTTACGGTAGCAGAGGTTGCCTTCGAGCAGCGCGTGCAGAACCGGCAGCAGACGCGGATGAGATACCTTCTCCAGCTGATCGACCGCCGCCGCCTTGGCGCTGAAGTCGGCGTGACTGAGACGGTTGAGCGCTGTGGTGAGCGCGGCGTCGGCGCCACCGTCGGCGGCGGCCGGCAGCGGGGCCGACCACAGCAGGACGGCGGCCAGCAGCAGCACAACGTACGTCAGCACCCCGGCGGAACGGGTGAGCCGTGCGGCGCAAAACGGACCGGGAGTGAGTTCCACGTTCGCCTTCGCTTCGGTTGCGGCCCGCGGCGGCAGGGGGTCGGCGTGCGGTCCGCCGCGGGTCTGGAAATCAGGGGCGGGCGCCGGTTGCCGGCGCCCGCGTTACAGGCTCAGTACTTCTGACCCGAACACTTGTGGGTCTTGACGTTGTAGTTGCCGCAGGACAGCGGCGGACGCCAGTCGGAGATCAGGTTCCTGCTGCCCGGCAGGTAGTTCGACCAGGCGTCGCCGGCGACTTCACCCGGCGTCTTCCAGACCACGGCGAACTGGCCGTCGTCCTGGATCTCGCCGATCAGCACCGGCTTGGTGATGTGGTGGTTCGGCATCATGGTCGCATAGCCGCCGGTCAGGTTCGGTACGCTGACCCCGATCATGTCGTTGACCACTTTTTCCGGATCCGTGGTGCCGGCTTTCTTCACCGCCTTCACCCACATGTTGAAGCCGATGTAGTGGGCTTCCATGGGGTCGTTGGTGACGCGCTTGTCGTCCTTGATGTACTTGTGCCAGGTGTCGATGAACTTGTCGTTGGCAGGCGTGTCCACGCTCATGAAATAGTTCCATGCGGCCAGATGGCCCACCAACGGCTTGGTGTCGATGCCCGAGAGCTCTTCCTCGCCGACCGAGAATGCCACGACCGGAATCTGGTCGGCGGTAACGCCCTGGTTGGCCAGCTCTTTGTAGAACGGTACGTTGGCGTCACCGTTGATGGTGGACACCACCGCGGTCTTCTTGCCTTCGGAGCCGAACTTCTTGATCTGGGAGACGATGCTCTGCCAGTCCGAATAGCCGAACGGTGTGTAGTTGATCATGATGTCCTTGGACTTCACGCCCTTGGACTTGAGGTACGCCTCAAGAATCTTGTTGGTGGTGCGCGGATAGACGTAGTCGGTGCCGGCCAGAACCCAGCGCTTCACGTGCAGCTGGTTCATCAGGTAGTCGACCGCGGGGATGGCCTGCTGGTTGGGCGCGGCGCCGGTGTAGAACACGTACTTGGAGGATTCTTCACCCTCGTACTGCACCGGGTAGAACAGGGGCACGTGGTACTGCTCGACCACCGGCAGCACGGATTTGCGCGACACCGAAGTCCAGCAGCCGAAGATGGCGACGACGTGGTCCTTCTGGATCAGTTCGCGGGCCTTCTCCGCGAACAGCGGCCAGTTGGAGGCGGGGTCCACCACCACCGGCTCGATCTTCTTGCCCAGCAGCCCGCCCTTGGCGTTCTGCTCTTTGATCAGCATCAGCATTTCGTCCTTGAGCGTGGCCTCGCTGATGGCCATGGTGCCGGACAGGGAATGCAGAATCCCGACTTTGATGGTATCGGCGGCCGCAGCGGTGCGGCCGGCGAGACCTGCCACGAGCATCAACCCGGACAGGGCAATGCCCATGCCGAGTCGCTTGGTCCAGTTGTTCATTATTGTACTCCTCTGGGAACAGCGCGAGCGTCAGGTGCGGAAGGCAGAGTGGCCGGCTGCGCCGGCCACTCTGGCGCCCGGTTGCGTTACTTGATGTCGAAGCCGTAGGAAACGCCCAGGGTTACGGCGTTCTTCTGGTCGACACCGTCGCGGTCCTTGCCGCCGATGATGTAGGTCACATTCCAGTCGGCGCCGGTGTTGCCGATGGGATGCGACAGCGACAGGTTCAGGTGACGGAATGCTCCGCTCTTGGCCGAGGAGGCAATGTATTTGCCGCTGTCCTTGTAGGTGTAGTAGCCGAGCAGGGCGTCAAAGCTGAAGCCCTTGGGCAGGTCGTGAGAATAATCCACGGTCCAGTAGGTATCGCCCTTGTTGCCCCAGGTAACATCCTTGGTCAGGTAGTTGGCGCCGAGGGTAAACGGGCCGTAGCCCACGGTGCCCTTGAGCTCGGCACCATCGGCATTGTCAATGTTGACATACTTGTAGTAGATGACGCCGACGTCGTAGCTGAAGCCGCCGAACTTGCCGGCATAACCCCCGTACAGATCGTTCTCGAAGCCGTTTGACTTGCCGGGGTCGGAGTAGCCCAGCGACGAACCCCAGTAACCCAGGTAGATGCCGTTGTCGAAGCCGTAGTCGAGACCGCCCTGCAGCGCCGCGTTGTCGTTTTCCGGGCTGTTGGTGATGCCGCGCAGAATGTACTTGGACACGACGCCGATATTGCCCGTGAAGGAATCGGCATGGGCCAGCGGAGCGGCCATGGTCGCCATACCGATCGCGGTGGCGGCAACGAGGGGACGAAGTTTGGTCGTCAGTTTCATTTCAGAGTTCTCCCATTCAGTTTCTTGCACTCAAGTTTTTTGACTAAGGCGGTCGTCGCACCGCGAGCCGGCCTTGGGTTCGGAGTTAGCAGCTACTGCTTTCGTCCTGCGCCACTCGTTGCACAGGCCGTGCCAAAGCGCGTTTTTCTGGAATAAACAGATTGTTACGGCTTGTTTACAGGCTTCTGCCGAGCGCTCGATCGAAGCGGCGCACCAATCGGATGCCGGCGTGGACACCGCAGCGGCGTGGCGCGAATAACACAGTTGTGGTTTGAGGGTTACAGTGGCGGGCATGGGCGCCACGGTCCGCCGGCGTCAGCGGACCGTGGCCGCGGGGCCGCGGCGCGGGGCGCCGTCGTAGTTCAGATAGGCGCGGCCGCCGTGGCGGGAAACGACGGCTCGAGCATGCCTTCGCGTTCGATGAAGGCGATGACGGTGTCCAGGCCTTCGCCGGTCTTGAGGTTGGTGAACACGAACGGACGTTCGCCGCGCATGCGCCGGGCGTCACGATCCATGACCTCGAGCGACGCGCCGACATGAGGCGCCAGGTCGATCTTGTTGATCACCAGCAGATCGGACTTGGTGATGCCGGGGCCGCCCTTGCGCGGGATCTTTTCCCCGGCGGCGACGTCGATGACATAAATGGTGAGGTCCGACAGCTCCGGGCTGAAGGTGGCGCTGAGATTGTCGCCGCCGCTTTCCACCAACACCAGGTCCAGGCCGGGGAAGCGCTGGCCCAGCTCCGCCACCGCCGCCAGATTCATGGACGCGTCCTCGCGGATAGCCGTGTGGGGGCAGCCGCCGGTCTCGACGCCGATGATGCGTTCGGACTCCAGCGCCGCGTGGCGGATCAGGAACTCGGCGTCCTCCCGGGTATAGATGTCATTGGTGACCACCGCCAGGTTGTAGTGCTCGCGCATGCGCTTGCACAACGCCTCCAGCAGCGCCGTCTTGCCGGACCCCACCGGCCCGCCGACGCCGACCCGCAGTGTTTGTTTATCGCTCATGGGTATTTTCTCCTGTTACAAATACTGTTGCCACAGAGGGCACAGAGAACACCGGGAAAAGCGGTCTCGCGCGAAGACGCCAAGGCGCGAAGAGAGGAAAACGGTTGCAAGGCCTGCCGCAGAGGCCACAGTTGAGGCACCGCAGGTGCCGAAGGCAACAACGCACCGAAGCACCACGGTGGGTCGCCCCGTTCCATTCCGCCAATCCTCTCTTACCTCTGCGTTCTCTGTGGCCAATCAATTTTTAGCTCTTTGCGCCTTCGCGTCTTTGCGCGACACAGAATGTTCACTCTCTCGCCTCTGTGCCCTCTGTGCCCTCTGTGGCCGATCCTTTTTCCTTTCCTTTCTTAGCGTCTTCGCGTCTTTGCGCGAGACATGATTTTCACGATCGAAACAACCGCGTGTACTGGGTCTCGTGCCAGGCGCTGGCCATGGCAAGGCCCGGCGCCACGGCGCCAATGTCGTCGTCGGCCAGCTCCAGGCCGTGGGCCACTGCGGCGGCGATGGGCGCCAGCAGGCGCGACAGCAGCCGTTGGCCGGCGCTCTGTCCCAGGGGGATCAGCTTGATGGCGGCAGCCACCTGGTTTTCGCACCAGGCCCAGAGATAGCCTTCCGCGGCCTGGCGCAGGGGAATATCCCAGCGCACCGCGGCCAGGGAAAACATGGCGGCGTAGGTGGCCCGCGGCGTGTCCGGCCAGGCGTTCACGTCCTCCAGTCCCAGCTCCGCCAGCAGCCGCGCCAGCGCCGTGCCCAGGTGCCGATCCTCGTCGCGCAGCTCGCGGGATTCGCGGGTGCTGAGCAAGAACCGGTTCCAGTACCCGGCGGCCGCGGCGTCGTTTTCACTCCAGGCGCCGTACAGGCGCCGCAGCAGCGGCACGTCCAGGCCGGCAAGGCTGTGGCCGAGCAATCCCTCGATCCAGTCACCGGCGCTGGCCTCGTCGCCGACCCAACCAAGCTCCACCGCCTGCTCCAGGCCCTGGGAGTAGGCGTAGGCGCCCACCGGCAGGGCCGGGCTGATCAGCTGCCACAAGCGCAGCCGGGCGCCGGTCTCAGCTGCCGGCGGCGTGCTGGTGGTCGTGCTCGTGTTCATGTTCGTGGTGATGATGGTGGTGGTGACCGCCGCCGTAGGCGCCGCCCTCGGGTTCGAACGGCGCCTGCTCAAAAGTGACCTCCAAACCCAGGGCCGACACCATGGCGTCGAGGACATGGTCATGCAGGTAACGCACCCAGTGCGGGCCGATCTGCAGCGGCACGTGACGGTTGCCGAGGTGATAACAGGCCCGTGCCAGCAGCAGGGCGTCGTCACCGCGCGCCGTGGACACCGGCTCGGCGGCGGCCGCCACCTGCACCAAGCGTCCGTCTTCGGCCCGCAGCACGTCGCCGCCGCGCAGCACCGTGCCCCGCTCCAGCATCAAGGCCACCTCCTCGCCGTCGCCCAGGCGCGCGCGCAGGCGGCTTTTCTGGCGCAGCTCGAAGGGCAGCGTCAACGTCGCCGATGCCGGTTGCGGATGTTGCAGTCGTTCGGTTATGCGCAGCATGGTGGATACCTGTGAATTGCAGTGGTCGAAAGTCAAAACCGGTCTCGCGCGAAGACGCCAAGGCGCCAAGAAAGACGCGGAAGTCGAGCGAGCTGGCATCGTGGGTATCGACGCGCACCATGTCCATCGATCATGCGTCCCGGCGCTACGCTTTGGCCTGGTGCACCGACGCGCCACGCAGCGGGATGACCGTTGCCGTCATCACGCTCTGCCCACACAACACAAAATTCCCCGCGCCTTTCCTTCGCGCCTTTGCGCCTTTGCGCGACACCCGCCCTTCATCATCGTCAAAACAAGAAATACCGCTGCGCCAACGGCAGCTCCGCGGCCGGCTCGCACACCAGCAGCTCGCCGTCGGCGCGCACTTCGTAGGTCTGCGGGTCCACTTCCACCTTCGGCTGGCAGCTGTTGAGCCGCATGTCCGCCTTGCCGATGCGGCGTGTATTGCGCACCGCTTCCACCCGCTTGCTCAGCTGCAGCTGCTCGGCGATGCCCGCCTCCAGCGCCGCGCCGGACACGAAGGTGACGCTGGTGGCGGAGCGCGCGCCGCCGAAGGCGGCGAACATGGGCCGGTAATGCACCGGCTGCGGCGTGGGGATGGAGGCGTTGGGATCGCCCATGGGCGCCGCGGCGATCATGCCGCCCTTGATGATCAGCGCCGGCTTGGCGCCGAAGAACGCCGGTTTCCAGAGCACGATGTCGGCCAGCTTGCCCGGCTCGATGGAGCCGACTTCATGAGCGATGCCATGGGTGACGGCCGGGTTGATGGTGTACTTGGCCACGTAGCGGCGCGCCCGCAGGTTGTCGTTGCGCGCCGAGTCCTCGGCCAGGGGGCCGCGCTGGACCTTCATTTTGTGCGCCGTCTGCCAGGTGCGGGTGATCACCTCGCCCACCCGGCCCATGGCCTGGGAATCGGAGGCGATCATGGAAAACGCGCCCAGGTCATGGAGGATGTCCTCGGCGGCGATGGTCTCGCGGCGGATGCGCGACTCGGCGAACGCCACATCCTCGGGTATCGCCGGATCCAGGTGGTGGCACACCATCAGCATGTCCAGGTGCTCGTCGATGGTATTGACGGTGTACGGCCGGGTCGGGTTGGTGCTCGAGGGCAGCACGTTCGACTCGCCGCAGGCGCGGATGATGTCCGGCGCATGACCGCCGCCGGCGCCCTCGGTGTGGTAGGTGTGAATGGCGCGCCCCTTGAACGCCGCCAGGGTGTCTTCCACGAACCCGCTTTCGTTGAGGGTGTCGGTGTGAATGGCCACCTGCACGTCGTAGTCGTCGGCCACGTTGAGGCAATTGTCGATCGCCGCCGGCGTGGTGCCCCAGTCCTCGTGCAGCTTCAGCCCCATGGCGCCGGCCTGCAACTGCTCGGCCAGGGGCCCGGGCAGGCTGGCGTTGCCCTTGCCCAGGAAGCCCAGGTTCATAGGGAGCTCGTCGGCGGCCTGCAGCATGCGGTGGATATTCCACGGCCCCGGTGTGCAGGTGGTGGCGTTGGTGCCGGTGGCCGGGCCGGTGCCGCCGCCGAGCATGGTGGTGACTCCCGACATCAGCGCGTCTTCCACCTGTTGGGGGCAGATGAAATGAATGTGGGCGTCGATCCCGCCGGCGGTGGCGATCAGGCCTTCGCCGGCGATCGCCTCGGTGCCCGGACCGATGATGATGTCCACGTCGGGCTGCACGTCGGGGTTGCCTGCCTTGCCGATGCCGGCGATGCGTCCGTTCTTGATGCCGATGTCGGCCTTGACGATGCCCCAGTGATCCAGGATCAGCGCATTGGTGATCACCACGTCCACCACTTCGGCCTGGGGGCGCTGACTCTGGCCCATGCCGTCGCGGATCACCTTGCCGCCGCCGAACTTGACTTCCTCGCCGTAGGTGGTGCGATCGTCCTCCACCTCGATCAGCAGTTCGGTGTCGCCCAGGCGCACCCGGTCACCGACCGTGGGTCCGAACATCTCGGCGTATGCTTCGCGGCTGATGCTGGCCATGCTCTGCTCCTTACAGCGGGCCCATGATGCGGGCGTTGAATCCGAACACCTGGCGCTCGCCGGCGTATTCCACCAGCTCCACCTCCCGTTCCTGGCCGGGCTCGAAGCGCACCGCGGTGCCGGCGGGAATGTTGAGCCGGAACCCGCGCGCCGCGCCGCGATCGAAATCCAGGGCGCTGTTGGTTTCGTAGAAGTGGTAGTGGGAACCCACCTGCACCGGCCGGTCGCCGGTGTTGGCCACCACCAGGGTCACCGTCTTGCGGCCGGCGTTGATGGCGATGTCGCCGTCGTCGATCAGATATTCACCTGGGGTCATGGGTTTTTCCTGTTGCGGTGGCTATTGCTGGTGTCGGTCGATAACGCAAAGGACGCAAAGGCGCAGAGAACGCGAAGAAGTTCCATTTTGGGTGTCGGCATGGTGGACCATTTCACCGCGATGCCATTCTTCGAGCGGTGCACGCTGTTGGTCCTGCCACGCTTGCAAATGCCGCCAATACAATCGACAACGAGCATTCGGTGTTGCCTTTGCGTGCTTTGCGCCTTTGCGTCCTTTGCGTTCACAGCAGCCCTCAACCGATCGGCTGATGAACCGTCACCAGCTTGGTGCCGTCGGGAAAGGTGGCTTCCACTTGCACTTCGTCGATCATTTCGGCGATGCCGTCCATCACGTCCTTGCGTTTCAGCAGTGTGGTGCCGTAGCTCATGAGCTCGGCGACGGTCATGCCGTCGCGGGCGCCTTCGAGGATGGCGGCGGAGATGTACGCCACCGCCTCTGGATAATTGAGCTTCACGCCCCGGGCCTTGCGCCGCTCGGCGAGCAGGGCGGCGGTGAACAGCAGCAGTTTGTCCTTTTCCCGCGGTGATAATTCCATGGTCGATCTCCGTCACTCGTGCTCGATGTGTGGCTAGGTGTTCCAGATCCGCGGCGGGCAGGCCTCTCGGCCCACCACCGACGGGCGCAGCGCGCGCCAGGCGCGGGCAAACGTCCGGCGCGCCGCCTCGCCCTGGCGGCCCAGGAACCGGCACACCAGCACGTCGTCGATGAGGCTGGCGGCGAAAAGCCCGCGCACTCCAGTGTCCAGGGCCGTGCGCACCGCCGCCAGGGTTTCGGCGTCGGCCGGGGTCGCCAACAGGGTGGCGCTGACGCTGTTTCCGGCGAGGCCCCAGGGCGCCGCCAGTGCCGCGCTGCCGCCGTCGAAGCGGGTGCGTTCCAAGGTCAGCGGCGCGCCGTCGCGCCACAGCTCCAGGCGCTGCCGGCAGCGGCCCCGCTCGAATCCTTCGCCTGCGGCGGGCCGTCCCAGGCAGACCGTCTCCCAGCCGACGAAGCGTGCGTCTGCTTCCAGCTCCACGCGTGTGTCCATGACCGCATTGCAGCCGTCGAACAGGATCGTGTCCTGGGGCAACCATTCGAGAGTGGCGCCGCTCTCCACCCGCAGGTGCTGTTGCTGCACCGCCCGGGCGCCGGCGGAGCGGTAAAACTTACCCGATGCCGGTGTGGTGATCAGGGCGTGCGCATCGGTCTTTACTTCGACGTCCAGTTCCAACCGGTCGCCGCCCACCACACCGCCCGGCGGATGCAGCAGGTAGACGTGGCAGGGGGCGCCTTCCGGGTAGAACGGCTTCTGTACCGTCAGGGGCCCGTAATGGCGCCGTCCTGCCAGCACCGTGCGCGCCCCGCCGGGCGCGAACCGCAGCTGCAGGCGCGCGCGCCAGCCGCCCGCATCGGCCCGGGAGCCCCCCGCAGCGTAACCGGCGCTATCCAACAAAGCGGCCACCTCAGATCCCGGCCAGCAGCACCGCACCGGTCACCGCCACCGCCGCCCCGGCGACCCGCAGCGCCCGCGCCGGCATCCCGCGCCCGGCCAACAGTCCCAAGCCGACGCCGGCGCCATGCAGCAGGGCCGTGGCCAGGATGAAGCCGAGCCCGTAGCCGAGGCCGGCGGCGTCGGCCGGCATTTCGGTACCGTGCGCGTGGCCGTGGAACAGGGCGAATGCGCCCACCAGGGCCATGCCCAGCGCCACCGGCAGCCGCGCACCGAAGGCGACCAGCAGGCCGAACACCAGCACCGAGCCGGCGATGCCCAGCTCCACCAGCGGCACCGCCACGCCCGCCATTCCCAGGGCGCCGCCCACGGCCATCATGGCAACGAAGGCCAGGGGCACTTTCCACAGGGCGCTGCCGCCCAACTGGCTGGCCCACAGACCCACCGCCACCATGGCGAGAATATGGTCGAGGCCCGAGAAGGGATGCAGGAAACCCAGGGAGAAGTGCGCCGCGGCGCCGGCCTGGGGATGGGCGAGGGCGCTGGTGCTGGCGACGGTCGTCAGCGCCGCCAGCAGCATGCGAATGGAACGGGGGTTGTTCATGGTTCGCCTGGTCCTTTTGTTATGGGTTGTACAAGTCCGTGGCGCCCGGGCGGCGATTGCGGGGCGTGCTGCCTGTCCTTGGTGCAAGCAGCATGCCACTGCACCCTGGCGCGCCTTGAGCGCAGTCGCCGCCGGCGCGGCATGCCCATGCGGGCGGGGCGGATCAATCGCTTGCGCGCCGTTGCGGCCGCCGCGCCGGGGTCCGCGCCAGATTCGGCGACGCCCCTGCGGCCGACACCGTGTAATCCACGGCGGTGCGCATCCGCACCATGTCGGTGCGGGCACACCTCACGCCGATGCCCGCGCCAGGTAATTTCGCCAGCCGCCCAGGGCGGTGATGTCTTCGGCGCCGCCGGCGGCGTAGGCCTCGCACACGAAACCTGGCACCCAGGCGCCGTCGGCCAGCTCCACCTTGCCGATGGCCAGCGGCGCCGGGATGCCGGCCACGAACGAGCCGAACCGCTCCGCCGGCACTTCCCACACCTCCACTTCGATGGCGGCGCCGCTGTCGTCGCGCACCAGCCCCGGGCGCTGCGGCGGCCCGCCGGCCAGGGCGTACAGCCGGTAACGCGGCGCGGTCCGGGTCCGGCTGTGCAGCCGCGCACCGCGCTCGGTCAGCTGCCGGTTCAGGGGCAGGCCCTGCAGATGGGCGCCACACACCGCCACCGGGATGCAGCGGCCGCCAACCGCCGGTTCCAACGCGCCGGCCGGCAGCGCCGCACCGGTGGCGCCCAGGGGCAGATCCGCGGCCCGGTGCAGGCGATCGGCCAGGGCCAACAATTGGCTGTCGGTGAACGCCCGGCCCACCAGGGTGACGCCGAACGGCAGGCCGTCGGCCTGGAACCCGGCCGGCACCGCCACCGCTGCCAGGTCGAGCAGGTTCATGAAATTGGTGTAGTAGCCGAGGTTGGCGTTGAGCCGCACCGGGTCGGCGTTCACTTCGCCGATTTGGTAGATGGTGCCGGCGGTTGGGGTGACGATCACGTCCACCTGCGCCCAGGCCGTCTCGGTGGCTCGGCGCAGTGCCTGGAGCCGGTACTGGGCCCTGAAGGCGTCGGCGGCGCTCGGCTGCGCCCCCTTGGAGATGATGTCGTAGGTCACCGGGTACAGCGCTTCGGGGCGCCCGTTGATGAACGCTTCGATGGCCACGTAGCGCTCGGTCACCCACGGACCTTCGTACAGCAGCCGCGCCGCTTCGAGAAACGGCGCGAAGTCGATCTCCACCGCCTCTCCGCCCAGTTCCCGCAGCCGCTCCACCGCCGCGTCGAACAGGCGCGCGGCCTCGGCATTGCCGAAGAACTCCAGCTGCTCCGGCGCCGGCACGCCGAAGCGGAATTGCTCACCCAGGCACGGCGCGCCGCCTGCGGGGGTGCGGCTGTAGGGATCCGACGAATCAAAACCAGCGGCCGCGTCGAACACATGCCCGGCGTCGGCGGCGCACAACGCGAACACGGAGATGGTGTCGAGGCTGCGGCAGGCGGGCACCACGCCGGTGCTGCTCAGCAGCCCCAGGCTCGGCTTCAGGCCCAGCAGGTTGTTGAACGCCGCCGGCACGCGCCCGGAGCCGGCGGTGTCGGTGCCCAGCGAAAAGCTCACCACGCCGGTGGCGACGGTGACCGCGGAGCCGGCGCTGGAGCCGCCGGACACATAGCGGCGGTCGAAGCTGTTCTCGCAGGCGCCATAGGGCGAGCGCGCGCCCACCAGGCCGGTGGCGAACTGGTCGAGGTTGGTCTTGCCCACCGGGATGGCGCCGGCGTCGATCAGGCGCTGGACCACGAACGCGCTGCGCGCCGGAGTGTAGGCGTAGTCGGGACAGGCGGCGGTGGTGGGCACCCCGGCCAGGTCGATGTTGTCCTTGATGGCGAACGGTATGCCATAGAGCGGCAATTGCTCCACGCTCTTGTCGGCCAGCGCAGCCAGGTAGGCGTCGATGTGAGCCCGGTCCAGGCGCGTGATCCAGGCGTGGCGGTCCGGCTGCTGCTCGATGCGGGCCAGCACCAAGTCCATCACTTCGCCGGGCGTGAACGCCCGCGCCCGGTAACCGGCCAGCAGGCGGCCGATGTCGAGACTCTGTTGGGGATCGATCACGGCGGTTGCCCTCAGGAATCCAGTTCGATGATGACCACGGCCTGACCGGCCGCCACCGGGCTGCCCTGGGCGCACAGCACCTCGCGCACGGAGCCGGTTTCGTCGGCCTCGATGGCCACTTCCATTTTCATGGCCTCCACCACCACCAGCACCTGGCCCGGCGCCACCCGGTCGCCGGGCTTCACCGCCACGTCCCAGACGCTGCCGGTGAGCGGCGAGGCCACGGCGATGCAACCCGCCGGCACGTCGAACGGCGCGTCGCCGCTGGCTGCGTCGCCGCCGATGTCCTGCTCGTAGTCGGCCTGGCCGCTCTCCTCCCAGCGGCGGCGCTCGGCGTCGAAGGCCGCCTGCTGGCGTTGCTTGAACACGGCGATGCTGTCGGCGCGCTGTGCCAGGAAACTGTTGTAGGCACGCAGGTTGAGCACCGTCTCTTCCACCTGCAGCTGGAACCGCCCGTGCAGAAAATCCTCCCGCAGCCGCGTGAGCTCTTCGGCGCTGACGGGATAGAAGCGTATCTGGTCGAAGAAGCGCAGCAGCCACTGCCTGCCGTCACGGAAGTCCGCGGTCTGCCGGTAGCGGTTCCACATCTGCACCGTGCGGCCGACGAACTGGTAGCCGCCGGGCCCTTCCATGCCGTAGACGCACAAGTAGGCGCCGCCGATGCCGACGGCGTTCTCGGGAGTCCAGGTGCGCGCCGGGTTGTACTTGGTGGTCACCAGCCGATGCCGCGGGTCCATGGGCGTGGCCACCGGCGCGCCCAGGTAAACGTCACCCAACCCCATGACCAGGTAGCTGGCGTTGAACAGGATGTCGCGCACCTCTTCGATGGAATCGAGGCCGTTGATGCGGCGGATGAATTCGATGTTGCTGGGGCACCATGGGGCATCCGGGCGCACCGACTGCATGTACTTGTCGATGGCCAGGCGCGTGGACGGATCGTCCCAGGACAGCGGCAGATGCACGATGCGGCTGGGCACCTCCAGGTCGTCGATGGCGGGCAACTCGGCCTCGGCTGCGCGCAGTTCCGCCAGCAGGCCGGCCTGGGACAGGACGCGGCTGTCGTAGTGCACCTGCAGCGAGCGGATGCCCGGCGTGAGGTCGATGATGCCCTCGAGCCGGTGCGAGTCGATCCACTCCATGAGCGCGTGCACCCGAAAACGCAGGTTCAGGTCCAGCACCGGCGGCCCGTATTCCACCAGCAGGTAACGGTCCCCGGCCTGGCGGTAGCACACCGCCACCGCCTCATCCCGGGCGTCGATGCGGTGCAGCACCGGCGCCGCGTCGCGGCCGGCGGTGAGCGCTTCGCCGGCGCCGGCATAGCCGCCTTCCAGCGATTCGATCACCTGCTGTTGGCGCCGGGCACGGCCCACCGCATCGTCCACCGCGATGCAGTGAAACCGCACCGTGTCGCCGGGCCGCAGCTGGCCCATTTTCCACAGGTCCGCCTCGACAATGGTCGCCGGACACACGAACCCCCCGAGGCTGGGTCCGTCGGGACCGAGAATCACCGGCATGTCGCCGGTGAAGTCGACGCTGCCGATGGCGTAGGCGTTGTCATGGATGTTGGACGGGTGCAGACCCGCTTCGCCGCCGTCGCTGCGCGCCCACTTGGGCTTGGGGCCGATCAGGCGCACGCCGGTGCGGCTGGAGTTGTAATGCACTTCCCAATCGGTGGCGAAGAAGGTTTCGATGTCGGCGTCGGTAAAGAAGTCCGGTGCGCCGTGGGGGCCGTACATCACCGCGATGTCCCAGTGGCCGCCGTACTCGGGAATGAGCGCTGGGGGAATCGGGCGGCAGCGGGCGTCGAGTTCGCCGGCCTGGTGCAGGCGCAGCACGTCGCCGACACGCAGGGCGCGGCCGGCATGGCCGCCGAACTGGCCCAGGGTGAAGGTGGACTTGCTGTCCATGTAGTCCGGCACGTCGAAGCCGCCCTGGACCGCCAGGTAGCTGCGGCTGCCCGCGCCGTCGATGGCGCCGAGCTTGAGCACGGCGCCGGCGGGCACCGCCAGCGGCCGCCACATGGGCACCGGCGCGCCGTCGAGCTGCGCCTTCATGGCGGCGCCGGTGAGTGCGATCACACTGGCGGCGTTGAACTTGAGCGTCGGGCCGGCGACGGTCATCTCCAGCGCCGCGGCGCCGTCGCTGTTGCCCACCGCCCGGTTGGCGAGCCGGAAGGCTAGGCTGTCCATGGGCCCCGAAGGCGGCACACCGATGTCCCAGTAGCCGATGCGCCCGGGGTAATCCTGGACGGTGGTCAGGGTGCCCGGCGCCTGCACGTCCACGGTCAGGGGCCGGAATTCGAAGCGGTCCAGGTAACGGGTGTAGTGCTCGCCGCGCACGAACACCCCGTCGGCCACCACCTGACGCAGGTAGTCCAGGTTGGATTCGATGCCGTGCAGCGCCGTGGCGTCTAGCGCGGTGCCGAGGGTCTGCAGAGCGCGGAAGCGATCGCCGCCGTGCACGATGATCTTGGCCACCAGTGGATCGTAATGGGGCGGCACCTCCATGCCCCGCTCGAGCCAGGTGTCGACGCGCACGTCATCCGGAAACACCAGCTCAGTGAGCACGCCGCTGGCGGGCTGGAAGTTCTTGCCCGGGTCCTCGGCGTAGAGCCGCACCTGCACCGCATGCCCCCGGGGCCGGTGCCGATAGTCGCCGAGGAACGCGGTCTCGCCGGCAGCCAGGCGCACCATCCACTCCACCAGGTCGACGCCGGTGACCGCCTCGGTCACACCATGCTCCACCTGCAGGCGGGTGTTGACCTCGAGGAAACAGAACTCGTGGGTCTTTGCGTCGAGCACGAACTCCACGGTGCCGGCGGAGCGGTAGTTCACCGCGCCGCCCAGGCGCACCGCCGCCTCCATCAGGCGGGTGCGCAGCCCGTCGCCGATGCCGGGCGCCGGCGTTTCCTCGATCACCTTCTGGTTGCGCCGCTGTACCGAGCAGTCGCGTTCGCCCAATGCCACCACCCGGCCTTCGCCGTCGCCGAAGATCTGCACTTCCACGTGGCGGGCGAACTCCACGTACTTCTCCAGGAAAATGCCGCCCTGGCTGAAGTTGCTGCGGCTCAACCGGTCCACGGAGTGGAATGCATCGACCAGCTCGGCCTCGCTCCAGCACAACTGCATGCCGATGCCGCCGCCGCCGGCGGTGCTCTTCAGCATCACCGGATAACCGATGCGCCGGGCCTCGCGGCGGGCGTGGGCCACGTCGTCGAGCAGTCCGGTGCCCGGCAGCAGCGGCACGTCGTGTTGGCGCGCCAGGGAGCGGGCGGTGTGCTTGAGCCCGAAGTCGCGCATCTGCGCCGGGGTCGGGCCGATGAAACGCACGCCGGCCGCTTCGCAGGCTTCGGCGAAGGCCGCGTTCTCGCTCAGAAAGCCGTACCCGGGGTGAATGGCGCCGGCGCCGGTATCCCGCGCCACCTGCAGAATGCGCCCGCTGTCGAGGTAGCTCTCGGCGGCGGGCGGGGGGCCGATGCACACCGCCTCGTCGGCCTGGCGCACGTGCAGCGAGGCGCGGTCGGCCTCCGAGTACACCGCCACCGAACCGATACTCATCCGGCGCAGGGTGCGGATGATACGGCACGCGATGGCGCCGCGGTTGGCGATCAGTACCTTGTCGAACATGGCTGCAGCAGGCGGCCGGGGGTCGGCCGCCATGGTGACCTCATGGTGGGTCGTCCCACGCTGTGGTACAGCCGAACGGGTCGTCCCGCGCGGCCGGGTAAAAAGCTGCGCTCGCTCGAGCGCCTCACTGCGGATCCCAGACCAGCACCTGCACCGGGGTGGGATCGTAGCCGTTGCAGGGATTGTTGAGCTGCGGGCAGTTGGAAATCAGCACCAGCACGTCCATCTCGGCGCGCATCTCCACATAGCGGCCCGGCGCGGAGATGCCGTCCTCGAAAGTCAGCGCGCCTTCGGGCGTCACCGGCACGTTCATGAAGAAATTGATGTTGCTGGACAGGTCGCGCTTGTTCATGCCGTGGTCCCACTCGGCCAGGGCCAGCAGGAAGCTGTCGCGGCAGCTGTGCATGTGGCGCTTGTCCAGCGCGTAGCGCACGGTATTGCTTTCCGCCGAGCAGGCGCCGCCGAGGGTGTCGTGGCGCCCGCAGGTATCGGCGACGATGGTGAGCATGACGCTGCCTTCGGTGGACAGCAGCCGGGTACCGGTGGTCAGGTACAGACTGCCCTGGGCGCGAATGGTGTCGGTGGCGCTGTAGCGCTCCTCCGGGTCGGCGGCGCTGTAGAACAGCGTATCCACCGCCTGGTTGCCCTCCAGGTCGAGGATACGCAGCACCTGGCCGCGCTTGATTTCCTTCATGAACGGTTCACCGGCCGGCACCACTTGGGAAAATACGGCCGCTGCCGGGTTCATGGAACTCTCGATCAGTTGTGCAGTCACGATCGCGTACTCCGTCAGGTTGGCAGGGCGTCAGAGAAACAGGCGTTCGGTATTGACGAACGCGCGCTGGTTCTCGCCACAGGCATTGCGGCACGGATCGTCAGCCGGCGCAGGGCCGGAGCGCCAGGCGCTGAGGCGGATGCTGCGGGGACGGTAAACCGGGTCGGGATCCAGCGCATGCTGGCAGGTGGACAGCACCACCAGGGTATTCATTTCGAAGCGCAGCTCGACGAAATCACCGGGCCTGGAATTGCCGGCCTGGAACTGCAGGTTGCCGGCAGCGTCGGCGGTGACCTTGCTGAACAAGTTGATGTTGGCGACCAGGTCGCGCCGGCCGAGCCCGTATTTGCCCAGCTCGTTGACCAGGCTGTCGTAGCCGTTGCGGTGACAGGCGTTACGGTGCTCCTGGTAGCGGGCCTCGCCGTACTTTTCCTTGACCATCTGCGCATTGGCCACGCCGCACACCGTATCGTGCCAGCCGCAGGTGTCGGCGGTGATGGAGCACAGCACCCGCCCCATGTCCGAATAACAGACATGGCCCCGGGTGAGATAAGCGGTGTGCTGGCCTTTGAGGGTATCGGCCATGTTGTAGCGCTCGAACCTGTCCTCGTAGTTGTAGAACAGCGCCGAGACGTTGGCGCCGCCCTCAAGGTCCGTGAGCCGCAGGCTGGTGCCTCTTCTCATCACCCCCGACCAGTGTGCCCCGCCGGGCACGTCCTCTTCCCACAGCACCGGCACTGTGTCCGGCCTCTGCGGCGTGGCTGTGTCGCTCATGAAAAACCTCCTGCCCGACCGTCGCCGCATGGGGCGGCAGTATTAACAAAACGAACAATCGTATTACCGATTAGGCAAATGCTATGCCAGCACACCGGAGCCGGCGTACCGCGCCATGGCGGCGTTTTTGCGGAACCGTGGGCGCCCGGCTGCACCAAGTCGGGGCGCGGGCGGAACACGGAGCCACGTTTTGGTGCCGGGGTTCAGGATCGCGCCGGGCGCCGTTGGGGAGGCGCATGCAACTGCGGAATCAGCGTGGCGGTCAGCTCCAGCCGCCCGGAAATCACCCCCCGGTTGGTGATCATCTTGTCGGCCAGCAGCTGCAGCTTCACCGCCGGCCCCTGCACCAGGATCACTTCCATGGTCTGGGAATGCATGAGGTGCACGTGCAGCGAGCTGATCACCTCCTCGATGTGCTCGTGCTGCAGGTCCGCCAGCAGCTTCTGCAGCCGCGGCGTCGAGTGGTCGTAGAGCAGCGTGATGGTGCCGGCCATGACTTCGTTGCCGAGTTCCTGCTGATGCTCGGTGATCTGGCGGCTGATCATCTCGGCGATCGCCTGGGAGCGGCTCTCGAAGCCCCGTTGACGTGTGAGTTCGTCCAGCTGGCGCGAAAGCGCCTCGGGCAAGGACACACTGATGCGGGTCACACCGCCGCCGTTCGCACTCATTCCGGTTTCCTCCGCCCGCCTGCCCGAGGCCGCCTCAGAACAGGTGGCTGTAGTGTTCGGTCTCCCAGGCCGAAATGGTCTGGTGGTAAGCGGTCCATTCCCGCCGCTTGTAAGTGATGAACTCGTCGCGCAGCTCGCGGCCGATGGCGTCGATGACGAACGGGTCGGCCTCGAAAGCGTCGACGGCCTCTATCAGGTTGCGCGGCAGGAATTCGATGCCGCGCTCGGCGCGCTCGGCTTCCGACAGTTCGTAGAGGTTGTCCTCCTGCGGTGCGCCCGGATCGATGCGGTTGCGGATGCCGTCGAGACCGGCGGCCAGGGCCAGCGCCGCGGCCAGGTACGGGTTCACGGCGCCGTCGGCGTTGCGCGATTCGCAGCGTCCGCCCGCCATGGGCACGCGCACCGAGTTGGTCCGGTTGTTGGAGCCGAAGGAATTGAACACCGGCGCCCAGGTGAAATAGGGCATGTCCCCCTGGCGCACCAGACGCTTGTAGCTGTTGACCGTGGGCGCGAACGCCGCGCACAGCGCCTTGCCGTGCCTGATGATGCCGCCGATGAAGTGGTAGCCGAGCTCGCTCAGCCCGAGCCCGTGCGGGTCGTCCCGGTGGTCGCGGGCGAACAGGTTGTCGCCGGTTTTCAGGTCGTACAACGACATGTTGAAATGGGCGCCGTTGCCGGTCTTGTCGGCGAACGGCTTGGGCATGAACGTGGCGACCAGGCCCTCCTGCCGGGCGTACTCCTTGGCCATCAGGCGCAGGAACGTGTAACGGTCGCAGGTGGTCAGGGCGTCGGCGTACTTGAAGTCGAACTCGTACTGGCCGTTGGCGTCCTCGTGGTCGAAGGAATAGAGATCCCATCCCAGATCGTTGATGGTGGTGGCCATCCGGTCCAGCCAGGCGAACTGATCGAGGAAGCCGCGGGCGTCATAGCAGGGCTTGGTGAGCTTGTCGTCCGGGTTGGGCACCGACAGGGTGCCGTCCTCGTTCTGCCTGAGCACGAACACCTCCGCCTCGATGCCGAGGTTGAAGCCGAATCCCAACTGCGCCGCCTCGGCCAGCTGCTTCTTCAGAGCCACCCGGGTGTTGAGCGGATAGGGTTCGCCCTTGAAGGTGTTGTCGGCGGGCATCCAGGCCATTTCCGGCTGCCAGGGCAGCTGGATGATGTGGTCGAGGTCGGGCACCGAGGCGATCTCGTCGTCGTTGGGTTTCTGCCCCAGACCGTCCAGGGCGTAACCGGTATAGAGCTCCGAACCGTGGGCCATATGCTCGAGATGGTCCACCGGCACCACCTTGCCCTTGGGCACGCCGTGGATGTCGACGTAGGCGCCCAGGCAGTATTTCACCCCTTTGCCCTTCAGTTCCTGCTGGATCTGCTGAATTTCACTGCTGCTTTTCATCGCTTCGGTCTTCACATCCGGGTTTGACTTGCTCGAAATAGGAATGGGCCAGCGGCGGCTGCTCACTCACGCCGCGTTCAATCAGCGCCGCCAGGTCTTCGACCATCCACGCGTACAATTCACGGCCGGCGCCGGCATCGGCGCGGCTCGGGAATCCGGTAACGCCGTTGCGGCTGGTGCGGTTGACCGGGTGGGCGAACACGTGATCGGCGGTGCGGTCCGGGTCGTCGGCCGGCGCCACCTTGTCGTCGCGCACCAGTTGCGGGGCGATGGCCTGCATCAGCGCCGTCTCGGCGCAGTTGGCGTGCCAGTCGCCGGCATCGGCGAAGTGGCGCTCGCGCACCCGCGCGCTGAGCGTGGCGCTGCCCAGCAGCGCCACCATCAGGTCGTCGTGCTCGGCCCGCAGCATCTCCAGGGCGCAGCGCAGCGGCGCCTGGTTGGTGACGTGGCTGTTGACGATGAACAGGCGGCGGAAACCGGAACAGTAAACCCAGTCGCCGATTTCCTTGACCACGTCAATGAGCGTCTTCGGCTGCAGGGCGATGGTGCCGGGCCAGCGCCGGGAGTGGCCGAGGGAGCAGCCGTAGGGCAGCGCCGGCAACAAGGCAATGCCGGTGGCCGCGGCGGCGTCGCGGCACAGCTGCCGGGCGATCTCGGTGTCCACGCCGCAGCCCAGGTGCGGGCCGTGCTGTTCGGTGGCGCCCACCGGCAGCATCGCGGCGTCGATGCCCCGCGCCGGCAGGGCGCCGATCTCTTCCCACGTCAGGTCGTGCCAACGGTTCATCAGTAGACGTCCGCCACTTCGCTGTCGACGCCCACCATGCGCACCATGTTCAGGTGGTCCTCGCTCAGTCCCACCTCTTCGGCCTGGGGCGGATGAATCAACGCCTCCAGCCGCGCCTTGGTGGCCAGGAACTCGGGGCCGAGGAATTGTTCCGGGCTGCGCGGGTGGGGCACCGGCACTTCGATGAGTTCCTCCACCTCGCCGGGATTGGCCTTGAGCACCAGGATGCGGTCGGCCAGATACACGGCCTCGTCCAGGTCATGGGTGATGAACACGATGGTGACGTCGATGTTCTTCCAGATCTCCATCAGGTAGGTCTGCATGCGCGCCCGGGTCTGCGCGTCGAGGGCCCCGAACGGCTCGTCCATGAGCAGGATGCG
>JARRNJ010000052.1:0-19139 GCA_037385045.1 Gammaproteobacteria bacterium | reverse complement strand
CCGGTCCAGCGACGGCTATTGGGTGCGGAGCGGACGTCACCGATCGGGTCAGTGGTGGCATCATGGGAACACCATCATCGGGCACCCCCTGCTCCAGATGCAGCGCCACGTTTAGGCCTGCTTGTCGCTCGGCAAGTATTCGTAACAGGCGACACGCAAAGCAAGCCCCAAAACAACTGATTCAAGCGATCGGACGTTAGCAACCTTGGCGTAAACGTGGTGACCCGCCGCCGACCCGGGCTCTGTCAAATGCGGTGCTTAGCCCGCAGAAACCGGCGGGTCGGCTCGCCGACCCGCCGGATCGAACAGTACTACAACATTAGAGCGCCTTCTTACAGAAATACCAGTCGGTACATTCGTAGCCTTCGTCCATGCGCTTCTCGGCGTCCTCTGCAGAACCCGGGGGCGGCACGATCACCTTGTCGCCGGGTTGCCAGCCGGCGGGGGTTGCGATCTTATGCTTGTCGGAGGTCTGCAAGGCCGCCACCAAGCGAACAAACTCCGGAATCGAACGGCCGTTCGTCATGGGGTAGTAGACCATTGCACGCAGGATGCCCTTGTCATCGATGATGAAAGTAGCCCGAACCGCTGACGTGTCAGCGGCGCCGGGATGGATCATCCCGTAGGCGCGGGCCACATTCATGCTGAGATCTTCGATGATAGGAAATGGAATCTCCACGCCAAACTTCTCCTTGATGTTGCGGATCCAGGCTACATGGGAGTAGTAGCTGTCGATGGATAACCCCAACAGCTCGCAGTTCAGCTTCTGGAATTCCGGATAAGCTTGCGCGAATGCCATGAACTCCGTCGTGCACACCGGCGTAAAGTCAGCTGGGTGCGAAAACAGCACCAGCCACTTACCCTTATAGTCGGACAGCTTCTTCACTCCGTGGGTGGTCTTGGCTTCAAAGGCTGGGGCCGGCGCGTTGAGTTGAGGCATCCCGGGAGACTGGGCTTCGATGTTGCTGGTCATGACTTGTTCCTCGTTCGTTAAGGTTGGACTGATTGCTGCTATGGCATGGACTCTACGATAGCCAGTTCAAGGTTAGTGATCCAACGAATATTGGCTATTCGATGGATAGCTACAGACTATGGTTATTTGCGGCGACGAGGCGTGCTCGGGGCACGGGATGCGGCCAGAGGGGTGGCTGCGTGGCACCGTGGAAGGACGTAGTGTACAGATTGCGCCATAGGGGTCCCTATGCTTCTCGGTAGGAAGGGGTTAGTAACCTTGTTTGTGGCATTACATTGTCCACCAGGGGTGATGATTTTGAACTCAGGACGTAGTCCTCAGCGGCGGTAGCCGGTCGGCCGAAAGGGGGCGGCTACCGTCCTCTCCGGCCAGCGGCGCAATTCGTGACGGAGCTCTAGGGCCGCGTGCGACCCAGGCTGTGTGAAAACCTCGAGTGTTGCTAGTTTATCGAGGGCGAGAATCGCAGTCAGGCCACGCTGTTTCCCGAGCGGCTCGATGACTATATCGCAGAAGACAGCCCGGTGCGGGTGATCGATGTCTTCGTCGATGAGCTGGATCTTTCGGGGCTCGGCTTCAAGACAGAGGCGGAACTCACCGGACGGCCTGGCTACCATCCCGCGACGCTGCTCAAGCTATTCATCTATGGGTACCTCAACCGCGTGCAGTCCTCGCGGCGCCTGGAGCGCGAGGCGTAGCGCAATGTCGAGCTGATGTGGCTGACGGGCCGCCTGGCGCCGGACTTCAAGACGATCGCCGACTTTCGCAAGGACTATGGCAACGCCATTCGCCTGGTGTGCCGCGAATTTGTGATGCTGTGCCGCAAGCTGGAACTGTTCTCGGACGCCTTCGTCGCCATTGATGGGAGCAAGTTCAAAGCGGTAAACAACCGGGACAAGAACTTCACCAAGGCGAAGCTGAAACGGCGCCTTCAGCAGATCGACGAAAGCATCGAGCGCTACCTGGGCCAGATCGCCAGCGCGGATCGCCAGGAGGCCGCGACGGCCAAACGCAAGGCCGAGCGCCTGGAAGACAAGATCGCCGCCCTGAAAAAGGAGATGGTGCGGCTAAAGGCGCTTGAGGTCCGGATGCTTCGCGCACCGGACCAACAGATCTCACTGACCGACCCCCACCATCGTCACAACAGCCCAAAACGCGGATGGACACCGCTTCAGGATTCTCCAATATCGATACTAATTGGAATGTAAGACTCACAGTGGAAACGACTGCAAGAGTTGGTATCGCGACCGCGGGTATCAAATATCGGCTATCCAGATTTGGCCATGTGTTGTCGGGAGATGCAGGGCGGTGTGCTGAGGCTGAAAAGCCGGATTGTTCTATGGTGAAAGACATGGTGTCTTGTTTCAAACTGCCAACCTGCACATCTAACTGCAGCTCGCAGTACCTGCTCTCTGGGTAGACCGGCGGAGTGTCGACTGCTGCGCCGCAGTACGTCGCGTCCGTCCGTCATTCCCTGCGCCCAACACCCCCCGAAAAATCAAGAATTCGTAGTGTGAGCCGTGCGCCTGTAACTTGGCTATAGCCGGGTCACCACGCCTCGATTATGATGATCGCCATTGGATAGCAACGGCAAGCGCTTGCGTACGGCTCTCCAAGGTCGATTCGCCGCAGTTCTCGGTGACCCACCGGGCGGAGGTGCTTATGTTCAGCAAACACTCCGCTGCGAAGCCGCCATATCAATCTGTGGCTCCATGTCGCATCGCCACACCCTTAATGGAGGTGCCGCCATTGCTGGATTCGATTAGCCCCTGCGCATGCTGCGGAAACAAATCCCGGTGTCTCACAGCCGGCATGTCGCGTGCGCAGTGGGATGCACTGGCGGGACTGGTCGGACAGGCGCGGATGTTGAGCCCCGGCGATTACCTGTACCGCCTGGGCGACCGGTGCCGGGACCTGCACATGGTGCGCTCCGGCACGTTCAAGACCACACTGCCGGGGGATGCCCGTTCCGATGTGGTGGTGGGATACCATATGGCCGGCGACCTGCTGGGGCTCGACGCTTTGTCCACGGACCATTACAGCGCCAGCGCCATTGCGCTGGAGAACGCCGGCGTGTGCGCCTTTGCGAAAGACCAGCTGGAAACCCTTGCGGCCCGACTGCCCGGCTTTCACCGACGGTTGCGCGAGGCCATGAGCGAGGAGATTGCCCGGGCCCACCAGCACTGCTTGGTGCTATCCAGACGTTCCGCCGAGCAGCGCCTGGCCGGCTTTCTGGTGGGTCTGTCAGACCGCCTCGAGCAACGAGGCTTCCGAACGGTTTGCCTGGAGCTTGCCTTCACGCGTACCGACATCGCCGCCTATCTGGGGCTCGCAGTGGAAACGGTGTGTCGGGCATTTACGCGCTTTCAGACCCTGGGATGGATCGCGGCGGGGGGCCGGCGGGTCGAGTTGCTCGATACGCAGGCACTGAGAGCGCTGGCCAACGCCGACTCGGCCGCTTCCGCAGCCCCAGCCAAGGGCGCGGCCACCCACTTCTGACCAGCAACCGTTCCCGTTGAGGCCGTTCGCCACAGCGTAGCGCCCCTCTGCAGGACGTTGAAGACGGTGTGGTCCGGGCTGTTCCCTCGGGCTCGGGTAGGGCATGAAGGCAGTTTTTGCCCGACAGACCAGTAGGGACCCATAGCGGTAAGGGATTCACCGCAGGCTTTGATAGCTGCCTCACAAAGCCCGCTGTTCCGGGATGTCGCCCCGGCAGGGCCGCCGGAGAGGCTCTGGGGCCTTTCTGTGCACCGCTGGTCGCGCCAATCTGTCCTAAAGACAACGAGCGTTGCCGGGGATTCTTTGACACCGTTGACTGCGCCTCGATAGTCCACCAAGCAGATGCCTGTCGAGTCATCTGGATGTTGCTGTAGCTCGGTTTGCCGCGCATTGTACCCTGAAGCCCACTGGGACCACGCGCGAACCGGTGTACCACCTGAGTGTTCTGTGTTTCGCGTACATCACCACAGAGATATGTGAAACCTGATGGCTAGCGCATTGAATGGCATTATCCACTGCCAGAGGACGTTGTTTACGACCGGTGCATTGGAACGGGAAGCTTACGACCGCATACGGCTACGTCGGCCAATGATCACTACCTGGTTAGCACCTTACGAACCCTCACATCGCGGAGTCACTGCAACAAATACGGCCCATCAGCGGTCCGCAGTGCTGCTGGGGGCGATGCATTAAATGCATTCGCCCCCGGGTCGTAGGGGATGAAAACCCCAGTGGCAGTATCGGATCGCACCCTGCGATCCGGTCACCCGACCGTCCGCGCACTCGGGCAGCGTTCTGTTGGACCTGCACCAACTCGCGGCGAGCAAGCATGCCTAAAGCCTGGATCGGATCGCTACCTCCGGTGATTGTTCAACTTGCCGCCAGATCACTCGCTCGGTGACGGGCTTCCAGTACGGTCCCAGGAGGCGCGTGCTCTCGGAAATACTCCTTGATCCCTCCGAGCAGCGCTTCGGCCATGCCCTGCCGGAAGGTAGGCGTCTGCAGCAGGCGTTCCTCGGAACGATTGGAAATGAAGGCCGTCTCCACCAGCACGGACGGGATGTCAGGCGATTTCAGCACGACGAATGCCGCATGCTCCACCTCACGCGAGTGTAGCGGCACAATATCGGCGTGGGCGATGCTTTCCGTGAGGTGCCGTGCCAGCACCGTGCTGTCGACGTGGGTGGCAGTTTGCTCCATATCGATCAATACAGAGGTCACGGCCTTGCTATATCCCGAAAGATTGACGCCGGCCAGGCGGTCGGCGCTGTTCTGGTGTTTGGCGAGCAGACGGGCAGCCACCGAAGAGGCGCCGTGCTCGGACAGTACATAGATGGTGGAGCCTTTCGGGTAATGGTACGGTGAAGCGTCGGCATGGATGGAGACGAACAGATCGGCACGGTGAGCTTCCGCCATGCGCACCCGACCTCCCAAGGTCACGAAGTGGTCGCTGTGCCGGGTCATCATTGGTTTCATTCCGTCTTCGCGCTCCAGCAGCGCGTTGAGACGGTGGCCAATGTCCAGCACGACTGTCTTTTCATACGTCCCCCTCTGCCCGATGGCGCCGGGATCCCGGCCACCATGGCCGGGATCAATGGTGATGATCACGTCCCGTAGGTGCCTGCCGTGGGCGGTGCGCGTCGCCTCCGTTGACCCTGCGACGGGCGTGAGGTCCACCACCAGCCGGTAGGTACGATAACTGCCGTCAGGCGGCAGCAGCAGACTGTGGGGACGCGCCGCCGTGCTCAGGTCCAGCACCAGACGAAGGCCCCCGTGTTCGTGCGGGGCGTAACGCAGGTCATGCACCAGCGCTGTCGGTTCCAGGTGCAGCCTACCGGTGTGGGCGTCGGCAACATCAATCACGACTCGATCTGGATGGGAAAGCGTGAACAGGCGGTGTCGCACGGGGCCGTCGAGGTCGAAGATCACCCGGGTGATACCGTGGTGGTGAACGAGCTTGACGTTGCGCACCAGGACGCGGCGATGGGCAAACGCGTTCGGCGCGATGAAGGTGGCGGCGGCGGCGCCTGAGAGTCGGAGTGCGCGACTGAGGAAAACGCGCCGTTGGAAGTTGTTTCTGGCATTTGCCATGGCTTTCTCCCGTGGGGCCCTCGTCGTAACGGGGGGTGCGTTCGAGCAGCACCCTGCATAATGGGACTCTTTGTGGGGGGCGCGCAAGTACTAATTGCCGTTATGTCAATCTGATGCGTAACTTATCTAAGACATAACATTATGTGTTCTTTGGGTCACTCACCTTCGGGGTGGGGGGATGGACTGATATGCACTTTCGCAAAGAGACGTCATGATCGTGCGTGTTGACCGGTTCAGTTTCCCGACAAGCGTGGTTTGGAAACTTCGGCTCAGGAGCCATCCACTCGCAAACGTGCTCACGATATCGAGGGTCGGATGGGCTCAAAGGGTGCCGCGCCAAAGCGGTATCAGTGGGACAATCCGATTAATGCCGATCTCGGAGCGTGGCGATGCATCCTTGTCCATGCTCTTGCTCGATGGCGCGTGATCGTTGATATGCTAAGGCAAAGCGCCGACGGCTTGGTAGAGAGACATTCGCGTGCGACGGTTGGCCAATGTGGTTGCGGTAGCCTTGGTCAACAATATAACCCACACCCCATGGGCGCTTATGGCGCACGGGAGCTGTATCAACAGGGCTACGCGAACGTGAAGCCGGCCCCCGAAGGAGCTACTGACGACTCAGGCTCCGCCGCCCCGTTGCAGCAACAGGCCCTTGCGCGCCGTGCTAACGGCCATGACGGCCAGCCGGTGCAAATCGGGGTATTGCTGCGGTTCGACCACAAATCGGTCGAGTTGAAGCCGGCGCTCCTCGTCAAGTCGACCGTCGGCGTAGTGGTAGCTCACGCTGTAGCTGCCGAATGGCGTCTCCAAATGGTGATTCGCGGGCAGATGCGCCGGCTTCATGCCGGCGGGCAAACGCAGACGCATCACCTCGTCGATGATTTCGGGCTCAAGGACACTTGGATAGTGACGTATCGCCTGGCTGACGAACGCGGCCAGTGTGCCACTGATTTTGCCCGGCGCAGGCACCACCAGCGCCACGCGCCGCCCCGGAATGAACGCGTCACTATTGCGCCATTGCAATTTCATACTCAGCGGTCGATCCAGATGGTGCCGGTTGGAAATTTCCGCCACCCGCATCGACCCTGTGTGGCCTCCTCGGTAGTAAGCGTTTTGGATGAACCGCCACAACCGCTCACCGCTTCGATCACTCAACAGATCTTTGCGCATGCGGATGGCGCGCCAGCCGGAAGCCGTGATCTGACTGGTGCCGTCGATAATGCCATCCGGATCCAGCGTCATCGACCGTACTTCACGGTACTGCACTCGGTTACGTTCCGGCGCCGGCGTGCGAACAAGGGCACTGGCGCCACCGGTAATCAAAACCGGCTTGCCGGCATCCATCAACGGCAACGCGTTCATACCCGCATAGCGCTGACTGGTATCGAGATACAGGTGATAAGCAGGGACGTAGGCCAGCACGTGTTCAAAGGCAAAGGGGTCGGGGCCAGGATACGGCACGTACCGCCGCGAGGTGGACATCAACGCCGGCACCGCCTCGACGCCCACGGCGCGCAACATGCTGCACAACAGGGCCACGCTGGCATTGCTATCGCCAATGCCGCGCTCCAAGGTGCTGGCAGGCGTCGGCGGGCGGTAACCGGCCTCGCGGTAATCGACGTTCACTGCCTGAATGTGTTGCTGTACCCAACGGTAAATGCGCGCCACGGCCACCTTGCCGTGCGCGCCGTCCGCCGCCTTGGCAGCCGCCTTGTCGATAGCCGGTGTGGTCCGCGTCGCCGTCGACGCCAATGTATCATAGGCCTGCGCGACGGCTTTCCAGTGCGCCGCTGTGCCAATGACCGCCATCGGTGCGTACTGGGCAACGGCCGCGGTATTTTGCGGTGGGAAGTCGACACGCGACCAGCTGCCTGTCGCGCTGAGCGTCTGGGTGCCCCGGCCGGCACTGCGGTGTTCGAGCCAGGGTCCGCGTGCGTGGACGTATAGCCGCATCGATTTGGGTGCAGTGACACTGATGGTGACCGACTGTGCCAGTACGTGCGGTGCCAGCGTCGCCGACGCGGCGTAGATGCCCGGCAGGTAGGCCCTGTCAAAATGCTCGACATACCGCAGGTGCACGGTCGATCCCGGCGTTACAGCCGGGAAGATCAGGTTCTTGACGGTGCCTTTGCTAAGAAACGGCGCCCGCAGCGCACTGGCCGTCGATTGAGTGAAAATGGCCGAAGGCGCGACATTGACGCGTTTGTGCGCGGGTGTTTCCGTGTAGGCCTCAAGAATCTTCACCGTGGCAAAGTTGGCCGGATAGGCGATTTGCACCTGGGCCACCTGCTCAACACCCGACAGCGTCATGGGTTGCACGACGCGTGAAACGGTCTTGGTATAGCTGCCGTCCTTGGCAATATCGAGCGCCACGTGCTGTTTGATGATCTGGTAGTTGACCTGCGGCGGTGTAGCGGTGCCGGCCTGGGCGAGCCGCACACCCACGGTCAGAGCGATCACCACGCCGAGGACGGTTTTGCACAGATCCATGGCAAATCCCTATCAGATATGTTTGAAGATCAAAGGGGTATGCTGTGCGCGCAGATCGGCACGCAGCAACGCGCGTAGATCGGCGTACTGGGACGGGGGATACAACACATGAGTCAGGCGCAGCTGATAATACGCTTCGATCCTGCCCTTGTGGTCGTGTACCGCGAAACTGAAGCTGCCCGCTGCGTTGTGCATATCGATCGCCGGCGGCAAATACGTTGGCGCATAATCCGGCGGCAAAACCAGCAAAGTATGCCAGTCAATCCCACCGAAGTAGGTGTTGACACTGTGCCCACGCGTGTCAGGACCACATACTGCCGCCAGAGCACTCACCGGGTCGTTGGTACTCTCCATACTTGGAACCAGATACGGACCGGCCGGCAAGCGCAAAGACAACGTCTTACCCGGCACCGCGTAGGCCGGCGTGCTCCAGCGGGCTTCGATCTGAAATGGCCGATCCAGTACCAACGGATTGCCATGCTCGAAGGTGCCCTGGCCACCACCGCTGGTATTCAATACGTCGCTCATCAACCGCTTGTATGCACCCGGCGGCACTTGGGCGAAAATCATACGGTTGGACCAGGCCCACCAGCCGTATGTGGTCATTTGCGCGTCGCCAGTGAGGGTGCCGTCAGGCGCCAGATGCAGCGTGGCATGGTAATCCAGCCGGTTCTGGTCGGGCTGCCCACCCGGAGTGCGCAGCAATTGGGAGTGCGGACCGGCAACCACGACCGGCTTGTCGCGCTCACCCACAGCCAACTGGCCGGGCGTCTCGTATTCGCCGGTCGCATCCAGGAACACATGATACTTGGGCAGATAGTCGATGGCGTGATTGAAATCCGGGCCTGGAAGTGGCACCAGGTTGAAGGCGCTGCTCCAGTTAATCAGTACCGGATACGCGGCAATGCCGCGCGCAGCCAGGAGCGCCTCGAGCAAGGTGGCGTGTGCCTTGCAATCGCCATAGCCTGTCTTCAGCGTTGCTCCGGCCGAGATCGGCACGAAACCGCCCACACCCAATTCCAGCCCGACATAGCGGATGTTTGCCGAGACCCAGGCATACAGTGCTTTGACGGCTTTCCAGCCGTGCAACTTCCCGGTCACACGGTCGGCCACCTTCTTGACTCGCGGGGTCACGGTCGCCTCGGCCTTGGCGCGCGCCCAGTAAGCCTTGCCTACTGAGGCCCAAGTCGGGAAGCTGGTCACCTCGAACACCGGACTGTAGTCCCCCGAATCCACCGTCGCCGGACCTGGGAAATGCGCATGGTGCTCGGCCAGCGTGGCCGTAAAGACTTCGGTGGCGCCGTTGATGTGACGCGACATGGTCCAACCACCACGTTGGGCCGCCTTCAGATGCATCGAGACCGGTCCCTGCACGACCACTTTCTGGTCGCGGGCGGACTGGCGCTCGTCGACGCCCCACACGCCGAAGTATTCATTGGGGAAATACGGCTTGGTCTGCGTGAGTAACGTGGTGATGTGCAGTTTGTCGCCTTTCGTAAAGTGCGGCAGGACTACATTAAGCACCTCGGCGCGGCTGTACATCGGCGCCCCCTGTGTTGCCGGCACCGGCCGCACGAAGACGTCTGATGCGGGAACCGGCCTGTGCCTACCCTCCGGCGTCTCGATCCAAGCCGAAAGCACCTTCAGTTTCGACAGGGTGCTTGAGAACGTCTGCTGGAAGGGGTTTATGGAATTGGCGCCGCTGCGGGTCAACGCCTCAATCACCTGATCGTCGCGCTCGGTAAACCGGCCGTCGGCCCGCACGTGTACCTCGGCGCTGAAACTGAGTTGACGAATGTCCGCACCGCTATGGCTGTGCGTGTCCGCCGCGCACGCGGAGCCTGCGCCGGTCATCAGCGCAAAGGCCAGCGTATAGGCCAATCTAGCCTTCAATAATTTGGTGTTCATGGGAAAGAGCTTCACCAAGCAAAATTGAATGAGGCAATTCTAAGCTGTTATAGACGCGAACGGCATTATCACAATGCTTCAGGCATGCGCTCTCCTGCGTCCGGTTTCCGGCGGGGTCTGCTTACCCGCTTGCGGGTATCGAATGTCGGGTCCTGTGGCGGCGCCATATATTTCTTCTACATTACAGGCAATACGAGGAATCGTTGCAATCCAAATCCGCCACAAAAAGGCGGGGAATGTCATGACGCAAGTCAAAATTCTTGATTCTCTGGTCGACGTTTCTAGCTGCTTGTCTTATCGCGTCAAATGCAGCAGACGCTAAAAACATCAGCAAGACGGAAACGGCAGGCGCCGTCCGGGTCACTCTCAAAGTCCTGCCTGCGGAGGCGTTCGAAGGGCCTCATGCAACGATGGTCCGGGGCGGCGGCGCAATGCCCATGCTGCTCAGCCACTCCCCCCGGCCGAATTATCACATGGTCGTGTTTATTGAGAGGGACAGGAAACCTGTAGAAAAAGCGAACGTCACAATGCTCTATAAGCAATTGGCTCCCCGCAAGGGAACATGGACTTTGCTTCCCGTGGTGCGCATGCATGTCGCACGCAAAAGCCTGGCGACAACCCATTTCGGAAACAATGTGAACCTCGCACCGGGAGACTATGAAATCATTGTGGTTGTCAATCACAATGCTCCTACGGATTTTCATTTCGAATTAGGCAATTAGCAGACGAGCACTCAAAATCATCTTCAGTTCCCCCAGATAGGGGGAGGCGAAAGCGCCGACCTCCATCCGTAACGCACTGAGCGGCTGAAATCTCAGAGTCTGTCCCCGACTCCGCCGCGCCGCTATTAGATGCGGCGCGGGGAGGGATATCGGGACTCAGGTCAGGTCGAAGCGGTCGGCGTTCATTACTTTTGTCCACGCGGCGACGAAGTCCTGCACGAACTTTTCCCGGTTGTCGTCCTGCGCATAGACTTCGGCATAGGCGCGCAGGATGGAGTTGGAGCCGAACACGAGATCCACGCGGCTCGCCGTCCACTTGACCTCGTCCCTCTTGCGATCCCGGACTTCATACAGGTTGTTGCTTGCCGGCGTCCACGTGTAGTTCATGTCCGTCAGGGTGACGAAGAAGTCGTTGGTCAGCGCGCCGACGCGATCGGTGAAAACACCGTGCTTTGTACCGCCGTGGTTGGTGCCCAGTACCCGCATACCGCCCACTAGGACCGTCATCTCCGGCGCAGTCAAGCCCATCAGTTGGGTGCGGTCGAGCATGAGCTCTTCGGCCCTGACTACATAGTCCTTCTTCAGCCAGTTGCGGTAACCGTCATGGAGGGGCTCCAGCGGCTCGAACGACGCGGCGTCCGTCATCGCGTCCGTAGCATCGCCACGACCGGGCGCGAAAGGCACGCTGATATCAAAGCCCGCGGCCTTGGCGGCCTGTTCGACACCGACGTTGCCGGCCAGGATGATGACGTCGGCGACGCTGGCGCCGCTCTCGGCCGCGATCGGTCCCAGCACGGCCAGTACCTTGGCGAGACGCTCGGGCTCGTTGCCTTCCCAGTCTTTCTGCGGAGCCAGGCGGATACGTGCGCCGTTGGCGCCGCCGCGCTTATCCGAACCCCGGAAGGTCCTGGCGCTGTCCCAGGCGGTAGAGACCATTTCGCCAATGCTCAGACCGCTGGCGGCAATCTTTTCCTTTGTCTTTTGGATATCGTAGTCCGTGCTGCCCGCCGGTACCGGGTCCTGCCAGATCAGGTCTTCCTTCGGTACCTCGGGCCCGATGTAACGCGCCTTCGGGCCCATGTCCCGGTGTGTGAGTTTGAACCACGCCCGTGCGAAGACGTCGGAGAAGTGTTCTGGGTCCTTGTAGAAGCGCTCGGCGATCTTCCGATATTCCGGATCCATCTTCATGGCCATGTCGGCATCGGTCATGATCGGGTTGTAGCGGATCGAGACATCTTCCACGTCGACCGGTTTGTCCTCTTCCTTGATGTTGATGGGCTCCCACTGCCAGGCGCCGGCCGGGCTCTTCTTGATCTCCCAGTCGTAGTTGAGCAGCAGATGGAAATAGCCGTTGTCCCACTTCGTGGGGTGCGTGGTCCACGCGCCTTCCAGGCCGCTGGACACAGTGTAGCGGCCAACTCCGCGTTTGGTCTTGTTGATCCAGCCCAGGCTCTGATCTTCGAGTCCGGCGGCTTCGGGTTCCGGGCCGAGCAAGGAGGCATCGCCGTTACCGTGGCATTTGCCCACCGTGTGGCCACCGGCGGTCAGAGCGACGGTTTCCTCGTCGTTCATGGCCATACGGGCAAAGGTCACTCGCACGTCATGGGCGGTCTTGATCGGGTCCGGGTTGCCATCGACACCTTCGGGGTTGACGTAGATCAGTCCCATCATCACTGCGGCGAGCGGGTCTTCCAGATCGCGCTCGCCGGAGTAACGGCTGCCTTCGCTGCCGCTGGGGGCGAGCCATTCCTTCTCGGAGCCCCAATAAGTATCGACTTCAGGATGCCAGATATCCTCGCGACCAAAGGCAAAGCCGAAGGTCTTCAGCCCCATGGACTGGTAGGCGATAGTGCCCGCGTAGGCAATCAGGTCTGCCCAGCTGAGCCGGTTCCCGTACTTTTTCTTGATCGGCCAGAGCAGGCGGCGCGCCTTGTCCAGGTTGACGTTGTCCGGCCAGGAATTGATGGGCGCAAAACGTTGATTGCCGGTGCCCGCCCCACCGCGTCCATCGGCAATACGATAAGTCCCGGCCGCGTGCCAGGACATTCGGATCATCAAACCGCCGTAGTGGCCCCAGTCCGCCGGCCACCACGCCTGACTATCGGTCATCAGCGCATGCAGGTCCTTCTTGAGTGCATCAAAATCCAGCTTCTTGACCTCTTCCCGATAGTTGAAGCCTTTGCCCATCGGGTTGGTTTTGGTGTCGTGCTGATGCAGAATGTCGAGGTTCAGGCTCTTGGGCCACCACTCCATGTTCGACACGCCAGCGGTGGTAACACCGCCGTGCATCACCGGGCATTTTCTCTCGGCCATAACGGTTACTCCTTTTCAAGGTCAAGATAGGATAGTCAACACACCTCTCAACGGCCTATCAGGTCGCGAACTCCCGTCGCTCGCGACGTACTAACCATTAAACGTCAATCCATGCCCTGGGTATAATCGTTTGTTTCTAACGCTTTAATCGACTATGGCTATCGGCCGCTGCTGAACGCGCCGGGGGCCGCTTTACCATGGTGCCGGCCCATCACCGACTCGTTCGCCCAAGCAAAACCTACTGCCGGGAACGGGAATAAGACGTGAATCCGCTGGTCAGTCCAGACTCGGACTATGGCTGGTTGGCGGCCCGGCTCCCGCGCGGCACGAACGGCTGCGCCGTCCCTTGCACCAAGAATGAAAGTCGCTTACGTTGCAGAGGCGCTCTGTTATGAAGAATTTTCTTTGCTTCATACGATCGGGTCGATACGATTCAAAGCAACCCAACCAACCCAACCACCCAGAGATGGAGCCTGGCGATGCTGGTAGGATTGAAACGGGGAATGCGCGGCGCAACGGGCCGCCGGATTTTGGGCATGTACCTGTTGCTTGGCGTCGCCAACCTGGCACTCTGGGGCGTAACGCTGGCCGTGTTCCACGGCTACCCGCTGCTGCTGGGTACTGCACTGCTGGCCTACGGCTTCGGCCTGCGCCATGCGGTGGATGCCGATCACATCGCTGCTGTCGACAACGTCACCCGCAAGCTAATGCAGCAGGGCCAGCGACCCGTCGGTGTGGGCTTGTTCTTCTCACTCGGCCATTCCACCATCGTGTTCGGCCTTTCCGCTGCCGTGGCGGGCACAACGCTGGCGCTGAAGGACCAGTTCGACGCGCTCTCGAACTGGGGCACTGTCTTTGGCACCCTTGTCTCGGCCTTTTTCCTGCTGGCAATTGCGGTAATGAACCTGCTGATCCTCCTCTCCATCATCTCCACCTTCCGGCGTGTGAAGGCCGGAGGAAGCTATTCCGACGAAGACCTTGACATCCTGCTCGCCAAACGAGGATTCTTCGGGCGTATCTTCCGCGGACTTTTCAAGATCATCGATCATTCGTGGCAGATGTATCTGATCGGATTCCTGTTCGGCCTGGGCTTCGATACGGCCACTGAGGTCGGTCTGCTCGGCATCGCCGCGGCGTCCGCCTCCCATGGCCTGCCAGTCTGGTCGATCATGATCTTTCCCGCTCTGTTCACCGCCGGCATGGCACTGATCGATACCACCGACTCCATCCTCATGCTCGGCGCCTATGGCTGGGCCTTCATGAAGCCGATGCGCAAGCTGTTCTACAACATCACCATCACCGCGGTTTCCGTGGTGGTGGCGGTGCTCGTGGGTGGTATCGAGACCTTGGGGCTAATCCAAAGCGAATACAACCTTTCCGGCGGATTCTGGAAGTCCATCGCCGCAGTCAATGGTGATACCGCCTTCGGCATCCTCGGATACACGATCATTGGTGTCTTCATTGCCGCTTGGATCATCTCTGTCGCAGTCTACAAGCTCAATCGGTACGATGAGGTTGAAGTCGTGCGCGCGGACTAAGGTGCGAGGTCAGAACTCCCCCGATAAGAGTCACTGCCTGCTTCGTGAATATCCAATGATCTTCAAAATGACAAATCACATTGAAGTTGTCCGCACTCCGCCTTCTGCCGGGAAGGCGCCTACCGCCCAGCCAGGAATTGTTGGTGTTCAAGCATATTGAGACAATTGGCTTCGCGGACTGGCGTGTCCAGTGGACCGACACGAAACGGTTGCTTGCTCTCCGCACGTTCTCGATTCGGTGTGTGCACTAGCTGTCGAATTCCATGTGCAGCCGCATGAATATCACAGTGGCGTTGTCGATGGAGCGGCTGGCGGAGGGATGGGCGACGTATTGCACGTCGGGTTGTAGGTACAAATGTCGGGACAGGCGTGCCACGTAGGTCAATTCCCAGGTCGTTTCTGCGGCGTTGACGGCGCCACGAATCCAGGCACGCGCCATCGCGATCCCGATCTCATCTCTGGGGCGATCAGCGACCAGGTTCTTAGCCATCAGGCCCATGCCGAGATAGTAGGGCACCTGGTTCCCCGAGCGTGGTGCGGCACCCAGTTGCACAAACCCTTTCACACGGCTCGTCAGCGCACCCGCGACACTGCCGTAGGCACCCCAGTCGTTGTGTTGTCCGTCACCGTTCGCCCGATAGTTCCACAGGCCCGCCTGCACCGGACCGTGCTGGACCTGCGCAATCGTCATAGCGCCATGTGCGAACGGTTCTCCACGCTCGGACGGTTCGCCCTGGAAAGCGCCCACCTGGGCCTGCCAGCCGGCGGCATGGCCGCTGACTATCAGGCCCGCGCCGGGCGTGGGGTAGATGGACGACGGGACGTTGGCAGCGACGGTGGGCACGATCCCGAACGAGGAGTTTAGAAAGCTGCCGGCATGGGGGGTGACTGCGAAGTACTGGTTCAGGTCGATGAGGCCGGCACGCACCGCCAGCCAGCTCGACAGCCGCTGCTGATACCAGAACTGATAGATCCGGGTGGCATTGGGTGCGGCGATGTTGCTGGTCACCTGCAGATCCCCGATGTCGTAGGTATCGGGTTGCCCACTGTTGATATAGATGGCCGACACGCGTAGCTTTCCGCCCTGCCATAGCCCCAATGCCCCACTATCCAGGTTGAAGCCGGCGTGCAGCAGCGTATCGAAGGTGGTGGCCTGGCGCAGGCCGCCCGCCACGTTGGATACCGACTCCGTATCCAGGTGCAACCCCGTCTGCAGCCCCTGGCGCAGGGTCGGGAACAACAGGATCCGCGCCGGACGCGGTCCGGCAGCCACCGCGGCGGTCGCCGCCACTAGTCCCGCGAACCCAACCGCAACCAACCAGATCGATCGAATGCTCAAAACTCCTCCTTAGGTTCTAGATTTGTCCCGCACTGCAAGGACGAGACAGGTTAGCTAGGCGGTTCTTGCAGACGACGGACGCTGGCGCCTCGTACCAGGCGTCCCTCGGTGCACCCGCGCCGGATCGGCCCCAGCGGATCGGTCGGCAGGCGGTCCTCGCCGTGCACCAGCGCGGCCACTGCCGGCATCCCTCGTGGGGGTGTGAGGATGCCAGCGAGGTAGGAGATTGGGAGCGCCGACTACCAGGAACTCGTCTCCCTGCTCGTGGCTGCGCAAGCAGCCGGCGGCTGGGCATCGTTTTGGGTCGACCGAACTGCTCAGCGCTGGAACCGGCCACAAACCGCCCGCGGCGCAGGGCTTGCGCCCTGCGCTCCGTAATGCTCGCTACCATTACCGATTATTTTCTTAGCAGCGTTGGTCTATGAAACGTAACAGGCTGCGCCGTTGCCTTGTCGGACTCTCGCCAGCGATAGACGCGTACGCCGCTTTCCGAAGGCACGCCGCAACTGGCACATCCGCCACCACAGGCCGAGCCGCAACCGTCCCCGGCGCCGAGCGGGACCAACTCAACGCGCCCGCGCCGCTGCCAATAGGCGAGCATATCCTCGATTGTCGCGAATGGCAGGTCCGTGACCACCGCGAGTTGACTCACCGTGGCCATGCCCTGCTCTCGCAACCGGTCACGCACCTCGAACAGCGGCTTCACGATGGCGCCTCGAGCAAACCACCTCCCGGACCCTGCTGGCGACTGCCGTACAACCGCAGCCCTACGACCAGCAGCACGAAGGCTGCCACGATTCCCGCGATCCACAGCCACGAGGTTTCCGGATGTTGTGCGAAGGTACCTACCTGGTAGATGACGGTGCCTGCGCCCCAACCCAGGCCGATGCCGTACAGCATGGAAAACACCATCCAGCCCCAACCCACTTCACGCCGGAGAGCCCCCATGGTGCTGGCGCAGGGCACGTATAGCAGCACGAAGACAAGATAGGCGAACGCCGACAGCGGCGTGAACCCCGCTGCGATAGCCTTAAGCGTCGCGCTGTCCGCCCCGGAGGCCTGCTCCGCCGCCTGCGTCGAGCCCAGGTCGGACAGCCCGAGAGGATCGTTCAGGGTGCTGACGAAAGTCATGGCGTTGGCCGGAATCGTCTTCACGGCACGCCACAGTTGGGCGCCGATATCCGGATCGCGGTAGGCGTTCATCAGGTCGGCGGAATTCTGCCGTTGGTAGATGCCATTTAGGGTGCCGATCACGATTTCCTTGGCCGCCGCACCCGCGATCAGCCCCGACACCGCCGGCCAGTTGTCCTCTTTGATGCCCATGGGCTCGAACAACGGCACCAGCGCACGGCTGCCCTGGGCCAGCAGAGAATGATTGATATCGGTGGTCTGGAGACCCTTGCTTGTCCAGCCGATGCCGGGCAGGATGAACAGCACCAGGCCGATCACCGCGATGACCCGCCCTACGCGGAACAGGAATACCTTGAGCCGCTGCCAACTCTGCACCAGTACGCTCTGGACGCTCGGCAGACGGTAGGGCGGCAGCTCCATGACGAACGGCAGGGCTTCGCCGCGCACCGCCGTCTTGCCCAGCAGCCAGGCGGTCAGCAGCGCCACCACGATCCCCAGCACATAGAGCAGGAACACCACCTGCCCGCCGTCGCTGCGGAAGAACACCACGGCGAACGCCATGTAGATGGTCAGCCGCGCCGAGCAGGACATAAACGGTTGCATCAACACGGTGAGCATGCGCCCCCGCGGGTCCTCGATGATGCGCGAACCCATGACTGCCGGCACATTGCAGCCAAAGCCGATCACCATCGGCACCAGGGCGTTGCCGGGCAGGCCGAGCCGGCGCATGAGCCGGTCCATGGCGTACGCGGCACGGGCCATGTAGCCCGAATCGTCGAGCAACGCCAGGAACAGGAAGGTCAGGCCGATGGGAGGAATGAAAGCGATGACAAGATTCAGGCCGCCACCGAGCCCGCCGGCGATTACCGACACCAGCCACGCCGGCAGCCCCACCGAGTAGAGGGCGTGGCCGACGCCGTTGATCAACAGGGCGGCGGAGGCCTGATCGAAGAAATCCAGAAAGATGTTACCGCCGCTGAAGCTGACCACGAAAACCAGATACAGCACCAGCAGAAACACCGGCACGCCCAGCCAGTCGTGCAGTGCGATGCGGTCCAGCGCGTCGGTCACGCGCTGGCGCCTGCCGATCCGACCGCCGCGTCGCATCGCACTCGTAGCCAGCGCGTGCGCCCAACCGAAACGCGCATCGGCCAGCAGGTCGCCCGCCTCCTCGTCGGTTGCTGCCGTCACCCGAGCGCGCACCGCGCCGAGCAACTCGCCCACCGCGGGACTGTCGGCGTCCGCGGCGCCTTCCAGCAGCCGCAAGGCCCCAAACCGACGGCGCGCGGCATGACCTTCCCCCAACGCCTCGGAAAGGGTATGCAGGGCGTCCTCTACCGCCGCGGGATAGCGGATCCGCGCCGGCTGCGGCGGGGTTTGCAGCGCCCGGCTGACTGCGTTCAGCAAATCGTGCTTTCCGCGCCCTGTACGTGCCACCATGGGCACGACCGGCACGCCCAGCGCCTTCGAGAGTTCCTCGGTGCGCGGCTCAAGGCCCTGGGCCTTGGCCTCGTCCACCATATTGAGTACCAGTACCAGCGGCCTTCCCGTTTCGAGCAACTCGGCAGTCAACGCCAGATGCCGTTCCAGATTCGAAGCGTCGACAATGTTCAACACCAAGTCGACGTTGCCGTCCAGCAGGAAATCGCGCGCCACGGCCTGATCGGTACCGCCCCCGCCCAGCAGGCTGTACACGCCCGGCAGATCGACGACCGAGGCCTTCATGCCGTGCATCGACGCCACCCCGCGGCGCTGCTCCACCGTCACACCCGGCCAGTTGCCGACATGTTGGCGTGCGCCCGTAAGCAGATTGAAAAGCGTCGTCTTACCGCAGTTCGGATTGCCCGCCACCGCGATGACCGGCTGTCCCGTGGTCGCTGCAACCGCGTCCTCGGCACCGTGACATGCACTCATCGGTGCTCTCCCTTAACGTTCGCTTCCGTGTCCAAGGCAGCGTGCAGCTCCACGTGGATCTGTTCGATCACGCCACGCCCGAGCGCGATGCGGGCCCCGCCCACCTGCACCACAGCCCCGCGCGGGCCCGGTCCGTGAACCACCCGGACGTCCACACCCCGGCGGATGCCAAGCATGCCCATCCTCTGGGCCATGAACCGGCCGCCATCGATGGCGCGCACCCG
>JARRNJ010000051.1:0-18222 GCA_037385045.1 Gammaproteobacteria bacterium | reverse complement strand
TCGGAGCAGTTGGCGGAATAGCACAAACGGTGGATGCGCTGCGCTTATCCACCCTACGGTTACCGCAGTAGCGCGTTGCTGGCAGCGAGTGGCGAGGCCGAAATTGCTTTCCTCGCTACGCGCTACTGCACGTGGTGCTGACCACCCCGGATTGTGCGTTGCTCCATCCGGGCTACTCGCGCATCGCCCATGGCGCTCCCGAATCAGAGACGATAGCCGAAGGCCTCTTTGAAGCGGTCCTCGAACTCGGCGCGCTCGAACCGGTGGTTCTGGGTGCCGTGATGCTCGATCTTGATGGCGCCCATGAGCCCGGCGACGCGTCCGGTGGTCTTCCAGTCCAGGTCATTCATCAGACCGTACAGCAGGCCGGCACGGTAGGCGTCACCGCAGCCGGTGGGGTCGCGGACCTCGTTGACCGGCGCCGCCGGCACCTCGATGCGGTGATCGGTGGTGTAGATGACCGAACCCTCGCCGCCGCGGGTAACAATAAGCGCCTGCACATACTCGGCCAGCTCATGGGGTGACAGGTCGGTGCGATCCTGCACCAGTTGCATCTCGTAGTCGTTCACGGTGACCCAGGTGGCCTGCTCCACGAACCGCATCAGGTCCTCGCCGTCGAACATCGGCAGACCCTGACCGGGATCGAAAATGAATGGAATGCCGGCCTCGGCAAACTGGGTCGCGTGTTCGACCATGCCGTCGCGCCCGTCGGGGGAGACGATGCCGATGGTCACGCCTTCGGCGTCGTCGACCCGCACCTCGTGGGCCAGGCTCATGGCACCGGGGTGGAAGGCGGTGATCTGGTTGTCATCCCGGTCCGTGGTGATAAATGCCTGCGCGGTGTAATTGCCTTCCATCACTTTCACGTGCCCGGTGTCGATGCCGTTCTGGCGCATCCAGTCGGCATAGGGGGCGAAGTCGGTGCCCACCGTGCCCATGGGCAGCGGCTCACCGCCCAACAGCTGCAGGTTATAGGCGATGTTGCCGGCGCAGCCGCCGAACTCGCGCCGCATTTCCGGCACCAGGAACGACACGTTGAGCATGTGCACCTTGTCCGGAAGAATGTGATTCTTGAAATGATCGTGGAACACCATGATGGTGTCGAAGGCGAATGATCCGCAGATCAGGGCTGTCATGACTGCTCCCCTTGCTTGTTGGTTGTCGCTTGTGAAAATTCAGAAAAATCGACCCCAGAGCACCAGCAGCCAGACCGCCGCCACGTTGACCAGGGCGACAAATACGGCGGCGGAGCCCATATCCTTGGCGCGCCCCGAGAGCTTGTTCCACTCCTCGCCGAATCGGTCCACAACCGCCTCGAGGCCCGAATTCAACAGCTCCACGATCAGCACCAGCAACAGGCTGCCCACCAGCAGCGCCCGCTCCACGCCGCTGCGCCCCAACCAGATGCCGATCGGAACCAGGATCACCGCCAGCAACAGTTCCTGGCGAAAAGCCGCCTCCTTGCGGAAGGCCGCCTTCAACCCCAGCCAGGAATACCGGGTCGCATAGAGGATGCGGGCGATTCCCTTGCGACCCGGTTTGGGCACGGCCTGGCGCTTGGATCAGGCGTCCGCGGCGGACGGTTGCCAGGTGAGGTCCAGCTCCCGCGCCGCCCGCACGTCGTCGAGCCGCCGCACCGGCATGGTGTAGGGCGCCCCGGTGACCTGCTCCGGATGGCTTTCGGCCTCGGCCTGGATCTTGCCCAGGGCTTCGATGAACCCGTCCAGAGTCTCCTTGTCCTCGGTCTCGGTCGGCTCGATCAGCAGGCACTCGGGCACCAGCAGCGGGAAATAGGTCGTCGGCGCATGATAGCCCAGATCGAGCAGCCGCTTGGCGAACGCCATGGCATTCACCCCCAGCTCTTTGGCCTGGCGTTTCAGCGTAACGATGAATTCGTGGGTGGCGCGCCGCTGCGGATAGGCCAGATCGAAACCCTTGTCGCGCAGCCGCGCCATCATGTAGTTGGCGTTCAGGGTCGAGTACTCGGCCACCCGGGTCATGCCTTCACGCCCCAGCAGCCGCGCATAGACGTAGGCGCGCAACAGCACCCCGGCATTGCCCATGAACGCCGACATGCGGCCGATGGTCTGGGGACGGTCCTTTTCCGTCACCCAGTGGTACTCGTCGCCGTCGAACGCCACCATCGGCACCGGCAGGAAGGGCACCAGGCGCTCGGCCACGCCCACCGGGCCGGCGCCCGGTCCGCCGCCGCCATGGGGCGTGGAAAACGTCTTGTGCAGGTTCATGTGGATGACGTCGAAGCCCATGTCTCCGGGGCGCACCTTGCCGAGGATAGCGTTGAGGTTGGCGCCGTCGTAGTACAACAGCCCGCCCGCCTCGTGCACCACTTTGGCGATGTCCTGGATGTGGCGCTCGAACACCCCGAGCGTCGACGGATTGGTCAGCATCAACCCGGCCGTCTGCGGCCCCACCGCCTGCCTGAGCGCTTCCAGATCCACGTCGCCGCTCTTGTCGGTGGGAATCTCGCGCACCTTGTAGCCGCACATCACCGCCGATGCCGGGTTGGTGCCATGGGCCGCGTCGGGAACCAGCACCTCGGTGCGGGCCGTGTCACCACGGGCGCCATGGTAGGCGCGGATCATCGACATGCCGGCGAACTCGCCCTGGGCACCCGCCGCCGGAGTCAGCGACACCGCCTTCATGCCGGTCACCTCCTTGAGCAATTCCTGCAGGTCGAACAGGCAGGCCATGAAACCCTGGCCGAACGCCTCGGGGCTCAACGGATGGCGGGCCAGGAAACCGGGCAGCATCGCCAGCCGGTTGGAGCCGCGCGGGTTGTATTTCATGGTGCACGAACCGAGCGGATAGAAATGAGTGTCGATCGAAAAATTCTTCTGCGACAGCAGAGTGTAGTGGCGCACCACCTGCATCTCGGAAACCTCCGGCAGTCCTGCGCGCGTTTCGCGGCGGAACTGCGCCGGAATATCGGCGATATCCGCCTCTTGCCGCGGCAACTGCGCACCGTTGGTGCGCCCCGGTTTGGATTCTTCAAAAATCAGCATGCGATTCTCCGAACATTATTACTGTCGCCCGCCGGGCGGAAAACGCAGAGGACGCAGAGAGCTCAATGGGCGCCAGCTGCCTGCCATCCTGTCGAAACGATCGGGGCAAACCGGGTAGCTCATCGCTCCGGTTGACAACACAAAAATCTCCGCGTGCTCTGCGTCTCGGCGCCCTCTGCGTTTACAACCGTCTCAGCCGAGAGCCGCCAGCGCCTTGTCGTAATCCGGCTCCTGGCCGATCTCCGGAACGAGCTCGGTGTAGACCACCTTGTCGCTTGCATCCAACACCACCACCGCCCGTGCGGTAATCCCCGCCAGGGGCCCGTCGGTGATCAGCACGCCGTAGTCCTTGCCGAAATTGCGCGAGCGCATCATCGACAGCGGAATCACGTTTTCGAGCTTCTCGCCGGTACAGAAGCGCTTTTGGGCAAACGGCAGGTCCGCGGAAACGATCAGCATCACCACGTCATCGCGCCCCTTGGCCGCTTCGTTGAACTTGCGGGTGGAAATGGCGCATGTCGGCGTGTCCAGACTGGGCACGATGTTGAGCAGCTTCTTCTTGCCCTTGTAGTCGGACAGCGTGCGATCGTTGAGCTCCGCGTCCACCAGATGCAGGTCCGGCGCCGCGCCGCCTACGGCCGGCAGCTCGCCGTTGGTATGGATCTCGTTGCCTCTCAATGTGATTGTGGCCATGACCGCCCTCCTGATTGTCCGGCCGGACGTGCGGGTCCGGCCTCTCATTGTGGTTTACGAGGCCTGAAACCACCGCGCCTCACCTGTCCTGCGATTACCGCTAGAAAATTCAAATTTTAGGCGAAATCGGGCAATTGAATGCCTGCTGTTTGGACAGAATACGCGCCAGATGTGCCACATAGGCGTCAATATCCTCAGACGTCTTGGTCTCGGTCGCGCACACCAGCAGGCAGCCGTCGAGCTCGGGATAATCATCGCCCAACGGATAGCCGCCGAGCACACTCTGCGCCTCCAGCGCCCGCAGCACGTCGCCCAGGGGCACCGGGAACCGCACCACCGCCTCGTGGAACAGCGGCCGGTCGAACACCTGCTCCACGCCGTCCAGCGCCGTGAGCCTGTCCACCAGTTCCCGGGTACGGGCATGACTGGCCGCTGCGGTGCGCTCCAGGCCCTGAGGCCCCATCAAAGCCATGTAAATGGTCGATGCGGTGACCATGAGGCCCTGATTGGTGCAGATATTGGACGTCGCCTTGGAGCGGCGGATGTGCTGCTCGCGCGCCTGCAGGGTCAGCGTGAAGCCGGGCTTGCCTTCCAGGTCCACGGTGCGCCCGATGATGCGGCCGGGCATCTGCCGCACGTGCTCCTGGCGGCAGCAGAGAAAGCCATAGTAAGGCCCGCCCGAGGACAGGGGAATGCCCAACGGCTGGCCTTCGCCGCAGGCGATGTCGGCGCCTGCTTCACCCCAGGCACCGGGCGGTTTCAGCAGAGCCAGCGCCATAGGGTTGACCACGCCGATCACCAGCGCCCCGCGGCCGTGCGCCCAATCGGTCAGGGCGTCGACCTCCTCCAGCGCGCCGAAAAAGTTCGGCTGGGGAATGATCAGGGCGGCGAAGTCTCCCGGCGCATCCGGCAGGGTCGCGGGATCCAGGAATCCGGCGGCCTGATCGTAGTCCAGTTCTTCGAGCACCAGTCCCTGGTTGCCGACCAACGCCTGCACGGTCTTGCGGTAGAACGGGTGCACGGTCCGCGGCATGAGAACGCGCTTGCTCTTGGACTTGCGGTTGGCGCGCACCGCCATCAGCACCGCCTCGGCGAGCGCCGAAGCACCGTCGTAGAGCGAGGCATTGGACACGTCCAGGCCGTTGAGGCTGGCCATCATGGTCTGGTACTCGTAGAGCAGCTGCAGCGTGCCCTGGCTGGCCTCGGCTTGATACGGCGTGTAGGCGGTGTAGAACTCGCCGCGGGTGGTCAACTCCCACACGGCCGCCGGCACATGGTGCTCGTAGGCACCGGCGCCGATGAAGCACTGGGGTTGCCCGTCCTGCTGCGCGCGCCGGGTCATCAGGCGCGCCACCTCGGCCTCGCTCATGCCCTCGGGAATCCCCTCCAGGGGCCGGGAACGAAGGGCCGGCGGAATTTCATCGAACAGGTCCTCGATCTCGCCCGCGCCGATGGCCCCGAGCATCGCGCGGACGTCGTCGTCGGTATGCGGTATGAAAGGCATGGATCAGCCCCGAAACGAAGTTGGTGCCCGGAAACGGGCGTAGATCACCGGCCCCGGCGCGCCGGCGGCGCGCCGGGTGCACGCGGTTAGTGGTCCTCGGCCTCGAGATGGGCCTGGTAGGCGGCGGCGTCCATCAACTGGTCGAGATCCCCGGCATTGGCAGGCTTCAGTTTCATCAGCCAGCCTTCGCCGTAGGGATCGCTGTTGACCGTCTCCGGCGCATCGGCCAGCGCCTCGTTGCCTTCCACCACCTCGCCGGCCACCGGACTGTAGACGTCGGAAGCGGCTTTCACCGATTCGACCACCGCGCAGGCCTCCTCGGCCTCCAGGGCGCGCCCGACCTCCGGCACTTCCACGTAAACCATGTCGCCGAGCAGATCCTGGGCATGATCGGTGACGCCGACCAGGACGGAACCGTCGTCGAGCACTTTCACCCATTCATGGGATTTGGTGTATTTCAAATCGGCTGGAACGTTGCTCATGATTCCCCTCTTTTCGTCAATGGATTCCGGCAGCGCCAGATCATACGTCTTCCGGCAGGCAGGACTTACCGTGCCGCACGAACGGCGGCTTGACCACCCGTGCGGGCACCAGCTTACCCCGAATGTCCACGGCGACGGTGGACCCCGTGCCCGCCGGCACCCGGGCCAGGCCGATGGAGCGGCCCAGCGTCGGCGCGAAGCTGCCGCTGGTGATCTCCCCCTCGCCGACGCCTTCGACCACCACTTTCTGATGGCCGCGCAACACACCGCGGCCCTCGAGCACCAGCCCGACGAGTTTGCGCGCAACACCGTCCTTGCGCTGTTGATCCAGCACAGTGCGGCCGATGAACTGCCGCTCCTGGGGATCCCAGCCGACGGTCCAGCCCAACCCGGACTCCAATGGGGTGGTGTCCTCGTCCATGTCGGAACCGTAAAGGTTCATGCCGGCCTCCAGGCGCAGGGTATCGCGTGCGCCGAGGCCGATGGGGGCCACGCCCTGCTCGTGCAGCGCCTGCCACAGGCCCGCGGCGCGCTCCGCCGGCAGGATGATTTCGAATCCGTCTTCGCCGGTGTAGCCGGTCCGGGCGACGAACAGATCATCGACGGCGGCGGCATGGAACGGTCCCAGGGCGCGCAGGCTGTCGGTGGGCACATCGCCCAGGGCTGCATAGACTTTGTCGCGCGCGTTCGGCCCCTGCACTGCGATCATCGCCAGCTCCGCGCGCTCGATCACCCGTACCCCGAAATCGGCCGCCTGCCGTTGCAGCCACGCCAGGTCCTTGTCGCGGGTGGCTGCGTTGACCACCATCCGGAACCAGTCCTCGCGCATGAAGTAGACGATCAAGTCGTCGATCACCCCGCCGCGCTCGTTGAGCATGCACGTATACAAGGCCTTGCCGGGCGTGGTGAGACGATCGACGTTGTTGGCCAGCAGCCGGCGCAGATAGGGGCGCACGTCAGCGCCCTCAAGGTCGACCACGGTCATGTGCGAGACATCGAACATGCCGGCGTCGCGCCGGACCTGATGGTGCTCCTCCAGCTGCGAACCGTAGTGGACGGGCATCTCCCAGCCGGCGAAATCCACCAGCTTGCCCCCCATGGCTGCGTGTTGATCGTGCAAAGGTGTCCGTTCAGGCATGATTCGGCTTCTGCTAGTCAGGTGGTCCAGACAAAAAAAGCGGCGGCCGGTCATGGACCCGCCGCCGCTCCTCTGTCCCGTAACCTGAGAGATTGAAGCGCCGCCCGGCCGCCGTTGTTCCGCGCCAAAGCCTAAAGCACCTCTGCCCCGTCGGTGGACCCGGTCGCTGGAATGGAACCGGGCCGCTCTCCAGAGTCAACACCACCTCATGGTCCTTTTGCCTGAGCGTTTCCGAGCGGGGTTGCGCCTTCGGCGCCCCGGAACCGTGACCACAGCCGGGGCCTCTCCCATGAGGGGAGTCATAGGTTGAGCGCACACTATAACCTCACCGACGGCCAAATGCCAAGGCCATGAGCCCCTGATTGCGGCCCGGCGCAGGTGTGGGGCAGTTCAACAACGTATTGTTCAAAAAACACTTTCCCCCGACCGCCGGGGCCACGGCGGCGTCAACGCGACGCAGCGAGCACCCGGCCGATGGTCAATCCCTGGATCAGGATCGAAAACACCACCACCACATAGGTTACGGTCAGAATGATGTTCCGTTCCGCGCCCGCGGGCAAGGACAGGGCGAGCGCCACCGATATGCCGCCGCGCAGACCGCCCCAGGTCAGCACCCGCACCGCCCGCGGACTGAAGGCGCGAAACGGACGCATGATGGCCACCGGCAATCCCACCGCCACCAGCCGCGCCGCCAGCACCACCGGAATCACCAACGCCCCGGCAAGCAGGAATTTCGCCGACAGGGTCAACACCATCACCTCCAGCCCGATCATGACGAACAACACCGCATTGAGAATTTCGTCCACCAGTTCCCAGAAGGTGTCCAGGTGCTCCCGCGTCGTCTCCGACATGGCGAACCAGCGGCCGTGGTTGCCGATCAGCAGGCCCGCTACCACCACCGCGATGGGTGCCGACAGGTGCAGATGTTCGGCCAACGCATAGCCGCCGGTGACCAACGCCAGCGTGATCAGGATCTCCACCTGGTACTTGTCCACCGACTTGAGCATCCAGAACGCCAAACCGCCTGCGGCGAGCCCGAACACCGCACCACCCAGGGCCTCACGCACGAACAACAACACCACGTGCTGGACCTCGACGCCGTGGCCGTCGGCAACCATGCTGAACAGCGCCAGGAACACCACCACACCGACGCCGTCATTGAACAGCGACTCTCCGGCAATTTTGGTTTCCAGGCTCTTGGGCACCTGAACGCGGCGCAGGATGCCGAGCACGGCGATGGGGTCGGTCGGTGAGATCAGCGCGCCGAACAACAGGCAATAGATCAGATCGACCCGGATGCCCAGCGCTCCGAGCAGCAGCCAGAACAGCGGCCCGATAACGAAGGTGGATACCAGCACGCCCGCGGTAGCCATCAGGCCGATGGTCCACTTCTGCCGGGCCAGATCATTGAAGTTGATGTGCAGCGCGCCGGCAAACAGCAGGAAGCTCAACATGCCGTGCAGCAGCGTCTGGTTGAAGTCGATGCCTTGAAGCAGCGTGCGCACATCCTGCCGGGTGCCCGGCAGCACCGGCTCCAGAAAGATCAGTGCCAGCGACATCAACAGTGCGATCAGCATCAGGCCGATGGTGGTGGGAAGGCGGATGAAACGGTAGTTGATGTAACTGAACAGCGCCGAGAGGGTGACCAGTATGGACAGAATGCTGAACAGGCTCATGTGGCGTTTCCACCGCTGGCGTAGGCGCCGCGACCGGACCCCAACGGTCCGTTCAGCCGAGCTTGAGTCCGCGGGCCAACCGCGGGAGGTCCCCCACTGTTCCCATGGCACGGCGCATGATGGATTGTTTGGCCGGCGCGACGTGGTCCACCAAGGATAGACCGAGATTGCGCACCTGGCGCACTGCGGCGCCGCGGGCGCCGAACAGCCGCTTGAACCCGTCCATGGCGCTCATCATCGCCAAGTTGTCACCCTTGCGCCAGCGCTCGTAGCGGCGCAGCACCATATATTCACCGGGATCACGGCCGCGGCTCCAGGCGTCATGCACGACTTCGGCCAGGGCGGCGGCATCCAGCAGGCCCAGGTTCACCCCCTGCCCGGCCAGCGGATGGATGGTGTGGGCGGCGTCTCCGACCAGCGCCAGGCGCGAGGCCACGTAGCTGCGCGCATGCTGCAGCCGCAAGGGAAAGCCGGCGCGGCGGCTGGTGGAAAGAACCGCACCCAGCGCGCCATCGAAAGCCTCGGACAACTGCTGGCAGAAACGGGCGTCATCCAGTTCCAGCAGCGCTTGCGCCTGCGCCGGGTCCGTGGACCAGACAATGGAGCAGGAGCCGTCGCCCAGCGGCAGGAACGCCAACGGCCCGGTGGGCAGAAAACGCTGCCAGGCCGTTTCGCGATGGGGGCGTTCCGTCTTCACCGTCGCCACTACCGCCGTCTGCTCGTAATCCCAGCCGCGCACCGGAATTCCGGCCTCGGTGCGCACCCGGGACCGGGCGCCGTCGGCGCCCACCAGCAGCCGCGCGTGCAACACGACGCCATTGTCCAGAGCCACCTCGACATGGTCGGCGCCCGGCACGAATTGCTCCACCGAGGCCGGCCGGATCAGATCGATGTGGTCGAGCCGCTCCAGGCGCTCGATCAACGCCGCCTGGATAACCCGGTTCTCGACAATGTAGCCGAGGGCGTCGACGCCGATGTCGGCGCCGTCGAAATGAATGCGGCCCGACCCCGTGGCATCCCACACCTCCATCTCCCGGAACGGACTGACCCGCAGTGCCACCATCGCCGGCCACACTTCCAGGGTTTCGAACAGCCGCCGCGAGGCCTCGGTCACCGCCGAAACCCGCAGGTCGTATTCGGCTCCCGGCTGCACGCCGGTCTCGGAGGACGCCTCGACCACCGCGATCCGCAACCCGCTGCCGGCCAGCGCATTGGCGAGCGTGGCGCCGACCATGCTGCCGCCGGCGATGACCATGTCGTAGGTTTCTGCCATGGGTGACCCAAATCCTCCCGTCCCACTCGCCGGGCTCCCGCGCAGCGTCGGCCGCAATTGCAGGTTGCCAGTGGCTAGTTGTGTAATCCCACCAGGTTGTTCACACAATGGTCGTAAGATCCGTGGATGCGCTGCGCTTATCCACCCTACGTTTTTCAGACCCGGGGATCATCGTAGGGTGGATAAGCGCAACGCATCCACCGCGCAACACCACCACCGGCCTCGCTACTGGCTACTCGTCACTCGCCACTATCACCGCAACGGCAGCCCGCGCCCCAGGCGCGGCAGCCGTCCCGCCAGGCCCATGGTACGCCGGGCCAGGAAATGTTTCAGCGACGGCAGCAGATCCACCGCCACCAGACCCAGGTCCCGCGCCAGCGCCACCGGTGCCAGCGGATTGGCGAACACACGGGCCAAGCCGTCGGTGAAGGCAGCAACCCGGCGGTGATCCCGGTTGCGCCAGGAGGCGTAACGCTGCAGCAGCGCCGGCGAACCGGGATCGGCGCCGGCGCCCGCCGCTTCGGCAAGCAACTCGGCCAGCGCCGCAACATCGCGGATCCCCAGATTGAACCCCTGACCCGCCACCGGGTGCAGCGTGTGCGCGGCATTGCCGATCAGGGCGACCCGCGGCCGTACATGTTCCTTGACCCGCAGCAGCGACAAGGGATAGGCATGGCGCACACCGGCGCGCACGAGGGCACCCAGGCGCTGGCCGAAACGATCCTGCAGGGCGGCAAGAAATGCTTCGTCCTCGAGCGCCAGCACCTCCTCGGCCCGCTCGCTGCGAACCGTCCACACCAGTGACAAACGCCCGCCGCCGTCCGCCGGCTCGGCGTCGGGCAAAGGCAGCAGCGCCAGCGGACCGCTGTCGGTGAAGCGCTCGTAGGCCACGTGATCGTGTGGGCGGGCGGCGGTTACGTTGGCGATGACCGCGGTCTGGCCGTAGTCCCAGCGCAGCACCGGGATCTGCAGGCGCTCACGCACCAGCGAGGTGGAGCCGTCGGCGGCGATCACCAGCGCCGCAGTCAGCGTACGCGGCGCGTCATCGACCCGCATCGCCACCTCGACACCATGGTCGCCGACGCGCAGATCCTCGACGCTGGCGGGGCACACGAGCTCCACGTTGGGGGCCCGGGCGAGCGCCTCCTGCAGCACCCGCCCCAGCACCCGGGTTTCCACCACGTACCCCAGGGCATCGACGCCTTCCTCGGCCGCATCCAGGCGTGTGGCGCCGAAGTGCCCGCGATCAGAGATATGAATCCGGCGGATCGCGGCGGTCTGCGGCTCGATCGCGGCCCAGAGCCCCATGGCGTCGAAGATGCGCGCCGAACCATAGGCCAGGGCAATGCTGCGGTCGTCGTAGCTGGGTTGGGCGGCGGAACGCAACGGCACACCCTCGGCGACCGTTACGCGCAGATTCTGGCCGGACAGGGCGCAGGCGAGGCTCGCGCCGACCATGCCGCCGCCGACGATCAGGATGTCGGAATCTGTTTGGATGGCCATGTCGGTATTCGTTCCCTCCAACGGCGGCAGGTTGCCAGGTGGCGTGGTTACTTGTGACAAGGGCAAAGGGAAAAGGGAAAAGATGAAAGACTGGTTTCTTTTCCCTTTTCCCTTTTCCCTTTGCTCTGTTCTTCTACCCCATCAACGCCTCAATGTCGTCGACCTGCTTCGGCGCCCCGGCCGTGAGCACCTCGGCGCCGTCCTTGGTGACCAGCACGTCGTCCTCGATGCGGATGCCGATGTTCCACCATTTCTTGGCCACGCCCTTGCTGTTCGCGGGGATATAAAGGCCCGGTTCGACCGTAAGCACCATGCCGGGCTCCAGCACGCGCCATTCCTCACCGACTTTGTAGTCGCCCACGTCGTGCACGTCCATGCCCAACCAATGGCCGGTGCGATGCATGTAGAAACGCCGGTAGGCCTCGTTCTTGATCAGCTGGCGCGCCTTGCCCTTGAGCAGGCCCAGTTCCAGCAGCCCTTCGGTGAGCACCTCGACGGCGGCCATGTGCGGCTCGTTCCAGTGGTTGCCCGGGCGGACCTTGGCGATGGCCGCCTCCTGGGCCGCCAGCACCACTTCATAGACGGCCCGCTGGCTCGGCGTGAAGCGGCCGTTGACCGGGAACGTACGCGTGATATCGGCGGCGTAGTAGTCGTACTCGGCGCCGGCGTCGATCAACAGCAGGTCGCCGTCATTCAGCTCGTCGGTGTTTTCCGTGTAATGGAGGATGCAGCCGTTGGCCCCGCCGCCGACGATGGGCGGATAGGCAGGCTCGGCGCGGTTCATGCGAAAATTGTGCAGAAACTCCGCCTCGACCTGGTACTCGGCCATGCCCGGACGGCACACCTGCAGGGCGCGCCGGTGCGCCTCCACCGATATGCGGGCCGCTTCGCGCATGTTCCTCACCTCGGCCTTGGACTTGAACAGGCGCATGTCATGGACCAGATGCTCCAGCGACACGTACTCCTCGGGCGCCCGCAGGCCACGGCGGGTCGCGCCGCGGATCCGGTTGACCCAGCCGAACAGCCGCTGGTCGAATTCGGGGTGCTCACCGACCGTGTAATAGACTCGCTCGCGCCCCTCGAGCAGGCCCGGCAGAATGTCGTCGATGTCGCCGATGGGAAACGAGTCGTCGGCGCCATACAGTTCGCAGGCGCCCTCCTGCCCGGCGCGGTACCCGTTCCAGGTTTCCATGACCGGATCCCGTTCGCGGCAGAACAACACGTACTCGGCCTGCTTGCGCCCGGGCAGCAGCACGGCGACCGACTCCGGCTCCGGGAAGCCGGTCAGATAATAAAAGTCGCTGTCCTGGCGATAGGGATATTCCACGTCACGGTTGCGGACATGGACGGGTGCCGCCGGAATGATCGCCACCGCATCCGGCCCCATCATGCGCATCAATTGGCGGCGGCGTTTGGCAAACTCTTTGACATTCATCGTGACGATTTTCCGCATCTGCGGCGACGCACCCGCCGCCCGTTTCAGTGGCGGCGCGGGTCCGTGGGCGCCGGGTGCAACTCTTCCCAGATCAGCAACACCCCGACCCGGACATATTCGACAATCTCCACCAGCGACTGCTCCTCCTGTTCGTCCTCGACGCCTTGCTCGCCTTGCAGGCGGCTGATCTGCACCAGATCACCGAGCACCTCCTGTGCATCGCCCGACAACCCCGCATGAACGCCGCCGAGGGTGCTGAACCCCAGGAGAAACCCGCGACACCACTCCGCCAGGGCCTGGGCCCTGCATCTCAGGGACTCCTGATCATCGGGTAGCAGCAGTTCGAAGCCGAAGCTCTCATCGTGCAGCTGCCGCACCGTCTCCTCACGCAAGGGCTCCAGCGCATCGGCCAACTCGCGCGCCAACAGATCCGACGCCCCCGCTTCGCCCGCAAACAACTCGTTCGCCCAGCGTCCGCGGTCAACGTTGTGCTGCGCACACAACATGCCGCAGAGAATGCCATGGCTCTCGGCGGGCCCGGTTTCCGCCCCGGCGCGCTGCAGCAGGCGCCCGAGCGCAGGGTAGTCAATGGAGTCTGCCATAGCGTTGTCCCGCCGGCCGCGCCGCGCCGAATACCGCCCGGCGGGCGCGGAAAAATCCACCGCAAAGCAATGCCGTCCAGACGGCTGTGGCGCAATGTTAACATTGACGACCGCGCCGCCATAGACGCCGACCGGGCCCATTGACCGGCGCATACAGCCGCTCTATATTGGTCGCATGGCAACCGACAAACCGACACCGGCAACCGAACTCGATCTCAACCGGCTGGAATTCCGCATTGCCGAGTTGATCGAGGTGTGTGAGCGCCTCAAGGACGAAAATCGCAGCCTGCGTGCGCAGCAGCAAACGCTGGCAAACGAGCGCGCCACCCTGATCGAAAAGAATGACCAGGTGCGGGTGCGGGTGGAGGCCATGATCAACCGGCTGCGCGCCATGGAGCGCAGTGCGTGAGCGCGGACACGCAGCCGGTCTCGGTCCATATTTTGGACAAGGATTATCTGGTAGCGTGTCCGGAAGACGAGCGCGAAGCGCTGCAGGACTCGGCCCGTTTCCTTGACCGCAAGATGCGCGAGATTCGCGACAGCGGCAAGGTGGTGGGCGTTGAACGCATCGCGGTAATGGCGGCCCTGAACATCGCCCACGAGTTCCTGCAGAGCAAGCACCTGCGGGAAGGTCAGGCCCAGTCCATCAGCTCGCGCATCCGGACCCTACAGGAGAAAATCGAGACCGCCCTCAATCAGGGCAAGCAGATGGAACTCTGAGGCGGCGCGAGGCGATCCGCGAAGCCCGGTTCCCCGGTTTCGGCATCCTCTGCGGTGTTCGCTAGTCGGCTGGGTATTTTTCTTGAGCCTAGATACCGACCCTGGGAATGGAGATCCGATGTTGTTGTGCATGTCCGCCGCGAGCGGAAAGCCTGATACATCGCCGACGTTCCCACCTGAACCATTGGTTCAAGGGCGAAGGCCGCAACGACACAGGCGGAGGATGCCACCTAATCCCTCCCTCCAGCACGGCTGCCGGCGTGTTAGGACTCCGCCGGCCTCGCCATATACCCCGGGTCTCGCTCCGCAAACCGCCCGCCCGGCGCGCAAGCCGCGGGCGCCGGTTTCCCTGGCCGAACGCACACCGTGGATATGACCGACCGCGCCCAAATACGCTCCCGAATCCGCAAGCAGCGCCGTGCGTTGCCGCCGAAACAACAGCAGGAGTATGCCTGGGCGGCCAGTCAGCGCATCGCGTCCACCCCGTGGTTTGTACGCAGCCGCAATATCGCTCTCTATCTTGCCGTCAACGGAGAACTGGACCCCGAACCGCTCATGGATCTGGCGCTGCATGCAGGCAAGGGGGTTCACCTTCCGGTCCTGCTGCCCTATCGGCACAATCGCTTGTGGTTCGCGCCCTTCCGGCCCGAGGCGCCGCTGGCGCCAAACCGTTTCGGCATACTGGAACCGCAGGTGCCCGTGCGCCAGATGCTCAACCCGCGGGCCATCGACCTGGTCATCGTGCCGCTGGTGGCATTCGACCGCCATTGCAACCGCCTCGGCATGGGCGGCGGCTACTACGACCGCACCTTCGCCTTTCTCACCCACCGCAGCCGCTGGCAGAAGCCGCGGTTGCTGGGCGCGGCGTACGAATTCCAGCGCGTGGAGCACCTCGAGCACGAACCCTGGGACGTGCCGCTTGCCGGCGTTGCGACCGAGGCGCACCTCTATTTTCCACCGCAAGGTGGCGCCTAGCGGTTGCGGCCGTCCGCGGATCCACCGACGACAGCGAAGCGGTCGAGGAAATCTCCACTACTGCACGCGCAACGGACACGTTGCATTGCAAAGTGCAACGTTGATCAACCCCGTCAACCCATTAACGGTGCAAATGCGATGAACTACTGGCTGATGAAATCCGAACCCAACGAATTCAGCATCGACGATCTGGCCTGTATGCCCGGCAAAACCGAACACTGGGACGGAGTGCGCAACTACCAAGCCCGCAACATGATGCGCGACCAGATGAAGGTCGGCGACCAGGTCCTGTTCTATCACTCCAACTGCGACGAGCCGGGCATCGTCGGCGTCGCCAAAGTCGTGCGCCAGGGTTACCCGGACTTCACCGCCTTCGACCCCGAAGATCCGCACTATGACCCCAAGAGCGACCCGGACAACCCCCGTTGGTACATGGTGGACGTGAAGTTCGTGCGCAAGCTCAAGCGCACCATTACGCTCCAGGAACTGAAGGAGCACGCCGATTCGGAGCTGGCGGAAATGCCGCTGGTGCGCCGCGGGAACCGCCTCTCGGTAATGCCCGTCAGCGCGGCGCAGTGGCAGTTCATTCTCGCGCTGGAGTAACCTGCGAAATCCGCGCCGCGGGCACATGCAACTGAACCGCGCGGCTGATTCACACCTCCTGTCCAACTTTCTCGTACGTCCGATACCCGCGCCATGGCAGCGTTTGCGCGCCTGCGGCAACCGCCGTCGTGCGCGCGACCGGCACCGGTGCCGCCTTGATTCAGGCCGCCGGAGACGCGTAATTGCATGCATCGGCGGCGCAACGTACGTGGATTTCGGGCACGACTGTTAAATTCTCTGACACCTTGGCCGTTAACGAAGGTGTTGCAGTGCGCGGCGCAAATCACTTGCACGCAGCAACGCAGTCGCTGCGATTCATTCGCACATTTTGTTCACCGGCGTGTTGTACGTTCAGGACGGCACAACGAAGACCACTCGGTGCATGCGTGCGAAGACGGTGAAGAGACTCGCCGACACCTGCGACAAGCAACCATGAAGTTGCGTTTGCATTGCGAAGCGGTTTGAAAAACTTGCGGACTAATTTTCTAAATTTACTGGAAAATTGAAATAACTGTTATATACTCAATCGCGGGAAAACGGTACTTACCTATGGAGGTAAACCATGGCAACAAAGAAAAAGGCATCGACAAAGAAGAAGTCCACGGCTAAGAAAAAGGTTGCAGTGAAACGGAAAGCAACCGCCAAGAAAAAAGCCCCGGCACGGAAGAAGACCGCTGCCAAGAAGAAGAAGGCTCCGGCTAAGAAGAAGAAGGCCGCTGCCAAGAAGAAAAAGGCTCCGGCCAAGAAGAAGAAAGCCGCTGCCAAGAAGAAGAAAAAGGCTCCGGCTAAGAAGAAGAAAGCCGCTGCCAAGAAGAAAAAGGCTCCGGCCAGAAAGAAGAAGGCCACAGCCAAGAAGAAACGGACTACCAAGAAGAAGCGTTGATAGTCCGACTTACGGAAAAGGCCCGCTACGTGCGGGCCTTTTTTTGTTTCAGCCCCCGCCGCGGGGCACGCGCGGACCTGGGCCGGGCGTCAGATGCGGCCGAGAAACAGGTCGTAAACCGGGTTTCCGACTTCCGCCCAATAGGCGTATTTCAGCTCGTCGAGAAACCGCTGAAACTCGGCCCGGTCACCTTCCGCGACCTGCATCCCCACCAGCACCCTGCCGTAGGCCGAGCCATGATTGCGGTAGTGGAACAGGCTGATGTTCCAGCGCGCCCCCATGCTGGACAGGAACCGCAGCAGAGCGCCGGGGCGTTCCGGAAACTCGAATCGATAGAGCAGTTCGTCATCCATTTTGGGGGCATGGCCGCCGACCATATAACGGACATGGGACTTGGCCATTTCGTTGCCGCTCAAATCGACTACCGGATAATCATGGGCGCGCAGCTGTTCGATCAGCGCCTTCTTCTCCGCGGCACCGTCCCGGAGTTGGATACCGGCGAATACGTGGGCCCGGTCGGGACTGGCGTAACGGTAGTTGAACTCCGTGATGCTGCGCTCACCCAGCAGCTGACAGAAGCGCAGGAAACTCCCCGGTCGTTCGTCGATGGTCACGGCCAGCAGCGCCTCGCGATGCTCGCCGAGCTCTGAACGCTCCGCCACCGCCCGCAACCGGTCGAAGTTGATATTGGCACCGCTGTTGACCGCAACGAGATCCCGGTCCCGGGTGCCGGTCCGCTCCACGTATTTCTTCATCCCGGCCACCGCCAGCGCGCCGGCCGGTTCGACGATGGATCGGGTTTCCTCGAACACGTCCTTGATGGCGGCACAGATTTCGTCGGTGTCTACCAACACCATCTGGTCCACGCATTCCCGGGCGATGCGGTAGGGCTCCCGCCCGACCTGGCGGACCGCGACGCCGTCGGCGAAAATTCCCACCTGATCGAGCTTGATGCGCTCGCCCTGCAGCAGCGCATCGTGCATGGAGGGCGCGTCCTCGGGTTCGACTCCGACGATCTTCACCTCCGGATAGAGATATTTCACGTAGGCCGCGATGCCGGCGATCAGCCCGCCTCCCCCCACGGGGACGAAGATGGCGTGCAGGTCGCCCTTGTGCTGACGGACGATCTCCATGGCGATAGTGCCCTGGCCGGCAATGACGTCCGGGTCGTCATAAGGATGCACGAAAGTGAGGTGCTGCTCCTCGGCGAGCGCTACGGCATGCTGATAGGCCTCGTCATAGGTATCGCCATGCAATACCGCCTCGCCGCCGAGATTGCGCACCGCCTGCGCCTTGATGTCCGGCGTGGTCGCCGGCATGACGATCAGCGCCCGGATCCCCAGGCGGCCGGCCGCCAGCGCAACCCCCTGGGCATGGTTGCCGGCGGACGCGGCGATGACGCCGCTCTGGCGCAGCTTCGGTGGCAGCTGCACCATCTTGTTGTAGGCGCCGCGGAGCTTGAAGGAAAATACCGGCTGCAAATCCTCCCGTTTGAGGAACACCCGGTTTCCCAGCCGCATGGACAAAAGCGGAGCCGCGTCCAGCGGTGTTTCCTGGGCCACGTCGTAGACGCGGGCCTTGAGAATCTTTTCGATATAGCGGTCTGGCATGCCAGCTACACTATCAAGTCGCCGCTCGGTTGCATAGTCCAACCCAGCGCGTAGGGTGCGTTCGCCGCCGCAGGCGGCAACGCACCGGTTGCCCGCCGCGCC
>JARRNJ010000050.1:0-18232 GCA_037385045.1 Gammaproteobacteria bacterium | reverse complement strand
GACTGAGAGGCCAACCCAATCAAGCTGTTATTTACACGGGGTCCTTCGATTACGGTACGGCTGGTATTGCTGGTACTGGCGTCGATCCTGCTGATGACCCTGGATCACAAGCAACAGCATCTGCAGACCGTACGCGCCGGATTGCAGGTGGTGGTCTACCCGATCCGCTATCTGGTCAACCTTCCCGTAGACGTCGCCCAATGGGCCTCGGAGAATTTTTCCTCGCGCCAGAACCTGATCGAGGAGAACGCCAGCCTCCGTTACCAGAATCTGCTGTTGCAGGCGCAAATGCAGAAATTCGACGCCCTGCAGGCGGAAAACCGCCGCCTGCAGGAATTGCTCGGCTCTTCATTCAAAGTCGCCGACCGGGTGCTGATCGCCGAACTCTACCGGGTCGACCTGGATCCGTACCGCCAGCTCATCGTCATCAACAAGGGCAGCACCGATCATGCATACGTGGATCAACCGGTGCTCGATGCCCACGGGGTCATGGGCCAGGTGATCCAGGTGGGCCCACTCACCGCGACCGTGCGGCTGGTCACCGATCCCAGCCACATCATCCCGATCCAGGACAACCGTAACGGGCTGCGTACCCTGGCGGTGGGCACGGGTGCCATCAACCGGCTGGAGCTGCCCTATCTGCCCAACAACGCCGAAATCCGCAAAGGTGATCTGTTGGTTACTTCGGGCCTGGGCGGCGTGTTTCCCCCGGGCTATCCCGTTGCCCGCGTCACCAAGGTGGTGCGCGACCCGGGCTCTGCATTTGCCAAAGTGACCGCAACACCGACAGCGCACCTGGACCGCAGCCGCGAGGTGTTGTTGGTCTGGTCCGGCGACACCGACAAGGGCAAGCGCAAGCCGTACCGCGCCGCCGGCGCCACTCCCGACAAGCGCCACCGCCGTCCGGTGAAGAAACCATGACGCTGGTGCGGCATCAAGGCGGCTGGATCATTTTCCTCAGTCTGGTGGTCGCGCTGATGCTGACCATCCTGCCGCTGCCGGAATGGGCCGAGTACTACCGGCCGGAGTGGCCGGCATTGGTGTTGATCTACTGGTGCATGGCGCTGCCCCAGCGGGTCGGCGTCGGCATCGGCTGGGTCGTCGGCCTGCTGGTGGACGTGCTCAAGGGGGCACTGCTGGGCCAGCACGCGTTGGGGCTGGCGGTGATCGCCTATATCACCCTGAACCTGCACCAGCGCATCCGCGTGTTCCCCCTCTGGCAGCAGGCAGTCACCGTGCTGGTACTGCTGGCGCTCTACCAACTGCTGATCCTATGGTTCGACGGCATCACCGCCGGACAGACCAGCAAGGGCTGGATCTACTGGATGCCGTCGGTGGTCAGTATGGTCCTGTGGCCCTGGGTATTCGTGCTGCTGAGAGACCTTCGCCGCCGCTTCAAGGTCAGCTGAAGCCGGCACGGACCAAAACGCACCTATGAGCCGCCGCGTCACCCTCAAGGATTACTCGTCCGAAAGCCGCCTGTTCCTGCACCGTGTCGTCGCGGTGCTGGTATTCATCGTGCTGGCGCTGGCGGTGACCGTCTCGCGACTGGTGTACTTGCAAGTCATCGATCACCAGCACTACACCACCCTGTCCAACGACAACCGCGTCAAGGTGCTGCCCATCGCGCCCACGCGCGGCCTGATCTTCGACCGCAACGGTGTGCTGCTGGCCGACAACGTTCCCTCCTACCGCCTGGAAATCATCCCGGAGCAGGTCAAGAACATGAAAAAGCTGCTGGCGCAGCTGCGCCAGACGGTGGACATCTCCGACGACGATCTCAAGCAGTTCCAGGAAACGGTCAAGCGATCACGCCCATTCGAGAGCATCCCGTTGCGCTTCCACCTGAGCGACACCGAGGTCGCGCGCCTGGCGGTGATCCGCCACCGGCTGCCGGGCGTCAACATCGTCGCCCGACTGACGCGCCACTACACCACGGGCAGCAGCATGGCGCACGTGGTCGGTTATGTGGGACGGATTTCAGAGCAAGACCTGCAGCATCTGGATGCCACCAACTACCGCGGCACCAGTCACGTGGGCAAAATCGGTATCGAAAAATATTACGAGGATATCCTGCACGGCAAAGTGGGTTATCAGCAGGTGGAAACCAACGCTCAGGGGCGCATCATGCGCACCCTGCAGAAACAGCCGCCGGTACCGGGCCGCAACGTCTATCTTTCCATCGACCTGCGCCTGCAGGAGGCCGCCGAAAAGGCGCTCGGCGACTACAACGGCTCTATCGTCGCCATCAACCCCAAGACGGGCGAAGTGCTGGCGCTGGTGAGCAAACCCGGCTACGACCCGAACCTGTTCGTCAACGGCATCAGCCGCAAAGACTACCGGGCCCTGCGCAATAACCCTTCGCAACCGCTGTACAATCGCGCACTGCTGGGCCAATACCCGCCGGGCTCCACCATCAAGCCCTTCATCGGACTGGCGGGCCTGCACTACGGCACCACCAACGGCACCCAAACCATCTTCTGTCCCGGCTACTACAAGCTGCCCAACGAAGAGCGCAAGTTCCGCGACTGGAAAAGGTGGGGCCATGGCCGGGTCAACCTCGATCAGGCCATCACTCAGTCATGCGACGTGTACTTCTACAATCTCGCCTATCACCTGGGCATCGATCACATTCACGACTTCCTGCACCAGTTCGGCTTCGGCCAGCGCACCGGCATCGACATGAACGCCGAACGCCCGGGACTGCTGCCGTCGCGGCAGTGGAAGCGGAAAACACGCGGCCAACCCTGGTTTCCGGGTGAAACGCTGAACACCGGCATCGGCCAGGGCTTCATGCTGACCACGCCGCTGCAGCTGGCGTCGGCCACCGCCACGCTGTCCATGCGCGGCTTCCGGGTGGTGCCGCGCATGCTGCACGCCGTTCAGAACCCAAGCACCAAGCGCATGACGCTGCAGGCGGTGAAAACCGAGCCGCCGATCACCGACGTGAAGAAAGACACCTGGAACTATGTCATCAAGGCCATGACCGACGTGGTCTACGGGCCACACGGCACCGCTTACCGGCTCAAACACCTGCCGTTCAAGATCGCCGGCAAGACCGGCACGGCACAGGTATTCGGCATCAAGCAGGAAGAGGAATATGATGAAGCAACCGTGGCGCCCAAACTGCGGGACCACGCACTGTTCATCGCCTTCGCCCCGGCCGACGATCCCAAGATCGCACTGGCGGTGGTAGTGGAGCACGGCGGCAGCGGCGGATCGGTCGCCGCGCCCATCGCCGGCAAGGTGCTGGAGGAATACCTGGAGCACGACAACCCGTCATGAAACTGGAAGACCCCTATAACTTTGCAGGTGCATCACCGGCGGAAACCGGCATCATGCGTCTGCTGCGTGGTCTGCACATCGACGTGCCGCTGCTGATCGCACTGCTGACGGTGATCACCGCCGGCTTGTTCATTCTCTACAGCGCCAGCGGCGAAGACCTGGATGCAGTCGGCCGCCAAGTCATCCGCCTGGGGATCGCATTCGCCGTAATGGTGACGGTGGCGCAGGTGTCGCCTCAGACCCTGCGGCGCTGGACGCCGCGGGTATTCGTCTTCGGCGTGCTGCTGCTGATCGCGGTGCTGGTCATCGGCGAGATCGGCAAGGGTGCGCAGCGCTGGCTCGACCTCGGCATCGTGCGCTTCCAGCCCTCGGAGTTGATGAAACTCGCCGTACCCATGATGATCGCGTGGTATCTGGCGGAGACATCGCTCCCGCCGCGGCCGCTGCACCTGTTCGTCAGCCTGGTGCTGATCGGTGTGCCGTTCGTGCTGGTCGCCAAACAGCCCGATCTGGGCACGTCACTGCTGATCGCGAGCGCCGGCTTTTTCACCTTGTTTCTCGCCGGCCTGCGCTGGCGCATCCTGGCGGGCGGCCTGCTGCTGGTGCTGGCCATGGCCTACCCGGTCTGGCATTACGTGCTGCACGACTACCAGCGTATGCGCGTGCTCACCTTCCTCAACCCGGAGCGCGACCCGCTGGGCGCCGGCTACCACATCATCCAGTCGGTGATCGCCGTCGGTTCGGGCGGCATGTACGGCAAAGGATGGCTGAACGGCACCCAGTCACAATTGGATTTCCTGCCCGAACGCCACACCGATTTCATTTTCGCCGTCATCAGCGAAGAGTTCGGCCTCTTCGGCGTACTGCTGCTGCTGGCGCTGTACACGTTTATCGTCGTGCGCGGCCTGTACATCGCTTTGCAGGCGCAGGATACCTACTCGCGCCTGCTGGCGGGCAGCCTCAGCCTCACGTTCTTCGTCTACGTGTTCGTCAACACCGGCATGGTGATCGGACTGCTGCCGGTGGTCGGGCTGCCGTTGCCGCTGATCAGCTACGGCGGCACATCCATGGTGACCTTAATGGCCGGTTTCGGTATGCTGATGTCCATACACACGCATCGAAAACTGTTGTCCCCCTGACACGATAGCGCGTCGACCCCCAACAACGAGACGGTCCAGGAGAGGGTGATGAGGTACATGCATTGGCTGCCGCGGCTATACCGGCTCTGCGCCGCCATGCTGGCGCTGGCGGCTGCGCTTCCCGTCGCGTCCCACGCCTCGACCCAGGAACTGGCTGAACGCGCCGACGTGCGCGCATTCATTCATGAAATGGTGGTCAAGCACGGCTTCAGCGAGGCCGCATTGACGCACCTGTTCGATCAGGCGACGTTGCGTCCCGACATCATCCGCGCCATATCGAGCCCGGCCGAAGCCAAGCCGTGGTACGAGTACCGCCCCATCTTCCTCACTCCCTCGCGCATCGCGGCGGGGGTGCGCTTCTGGGACCAGCACGCCGATGACCTCGCGCGCGCCGAACACGTCTATGGCGTCCCGGCCAAGATTGTGGTCGCCATCATCGGCGTCGAGACCCGCTTCGGGACTTACAAGGGCAAATACCGCGTGCTCGATGCGCTCACCACGCTCGCCTTTGACTACCCGAAGCGCTCCACCTTCTTCCGCCAGGAACTGGAACAGTTCCTGTTGCTGACCAAGGAGGAAGGCGTCGATCCGCTGTCGCTGAACGGCTCTTACGCCGGCGCCATGGGCGGCCCGCAGTTCATCTCCAGCAGCTACCGCCACTACGCGGTGGATTTCGACCATGACGGCAAGCGCGACCTGTGGAACAGCTATGCCGACATGATCGGCAGCGTTGCCAATTACTTCCATGAGCACGGCTGGCAGGCGGGCGAACCTGTCGCACGGCGCATTGAGGTGGCCGGCAACCAATACAAGGCGTTGGACAACGGCGACCTGAAGCCACAATTTACCGTAGCGCAAGTGCGGCGATACGGGGTCAGCGGCGCGACCGATCTCCCGGCAAAGCAACCCGTGGCGTTCATCACCCTGGAGGCCCGCAACGGCGCCGAGCACTGGCTGGGACTGCACAATTTCTATGTCATCACGCGCTACAACCACAGCCCGCTGTACGCGATGGCGGTCTACCAGCTGGCCAACGCGATCGAGGCCGAACGCGGCCGGCGCTTGGCGAGCAAGGCGGAGCATGAAGCCGCGGCACACAACTGAATACCGTGCGATACGGGCCCGGCCGACGCCGCCGCAATGTGCCGCGGCGGCGGCCCGCCGCGGCTGGTGGCTGCTGGTCCTGCCGCTGCTGTGTTCATGCAGTTCCATGTCGGTATTGGAGCGCCAGGACGGCGCACCGTCCGGGTCCGTCGATGTCAGCAGGATTCCGGACGCCGTACCGCGGGTCGAGCCGCGCAGCCGCTACGGCAACTCTCCAACCTACGAGGTCAACGGCCACGTTTATCACGTGCGCCAGACCAGCCGCGGCTACGTGGCACGGGGCATTGCCTCGTGGTACGGCACCAAATTCCACGGCCGCACCACCTCCAGCGGCGAACCCTACAACATGTATGCCATGACAGCGGCTCATCGCACCTTGCCGCTGCCGACGTTCGTGCGGGTCACCAACCTGGACAACGGGCGCAGCGTGGTGGTGAAGGTCAACGACCGCGGTCCGTTCGTGAAGAACCGGCTCATCGATCTTTCCTATGCCGCCGCCAGGAAACTCGGCGTCGTCGCCACCGGCACCGCACCGGTGGAGGTACGCGCCATCGATCCGCGTCATCCGCGCCAGGCGTCGGCCACGCCGGCGGCGTTGCACCCGCCTGCGCATCGCGTGCACCTGTACGTGCAGGTAGGTGCGTTCATCGATCGCATGAATGCCGAACGCCTGTACCAGCGCCTGGAGCGCATGCCGCTTGCGCGCGTACAGATCCAGCGCGGCGTGAGCAAGCAGCGAACGATCTATCGCGTACGCATCGGGCCATTGGCCAATGTCGACGAAGCCGACCGCCTCAGCGACGCACTCGCACGCCGCGGCCTCAGGGATACCCGCATCGTCGTCGACTGAGCGGCGGCCGGACGCGACTACTCATCACCGGGTAACCGCGTTACAATGCCCGCGGCCGCCGATTCAGTAATCCGTCACGGCGCCAGCGGTAATCTGTTGCAGGCCCGATCACCTGATCGCACTTAACCCGCCCCAGGAGAGCGTCGCGCACCGCCATGAAAGAGTCCCTTTCCGCAGCATTCATCTTGATCGCCACTCTGATATTCGCCCTTCTACAGCCCGCAGCGGCAGCGTCGGCACCGCAACCGGCGCTGGCGCCGGTGCCTGCACCACCGCCGGTCAGTGCGGGCGGCTACATCGTCATGGACTACCACAGCGGCGCGGTGCTGGCTGAAAAGGACGCTGACAAACGCATGGAGCCGGCCAGCCTGACCAAGCTGATGACCGCCTACGTGGTATTCCAGGAAGTTGAAGCCGGACGGCTGAAGCTCGATGACATGGTGCGCATCAGCAAAAAGGCCTGGCAGATGCCCGGTTCCCGGACCTTTCTTGAGGTTGGCACCAAGGTGCCGGTCAATACGCTGATCCAGGGCCTGATCGTGCAGTCGGGCAACGACGCGGCGGTGGCACTGGCCGAGCAGATCGCCGGCAGCGAGCAGACCTTCGTTGCCATGATGAACCAGCGTGCCAGGCAACTGGGCCTCACCCACACCCACTTTGCCAACGCCACCGGTCTTCCCAACCCGCAGCACTACAGCACGGCGCGCGATCTGGCGCGACTGACGCGGGCGCTGATTCGCGATTTTCCGGAATTCTACAAGTATTATTCCGAGAAGCAGTTCACCTACAACCACATCACCCAGCGCAATCGCAATCTGCTGCTGTGGCGCGACAGCAGCGTCGACGGGGTCAAGACCGGCCACACCGATTCAGCCGGGTTTTGCCTGGTGGCCTCGGCCAAGCGCAACAACATGCGCCTGATCTCGGTGGTGCTGCACGACCGCAGCGAAGACGCGCGCGCCACCAGCAGCGAGGCCCTGCTCAACTACGGCTTCCGCTTCTTCGAGACGCGGAAACTGTTTGCCGCCGACAAACCGCTGAAGCAGGTGCGGGTCTGGAAGGGTGCGTCGGAAAGCGTGCCGCTGGGCGTCAGCCGCAACCTGTACATCACCTATCCGCGGGGTCAATACGGCAAGCTGAAGGCGTCGGTGAATTTCAAATCAGAAGTCATCGCGCCGACACAAAAGGACGAGAAACTCGGCACGCTCAACGTGTCCCTGAACGGCAAGGTGCTGGCGGAACGGCCGCTGGTGGCGTTGCGCGCCGTGCCCGTGGGCGGCTGGTGGCGGCGTCTCAGCGACAGCGTACGCCTGTGGTTCCAATAACGGTTCGCACGCCATCGGGACCGGGGCCGGATCGCGAAGAAGTGGAATAACCCATGTCGAGTGTTTATCTCAACGGTGACTTCGTGCCGCTGGACCAAGCCTGCGTGCCGGTACTGGACCGGGGCTTTCTGCTCGGCGACGGCGTCTACGAAGTGATCCCGGTATACGGCGGGCGCCCGTTTCGGCTGGCGCAGCACCTGGCGCGGCTGCAACACAGCCTCGACGGCGTCCGCATTCCCAATCCCCTGGATGAAAACCGGTGGGCGCAGGCGCTGGACGAGTTGATTCGGCATCACGGCGGCGGCGACCAGTCGGTCTATCTTCAGGTCACCCGCGGCGTAGCCGTCAAGCGTGACCATGCGTTTCCCCACCCCATCACTCCAACGGTGTTCATGATGAGCACGCCGCTGGCGCCGCCCGAGGAACACCTCCTCAGCGCTGGCGTGGCGGCGGTAACCCGCGCCGACACCCGCTGGCAGCATTGCGACATCAAGGCCATCACCCTGCTGCCCAACGTGCTGCTGCGCCAGGAAGCCGTCGACGCCGGTGCCGCCGAAGCCATTCTCATCCGGGACGGAGAAGCCACCGAAGGCGCGGCCAGCAACCTGTTCATCGTCGCCGACGGAACATTGATCACCCCGCCCAAGAGTGCCCATCTGCTGCCGGGCATCACCCGCGACCTGATCCTCGAACTGGCCCAGGCTCACGATATCCCCTGGCGCGAGCAGGCCATTCCCGAGCAGGCGCTGCGCTCGGCCCGGGAGGTCTGGGTCAGCAGTTCGACCCGGGAGATCCTTCCGGTCACCACTCTGGACGGCAAGCCGGTCGGCGACGGCACCCCGGGGCCGGTGTGGGCACGAATGCACGCCATTTACCAGGATTACAAGCAGACCCTGTCCCGGGCCGCGGACGATCAACCGCAAATACCTGATTAACAAAGGGTTACTAACGGGTATTGGGGGGATACGGCGGAATCGAGTACAATTCTGGGTCCGTAGCACAGAGGTACGCCGTTCCTGCATGAACAGCAATCAGGACTCCGCACTCACGTTTCCTTGCAGGTTTCCCGTCAAGGCCATGGGGCTGGCCGATCCGGATTTCGAAGACCTGGTGGCAGCCATCGCGCGCCGCCACGCACCGGACGTGGCACGCGACGACTTGCGCACGCGCGCGAGCGGCGGCGGCAAGTACGTTTCCGTGACCGTCACCATCAACGCCACCAGTCGCGCCCAGCTCGATAACCTGTATCGCGAGTTGACCGCCTGCAGCCGCGTGCTGATGGCGCTGTGAGCGCGCCCGCACGCATGAACGCCCACGAACGAGTGCCCGAACCCGCGCCGTCGACGCATCAGGCTGCGCTGCAGCTGCGCCGTCTCGGACACCGGGAGTACGAACCGGTGTGGCGCGACATGCAGGCATACACTGCGGCGCGTCAGCCGGACGACGCCGATCAACTGTGGCTGGTCGAGCATCCCCGGATCTACACCCTGGGGCTGAACGGCAAGCTGGACCACCTGCTGGCGCCGGGCGACATTCCGGTGTTGCGGGTCGACCGCGGCGGTCAGGTCACGTATCACGGCCCGGGGCAGGTGGTGGCCTACCTGCTGCTGGACCTGCAGCGCCGCCGCCTGGGCGTGCGCGACCTGGTCAGTCTCATCGAGCAGTCGGTGATTGACCTGCTCGGCGGCTATGGCATCGCCGCCCAGGCCCGCCGCGACGCGCCCGGCGTGTATGTGGACGGCGCCAAGATCGCCGCATTGGGGCTTCGGGTGCGCCACGGCTGCTGTTACCATGGACTGGCGCTCAACGTCGCCATGGACCTGGCGCCATTCTCAGGCATCAATCCCTGCGGCTACGCCGGCATGCAGGTGACGCAATTGAGCGCCCTGGGCGGCCCGGACGACTGCAACCACGTGGCCGACGCCCTGGCCGGTCACCTGGCCGCACGACTCGATTACCGCCTGCAGCAAAAATCCTGACGCCGATGCGCAACCGCGCGGGCGCCCATCGCAGACAACAAGGCACATCATCATGGCAGCCCCGAAGCAACCGTCGACTTCCAACCGCGTCAGCCCCGGCACCCATCAGCGCGGCGCCGACAAGGTGGCCCGCATCCCCGTAAAAGTCGAGACCACCACCCGGCCGGTGCGCAAACCGAGCTGGATCCGGGCCAAGTCGCCCGGCCATCCCGAAGTGCTGCGGCTGAAGAAGGTGCTGCGGGAACATCGCCTCTACACCGTCTGCGAAGAGGCCTCCTGCCCCAACATCGGCGAGTGCTTCGGCCACGGTACGGCCACCTTCATGATCATGGGCGACATCTGCACCCGCCGCTGCCCCTTCTGCGACGTCGCCCACGGCAAGCCGCTGCCGCTGGACCCCGACGAACCGGAGAATCTCGGGCGCACCATTCAAGCCATGGGTTTGCGCTATGTGGTCGTGACTTCGGTGGACCGGGACGACCTGCGCGACGGCGGCGCCGGGCATTTCGCCTCCTGCATCGACAAAGTCCGGGCATACAACCCCGGCATCAAAGTGGAGATCCTGGTGCCGGATTTCCGCGGGCGCATGGACCTGGCGTTGCAGCGGCTGCACGACGCGCCGCCCGACGTCTTCAACCATAACCTCGAGACCGTACCGCGACTCTACCGCAAGGCGCGGCCCGGTGCCGATTACCAATGGTCGCTGCAGTTGCTGCAGCGCTTCAAACAGGAAAACCCCGACCTGCCCACCAAGTCCGGCCTGATGCTGGGGCTCGGGGAAACCCTGGACGAGGTGCAAGCGGTGATGCGCGACCTGCGCGCCCACGGCTGCGACATGCTCACCCTGGGCCAGTACCTGCAGCCGAGCCTGCATCACCTGCCGGTGGACCGCTTCGTCAGCCCCGAGGAATTCGATCGCCTCGCCGACATCGGTCATCGCATGGGCTTCTCCCATGTGGCCAGCGGCCCCATGGTGCGCTCCTCCTACCACGCCGACCTGCAGGCGGCCGGCGTGGTCTGAAGCGGCGAGTTGCTGGTAACGGGTAGCGAGACCGCAACTGTCATCCTCGCCGCTCGCCGCTCGCCACTGGCTACTGGCTGAGAATCACGCCAGGTACTCGGCCAATATCGCCGCCCCCTGGCGTGCACCGTCGGCGATCGGCGGCGCAGACGCCGGCTGCTGCAGCAGGGACACCAGCTGCGGCCCGATACCGCCGCGGTCCAACACTTCCTCGTCAATGGCGCGGCACCGGCCGTGACATTCCAGCCAGCGTACCAGCCACGGCGCCTCCGGCCAGTCGGCGCGGGGCACGTACAGCACCGGCACCCCCGCGCAGGCCGCTTCGACCATGGTGTTGTAACCCGGCTTGGTCACCACCGCGTCGCAGCCCGCCAAGACATCGGAGAACTGCAGGTCCACGTTCTCCACGGCCACGAACCCCGGGCGTTGCACCTCCCACGCCCGAGGAACCAGATAACAAATGTCCGGGTCCTCCTGCCAAGCGGACATGGGGTTGGCGGTTTCGATGCCGCCCAGGGTCACCAGCACCAAGTGCCGGTCGCCATAGCGTCCCAAACGCTCACGCAAACGCCGGCGAGCGCCGTCGGCCGCCGGCCAGGCGATGGGCGCGACCGGACGGCGGTTGCGGATTCCGGGCATGGGCATGGATGGCTCGGGGCACAGGAACTGCTCGGCATCGTCGTAGGCGTCCACGATCTGCCGGTGGATGGCGTCGGCGCCGGCCACGGCGCCGCAATAGTGCCGGTAGATGTCCGCCCAGTTCAGGGAGCACAACGCGAGCGCCGGTATGGCCGCGCGCGCCGCGGCCGCCAACACCCGGTACGGAACATCGGCCAGCACCAGGTCCGGCGCCAGCATTCGCAGGCGTGCCGCCTCCTCCTGCACCGAGGCATCCCAATGGCGGTGAAACGCGGCATAGGCGGCCGCCGTGCGTTCCACATTGACTGCCAGCGCCGAATCCATCACCGCGCCCACGTCCGGTTCGCGGCGCACTTGGCGGAACGGCACGCGAAAGCGGTTGTGCAGGATGTATTCGGGAGCGGCGGAATAGACCGTCAGGCGCAGGCCCGGGGTCATTTGCGCCAGCGCATTGACCACCGGCGCCACCTGCGCCACGTGCCCGTAGCCGTGCCCGGACACCGCCACCAGCAGGTGCGCGTTCACGAACCGGCGACCCGGGTTTCCTCGCTCGCCGTCGGCGACAGACGCTGCATCAGGTAGCACAGACAATCCTGGCGGATGACCCGTTCATCCAGAGTCAGCATCGACGGCATCATGGGCCGCGTGAGGCGGATCTCGTTGTCGTGGTATCGGAAGTACTGGCTGCCGGCATCGCGGCCACTGTTGTCCCACGCCTGCAACCGCGCGGGACTGCCGGGGCGCAGGCGGCCGAGCAGCGTTCCGGCCGCCAGCTCGCGGAAGTTCAAATGGTCCAGATCGGCGTCGAACAACAGGTCAGTCTCCCGGTCATCGAAACTGAAGCTGACGCCGGGGGGAACCTTGACCATCGCCACCGTGTGAAACAAATCCAGATCGCGCGACGCCAGCGGATGGCACGGAACCTCGGACAGATGCAGGCAGGCATCCAGGTATTCCAGGGCGTGCTCGACGCTGCGCGCCTGACCGCTCTGCCCGCACTCGACGGTCACCGCCGGACAGACCTGGGCGAACGCCGCCGATTGCACTCCGGTGGGCGTGGTGAAATACACCACCGTGCGGCTGAACAGCGTCGCCAGATGGAAAAACGCGTCATCGAGGCGGTTCACGCAGGCGTAGTGGGGATTGAGCCCGGTGTTGTTGTGCACGTCGATACTGGCGAACACGCGGCGCGCCACCATCTCGTCGACCACTTGGCGCATCATTGCGTGCTCGGGCGTGCCGGCATCGGCACAACCCGGCCAGACGCGATTGTAGTCCGGCTGCCCTTCCAGACGCCGCACGCGGTGGTGGGCGGCCTCGACGTTGCCCACGAAAATGGACAGCGCCCGCGGCAGGCCGTCGGCGGCATACTTCTTCAGCAGCCGCTGCACGGCCTCCAGGCCGGCGGTCTCGTTGCCGTGCAGCAACACGGAGGTGAACAGCGGCGCATCGCGGCGCCCCGGCAAGTGCACCAGGGCCGGGCCGCCGAGCCGATCCTTGAGATCTTCGGCGCGGGCCTCCAACAGTCCGTCGGGCAGATGATCGAATATTTTCAGCATGACAACGCTAGCTTTCAATCAATGGGAAATGCCGAACCCCTCGAAGCCGGCTCCCCGATGTTAACATCGGGCGCCCGGCAGCGGCTCAGACGCCCCATTCGTGCACCGGAATACCGCTGTGCTGGCGCTCCACGTAGGCGCCCGTCAAGGACAGCATGTCGCGGCCATGGGCAGCCACATAGCGGCGCTGCCACGCGGCGCCGTTTTGCCGGCTGCGCACCCGCGCCTCGATAATTCCCAGGTAGCGGCGGACAGCACCCCGCTCCAGGTCCAGGCGCTGCAACCCCACCCAGGCCAGGGGCAGCAGTTCTTCCAGCACCAGGGCATGAAGCGGCCCACGGCGGTCTTCGAGCCAATCCACCGGCGCCTGCAGTCCGTTTCGCGCCGCGGCGTAGAAGTTGTCACGCACGCGGCTGAAATCCAGTAACGCTTCCGGCGGCTCCGGCATGTTGGCCAAGTACTCCACCAGCCCGTAGTAGAAGGCGCAATTGGCGATCATGTCGGCGATGGTCGGCCCGCCTGCGACCACCCGGTGCTCGATGCGCAGGTGCGGGCGGCCGTCGGCCTCGAAGCCGATCAACGGACGGTTCCAGCGCCAGATGGTACCGTTGTGCAGACGCAGGTGGTCCATCTGCTCGGGCGCGGTGTCGAACGCCATCGGCAGCAAAATCGGGAAGTGCTCGAGATTCTCCCGGTAGCACTCCAACAGTGAATCACGCACGTACCCGGAACCGAAGCCCACCCTTCGCAGCGGACCGCGTGCGGCGCCGTTGAAGCCGCCGACCTCGACCGCCTGCTCGAACAGCGGGATGCGCGTTTCGTCCCAAAGGTCGGCACCAAACAGGTAGGGGGAGTTGGCGCCGATCGCCACTGTCGCCGCCGAGGCAATCAAAGAGGCATTGTAGTAACGCGCCGCGCGGGCGGCATCGACCTGCAGGTGGATCTGAAACGAGGTGGTCGCCGACTCCAGCATGACGTCGTAGTGAGTTGTGCGCAGATGTTCGCGGCCGAGAATGTCGAGGCGCAAGGGCTGACCGCGGCGCAGACGGAACACCTGCTCGTTGAGGGCGCGGTAGCGCTTCATTTGCGACATGTTCGCCAGCACCAGTTCCTCCTCGCGCACGCTCGGCAGAATGCCGATCATGACGAGCTCCGCATCCAGTTCCCGCGCCACTTCGCAGCAGCAGTTCCATGTGCCGCTGAGTTCGTCGTACAGCGTATCCAGGGCACCGCCCCGCAACCGCTGGGGCGCGGCATTGAGCTCCACATTGAAGCGGGACAGCTCCGGAGACACCCAGTCGCTGTCAATGCGCCGCAGGAACGCCTCGTTGATCGCCGACGGACGGCAGTCGGCGCCCACCAGCCACGCTTCGAGCTCGAATCCGGCCACGTTGCCGACGCCGGCGAACCGCTTCTCATCGAACCACGATGCCAGCAGTTCGGTTTCCGTGCGCAGGCGGGATTCGAACGCCTGGAAATCCCGCGGCCGAAAGCGCGCCGTGCGTATCTCCTGGCCCATGCCGTGCATCCCCCCGGGGGCGGCCACGCGCCGCCGCGTTGTGCTTTTGTACTAATGCAATGATAGTTCAGGCAGAAGCGGGGCCGGGGGGCGCCAGCCGCCCCTGGCGCAAATCGCGGTCCAGGTCCCGGAGCCGCTGCGGAGTCCCGACGTCGAGCCAATGCCCGCCATAGTATTCGCCGCTCACCCGGTCGGCCGCCATGGCTTCGCGCAGCAGCGGCGCCAGCGGGAAACGCCCTGTCGTGCGACCGGCAAACAGTTCGGGCCGGTAGACGCCGATGCCGCTGAAGGTATAGCGCGCCCCCGGACCGTCGGTCCGCACCCGGCCGTCATTGAGGACGAAGTCGCCCCGGGGATGGTGATCCGGATTGGCAACCATGACCAGATGGGCCAGGTCGTCGGGGCCGGCGGGCAGATCCGCGTAGCGATAATCGGTCCAGACGTCGCCGTTGACGACAATGAACGGCCCGGGCCCCAACAGCGGCAGGGCCTCCAGAATCCCGCCGCCGGTTTCCAGCGCCGGCACGCCCTCGTCGGAATACCGGATCGAGACACCGTAGCGACTGCCGTCGCCCAGCGCGGCGCGGATTTGTGAACCCAGGTGGGAAAGGTTGACGACAACGTCGGCGATGCCCGCCGCCGCAAGATTTTCCAGATGATAATCGATCAGCGCCTTGCCGGCGGCCTTCAGCAACGGCTTGGGCGTGGCGTCGGTGAGCGGGCGCATGCGTTCACCGCGCCCGGCGGCGAGTATCATCGCCTTCATGACCGCCCCGGCGGAAGTCGCCGCCGCAGTTTCATGCCGGTGTCCCGATCGCGTCTCCTTCGCGCTGCGCCACCGGCAAGCACTGCAGCAGTTCATGGAAGGGCGCCAGTTCGGAATGGCGGCTGGTCACTTCCATGACGTAACCGAGGGTGCGGGGAATATCCTGCAGATAGCCCGACTTCCCGTCGCGGTGGTTGAGGCGCGCGAAGATGCCGGCCGCTTTGAGATGACGCTGGACGCCCATGAGGTCGAACCAGCGCAGGAACTCGGCGTCGTCGTATTCCTGGCGCAGAATTCCCGAGTGCAGCGCCAGATCCCGGTAACCCAGAGCCCACTCCTCCACCTGCTGCCGCGGCCAGGCGATGTAGCAGTCGCGCAGCAGCGACACCAGATCGTAGGTCACCGGCCCCATGACCGCATCCTGAAAATCGACGATGCCGGGATTGTTCCGGTCGGTGACCAACAGGTTACGGGAATGGTAATCGCGGTGCACCGGCACCACCGGCTGAGCCAGGGCGGAGTCGGCCAACAGGCCGAACGCCCGTTCCAGTATCCGGCCCTGCTGCGGATCCAGCTCGAGCCCCAGGTGGCGTTGCAGGTACCAGTCGCGAAACAGCTGCATTTCCGTGAGCAGACGCTCACGGCCGTAGGGCGGCAGGGCATAATCCCCCGGACCACAGGCCTGCAATACAGCCAACGCCCCCAGAGCATCGCCGTAGAGCCGCTCGACGGTGGCCTCGTTGAGCTCGGCCAGATAAAGACGGGTTCCGAGATCGGAGATCAGCAGGAAACCCTGCTCCAGCTCGGTGTCGAGGATCTCGGGGACGTTGAGGCCGATGCCGCGGAACGCGCGGGCGATGCCGACATAGGGCCGCACATCTTCGCGCTCCGGCGGCGCGTCCATGGCGATCAGGGTGCGCCCGTCGCAGCGCACGCGGAAATAGCGGCGAAAACTGGCATCGGTTGAGGCCGGCTCCAGCTCGAATTCCGCCAGGCCGGCCCGTTCTCGCAGCCAGCGGCTCAATTGTTGCAGACGTCGGGGCACTCGGATCCCTCAGCTGGAACCTGGAACCGCGGCGCGGCTCGTGGACGCTGCCGCAGTGCGGCGGAACCTATCCACGCCAGTCTACAATAACCGCGCCGCGCGCGGCCACAGCGCACAGCGGAGGCTCATCACCCGGACTGAACGACGGTGCGTGGATCGCCCGGTCACCGCCGCCGGGCCGCCGGCATTGGCCGGGGCGAAGCGGGCATGGGCCGGCGCGGCGCGATCGTTGCTGCGGCGGCTGACACACGACCCGGCGAATGAAACGCTGTTTTTGTTCCGGGACCATCGTATCTTCGCGCCCGGGCCTGACTACCGCTCATTAGGCCCGCAATCAATACGATAGCCATGCTCAACTATTTGAACGCAAGGCCATCCTGTGCGATTTTAGGCAACTGCCGCCGCCAGCGGCGGGACCGATCGGGCAATAACTGTTTCAGCGGATGCCGGTGCCACCGGCCCGCCAACGCCGCAAGGCGTCGACAACGAGAACGAGCCCGCATATCTCACCGGGCGGCCGATGACTGCTCGGTAAGTGGCGAAAACAGACTGCTAACAATAACTAATGCTGTAACGTTAAATAATGACACACTGTTTCCGCCATCGTCCTATCGCGGGTCAGGCTGATCTTCGCGGCCGTAGGCTTGCTGTTGCCCGGCCCATCCCTGGGCCTCACCCCCTCCGGGGGCCAACGCGCAGCATTGGCCCAGTTCGCTCCCGGCGAATTGGTCACTCCAGTGGTAGCTACGGCTACCACTGTTACCCTGTCGGGTATGAACACCCTGTCGGGTATAAACACCCTGTCGGGTATAAACGCTCCAGAGCGGCGCCTGCGGCCCCGCTTCGCCGGACCGCGCTCCTGCGCCTCGGTGAAGACCAGCCCGGCCGTGCCCGGCCGGGCGTTCGCGGCTCCTATGCCGCCGCTCACCCTGCGCCTGCTCCCGCGATCCCGATAAGACATGCGAGCTAAAGCCTTGGGCAGAATTACCGCAGTCTGGTTGATTACCGGTCTCGTCGGCGCCGCACTTTCGCGGCCCACCCTGGGGGCATCCCCCGCCAACAGCTGGATCTGCCGGCCCAGCGGCACCGAATGGGATTGCCGCGCCCCGGGTGGACGGGCGGAACAGGGACCGGCGCCAGCGGTGCCGGTGCCCTCCGAACCGAAAGCCCCGGCAGCCGAGCCGCCCACCGCCGTCCCTGCACCGGCGCCCGGGCCCGCTCCCCAACCGAATGCCCCGGTGCCGGCAACCGAACCGCCGGCGAAGCGACCGAGACCGGCGCCTGGGCCCGGGCGCGAACCCAATGCAGGCGCATCCGCACCGGGCACCGCCGCGCCTGGCGCGGCCGCCGCTCGCGGCTCGAAGACCACCGGGTCCGGAGCGGAGCAGCCGTCAATCCAGGCGCCCGGCGCCGCAGCCGAGCCACCGCCCCGGCCGGCCGCTGCGAGCCCCGCGGCGGGCCGGGGCGCGAGTGGCAAGGCTGCCGCCACCGCCTGCCGCCCAACCGCTGCCGCACCGGCACCGGTATCCCGGCCGGCGCCGAATCCGGACCTGCCCGTCCACATTCGGGCCGACCAGGCGAGCGGCACCCGGCAGCACTTCACCCTGTCGGGAAATGTCGACATCACCCAGGACGACAAGCGCCTGCAGGCGGACCGGGTCACCTATGACCGCGCCACCGATCAGGCCACCGCCCAAGGAAACGTCCGCTATCGGCAGCCCGGGCTGGAGATCCGCGGCGCGTCGGGCAGCGCGCAGATACGGGGTGAAGCGGGCACCTTCGACCATGCCCATTACGAGATTCCCGGTTACAACGCCCGCGGCAAGGCGGACAAGGTGGAAAAGGTCAACGCCTCGCTCACCCGCCTGCAGGGCGCCACCTACAGCACCTGCCCGGCGGGCCGCAAGGACTGGGAGCTGCGGGCGGCGCGGGTGGAGCTGAACCAGGCCACCGGGGAAGGCCGTGCCCAGGATGTGACCCTGCGGCTGGGCAGGGTCCCGG
>JARRNJ010000049.1:0-25567 GCA_037385045.1 Gammaproteobacteria bacterium | reverse complement strand
CATCGATGGCGAAGATAGCGGCGAGTTGCCGGATCCGATCCCGAATCCACGTACGGCGATGTTCATAGCTCTTGCCTGAATGGGCATCCTCCCCGCATAGAAACGCGCGGCGGACACAGCGGGAAACACAATGGTAGTAGGGCGTGGCCTCCAAAGAGACCAGCGCCTTCCGTGGCTTGGGCATGATATCGCTCCTTGATATCGAATGAAGGATCAGCTTGGCACGGACGCCCTCCGGTGGCAAGCTTGGGATGGGTGTCCGGGTTGCGCGGGGTTGCGCGGGTTGCGGCTGCGGCCACTGATTGTTCTAATTAAAAAGCGCTGAAGATATCGTTTACCACGTCCTCAGCCGCTGCGAATCCCGCTCCCATACCTAAACCTGCGGTGAGATTCCCGAGAAAACCGCCGCCACCGCCCCAGCCACGTGGTTGCACGCTGGGCGCCGGATGAGTCTGAAGTTCATTTTCCAGGGTATGGATATACTGCCCCATCTGCTGCAAAAGTAGCATGGCGGTCTGGTTCTGTTGTTGCAGATCCATAGCGATCTCGCGCAAGTCCATCGCCCAATCACGCCCTACGCCTTCGTTGGGGGCTGCTGCCTTTAATTTCTGCGCAAAGGATTGCATCTTCTCCATGACTTCCTGCGATTTCTGTTGCACCTGTGTCATTTGTTGTTCAGCTATGGAATAGTCCATTAGAACTGTCCTCCGGATTTTAATGAGAAAGCCTAATGGACATGATCGGTCACCAATGGTTCCTCTGGAACGGGAGAATAACCAGACTGTAATGGATATGAAAATAACAGGCGACAGACCACGGCTTTTAAATTAGCAAATCAAGGGGTCAGAGTCCTTGAAATCCGTGACGCTAACTCGTTGGACTCAAGAGCCTGCTCCGAGATTTCGCCATCGCAAAGGATTGCTGGGAATTCCGGGGACAGTATACTTATTTGGAATTCTTACTCTGACCGCCAAATATCTATTCGCCGACTAATCCCTTTGCAGCGCAGCGGCAGCTTTCCAATAGTTCCTCCACCACCGCCGGGTCATTCAAGGCCCGGCCGATCGCCACGCCCCCCGATCATCAGTGCCGTCAGTGCCAGGGCGGTTTCCCTGCCGTCATGCCTGTCTTTCTGCCCCAGGTGTTTGTTGATCAGTTTCGTCATCTTGTGAAATACCCGGGCATAGGAAACGGAAAAAGGGGTCAGCGCCCTTTATCTGCTCACCAACCCACCTCCCACGGAGGCGTTGGCCCGAATCGTTCCACCAGAAAATCGATCAGCACGCGCAGGCGCAATGCGAGCGTGCGGTTGGGTAAATAGACCAGGTAGACGGCGCTCTCCGGCACGACCTGATACTTGTGCAACAGGGCTACCAGTTCACCCCGCCGCACCGCTTCTCCGGCCATGTACATTGGCAGGATGCCAATGCCCAGACCGCCAGCAACCGCCGCGCGCACGGCGTCCATTTCGTCGGTTTCAAACACACCGCTGACGGGCACGGAAATCTTCCGCTCGTCGCGCCGCAGCGTCCATACCCCTTTGGGCGCCAGCGGCGGGAAAAGCACGCAGTCATGCTTGCGTAGGTCCTCGGGCCGGCGCGGTGTCCCGCGGCGCTCGAGGTAGGCGGGCGTGGCGCATAGCACAGAGCGGTTGGCGGCGAGTTTGCGCGCGACCAGATTCGGGTCCGGACTAAAGGACACGCGGATCCCCAGGTCGAAGCCCTCATCGCCGAGGTCGACCGGGCGGTTGCTGCAGAAGAGCTTGACGTGAATTTTCGGATACCGCTGATGGAACTCGGTCAGGGCCGGCAAGACATACCGCGTCGCGAACGCCGGGACGGCCGTCACTCTCACCAGGCCAGCGGGCTCGGCTTGTATCCGGCTCAGATGCTGCTCGGCCAGCGCCGCTTCCTGCACGACCCGGGCGCAATGCTCGTAAAACACGGCGCCGGCCTCGGTCAGGCTGAGCTTGCGGGTTGAGCGGTGCAGCAGTTTCACCGACAGCGACGCTTCCAGCGCGCTCACGTGCCGGCTCACCAGCGACTTCGACATGCCGAGTTCGTCCGCGGCGGCGGAGAAGCTCTTCGCTTCCACCACCTGGGCGAACACGCGCATGCCATTCAGCCGATCTTTCATTATTCACAATCCCGCAACAATTGGTTGCAGTTAACACTATTTATCACTTGTTCGCAACAAACTACCTTATCAGTGGTGGCAATGGAGCCGAGGAGGCCGCCGTGAATCAACAGGTCATCAAAATCGGAAAAATGGAAATTCGCTACCTGGTGGATGGGGCAAAAACGGGCGGACTGGGGTTGTTCGAAATGACGGTGCCGGCCGGTGCTCCTGTGCCCCCGCCTCACAGCCATTCCAATAACGAGGAGTGCATTTACATGCTGGAGGGCGTGCTCAGATATACCGTCGATAACGACACCCGTGACCTGAAGCCCGGTGAATGGATGTCGACGCCCCGCGGTTCGGTACACCAGTTCAGCAATCCCGGCGCCGAGACGGCCCGTGCGCTGGTGATGTTGACACCGGATATCGGTGCGCAGTTCTTCCGCGATGTGGGTAGCCTGGCCGGCGCGGGCGGTCCGCCTGATCGTGTGAAGCTCGCGGCAGTCATGGCTCGATACGGATTGGTTCCGGCCGTGACTCAACAATGAAGGGGGCAGTACCCTTTTCGGGATGGGCAGAACGATGAGCTTTTTCGAAAAGGGTACTGACCCGTTTATGTAGGATGCCGGGCAGGAATTGTTTTCCCTGATCCCAAATGGCACTCAAATGAGCAGTTTCATTCTTCAAAGGTGAAATGGCCGTCGCCGAACAAATGCAGGCAGGCATCCACCACCGCCGGATCGTATTGCGTACCACGGTGTGACTTGATCTCCAACAGCGCCGCATCAATTCCGAGTGCGGGACGATACGGCCGATGCGACGACATGGCTTCGACGACGTCGGCAACTGCAATGATCCTGGACTCGAGCAGGATGTCCGCGCCCTTCAATCCCTGCGGATAACCCGACCCGTCCAGCCGCTCGTGATGCTGCAGGATCATTTCCGCGACCGGCCATGGAAAAGCGATACCTTTGAGAATCTCGTATCCCACCTGCGGATGCCCCCTGATCATGCCAAGCTCCGGTGCCTGCAGCGTCCCCGGCCGGTTCAGGATTTCAGCCGGCACATAGATTTTGCCGATGTCATGGATCATCGACCCGAGACGCAAGCCCTCCATGCGCGCCGCATCCAAACCGAGCTCGCCGCCGATGGCCGTGCACAGCCGCGCAACACGAATCTGGTGACCGGCGGTATAGGGGTCGCGCTTTTCGACCATAAGCGCGATCGCGCGTATGGTCTCTACCAGGCTTTCCTGTAGTCTTTCCTCGGCCTGCTTGCGCTCAGTGACGTCCGTCGCCACGCTTAACAGGCGCTTCTGATTGTCGAGGTTAATAAACACCATCGAATCTATTACCGAACGAATCTCTCCCGATTTCGTCCGCAAGTCGACAGGCATGTACAGGGCGGCCCCCTTCTTGTCCAGTTGCCTTGCTGCCGCCGCTCTCTGTTCGGGGTCGACCCACATCTGCAGCTCCACCGTATTGCGGCCGATACATTCCTCCCGTTCGTAACCGAAGAGGCGGCAGAATGCTTCATTGATTTCGATGATGCGGCCATCTTCCGGATTGGTAATGGCCATGAGATTGGGGGAGGCATAAAAGGCCCTCGAGAACTTCTCCTCGCTGCGTGTGAGTTCCTGTTCCGCCTGTTTGCGGTTGGTGATGTCGAGCATGATTCCATACCAGAGCATGCTGCCGTCCGTTTCCTCATGGGCTATCGAACGCGCCTCGATCCACCGTTCCGGCATGTCCGGACGGCAAACACGGAATTCCACATTGAACGGTTCCAGCTTTTCGAGCGCCTGGGCGATAGCGGCTTCAATGTGAGGGCGATCGTCTGGATGGGCAAGCATGTGCAGCGGCGTCATATCGTCTTTCACATCTTCGGGATCAAGGCCATAGATTGTCTTGATGCCGGGACTGGCGTAGGGGAAGCAGTAGCGGCCGTCTCCTGTGCGCCGAAAGGTGAAAAAGAAGGCGGGCAGAGTAGCAATGAAACGGCGAAGGCGTTGCTCGCTATCCTTGATTTCGTGGACGTCGCGCCCAATGCTCAGCACAGAAGCCACATTTCCGTCGGCATCGAATTCGGGCGTAAAACGAATATGCCCCCAGTGCATTTCACCCCGGGCCGTGCGAAACGGGGATTCCAGCGTGCATTCCTTGCCTGTCTCGAACACCTTCTTCAGGTGCTCAATGTAGACTTGCGGCGTTTTCATCGGCGACCGGTCCGCCGGTGTCTGGCCGAGCACGTTGTCCGGCTCGGCAGCGAAGAGCTCCTGTATGGACGGATTGACATAGGTGCGGCGGTAGTCCCGGTCGTAGCGGGCGATGTAATCGGGGGAATTTTCTACAAGCGCCCTGAACAGCTGTTCGCTGGCGAGGAGTTCCCGTTCGGAACGTTTGCGTTCGGTGATATCTCTACAGATTGAGGCAACGCCAATAGCCTTGCCGTCCTTGCTTATTAAAGTTGTATTGAACCACTCGACGATGACGATGCGACCATCCTTGGTGAGATTCTCGTTGATGCTGTGTTGACCGCCCGCCTGGTGCATCAGGTTTTGAAAAACTTCGTCAACCGCCCCCTGAGCCGTGGCGGGCACTATCAGATCCTTCACATGCCGGCCAAGGGCCTCTTTCCGGGTGTAGCCGAAAATCCTTTCGCAGGCGGCATTCCATTCAGTCGCGCAGAAATTTTCATCCCATTCCAAAAATCCCAGGGGGGACAGTTCAGTGTGCAGTCGCAGTCTCTGCTCTGACTGGAGCACCTTCTCCTCGGCCTGCTTGCGTTCGGTGATGTCGCTGAACATGGCGAAAGAACCCCGGAAATTCCCTTCCTCATCCTGGATGGCGCTTGCCGAGATCAAGAGCCACAGTTCGCTACCATCCTTGCGGCGGAAGCGTTGCTCATAATGTTCCGCCGTCCCACGGCGACGCACCGCCATATGTTGCTTTTGATCAACAATATTCGAGTCGAATATGAAATCGGTCAAAGGCTTCCCGACCATCTCGTCCGGAGGATAGCCGAACATCTCAAATGTTCTGTCATTGGCGAATGTGATCGTGCCGTTGCTGTCCAGCGCGCAAACGCCTTCATTCGAAGTTTCAACAAAACGGCGGTATTTCCGCTCGCTCTCGCGCAACTCGCGCATGACAAGCAGGCTGGTCAGGCCGTCCGCCATTCGGCGGCCGATCTCCTGAAGCAGCCATATCTCCTCATCCGTCCAGACCCGCGGATATGAACACTGATGAAGAACGAACATCCACGGTTTGCCCCGTTTAGGGTGAATGGACATGGCTACCTGAGATCGAATATCGAACTGTTCGGCCGCGTGGGCAGGGAGGGGGTGGCTCGCTCCCGGGCCGAATTTGACCGGGCTGCCGCTATCAAGCACCGCGCGGAACACGGCGGCAGCCTCTGCCTCGGTGGGAATTTCGACATCCGGGGAGAGAATCCCGGGATACTCGGCCCGAGTCCGCTCCATACACACCATCCACGCGGCCGACTCAGGGTCGCAAGGATAAACGAGAGCTGCGCGGTCGCAAGCAAGGATATCCAGAACCTCATCGAGCACGGCGCTCATCATTTCATCAAGGTCGGTTTTTTGCTGCATGGCCCGGCTGACCCGGTCCATGTTGGCGAGGAACTCTGCATATTGCTGGCGCTCCCGCTCGGCCTGCTTGAATCCGGTGGTGTCGCTCATGACGCCGGTCAGGCCAACCACCTCCTCATTTTTCAGCAGCGGTCGGCTCGACGAGCGCACATAGCGAAAGGCGTCGTCCTTGCACCGCAGCCGATACTCGATTGGATTCGGTTCACCGGTCATCAGAACCTGGTGGAAATTGGCCTCGACGGCTGACGAGTCTTCCGGATGGATGAACTCCCCGAGTGACTTGCCGATCATCTCTTCCGCCCCAAATCCGCTCAGGCTCTCGATGACTGGACTGACATAAGTAACCACGCCTGCGACGTCAAGACTGAAAATGACGTCGTCGATGTTTTCCACCAGTGAACGGTAGCGCTCCTGGCTTTCAGCCAGTTCCCGGCGCATTGCTTCCATCTCTTCGAGCTGCTTTTGCAGTTGCGGGTAGTCGCTCTTGCGGATCGAACGCTCCCCCGGCTCGACGACCTTGTCGGGCACAAACGGTTGGGTATCAATGGTGTCAGGACGCTTTTTCATTCAAGGCATTTTCTGCACGCCGGCTTTGCGGGGATTGGTGGTCATGCATGGATCGTTGAATGCGTTGACGGCAAGCTGGTGGATATCCGCGCGCGTGATACCGATCCCCCAAGCGCGATATTGATGCCCGCGTCCGAGCGCAAGCCCGACATGCGTTGCAACAGTACATTCTTCCGGGTTTCCTGATTCAGACTGTCCATGGCCGGCCCCACCACCCGGCCGATTGGATCGTAGGGAACACTCCCGGCCTTGAGGGAGTCGATGACGCGACCCACCCATCCGGTCTGCACCACGCCGGGATCAGTGGCCACCAGCGCTTTTCTGGCCCCAAGATTCCTGGCGCAACGTCCCGCCAAAACCGGGGAACGGGCACCGAGAACAAGTTCGGGCGCAACAAATTTTCGCAACTCTGGTCCACCAGCAAGACTCATAGTGAGCCCCCTCCGCGTGCATGAACCGGACCCGGCTGTCCAGAAAGTGCAAGCGGGCCAGCCGTATGGCCCCGGCTGCCTCTTCCCGCTCCCTACAACCCCCGGCATCCGCACACCACTTGCCCGCTTGATCAAGTGGTATGCGGTATATTGTTTTGTATTGGCATAACCATGCCAGAATTCGACTTGAGTTTACACCCAATATCCCGGAAACGGGATGAGCGACGCACATTACTTGCCGGCCGCGCGAGGGTATGGGGTGGAACGCCTGCCGCATCGAGTCTTGCCTCTCACCAGACAGCTTGTGCCTGACCCTTGCCGAGGGGCTCGACGAATCGGGGCGGACGGCGGCGAAGCCAAGAAATTGGACACCCATTCCTGTGCCGCCACGGCAGCGCGGCGCGTCTTCTTGAGAAAGCGGCTGGTTGTGCCTACTATTCGAACAGGCTAACCGGCGGTGCGCGGCTTTCGGGCAAAAAGCAAGGAAGCGGGGCGGGCATCCCGCCGCCAAGCGCGATGGAATCAAGGCCGGCAGGGTGGTCGGCGTGCCTGCCGACCAGCGCGGCGGCAGGGCCCGTGTGGCGGGGTGACAGGTGTTCGCCCCCACCGCCGCAACAATACAATCCTAGGGAGGGGCAGATGCTCGTCATTATTCATGGCTGGAGTGACGACTCCACTTCGTTCGAGCGACTCGGCAATCTGCTGGTCAGGGAGGGTGTCGCCGACCGGGTCACCCATGTCCGTCTGGGCAACTACATCTCCATGGACGACGAGGTTCGCATGGACGACATCGTCGCGGCCTTGAATACGGCCTGGGAGAACGAACCCGCACTCAGCTGGAAGGCGCGCAGCGTCGACGTGATCGTCCACAGCACCGGCGGGCTTGTGGTGCGCCACTGGCTGTCGCAGATGCCGCCGGAGGCGGTACCCATCAAGCGCCTGGTGATGCTGGCGCCGGCCAATTTCGGCTCGCCCCTTGCGCACACGGGGCGCTCGTTCATCGGCCGTGTGGCAAAGGGCTGGAAACGGGACAAGCCTTTCCAGACCGGCACGCATGTATTGAAGGCCCTGGAACTGGCCAGCCCGTATTCCTGGGACCTGGCCTTCGATGACCGCTTCACCACCAAACAGTACTACGGACCGGGACGGATACTGTGCACCGTGCTGGTGGGCAATACCGGCTACAGCGGCATCTCGGCACTGGCGAACAAACCGGGCACCGACGGCACGGTGCGCCTGTCCACCGCGAACCTGAATTGCGCCTACCTGGAAGCCGATTTCAGTGACGACCCCCTGGCTCCAGTGACCAAGAGCAAGGGCGGCAAGGGGCAGACTGCCTTCGGCGTGATGGACGGTGAAAATCACAGCACGGTGGCCGCCAAGCAGGGCGGGCCCGAGAACGACGCCACTTTGCCCGCCATCGTCGCAGCCCTGCGTGTTACCGACAAGGGCTTCCCGGACTGGTGCCAGGAAATGGACGCGCATACCTCGGCGGTCATGGCCGCGCGGGAGGACGACGGGCGTAACTACCACGGCTTCCAGCACACGGTGTTCAAGGTCCAGGACCAGTTCGGCAATGCCGTTGACGACTACGTCATCGAGCTCTACCTGGACGAAAAATCCAAGGCCAGCCGCAATGCCCGCGTGACCCGGCAGATACAGGAAGACGTCATCGTCAGCGTCCATGCGTACGGCGACGATTCCTCCATGCGCAGCATGCTGATAGACTGCGACGCGCTGTATGGACTGCTCGACAAGAAGGACGAAAAACTCAAGATCAGCCTGACCGCACATCCGGTGTTTGGTGACGGCAATGACGTGGGCTACCGCACCTTCACCGACAGCGATATCGGCAATATCGAACTGAGCCACGCGCAGGTGCGCAACGTATTCCAGGCCAACCGGGCGCTGCTGGTGAAGATCGTGCTCAAGCGCTACCAGTCCGGCAGCGTGTTCGAGTTCAAGAAGCTGAAGAAGAAATGACCACACGTCAGGACACCCGCTCATAAGGGCCCACAAGACAACGGTGAAAGGACGAAAGGGCGAGAAACGGACACGCATTAGCCGGCCCCAAGTCAAGAGGAGCGGAACGAAAAGCACAACCACCCATAGCGAGAATTAAGCGCGCGACCGATAGCTTGTTCTGGCCACCCTCCCTGCCCAATATCTGAGCGCGACGGGACGGGTCTGGGCACGTGTCCAGACCGGCAAAGTCAACAAGACACCCAAGATACAGGACTTGCCAAACGCAGCCTGCGCGGTTGCCAGTGGCACGAATACCGACCGATTGAATCTTGCCTCGGGCGACTTCGGGAGAGACGTCAGGGTACGGCGTACGAGTTAGCTGATACCTGATGCCCGGCGGCATGGGCCTTGGGCACTGCCCGATTCAGAGACGCGGGAGCAGTGAAGGCCACGTCAATAACGCTCGGCAGGCGGTGAGGCCGGGCCACGTTGACACCCCAGAGAGGTAAAACGGATCTGTAGCTTTTCCTCATTCGTACGCATCACGGCTGACACAAATAAGGGCCCTGCCGTCCTCTGTGTTTTCTTCTTCGCGTCGCCTCGTCGTGAGCGGGACGGGGTGGCGTGGGTGCCTGAGGATGTGCGGACTCACGCGTTGACTGGCGGAAAAATGGGCGCCTATTTGTCCTATGGCGCGTGCCTGGTCTTCAGCATGGGATTTCATAAACGCATTTCGATTTTGAAATGTTTTCATTTTTATATGCGATCCTCACCTTCGAAAATCTCCTAACTGGCGAATTCTTCGGAGGATTGTTATCCCGGAGTGGTTTGGCATGGCCTTTGCGATGTGACTGCTGGGCCCTCCTCGTTTGCTGAATGGAACGGAATGGGGAGGCGGTGGTTGAACATCAACAAGACGGTGAAGGCTATGAATATGAACACGATCCGGAGGCTCCTGTTGGCTGGCGGGGTGGCTGTTCTGATGTCGGCGGCCCAGAGTGCATGGGCGGTCAAGTCGGAATGTGCGAAGCAATTCCAGGATGCCCAGACAGCGCAGCAACGGCTCAAAATGTGTCTGGCGCATCAGCAGAGGCCGGGGTATCACTGTGAAAACCTGCGGCAGGCTTCATACGCGGCTACTGCAGCTTATGGGCGCTGCCAGGAAGGGTTGTCCAGCGGCGACAGGATGCATCGCAATGTCGGGGGCGTACCGGAAGGTGGGGGGCATTACTCCCGATAACGGTGGTGATCCGGCAGGGTCGCTCACCCGGTATTGGGCCGGGGGTCAGCCGCCCGCCTGATGAACCGGTCGCCGCGATGGCGCAACGGGCGCCTGCGCCCTTGGAGTCCGGCGTTCTTTTCGTCGCGGATCCGTCTTGAAGCCGGTGTCAAGCCGTGCGGCGCTGGGGCAAGCCGCGCTGGATTCGCACCAGATGGAAACCCGGATGATCCGGGACAGACCACGGTTTGCGCCGTCGTTGCGGAATTCGCGCGGCAAGACCGTGGTCTGCCCCATTGGCTCTCGCGTCCTGGCGCCGCGGCGGGATGGAAGGTCGCATCCCGCAAATCGCCAAACGCGACCGTGCCGGCCGGAATCGACGGTTGTTTGCCGGCGTTGGTCTATACTGCTGATTGTGAGCGTAAAGGACCGACAATGAGCGATCGGGAAGCGCCGAGCACCCACGATACCAGGGCAGCGACGGGTATGACTTTCATCGAGCGGCTGGCGGACAAAGTGAGCCGCACGGCGTCGTCCACGACCGTCTATGGCGCGCCGGTCGAGCGCGACGGGATCACCGTGGTACCGGTTGCCAAAGTGCGGTATGGCTTTGGCGGTGGCAGCGGGCGTAAACCCCGCGATGAGGAAGGCAGCGGTGGTGGCGGCGGCGTTTACGCCCGGCCTGTCGGCTATATTGAAATCAAGGACGACAGTTCACAGTACCGTCCCATACGGGACCCCGCCGCGATGGTGCCGGTCATCGCGGTCGGCGGACTGGTGGGCATCGTCGCGCTGCGAATCCTGGCGCGGCTGTTGCGCCGATAGCAAACGAAAATGAGGGCAGCCCAGGGTTGTCATGACGGCGACCGGCCGGCAGGGCAGGACAAGTGAACAGGTCCATTTGCGGATAATGAAACTGGGCAGGCTTCTTGCGGCACCGATCCTGTCGGCCATCGTGGCCGGCTGCATGCCGAACGCGGTCAGCTACTATCGGCCCGCGGTCGAGGGCGGGAAACTGAGTACGCCGATCTGCGTGCCGACCGAATCGCTGATGGATTTCACGCTCGGTAGCAGCCACCGGCTCCCCGTCCGGGTGCTGGCCGACGATGGGCCCCATGTCCGCCAGGTGGCGGTGTTTTTCAAACGGGGGTCGTGGCAGCGCTTCCGTTTTGTCTCCACGGACTTCCGCATCCGTGACCTCGACAAACAGGTCACGATCCGGCCCGCCGCCGTGCGTCTCTTCACGGACAAGGGCATCGAACCGCTCACCACTGCGCCCTTTGTTCTACCCACCACGAACAAGCCTGTCCTGATCCACATGCAGATCACCCTCCCTGGCAGGATGCCGGACAGGTTCGAGGTCCTGAGCCCCGACATCGTCATCGACGGCGAGCAGATGCCCTTCCCCCTGATGCGTTTCGAGCGTAAGACCTGGATGGGCATCAGTCCGATGAACTGCTGATGTAATGACGTACTGGCGATAGGGTACGGGCCCCGGTTCCAGACCCGTATCGGCGATCGTTCTGTGCATGCTTACCACCGCGCTGATTGATGAAATTCGTTCAGCGGCCAACGGGAATCACGTTTTTGGGCAATGACCGCTCCAAGGATGAGGTGTCGGAGTGCCGAAACGGTGTCTGGCGTCTGGGATACCCGATCGGCGCGGAAGGGTTGCCACCGACGGGTGACAAGGGGCCCGTCTCCGGCTTCCCCGCTGATTCTTCCGTGACGCCGCGGGCCCCGCGCGGTAAAGTGCACGTATTGCCGGTGTAGTCAGCGAGGTAACCAGCGTGTTCGAAGCCGCCGAACTGGGGCATAAAGTCCGCAAGCATGAATACGAGGCACGCGAACCCGGACTGCGGACTGACCTGCTGCATGCCCAGGAGGCACTGAAGGAGGCGAACTTTCCGGTGCTGGTGCTCGTCTCCGGCGTTGACGGTGCCGGCAAAGGCGACATGATCAACCAGCTCAATGCCTGGTTCGACCCGCGCGACGTGCGCGGCTACGCCTTCGGCGATCCCAGCGACGAGGAGCGGGAACGCCCCGAGTACTGGCGCTTCTGGCGTGCGCTGCCGCCCAAGGGGGAGATCGGCCTGTACGTGGGTTCCTGGTACAGCCGCCCCATCGGCGACCGCGTTGCCAACAAATCCACCGAAGCGGAACTGGAAACGGAACTGGCACGGGTCAACGCCTTCGAAGAGGCATTGATCAGCGACGGCGCCCTGATCATCAAATTCTGGCTGCATCTGTCCAAGGATGCCCAGAAGAAGCGTATGAAAAAATGGGAGAAAAATCCCGCCACGGCGTGGCGCGTCACCTCCGTGGACAAGAAACACCTGAAGCTCTACGACCACTTCGCCAGCATCGCCGAACGCACGCTGCGCCTCACCAGCACCGGCCAATCGCCCTGGATCATCGTTGAGGCCACCGACGAGCGGTACCGCAATCTCACCGTCGGCCAGCATATTCTCGATCGCATCAACGCGCGCATCCGGCGCGACGCAGAAACGGTCGCGCCCTCGTCCCACCTGCGGCCCATCGTGGCGCCGGAAATCGGCAAAAACGTCACTGTACTCGGCCAGCTCGACCTGTCGCAGACGGCGGACAAGAGCAGCTACAAGAAGGTACTGGCCCACCATCAGGGGCGGCTGGCGAAGCTGATCCGCCAGGCGCGCGAGAAGCAAGTGTCGAGCATCGCCGTATTGGAAGGCTGGGACGCCGCCGGCAAAGGCGGGCTGATCCGCCGCATCATTCCCGCCATGGACGCGCGCAATTACCAGATCATTCCCATTGGCGCGCCCACCGACGAGGAGCGTGCCCACCATTACCTGTGGCGCTTCTGGCGCCATATTCCGCGCGCCGGCAATGTCACCATTTACGATCGCAGCTGGTACGGACGGGTGCTGGTCGAGCGCATTGAGGGCTTTGCCACCCGGGACGAGTGGATGCGCGCCTACACGGAAATCAACGATTTCGAGGAACAGCTGACCCGCCACGGCATCGTGGTGCTGAAATTCTGGCTGCATATCAGCAAAGACGTGCAGCTGGCACGCTTCAAGGATCGCGAAAAGATACCGTTCAAGCGCTACAAGATCACCGAAGACGATTATCGCAATCGCGACAAGTGGGACGACTACGAATGCGCCGTCACCGACATGGTGGAGCGCACCAGCACCGAATCGGCGCCGTGGAACCTCGTCGAGGCCAACGACAAGCACTACGCCCGCCTCAAGGCGCTGCACATTTATTGCGAACGCATGGAACGGGTTCTTGATAAATTGTCAGGGACAGCCTGACCCGGCCCCATTCCGCCCCTGATCACGCGTCTGCCCGCTCGACGCGCCGACCCCTCTCAAATCGCCCGGATGGCCGGTGATGCCGACTTGCCACCGCGTCCGGTGTTCTCCTTCAGTCTGCCATCATTACCTCAATTGCGGTATGGCTACGTGACGACGGCTGCAGTACTTTGATGCCCTGGGCTCGATGCGTTGCGGGCCGTTGGCGGCGATACGTTGGTGACTCTCGGGGTACCGGCAGGCGGTGAGCGCCAGGATGTCCCCGGGTGCGGCATTTCACCGTAGTCGAGACCGTGTTCGCACTGGCGCGCAGGGCCGATTCTTTCGTTGAATCGGTCACGTCGCGCCGGGGCGCCGACACCGCTGGATGTCCGCGGCGTCCGCCGTTTCGATCGGCCGGGCGAATTCCTTGGCGTACGACGCGGAAAATGCAGACAGACCTCCGGCCGTTTCCCATACAGTACGGGCGAAATGCGAAATGAGCGTACGAAGGACAGTCTGGATCATCGCGCTCGTGAACGTGCTGCTGCCGGCCGCGGGTGCGGACGGGATCGCTGCAACGGTCGCCAGGAAAGCGAAAGCCTAAGACATCAGCCACGTGCAGACCAGTGTTGCCGGTGTCGCCTCCATATCGAGGAAGGCGACCGGCATATCGATCAAGTTCAGTGGGCAGCCGCCGCAGGTTTGTACCCAGTGGCTGTTCACCCTCGGGATGTCGTGGACCGAATGGCACGGAACAAAGCGCGTGAAGTCGACGGAAAAGGAGAAACTATTTGGCGTTCCCGCTGACACAAAGAAGGTGCGGGTCTATTGGGGCTGGAGTGACGATCGCACATTCTGCGACGTACTGGCATTTGAAAGAGTGCGTTGACCGATCCAGCAGGCCGGGCTGACGAATGGCGCGCCACGCACGAGGTCGTTGCGGACCGCACCAGAAACAAGTAACGCGCCCATCGATAACCGCTACACGGGGAGAGTAGACATGAACCGTTCATTACTGATGTTCCGCCGTGCAGGTATAGCGTTTCGCCTGATGGCGAGGCGGCGGGTAGGCACGCGGCTGCGGGCCGGTCGCCTTCCATTCTGCCCGACACTGCGCGGCACCGGATTTAACCCGAGCGGCAAACGGCTGCGGGTGCTTTCGAGCGTATCTCTGTCAGCCGTGGTGTTGCTTGCTGCAGGCTGCGCGACGGTTGGCTCGGAGTGGCGGGACGCCAGGCGTACGGATACGGTACAGGCGTATCACCAATTCCTGGAGCGTCATGGCCGCTCGAGATTTGCGACATTCGCAAGGCGGCGACTGCTGACTGTGCGCTGGGGCGAACTGCGGACATCTACCGACATTGACAAGCTGAACCAGTTTCAGAAGCAGGTCGACCAGGCGGCAAAAAATGACAAGCAACTGGCTTCGGTTGCCGCACAGGTTCGCGATCGTCGCTCGGTCGTGACCTGGAATAGCCTGCGCGAGACTTCTGATCCGCAGCCGGTAAAGAAATTCCTCAAGGATTTCCCCAAGTCATCGGTGCGGACCGAGGCCGAAAACCGCTTGGACGATCTGACCTGGCAGGAGGCTTCTCGAAACCCGACCCTCAGCGCATGGCGAAACTACCTGGTCAATTTCCCGCAAGGCAGGCATGCCGCCGAGGTCCGGCGGCTGGCTGAAGGCCCCTCATGGCAGGAAGCGCGGGCAAGCGACAACGAAGCCGCGCTGAGAGAACATCTCAAGCTCTTTCCCAGCGGCGCAACAGCAGGCGACGCCCGGCAGGCCCTTGGTGCGGTTGTCTGGAAACGGGCCGAACGAACAAAGACGGACGTGCGCCCTTATCACGAATACCTCAAGTTGCTCCCCAGCGGTCCGAAGGCCACGCAGGCACAGGATTGCGTGGACTGGGCTCAAGCGGAGCAAGAAGGGACGCGCAAAGCCGTGGCGCAGTATTTGCGCCGCCATCCGGCGGGCCGCTTCGCGGCAAGGGCGCGTCATGACCTGTCCCGGCTCGCGGGCGGCCTTCCGCCGGATGTCGCGGCCACGACCGTGGCGGCAACGAACATGATCGAAACACAGCTCAAGCGGAGCATGAAGCAGTTCAGGGCAACCGGGCCTGTGACCATCAACGGCAGCGCCTTCATCACGCCGAAAAAAATTTCGCTGTATTGGCGCGGAGCAAACGCGTTCGGGATGTTCACTGCTACAGGCAGCTCCGCCGACTACAGTTTGCTCTGCTCCTTCGCCGCGCTAATCGGAACGAGCGGTGTTGAGAAAGTGTGGTTTACGCGAAAAACGAAAGCGGTCCTCACGGTCAAGGGCGCCAAGTATGTCAAAACGGACGAGGGCTGGCTCCCCGCACTTAAGGAGTTTTATACGAAGCACTAGCGATAGGTGGTTCGACCCGATCAAACGACGGCGGAACGAATTATCGGTGCCGGATGCCGAGAGCAGTGATCTGGCCTGCGCGGAGCCGGTGGGTGACGCGTCGAATCAAGCGCCCGAGCGCTGTGCGGCCTATCGCGGCCCCATGGGTCCGCCAGCCCGCTGGGCCACGAAGCCTTGGCCTGGTCCGCGTCAGGCCACCTGCTTGACTCGGGTGATCGGCAGGAAGATGCGGAACGTGGTCCCCTTGCCGACGGTGCTGTCGACTTCGATGCGTCCGTGGTGTTTCTCGATGATGCCGTAGGCGATCGAGAGGCCGAGCCCGGTTCCCTTGCCGACCGGCTTGGTGGTGAAGAATGGATCGAAGATGCTACTGAGCTTGTCGGGTGCAATGCCGGCACCAGTGTCGCTGATCTCGACCACCGCCCAGTCGCCGTCGCGGCGCGTGCGCAGCGTGATCGTGCCGTGGTCGGAAATCGCCTGCCCGGCGTTGACCAGGATGTTCATGAACACCTGGTTGAGCTGGCGCGCGAGGCATTCGACCGGCGGCAGCTCACCGTATTCCTTTACCACTTCAGCCTTGTACTTGAACTCGTTCCACACCATATTCAACGTGCTGTCGAGGCCGCGGTGCAAATCGGCCGTCTGCCATTCCGCCCGGTCGACGTGCGAGAAGTCCTTCAGGTCCTGCACGATGCTCTGTACGCGATCAACACCCTCGTGGGATTCATCGACCAGCGTCTCGACGTCCTCGCGCAGGAAGTCGTAGTCGAGCTCCTGCCGGAGCTTGGCGGCTGCGGCCGGATCGGCTTCGTAGGCGTCGACGAGCGCGATCAGGTCCTTCACGTACCGGGCCAGCGCGTTGAGGTTCGATTTGACGTAACCGACAGGGTTGTTGATTTCATGGGCGACGCCGGCGGCGAGCTGGCCGATGGAGGCCATTTTCGCTGATTGCAGCAACTGCGCCTGCGTTTCCTTCAAGCGTTGGATCAGTGCAAGCTGCTCGGCTTTTTCCTGTTCCAGGCGCTCGTTCGCATCGCGCAGCTCGGCGGTGCGGTCCGCGACCTGGCGCTCGAGCACCTGCTCGTGCTGCTTGAGGTCGGTGACGTCCACGCAGGACCCGACGTAGCCCTCGTGCGCACCGCCTTCGGCATGGCGCTGCACGGCGGATTCGAGCATCCAGCGATATTCCCCGTCACGGTTGCGCAGGCGATACTCCATCGTGGTGGCCTGCCGCTGGTCCGGCTTTGCATAGCGACCGAGCACCGCCGGCTTGTCCGCCGGGTGCAGCCGGTCGCTCCATTGTTCTTCGAGCCGTTCGTGCTGCAGCCCGGTGAATTCGCACCACGCCTGATTGAAGAACGCGCGCCGCCCGGCGGCATCGCACATCCAGATCAGGACCGGTGCGGAATCGGCGATGACGCGGAACCGCCATTCGCTTTCGTGCAGCGCCGACAGCAACTTCTCCTTGGCGCGATCGGCATCGTGCGCGCCGGCTTCACGGTCGTCCGCTTCCGGCACGCTGGGATTCTGGAGGTGGCGCGCCATTTCACGATCGGATCCGAGGATGTGCTCGACCAGCCACTTGATAAGGTACTGCAGCAGCGGCGCCGAAACCGGTTCGTGGTTCCGGCGCAGTGCCGTAACCTCTTCCACGACCGTGTTGACGAAGTCGATGTGCTGGTTCTTGTGCTTCTTGTAATGCTCGTCGTCCTGCAGGCCGGCCGCCTCCATCAACCGCTCTTCGGTGCCGAAGTGGTAACGGGTGTAGTCGAGAAGACCCTTGAGGATCTGGTCTATCGCCGTCTCGTCGCGCCCGGCCGTTACCGCTTCGTCCAGGCGGTTAACCATACCGACCAGCTTTTCGTGCTGATCGTCGACTTCCGGAATGCCGACGCAATAACTCGCGTCCCACTGAAACAAAGCCATGAACCCTTCTCCGTGTGTTGCCACCACAAACCGCACGCCGTAGCCTGCATTCAGGTGTAGCGGCCAAAGCCGTCTGGTCTTGACTCCTTGGCGGAGATCGCTTCAAACAATCTCGTCCGGGCACCACGCGGATCGCGGGGCGGCCTGTGCCTTGCGCCGGCCTCCGGTGTAGACCGAGTCTCAGGTGAGGGGGGCTGGCCGGCGCCGGGTACGCCGGTGATCACGATCAACTCGCCGGGCGCCGGTGTCGGGTCGAGGTATTTCAGGGTGTTCGGGTGCATACCGCGGACAGCGGCTTGGTCACGGCCGGGAGGTGGCCGACTGGCGGTGTAAACCGGATGTCGTTGGGCTCCGAGTTGCCGGCGTCAAGCGTGGGAATATCGACGCTCGGGGTGTGCGCGGCATCAGCGGGGAGTGCCTGACCCGGCGGTCGGTGCCGAACGCCGCCCCTTGACTGTCGCTTGGTGAACACTTGGCCGACAGACCGGCGAAACTGCGCGTCGACGACGATCGGCAGCCCACGCATCCATGTTGATGCGCGCACCACCCAGGCACGGCACGGGTTTCGTTGCAGGCGAGTGACGGGCCCCGCAACCTCACCGCCCTCAGGCCCGCCCGCCGCCCCTTGTGCTAGATTTACCACAGGCGTGGAACGGTTTTATAAACACGGCGAGGCGGGAGGCGGTCATGGAAGAATTCGGTGCTTTTTGTTTCGGTGCTGTGCTCGGCTGGTATGTCTACTTCGTGAACCGCTATCGCACGGACGCGGTCAAGTTGAGTGACCTGACCACCGTGCTCGGCGTCATCGGCGGTGCGGGCGTGCTGCGACTGTTCGGTGCGGGCGAGGGCGCGGAGGCGGCGAGCAGCCTGTTCGGGGCCTATGGCATCGGCCTGGCCGTGGGCTTCTTCGGATATTTCGCGCTGCTGGTTTACTTCGTGTTGCGCTCCGATCAGTTCACCCTGGAGTGGTTCCTGGACGGGCGCCGCAAGAAGCTTCCCGCTCGATTCGAGATCCCGGGCGGCACCGCCGTCACGACCCACCCGATGGCTGACCGTCAAGGGAAAGGCAACGCCGGCGAGGGCGATCCGGACGCGTAGATACCCGGCCAAGGCGCTTGGACCATGCAAAGCCCGACCCTCGATCAGATCAAGGGACTCATCTTCGACGAGGAGGAGCCACAACTCGAGCTGCTGTTCGTGCTCGCCCGCAGGCTCGGTCCGGCGGCGCTGCGGCACCTGCTTGACCTGACGCCCCGTCTCGTCGAGTCCCGGGGCGAACCCTTGGTGTTCGCCGCGCTGGCCAACCACCTTGTCGACCGGGCGGCGGACTCGGACCAGTCGATTCGCCGGATGGCCGACCAGGTCGTGCCGAAGATCCTCCAGGTGGCCGAGCGCAACAGTGAGCGGGAACTCGCCTCCAGCGTGTTGGGGGACTTGGCGCCGCCGGACGAATTGGCGTCCGCCGCGGCGCTCCCGGCGCCGGCGGGTCCGACCATGCGCGCCGAGCTCCTGGATTCCGTGCAGCGTTATCCCCACGCCGATCGCCTGCAGGCCTTGTGCGCCAGTCTGTCGGACGGCGAGCAGGTCGAGCTGACCGATCTTGTCACCAACTATTTCGTGGAACAGAACGTAGCCGCCGCGCCGCGCCCGGAGGCGCGCCCTGCAGGCCGGTCCACCGGCATCCTGTTGACCGGCAGCGGCCGGCCGAAACCCGGCCTGCGAGGACAGGGACATCGCGCCCGTCCGGAGACGGGCGGTGAATCTGCCGGGGCGGGCGGCGAAGAGACCCCGGCGCCCAGCCGCTCGCTCGTGCGAACCGGGCTGGCCGAGGCCGAAAATGCTGCGCGCTCCCTCGGGCCCGGGCAGCCGCTGCGCCGGGCGCGGGCCTACTTCTTTTGGATGGAATTGGGGTCGGCCGAGTTGCACGAACCGACCCTCGATCGCGAGCCCGAGCCCATCCCGGTCAGTAATCTACCCCCGGACGCGCGGCTGACGGTCAGCGTGTTTGCCGGGCCCGGCGGCCTGGAGGTGGATGGCAGCGCCGCCAGCGCGAGGCTGCGATACCGGCCCGACGGCTCGCTGGAGATCGAGCAGCCTGCCGCCCGCCCCGACGGCGTGTCCCGGGCGACCCTGTCCAAGCGCCTCTATTTCGCCATCCGCACGCCGGCGGCGCCCGGTGTGGCGCGGCTGCGTTGCAACATCTACCACAAGGGTGTCCTGCTCCAGGCGCGCCTGCTGCGCGTCCATATCGACCAGCCGCCGCCGCCGGGCGAGCCGGCCCTGGAGACCACGCTCGACTACAACTTCACATCGACCTTCGCGGCGCGCTACCTCAAGGGAATAGACGAGCACGGCATGTCGTTGCTGATGAACGACGATGACGACGGCACCCATACGTTCTATTTCTTCGGCGAGGATCCGGCCCAGCCCCTGGTCAAGCAGGCGCACTTTGCCGAGACCGAGCTGATCGAACGCGTCGGGGTTCTGCGGCGCAAGCTCAGGTTCGCCGCCTGGGGCGACGAAAACCCCTGGGTCGATCAGCCCTACAACTACGCCGGCACGGGAAACATCCAGACGCTCACGCGCCATCTCGCCCTGCTGGCCAAGCACGGCCGGGTGTTCTACCTGGACCTGGCGCGCAAACTGACTGCTTCGCCGGACGAGCTGGCGCAGTTCGAGGCGCGGACGCGCCGGCCGCAGCGGGTGCAGTTCGCGGCCCGCTTCGGCAGCAAGGAGTATGCGCCGGTCGCGCTGCTCTACGACTATCCGCTGAACACCGATGCGTCGAGCGGCGGCTACCGGTTGTGCACCAGCTTTCAGTCCGCGCTGGAGCAGGGCAGGGCGCTGCAGGACACCGCCTGTTTCCAGGGTGCCTGCCCGGACGTGGCACGCGACCCCCGCTCCGTTGTGTGTCCCGGCGGCTTCTGGGGCTACCGGCACAGCCTGGGCTTCCCGGAGGCGGAGAAACCGGGCGCGAACATCCGCCCCCGAATCGAGTACCGGGACAAGCCCCACGTGACGGTCGGTATCGGCGGCGGCCTGGAATTGGGCGCGGACCATCGGCGTACGCTCGAACAGCTGCTGCAGTCGGCGGACACCGACTTCCGCTCGTCCCGGGACGGGATCATCGATCTGCTCAAGCGGGGCCACGACCATCTGGTCTACTTCTACTGCCACGGCGGGCTCGCCCAGGGCAACCGTGTCTACCTGCGTTTCGGTGAGCACGACGACCCCTTCACCACCGCGGCGTTGATGGACGAGCGCATCATGTGGCGCGACAGCAATCCGTTGATCTTCCTGAACGGCTGCAGGACGGGCGCCATCGGCCCGGCCGCCTTTTCCTCCGCGGCCGACGATTTCCGCTATCACGCGGCCTGCGGTGTGGTGGCTACGGAAATCACGGTGTTCGAGGAGAGCGCCTCGATGTTCGCGGAGACTTTCCTCGGCCATTTCCTCGAGGGGACCCAAGTGGGCGAAGGGATACGCCTCGCCCGCATCAGGCTGCTGCAGGAGCGTAGGGATCCCACGGGGCTCGCCTACATACCGTTCACACTGTCCAGCACCAGCCTCGCCAAGGCGAAAATTGAGGAGTGACCCGATGCAGGCCATGGATCCCGACGCGCTTCAACAGCAGCTGATCGAAACCCTGGCGGCCGTGGAACAGGCCGGCCCCGGATTCGAGGGCCGTACGGACTACGGGGGACGCATCATGGACCTTCTGTTCCAGGTATTCGCCGTGCAGCCCCTGGGCGCGATGGACCGGTTTCTCGACCAGGCGTTGGCGCTGGCGAAGCTCAAACAGGAGGAACTGCCGGGCGTGCGCGCTGCGCTTGAGCGGGATCTGGGCCTGTCCACCGGCCGGATTCTGCATGATCCGCGTCTCGCGGCGGATCCCGGCGCCCGCCTGAGCGCGCTGCAAGAGGGTTTTGCGCCAGTGCTTGCGGCCGGCAGCGTGCTGCTGTTCGCCGATCTGCTCTTCCATATCGGCCAGTGTGAGTTCGAGTTGGAGCGCCACCTGGAGGCATCCCTGACCTTGCGCCGGGCGATCAAACTCTATGAACGCCTGGGCGCCTTCGACCGGCTGGCGCAGATCCATCTCACGCTGGGACAGGTTTACAACTACCTGTGCAGCAGCGGTGACTTCAGCTGGGAGTTCGCGACGGATAACTTCCACGACTGCCTGAAGTATCTGGCCAAGGCGCAGCTCGACCCGGACCAGGCACGCGGCATCAAGGCCGCCTGCGTGATCGACCGGGTCCCCGGTCAGGTGGAGCAGGCGCTTGAGGCATTGAGCGGTGGCCGGCTGGAACAACAGCAATGCCTCGCGGTGCTGGATCAGGCGCGGGACGCGGTACGCGAGGGCATCGCCCTCGCCGAGCAGGCCGGCAACCTGGGGGGTTTCGTTCGCCAGGGGCGGCTGCGCCTCGCGCAGATCGACGAGGCCGAGGAGCGTATTGCTTGACCGATCCCGGGCTGCGCTTTCGACGGGGCATCTCGCAGCTGTTGGAGGCGCTGGCGATGCCGGTCGCCGAGAGCCGGGACCAGTACCTGCTGAGCCGGGCGAACCTGCATGCGCAAATCGGCCTGAAGTATTTCCGTCGCGAACTCCCCTGGGCGATCCCGCACTACGAGGCCGCGCGCCGGGCATGGGAGGAACTGCGCTCGCGGGTCAGCGATCCCCGCGAGCGCCGGAACATGCTGGACCGTGCGTCGTACCAGATCTATTACCCGCTGATCCTGGCCTACCTGCGCATCGCCAGGCCAGGCGGTGCGACGACCGGGGTGCCCCCCTATCCGGAGGAGGACGCCGCGCAGCAGATGCCCTTCGCCCGCGACGAACTGCCCGGCTTGCTGGCAGGCGCGGCAACGGCGCGGGCCTTCGAGGTGCTGGAGGCGGTGCGGGCGCGCAGCTATGCGGACCGGTTGGCCCGTGCCGGCGGAGAACGGGAGGCCAGGCCGGCCCTATGCGGGGAGATCCCGCGGCTGCTCGAACGTCCACAGGGCGGCGGACACGCGGCGCTGGCGGCCTGGCTCTGCGTCGATGACAGGACGCACCTGTTCCTGTTCAAGCCGGGGGAATCCTCGCCCAGACACTTCGAGCAAGCGGTCGGCATCGCCCGGTTGGAGGAGCTGGTGGCCCTGTTCAACGACGCGTTCGCGGCCCACGACCTGGCGTCGGACAAGGTGGATATGCGGCAACTGCCCCTCTGGCCCGCGCTGCAGGCGTTGGCGCCGCTGGTGGCTCCGCTGGCCGACGAACTCGATCCGGGAACACTGCTGGTGCTGCTGCCCCATGGCCCCCTGCACACCCTGCCGCTCGGGCTCATCGAGGTCGGTCCGGAGCGCCGGCCGTTGCTGGATCGCCACCCGCTGGCTTGGGCCTCGTCGGCGGCGCACCTGCGCGTCAGCCGGGCCATGCGCGCCAGGCTGCGCGAGACCGCGGCGGCGGGTCCGATGGAGGAGATACTCGCCGTGGGCGTGGGGACCGAGGAGGATCGCCAGGTTGCCGATTTCCGCCCGCTGAGGGCGTGGGAGTCGGCCGCCACGGCCCCGGCCAGCCTGCGCGCGGCGCCTCTGCTCTGGGAACAGGCGACACTGCGGGGCCTGCAATCCCACGCCAGGGGCAAGCGGTTCTGCGCGATCACCTGCCACGGCTACTACCAGGCTTTGGATACCCAGGAGTCGGGGCTTCACCTGTGGCACGACGAGTACGTGGACCTGCCCACCCTCGAGGCGCTGCGGCTCCCCTTCGAAGTGGTGTTCTGCAACGCCTGCCGGAGCGGGCGGCAACGCACCCTGAGGAGCAACGAGCCCACCGGACTGCCCATGGCCTGGTCACTGGCCGGCGCGCCATCGGTGGTGGGGTCGATCTGGGACGTCAGCTACGATGCCGGCACCGGGATAATGCGCGCTTTTTTTGTCGAACTGCTCGAAGCCCGGAACATGGATTCACCGGCGCTCGCGCTGCAGCAGGCCGTGCGAAAGCTCCGCCGCCGGTTCCCGAGCCCGTTCCACTGGGGCGGCTGGATCCTTTACGGCGCGCCGTGAGCCGGGCAAAGGGAAAAGCAAGGAAAAGGGGTCAATACCCTTTCTCGCGTAACTGACGCCAGGCCACGGCTTCAGTACTCAAAGGAATCCACCAGCGACCATTGGTAGTGGGCTTCGTGCGTCGTCTACACTTCGTACGTAGGGATGCCGGCTGGGCGAGGTGAGGAAATGGCGATTGCGTTCGGTCCCGTTCCGTCCCGGCGCCTGGGGCGGAGCCTGGGGATCAATAACATCCCGCCGAAGTCCTGTTCCTATTCCTGCTTGTATTGCCAGGTCGGGACAACGCGCGGCAAGACCGTTTTGCCGCAAGCCTATTATCGGCCTGAGGCCATCCGGGCGGCAGTCGAAACGCAGGTGGAAGCGGTGCGCGCCGGCCACGAAGCGGTCGATTACTTGACCTTCGTTCCCGATGGCGAACCGGGGTTGGATATCAATCTGGGGCAGAGCATTGAGCTGCTGCGGCCGCTGGGTATCCCGATCGCCGTGATCACCAACGCTTCGCTGCTCTGGCTCGAGTCGGTGCGAACGGCCACGGGGAAGGCGGACTGGGTTTCGGTCAAGGTGGACAGCGTCGACGAGGGCGCCTGGAAGGCACTCAACCGCCCCCATGAAACCTTGCGGCTGGCGAATGTACTGGCCGGAATCCGCCGCTTCGCGGAGGAATTCGGCGGCGAATTGGTGACCGAGACCATGTTGGTCGAAGGCGTCAACGATCACCCGGAGCAGGTCGCAGGGACCGCCGATTTCATCCATGAACTGGGCATCGCCAGGGCCTATTTGGCTATCCCAACCCGGCCGCCGGCTGAGCCCGGCACAAAAGGGCCGCGGGAGGCTGTCCTGAACCGGGCCTACCATGAGTTTTCCAGCCGCGTTCCGCAGGTGGAGTACCTGATCGGCTACGAAGGCGATGCCTTCGCTTCCACGGGTGACGTGCGCCATGACCTGCTCGGCATCACTGCGGTGCATCCTATGCGGCAGTCGGCCGTGCGAGCGCTGCTGGCGAAAGCCCACGCGGATTGGGGCGTGGTGGATGAATTGGCGGCCGAAGGCCAATTGGTGGAGACCGAGTATCAGGGTGAACGTTACTACCTGCGCCGCCTAAAGACACGATAGGAGCAGACTACGTATTCCGGCGATCTGGCTGGGCATGATCAACGAAAAAACAGCTTGGGGCGCCGTGAGGCACTCGCAACGCGGTGCTATTTTCGCTACCGGCATCCTTGGCACGAAAAACCCCGGCGCGTGGCCGGGGCTGTTCAAGAATGACAGATCGGCAATAAGGTGCACACTGAGGTGCCCTGATTGCACGCGTTACTTTTTGAGTTTCAAGTCGTTCTTCACCGCCTTCACGCCTTTGACGCCGCGCGCGATCTTAACGGCCTTGTCCATGTTGGTCTGAGTATCGACGTAGCCGCTCAACCGGACCTCACCTTTGAAGGTCGTGACGTGGATCTGCGTCGATTTCAGGCCGGGTTCGTTGAGCAGCGCCGTTTTCACCTTGGTGGTAATCATGCTGCTGTCGAGGTACTGTCCGGTGCCCTCCGATGTGGGTGTCGATGCGCAGCCGGCGAGCGCGGCAAGCAGAACGGCGAATATGAAGTATGCGAAACGATTGTTGTATTTCATGGTTTGACTCCTGATGTTGGGTAGGCGCCGCGTTATCGAAACGGTGTCGTATTGCACCGGCCGGGGAACGCCCGCCCCGCGCCCGCGCACGACATTTTCGTCCGAATGCTAGTACGAGATCCGGGGGCATTATGAGCAATCAGTCACAACTCAGAATCATCTGCGGCGGCCCTGGTTGATGACTTTCAGTTCGGGAGGGAGAGGGGCGACGGGCTCGTGCCTTTGTCCAGGGTTACTCGGCAAGGAAGGTGCTCCGTTATCCGGTTCCTTGTCCGCGACCGCTCTATACGGTCGGGCAGGCCCGGCTGCCGGATAGTCATCACATGGAACGAAAAACCCCGGTCCCTCCGCTATAACTGATCGTTTTGCTGGGGGAAAGGCGTATAGTCC
>JARRNJ010000048.1:0-44526 GCA_037385045.1 Gammaproteobacteria bacterium | reverse complement strand
CGAGCTGGAAGCCAGCCAGCATGAGCTCAACTACATCAAGCTCGACGGTTCCATCGGCTGTATGGTCAACGGAGCCGGCCTGGCCATGGCGACCATGGACATCATCAAGCTCTACGGCGGCGAACCGGCCAACTTCCTCGACGTCGGCGGCGGCGCCACCGCCGAGCGGGTGACCGCGGCGTTCAAGATCATTCTGTCCGATCCCAACGTAGAAGGCATCCTGGTGAACATCTTCGGCGGCATCATGCGTTGCGATGTCATTGCCACCGGAATCGTGGAGGCGGCCAAAGAGGTCGACCTCGCAGTTCCGCTGGTGGTACGGCTGGAAGGCACCAACGTGGAAATCGGCAAATCCATTCTCAAGGATTCCGGTCTGGACATCATCTCCGCAGACGATCTCGCCGATGCGGCGCAGAAAGTGGTGAATGCCGTGAAAGGGGCTCAGTAATGGCTGTACTCATCGACAACAACACGCGCGTCATCTGTCAGGGCTTCACCGGCTCGCAGGCCACTTTCCACTCGCAGCAGGCCATCGAATACGGAACCAACATGGTTGGCGGCGTCACCCCCGGCAAGGGCGGTATGACCCATTTGGACCTGCCAGTGTTCAATACCGTCGCCGAAGCGGTCGAGAAGACCGGCGCCAACGCGTCGGTCATCTATGTGCCGCCACCGTTTGCCGCCGACGCCATTCTCGAGGCGATCGACGCCGAGCTGCCGCTGGTGGTGTGCATCACCGAGGGCATCCCGGTGATGGATATGGTGCGGGTCAAACGGGTGCTGAAAGGCTCCAAGACCCGGCTCGTGGGCCCCAATTGTCCGGGCGTGATCACCCCCGGTGAGTGCAAGATCGGCATCATGCCGGGTCACATTCACAAGCCCGGCAGCGTGGGCATCGTCTCGCGCTCCGGAACCCTGACCTACGAAGCAGTCGCCCAGACCACGGCCGAGGGGCTGGGCCAGTCGACCTGCATCGGAATTGGCGGCGATCCGGTCAACGGGACCAACTTCATCGACTGCCTGAACATGTTCCTGGGTGACCCCAAGACCGAATCCATCATCATGATCGGTGAAATCGGCGGCACCGCAGAGGAAGAGGCCGCGGAGTTCGTCAAGCAGTCCAAGGTGAAAAAGCCGATCGTCAGTTTCATCGCCGGGCTGACGGCGCCACCGGGACGCCGAATGGGGCACGCGGGCGCCATCATCGCCGGCGGCAAAGGCGGTGCGCAGGACAAGATCGAAGCTCTGCGCAGCGCGGGAATTCACGTTGCCGATTCGCCGGCAAGTCTTGGTACGACCTTGAGGCAGGTTCTGGGCGGCTGAGTCCGGCCGTGAAGTGCTGTTGCCTGTTCGTTTGCCGGTGTCCCCGCAAATCGCCCAAGGGCCGTCAGGTGGAACCGGCGGCCCTGGGCGAGATTCGAGAGCTTCTCGGCGATCGGCCCATGCGGCCCGATCTTCTCATCGAACATCTCCATCTGATCCAGGACCGCTTCGGCCATCTGGCGGCGCGGCATCTGGCCGCGCTGGCGGACCTCATGCGCCTGCCCCTGGCCGCGGTCTACGAAGTGGCGACTTTCTACGCCCACTTCGACGTGGTCAAGGAAGGTGAAACCCCGCCGGCGCCGCTCACGGTGCGCGTCTGTGACAGCATTGCCTGCGAGCTGGCGGGCGCGCAGACAATCCTTGCCGAGCTCGCCGGCGAGGCCGGCCGGGAGGTGCGGGTAGTGCACGCGCCCTGCATGGGACGCTGCGATACGGCACCGGTGGCCATGGTCGGGCAGCACTACGTGGACCATGCGGGCGTCGAGTCGATTCTGGAAGCAGTGGCTGCCGGTGCCACCGAACCGCAGTTGCCCGAGTACGTCGGCTATGACGCCTATGTCAAGGAGGGCGGCTACCGGCTGTTGAAGGAATGCCTGGCCGCAGACCGTCCGGTCGAAGAGGTCATCTCGGCCCTGGAGCACTCGGGCCTGCGCGGCCTCGGCGGCGCCGGGTTCCCGACCGGGCGCAAATGGAGAATCGTGCGCGGCTATCCCGGTCCGCGCCTGATGGCCGTCAACGCCGACGAAGGCGAGCCGGGGACGTTCAAGGACCGCTACTACCTGGAGCGTGATCCCCATCGTTTCATCGAGGGGACGCTCATTGGCGCATGGGCGGTGGAGGCCACCACCTGTTACATCTATCTGCGCGACGAATATCCCGCCGCCCGCAGGATTCTCCAGTCCGAGCTGGCGCGGGCCGAGGCCGAAGGATTGTTCTCCGGGGTCAATGTCGAGCTGCGCCGGGGCGCAGGCGCATACATCTGCGGCGAAGAGTCGGCGATGATCGAATCCATCGAAGGCAAGCGCGGACTGCCGCGCAATCGCCCCCCCTACATCGCCGAAGTCGGCCTGTTCGGCCGGCCCACCCTGGAGAACAACGTCGAAACCCTGTACTGGATCCGCGACATCCTCGAGCGCGGGCCGGACTGGTTTACGAGCGCCGGCCGCAACGGCCGCCAGGGCTGGCGCAGCTTTTCCGTGTCGGGACGGGTGAAGGAACCGGGCGTCAAATTCGCCCCGGCCGGAATCACCGTCAAGGAATTGATCGACGAATTCTGTGGCGGCATGCAGGGCGGCCACACCTTCAAGGCCTATCTGCCCGGGGGCGCATCCGGCGGCATCCTGCCGGCGTCGCTGGGTGATCTTCCATTGGACTTCGGAACACTCGAGGAACACGGATGCTTTATCGGCTCCGCGGCCGTCGTCGTGTTCAGCGACCAGGACAACATGCGTGACGTGGCGCTGAACCTGATGCGCTTTTTCGAAGACGAAAGCTGCGGGCAATGCACACCCTGCCGAGTCGGGACCGAGAAGGCGGTCAAACTCATGAGCGCAACGCAATGGGACGCCGACCTGCTGGCCGAGTTGAGTAAGGCCATGGCCGACGCGTCCATCTGCGGGCTCGGACAAGCCGCGGGCAATCCCATCAACTCGGTGCTCAAGCATTTTCGCGAGGATCTCCAATGAGTGAAACCATTCACTTCACGCTCGACGGTAAGGAGGTCGAGGCCCGGTCCGGCGAAACCATCTGGCAAGTGGCCAAACGCTACGGCGTCGACATCCCGCACCTGTGTTACGCACCCGAACCCGGTTACCGGCCTGACGGCAATTGCCGCGCCTGCATGGTCGAGATCGAGGGCGAGCGGGTGCTGGCTCCTTCGTGTCTGCGCAAGGCGGCTGACGGCATGAAGGTCCATGCAAGCAACAGCCGGGCGCAGACCGCCCAGCGCATGGTGATGGAATTGCTGGTCGCTGATCAACCGAAACGCGAGGTGGCCCACGACCGGGAGTCGCGCCTGTGGCAGTGGGCGGACAGCCTGGGCGTCAGCGACAGCCGATTCCCGCCGCGCGGCACTCCGCAGCCCGATCCCAGCCATCCAGCCATGCGGGTGGCGCTGGACGCCTGCATTCATTGCAATCTGTGCGTGCGCGCCTGCCGCGAGGTGCAGGTGAACGACGTCATCGGTATGGCCTACCGCGGTCACGGCGCCAAGATCGTGTTCGATTTCGACGACCCCATGGGCCGGAGTACCTGTGTGGCCTGCGGCGAGTGCGTGCAGGCCTGCCCCACCGGGGCGCTGATGGAAGCCACCATGGTGGACGAACGCGGCGTCGGCAGGACCGGCCCGTTTACCGAGGTCGACAGCGTGTGTCCCTACTGCGGCGTTGGCTGCCAGATCACCTATCAGGTCAAAGACAACGACATCGTTGCGGTGCAGGGCCGCAACGGCTATTCGAACGAGCAGCGGCTGTGCGTCAAGGGGCGCTTCGGCTTCGACTACGTCAAGCATCCCCAGCGTCTGACCAAGCCGCTGATCCGCCGCGAAGACGCGCCCAAGGGTGCGGACATCGACATCGATCCCTCCAACCCGTTGACCCATTTCCGGGAGGCCAGTTGGGAAGAGGCCCTCGAGGTAGCGGCGGGCGGCCTGAAACGGGTGCGCGACCGCGACGGCGGCAGCGCCATGGCGGGGTTCGGCTCGGCCAAATGCTCCAACGAGGAGGCCTACCTGTTCCAGAAGCTGGTGCGCGCCGGCTTCGGCACCAACAACGTGGATCACTGTACGCGGCTTTGTCATGCGTCCTCCGTGGCGGCGCTGCTCGAGGGAATCGGCTCGGGCGCCGTCACCGCGCCGTTCAATGCGGTCAAGGATTCGGAAGTCGTAATCGTCATCGGTGCCAACCCGACCGAGAACCACCCGGTGGCGGCTACGTACTTCAAGCAGTTCGCCAAGCGCGGCACCTTGATCGTCATAGATCCCAGGGGCACAGCGCTCAGGCGGCATGCCAGGCACATGCTGCAGTTCAAGTCGGGAACCGACGTGGCGCTGCTCAACGGCATGCTCAACGTCATCGTCAGCGAAGGACTGTATAACGAGGCATATGTGCAAGAGCACGTGGCGGGATTCGACGCTTTCAAGCGGCACATCGCGGACTTCACCCCCGAGGCGATGGCGCCGATCTGCGGCATCGACGCGGAGACGATCCGCACCGTGGCGAGGACCTATGCCACCTCCAAAGCCTCGATCATTTTCTGGGGCATGGGCGTTTCCCAGCACACCCACGGCACCGACAATGCGCGTTGCCTCATCGCCCTGGCGCTGATCACCGGGCAGGTCGGCCGGCCGGGGACGGGCCTGCACCCGCTGCGTGGCCAGAACAACGTGCAGGGGGCGTCCGACGCCGGTTTGATCCCGATGATGTATCCGGATTACCAGACCGTGGATCTGGCCGACGCGCGTAAGCGCTTCGAGGAATTGTGGGGACGGCAGTTGGATCCCAACAAGGGGCTGACCGTGGTGGAAATCATGGATGCCATCCACGCCGGACAGATCAAGGCTATGTATATCATGGGGGAAAACCCCGCCATGTCCGATCCCAATGTCGAGCACGCGCGCGAGGCGCTGGCGGCGTTGGAGCATCTGGTGGTACAGGATCTGTTCCTGACTGAAACCGCATTTCACGCCGACGTGGTGCTGCCGGCGTCGGGATGGCCGGAGAAGAACGGCACGGCGACCAATACCAACCGCCAGGTGCAGATGGGCCGGAAGGCGTTGACCACGCCAGGGGACGCGCGCGAGGACTGGTGGATCGTCCAGGAAATCGGCAAGCGCATCGGCATGGGGTGGGATTACGCACATCCCCGCGACGTATTTGCGGAGATGGCGCGGGCCATGCCGTCGCTGGAAAATATCACCTGGGAGCGGCTGGAAGCCGAGAATTCGGTCATCTACCCTTGTCCCGCACCGGAACGCCCCGGCAAGGATATTGTCTTCGGCGACCGTTTTCCCACCGCCAGCGGCCAGGGCAAGCTGGTGCCGGCGAGCGTGCTGCCGCCGGATGAGTTGCCCGACGACCGCTTTCCCATGGTGCTGATCACCGGGCGCCAATTGGAGCACTGGCATACGGGGGCCATGACCCGGCGCGCGTCGGTCCTCGACGAGCTGGAGCCGGAAGCGGTCGCCAGCCTGTCGCCCCAGCAGCTCGCCCGGTTGAACGTGGAACCGGGCGACACGGTCCGCGTTTCCACGCGGCGCGGCGTGCTCGAACTCACGGCTCGCGCGGACAGCGCCATACCGGACGGCACGGTGTTCATTCCGTTCTGTTATGCCGAAGCGGCAGCCAACATGCTTACCAACCAGGCGCTGGACCCGTTCGGGAAGATTCCGGAGTTCAAGTTCTGTGCCGCCCGCGTCGAGGCCGTGGAAAGCGCTTGACGACCGTGCGCCGGGGCTTCAGTCTTGTTTGCGGCGGCCGCGGGCCGTTGAAACCATAACACCGCGAGCGCGGGGAGGCGCGAAATGAAGGCCGTGCTGTTGAACGGTTTTGGCGATGCCGATGTGCTCAAGGTCGGCGAGGCCGATGACCCGGCGGCGAGGGAAGGGCAGGTGCGCATCAAAGTGATGGCCACCTCGGTCAATCGTCCCGACATCATCCAACGCGAAGGCAACTACCCGCCGCCCAAGGGTGAATCCGAAATTCTGGGCCTCGAGGTGGCCGGCGTGGTCGATCAGGTGGGCGCCGGCGTGACCGGCGTCGAGCCCGGCCAGCGGGTGATGACTTTGGTCGGCGGCGGCGGATATGCCGAATTTGCCGTTGCCCATGCCGGTCATCTGATCCCGATTCCGGACGAGATGAGCTTCGAGGAAGCCGCCTGTGTCTGCGAAACCTATATCACCGCGTACCTCAATCTGTTTCTGATCGGCGGGCTGCGCAACGGCGACACCGCTCTGGTCCACGGCGGCGGTGGTGGGGTCAATACCGCCGCTATACAACTGATCAAGACACTGACTCCGGACGTGCGCCTCGCTGTGACGGCCTCGACAGGAAAAGTCGACCGTGTGAAAGAGCTGGGCGCCGATTTGGTGATCGATTACAGGAACCAGGACTTTGCCGAAGAGATCCGCACCTACACCGGCAAGCGCGGCGCCGACGTCATCCTCGACCACATCGGCGCAGCTTACCTCGCGGCCAACATGAAATCGCTGGCGGTGGGCGGCAGGCTCGTGGTCATCGGCGTGCTGGGCGGGGCCAAAGGGGAACTGAACCTGGCGTTGATGATGGTCAAGCGCCAGCAGATCATCGGTTCGGTCCTGCGTTCCCGCCCGGTGCAGGAGAAGGCCGATATCGTCGCCCGGTTTACCGAGGCGGTGCTGCCGCTGTTGGCCGAGCGGCGAATCGTGCCCCTGATTCACAAGATCTACCGCCTGGAGGAGGCTGCCGAAGCACACCGGGCCATGGAGGCGGGCACCCACTTCGGCAAGATCGTGCTCGCGATGGGGGACAGCCGCTGATCGGCATCCGCGAGGGTGTCGGCTGGCCACCATGGGTGTTTGCGGCCTGACGCGGGGTGGGGAAAATACCGAATTGCACACCCTTGCCTGGAGTGCTGCGCGCCTGTGGCACTGCGGGCGACGGCGGCGCGGATAGCGCGTTGGCGTATCGGGTGCGCGCACATGTGCAGGCACGAAGCACGGTTCCATGGCGCGGCGCTGCCGTGGGCCGAACAGGATTCTCCGGACACTGCCCGAAACGGACCGCGCGCTCGGGCAACCCCGACAACCATCGACAGACGTTGAACCACAGGATAACGACCAATGGCGGATGACCTCTTCAAGGCAGCAGTCGAATACCACCGGGCGCAGCCTCCGGGCAAGCTGACGATAACGCCCACCAAACCCATGACGACCAGCCGGGACCTCTCTCTTGCCTACTCACCCGGCGTTGCGGGCGCCTGCCTGGAGATCGCACGCGAGCCGGCCAAAGTGTCGGAGCTCACCACCAGGGCCAACCTGGTGGCGGTGGTGACCAACGGCACTGCCGTGCTGGGGCTGGGAACCATCGGCGCGCTGGCCGCCAAGCCGGTGATGGAGGGCAAGGCGGTATTGTTCAAGAAGTTCTCCGGCATCGACGTGTTCGACATCGAAATCGACGAGCGGGATCCGAAGAAGTTCGTTGAAACGGTCGCCGGCCTCGAGGCGACGTTCGGCGGCATCAACCTGGAGGATATCAAGGCTCCGGAGTGCTTCGAGATCGAAAGCGCGTTGCGCGAGCGCATGAAGATTCCCGTGTTCCACGACGATCAGCACGGCACCGCCATCATCGTTGCCGCCGCCATGCTCAACGGCTTGCGCCTGGTCGGCAAAGACATCGGTGATGTGAGGCTGGTGGTATCCGGTGCCGGCGCCGCCGCCATCGCCTGTCTGGACCTGCTGGTGAACCTCGGCATGAAGGCTGACAATATCACCGTCACCGACATTGCCGGCGTGGTGTATGAAGGCCGTACCGAAGAGATGGATCCGTGGAAGGCGCGCTACGCCCGGGCAACCGACGCGCGTGCGTTGTCCGACGTGATCGACGGCGCTGATATTTTCCTGGGCCTTTCCGCCGGCGGCGTGCTCAAGCCGGAGATGGTGGAGCGCATGGCAAACGCCCCGTTGATCTTTGCCTTGGCCAATCCGACCCCGGAAATTTTTCCCGAGGAAGCCAAGGCCGTGCGTCCGGACGCGATCATCGCCACAGGCCGTTCGGATTACCCCAACCAAGTCAACAACGCGCTGTGCTTCCCCTATATTTTCCGCGGCGCGATGGACGTGGGGGCGACGGAAATCAATGACGCGATGAAGCGCGCCTGCGTGCGTGCCATCGCCGATCTGGCCACGGCCGAGGTTTCCGACACCGTGCGTTCGGTCTACGCCGGCGAGCCGCTGCGTTTCGGGCCGGACTATCTGATTCCCAAGCCGTTCGACATGCGCTTGGTGCTCAAGGTGGCTCCGGCTGTTGCCCAGGCGGCCATGGACAGCGGGGTGGCGACACGTCCGATCGACGACATGAACGCCTACAAGGAACGCCTGCGGCAGTTCGTGTTTCGTTCCGGCGCCATGATGAGGCCGGTTTTCGACCATGCGCAACGGGATCCCAAGCGGGTGGTTTACGCCGAGGGTGATGACGATCGGGTGCTGGGCGCGGTGCAGCAGGTGGTCGCCGACGGTTTGGCCCATCCGCTGTTGATCGGCAACCGCGGCGCCGTCGAAGAACAGATCGAGCGCCTCGGCCTGCGCATTCGCATCGGCGAGGACGTGGAACTGCTCGATCCGGATGATGCCGCCCGGGCCGAGGAGTATGCGACTGCCTATCGGGATGCGTTGGCAGCGAAGGAGAGCGTCAGCCCACAACAGGCCCGCGAGCGTGTACAAAGCAACAATACTGTCGTGGCGGCTTTGGCCGTACGGCTTGGCCATGCCGATGCCATGCTGTGCGGTGCTTCCGGACGCTATGACCACCACCTCGAACATGTGCTGCGATTGATCGGGCCGGCGCCGGGGGTGCGGCGCTGTTCGGCGTTGAGCGCGTTGATTCTGCCCACGGATACGTTGTTCATCTGCGACACCCACGTGATTCCCGATCCCAGCGCCGATGAAGTGGCGCAGTTGGCGGTGCTGTGTGCAGACGAAGTGCGGCGCTTCGGCATTGCGCCGAGAGTGGCGCTGTTGTCCTACTCCAACTTCGGCAGCAGCGGGCGGGATTCGGCCCGTAAAATGCAGGACGCCGCCCGGATCTTAAAGGACCTGAACCCTGACTTCGAGGTGGACGGCGAAATGCACGCCGACCTGGCGCTGGCCGAGGGGATACGCCAGCGGCTGTTTCCCGATTCCCGGCTTTCCGGTAAGGCTAACCTGCTCGTGATGCCAAATCTCGATTCCGCCAATATCGGTTACAACCTGCTGAAGGTGCTGGGCAATGGCGTGGGCGTCGGGCCGATCCTTGTTGGCGCGGACAAGTCGGCGCACATCGTCGATTCCGCCATCACCGAAAGAGGGTTGATCAACATGACGGCTGTATCCGTGGTGCAGGCGCAGTATCACGCTGAACGCGCGAAATAGTCGGCCGCGAGTCCGGCCGCTCGCGGGCATGACAACGGCGCGGGGCCGCTCTGACGGCGTGCCGAACCGAGCGACGGACGGATGGGCGGAGCGGCCTGCCAACGCGCCTTCAGGCCGGTCATGGTCCGCTGTTCCACACTTTATCGGCGGCCGGAGGGCGTTGGACTTGGGATTGGAACTCTCCTATTCTTGAAGTCGAACGGCGCACCGGCACAAGGCGCCGCACCCCGGGGCAGGTACTATGAAACTCCACGAATTCCGAGCCAAGCAACTGTTTGCTCAGCACGGTATCCCCATTCCCGGGGGCAGGGTCGCCGCTACCGCCGATGAAGCGGTCGCCGCCGCGCAGGAACTCGGCGGCAGCGCCTGGGTTGTCAAGGCGCAGGTGCACGCCGGCGGGCGTGGCGCCGGGCATTTCGAAGGCGGTGAGCAAGGTGCGGGCGGGGTCCGTTTCGCGGATAGCGTCGATGCGGTGCGGCGCGCGGCGGCCGACATGCTCGGCCACGTGCTGGTCACCGAACAAACCGGACCGGCAGGCCGGGAAGTGCGGCGAGTCTATGTGGAAGAGGCGGTCGAGGCACATCGGGAACTGTACGTCGCCATGCTGGTCGACCGCGGGACCAGCCGCGTTACCGCGATGCTATCCGCGTCCGGCGGTGGTGAAATCGAAACCGTTGCATCGCAGTCCCCGGAAGCGATCATGAAGCTGGCGGTTGATCCCCTGGAAGGACTGAAGCCGGCCGCCGTGGAGCAATTCGTTTCCGCACTCGATCTTTCCGCGAATGCTTCCGCATCCATCGCGCGCATTGTCGCCTCGATGTACGACATGTTCATGTCGTTGGATGCCTCGCTCATTGAGATCAATCCGTTGGCTGTGACAGCGGGCGGAGAGGCGCTGGCGTTGGATGCGACCATGACGTTCGACGACAACGCCTTGTTCCGGCACAGGGACCTGCAGTCCTTGCGCGATGAGGGCGAGTTCGCGTGGGGCGAGCTCGATGCAACGCTACACGGCCTGAATTACGTCAAGCTCAACGGCAATATCGGCTGCATGGCCAACGGCGCCGGCCTGGCAATGGCCACGGTTGATGTGGTGAAGTTCTACGGCGGCGAGCCGGCGAATTTTCTCGACGTGCCGCCGGCTGTGGAAGTGGAGCGGGTGAAATACGCCTTCGAACTCATCCTGTCCGACCCGAACGTCGAAGCTGTGCTGGTCAACATCTTCGGCGGCGGCATCATGCGCTGTGACACGGTGGCCGATGCCATGATCCTGGCGTTCCGGGGGGTGTCCGTGCACGTGCCGGTGGTGGTGCGGTTCGCCGGGGTGAATGCTGAGTTTGGCAACGTGCGGCTCAGGGAGGCGGGATTGCCGGTCACCTTCGCCGGTGATCTGGCCGACGCGGCGGACAAAGCGGTCAAGGCCGCCTGGGAGGCTTCCGCCGCGGTACGGCGCAACTGGTGGGAACGGGTCCGGGGCCTGTTGTCGAAGCATGATGACGGTTCCGATCCTTCGCACGGAGGCTCGACCGCGCCGGGGTCGGCGGATACGAAGCGCGGTTAACCCGATGCCGTCGCGATTGCGGGCGTAGCGTTTGACCCGACGGCACCTGCGGCCATGAGGAAGCCTGACTATGGCGGTGTTGGTGGATGCGAACACGAAAGTGATTTGCCAGGGGATCACGGGTCGCCAGGGGACCTTCTACGCCGGCGAAGCGTTGGCGCAGGGTACCAAGCTGGTGGCGGGCGTGCGGCCCGGCAAGGGCGGCTCCAAGCACCTCGGGCTGCCGGTGTTCGACAGCGTAAAACAGGCGGTGGCGGAAACCGGCGCGGACGCCAGCATGATTTTCGTGCCGCCGCCGTCGGCCGCCGACGCGATCCGGGAGGCGATCGAGGCCGGAGTCGCGCTGATCGTGTGCATCACCGAGCGCATCCCGGTGCTCGATATGGTGCGCGTCAAACGGCTGCTGGAGGACTCCGATTCGCGGCTCATCGGGCCCAATTGCCCGGGCATCGTCACCCCGGGCCAGTGCAACATCGGTATCATGCCGAAAGGAATTTTCCGCCCCGGCCGTATCGGCATCATCTCCCGTGCCGGGACCCTGACCTACGAGGCCATCGCCCAAACCACCGCCAACCGCCTCGGCCAGTCCACTTGCATCGGCATCGGCGCCGACCCGGTTCAAGGGATGACGTTTTCCGATTGCCTGGAGCTGTTCCTCGGCGATCCGGCCACCGACGGCATCGTGATGCTCGGCGAAATCGGCGGCAGTGCCGAAGAGGAGGCGGCCGAGTTCCTGCGGCGAGGAGCCGGCAGCAAACCGGTGGTGGCCTATGTGGCCGGCCAGCATGCGCCGCCCGGGCGCCGGATGGGCCACGCCGGCGCCATTGTCGAACACGGCGCGGGCCGTGCCGATTCGAAGATCGACGCGTTGCGCCGTTCCGGTGTGCACATCGCCGAGTCGCCAACCACCATCGGTGAAACCATGGCGCGCGTGCTGACCGGCGTTTGAGCGTGCGAGTCCCGTCCCGCGCAATGCAGGCAACCGTCGCCCGCGCCCGTTGTCAGGTTTCGTTGCTTCTGAACGAGGACCGCTCGCGCAGCCGTTTGCTGACGCGGTCCAACGCTGGTGATTGCCCATTGGGCCGGCGCCGGGCCAGGCCGACGGCGTGCTGCCCCAGGTGGGCATACAGCGCCCCCATATCGCCGTCCCAGGCATACAACTCCCCGAGTTGCTCGGCCACCAGCTGAGCGTCGCCCCGCACAACCGGTCCGGTAAGGGCCTGCGCGGTGCCGAGGCGGCTGACGTTCTGCAGCGTGCCGTCGATCAGCGGTTGCATAATTTCGATGGCTTGTGGCGCAGGTACGCCGGCCTTTTCGTAGCATTGAAGCGCCGCATCCAGAAGGACGACCAGGTAGTTGGAGGCAAAGACGTTGGCGGCGTGATAGATCATTTTGTGCCGGCTGTCGATTCGGAAGCACAAAGCGCCGCATCCGCGTAGGGCATTTTCCAATATCCTGCAGGCGTCCGGGTCGCCTTCGAGGGCGCAGTGGGTGCCGGCGAAGGTATCCGCCGAGTGCTGCGGGTCGGCGAAGCTTTTCAACGGATGAATGGACGCTGTACGCGCGCCCGATGCCTGAACCGACGCCAGGCAGTGGGATGTCCTGGAGCCGCTGCAATGGAACACCACGGTGTGGTCGTCGATGGGGGCCGATAAGGCCAGCTGTCGGGCACAGTCCTCAATGGCGTCATCGGGTGCAGCGATCATGTAGACGTCGGCGCTGTCCAATGCGGTGGCGCTGGATACGGGACGCCCGGCCCCGATGAAGCTGCAGGCTTGCGAGGCGGTGTCCGCGCTGCGGCTGAGGACGTCTCCGATCTCGAAGATTCCGTTGCGATGCCAGAGCCGACAAAGTGTCCGGCCTACGTTGCCGCAGCCGATTGCGTTCAATCTTGGCATTGCTCGCTCCGTTGGGGTGGTGGCGTGCCGTGCGCGCGACTGGTGCCCCGACCAGGTACTCCGGCGCCGGCCACGGCGGCCGGCAGGTACCGGAGGGCGGGCGACGCCGTTACCGGTTCGTTGACCGCCCGTTGGTCGGCGGGCGCGGCCGCTGTCCGCGGGGCCGCCGGATTGCCGAACCACCCATCGCGGGCCGTTCCGATCCATCGTCGCACGGCCTTCACAAGCGCAATTTCCATGCTATATTGTCTTGGTATGCAGTATACCAAATAGCCGGCTTGAACCGGCAACAGGAAGCATAGCCGGCGGCACGGCGGGGCGAGAGGGTGAAGGCTTTCTCCACGGCGCGCCGGAGCGGGGTTTCCGGCGGGGGCAGTGACGACGGCTGTCCGGCGGCGGGGAATTGCTGCCCGGGCGGACCGACATTTCGTAGCCAGTTTTGCCACCCGGTGCCCGGAGCGGGCCGGCATCAGGCAGGGGTCAGGGTGGGCCACACGGATCGCGCCCGACAACGGACCGGCGAAGGGTTTGTCCGATGGCGGTTACACTTGCATTAGCTCGATAGCGTGTATATTGTATACAAGATGCCAGCGGGGCGGTTCCCGCCTAGCGCTTACCGTGAGGTCGTTGAATATGTCGGAACCAAATCTGCGCTTGCGCCCCCTCAACGCCAACACCGTTCTCAAGGGCAAGGTCTATGACGCCTTGAAAAAGGCCATTCTGTCAATGAATGCCTACGCTTCCGACGAGCCGCCGAAGCTCGACGAGCGTCGTTTGGCCGAGGAACTCGGTGTGAGCCGGACGCCGATCCGCGAGGCATTGTCGCGGCTTGAGCAGGAAGGACTGGTCCAGACCATACCGCGGCGGGGTGCCTACCTGGTGCGCAAGACGCGCAAGGAGATCCTCGAAATCCTTTGCGTCTGGGCGGCGCTCGAAAGCATGGCGGCACGTTTGGCGACGTCCCGCGCTTCCGACGAGGAACTGGCCGAGTTGCGGAAGATTTACACCTCGTTCGACGCCGACCAGGCCGGCGCCCACATCGATGAATATTCGGAAAAGAACATTCACTTTCATCAGGCAATTATCAAATTGAGCAAGTGCGACCTGCTGTTCAAGATCGCGTCGGACTTGTTCGTTCATATGGGGTCGATCCGTGCTCGGACCATAAAGGAGGGAGATCGGGCATCCAAATCGGTTATTGACCACATGCACATCATCGAAGCTTTGGAGAAGCGAGACGCCGAGTTGGCCGAACGCCTGGTTCGTGAGCATACGAACCAGTTGTGGGAGCACGTGAACAAACACGTGCATTGGTTGGATTAGGGAACCGTTCGCGGCTGGTCACCGCTCCAATTCGTCTCAGTTACACCCGTGGAGGAATCACTGATGGCAACTCCAGTTCCAGAAAAGGCCAACGTATCCAACACCGCAGAAGACACCCTTGCCAGGAAAAGCCGCGAGGGGGACGTGGTGTCGGGCGGCCACCTGGTGGCCAAAGCGCTGAAGAACGAAGGTGTCGATACCATTTTTACCTTGTGCGGCGGGCATATCATCGATATTTACGACGGCTGCATTGACGAGGGCATCCGTATCATCGACGTGCGCCACGAGCAGGTCGCCGCTCATGCCGCGGACGGCTACGCCCGGCAAACCGGCGGGCTGGGTTGCGTGGTCACCACCGCTGGCCCGGGTTTCACCAATGCTATGACGGGGCTGGCCACCGCTTTCCGTTCCGAAACGCCGGTGCTGCACATCGGCGGGCAGGGCGCTCTGACCCAGCACAAGATGGGTTCGTTGCAGGATCTGCCCCACGTGGATATCGCGGCGCCGATCACCAAGTTCTCCGCCGGCGTCCGCTCCACCGAGCGTGTGGCCGACATGGTGGCGATGGCGGCGCGGGAATGCTTCGCCGGCGCACCGGGACCGTCGTACCTGGAGATTCCGCGTGATGTGCTCGACCGTGAAGTCAGCATCGACAAGGTGGTGGTGCCGAAAGCGGGCCACTACCGGGCATCGACCAAATCCATCGGCGATCCACGCGACATCGAAAAACTCGCGGACCTTCTGGTCAAGGCAGAGCGGCCGGCGATCCTGCTGGGTACTCAGGTCTGGACGTGCCGCGGCCATGAGCCGGCGATCGATCTGGTGCGCAGCCTCAACATCCCCGCTTACTTCAACGGGTCGGGCCGCGGCCTGCTGCCGCCGGGCGACCCGCACCACTTCCACCGCACGCGGCGCGACGCCTTTAACAAGGCCGACCTGATCATCATCGTCGGAACGCCGTTCGATTTCCGCATGGGCTACGGCAAGCGCCTGGGGCCGAACGCCGATGTGGTGCAGATCGATATGGACTACCGCACCGTCGGCAAAAACCGCGACATCACCCTGGGCTTGGTCGGCGATCCGGGCGTGATCCTCAAGGCCGTCCACGATGCCACCACCGGACGCGGCGACAACGGCGCCAAGCGCCGCGAGGGATGGATGCAGGAGCTGCGCAAGCTCGAGGGAGAAAAGACCGAGAAGCTGATGCCCCTGTTCCAATCCGACCGCTCGCCGATTCATCCCTACCGCGTCGCCTGGGAGCTGAACGAGTTCCTGACCGAGGACACCATCTACATCGGCGACGGCGGCGACGTGGTCACCATCAGTGCGCAGGCGGTGCAGCCGCGGGCGCCGGGCAACTGGATGGATCCGGGCGCGCTGGGTTCGCTCGGCGTGGGTACCGGTTTCTCGCTGGCCGCCAAGCTGGCCCATCCCAACAAGGAGGTGTTGTGCTACTACGGCGACGGCGCGTTCGGGATGACCGCATTCGACATGGAAACGGCCAACCGTTTCGGCGCGCCGTATATCGCCGTCATCGGCAACAACTCGGCCATGAACCAGATCCGCTACGGTCAGATCGCCAAGTACGGTTCCGAACGCGGTGATGTGGGCAACCTGCTGGGCAACGTGCCTTTCTCCAAGTTTGCCGAGATGCTGGGCGGCTACGGCGAGGAAGTGCGCGACCCCAAGGAAATCGCCGGCGCGCTGCAGCGGGCGCGCGAAGCGGTGCGGAGCTCGGGCAAGTCGGCGGTCGTCAACATCTGGGTCGATCCCGCCGAGTACGCACCGGGCACCAAGAATCAAACCATGTACAAATAACACGGTGCACGAGCGCAAACGGCGGAGCACCGCCCTTTGCGCCCTGTGGGCCATACCACCGCGTGCCAACGATTGCGAGGAATGTTATGACTGGAAAAGCGCTTAGCGGAATCCGCGTGCTGGATATGACGCACGTGCAGGCGGGTCCGAGTTGCAGCCAGCTGATGGGTTTTCTGGGGGCCGACGTCATCAAGCTCGAGCCGCCCACGGGCGACATCACCCGCTCGCAATTGCGGGACCTTCCGGACGTGGACAGCCTCTACTTCACCATGCTGAACTGCAACAAGCGTTCGATCACGGTGAACCTGAAGAACCCCAAGGGCAAGGAAGTCTTCGCCGAGCTGATCAAGAAGTCCGACGTGCTGATGGAGAACTTCGGCCCGGGCGTGCTCAAGCGGCTCGGATTCGACTGGGAGCAGGTGCAGAAGCTCAATCCGCGGATTGTCATGGCATCGGTCAAAGGCTTCGGGAGCGAGGGCCCCTACGCCCAGTTCAAAGCCTATGAGAACGTGGCGCAGGCCATGGGCGGGTCGATGAGTACCACCGGTGCCTTTGATGGTCCACCCATGGTCACCGGCTCGCAGATCGGCGATTCGGGCAGCGGCGTACATTTGTTCGGCGCGATTATGGCGGCGCTGCTGCAACGTGAACGCACCGGCGAGGGCCAGTTCGTCGAATGCGCGATGATGGACTGCGTAATGAACCTGTGCCGGGTCAAGTTCCGCGACCATCAGCGCCTGCAGCACGGTCCCTTACCGGAATATTCGGTGCAGGAATTTGAGGACTTCACGCCTCGCGCGGGCAACGACTCGGGTGGTGGCCAGCTGGGCAATGTCATTGCCTGCAAACCGGGCGGCGAGAACGACTATCTCTACGTCGTGGTGCAGGAGGCCGTTTGGCCGGCACTGGCCAAGCGCATCGGCGGCGACGAGCTCGCCGCCGATGCGCGGTTCATCGATATCAACGTGAGGCGCAAGAACCAAGCCGAGATGTGGCGGCTGATCGAGGAGTTCGCCAGCAACTACACGAAGTGGGACTTGATGGCGGTCTTCAACGAGATCAAGGTGCCCTGCGGACCGGTACTGAGCACCAAGGACCTGATCGACGACGAGCATGTGCGGCTGCGCCAGATGGCCGTCGATGTGGATCATCCCAAGCGTGGCAAGTTCGTCAATGTCGGCTGCCCGATGAAGCTGTCGGCCTCGCCGGTGGAAATCACTCCTTCGCCGCTGCTGGGCGAACACACCGAGGAGGTGCTGCAGGAGGTGCTCGGCTTCGACGAGGACCGCGTCAGTGAGTTTCGCGACGAAGGTGCCTTCAGCAAGGAACCCCGCAAGGCCTAGCAGATCCAGGTAAGAGGGGCGCATTCGACGGCGCTGGGCTCGGACATAGCCGGGAGTCGGAATTCAGCATCGAAGACAGCGGTAGTGATACTGCCGCGAGACGGTCGGCAGTGGGTCGTAGAGGCTTCAGCCGGCCGTGTCGCCTGCGCCCACCCCAAACAATAAGATTTCAGACCCGGACGATGGAGGATAACAATGGGATACCGTCGAGAAGAGGTCAAAGCCGTACTGGAGCAGGTCAAGACTGAGGGCCGCACCGCGCTGACCGCGCCCGAGTGCAAGAAGGTCTGCGATGCCTACGGCATTCCGCTGCCGCGGGAAGGATTGGCCACCTCGGCTGACGAGGCGGCAAAGATCGCCGAGGGCATTGGCTATCCGGTGGTGATGAAGATCGTGTCGCCGCAGATCCTGCACAAGACTGAGGCGGGAGGCGTATTGGTCGGCGTTTCCAACGCCGACGATGTGAAGTCGGGCTACGAGTCCATCATCAAGAATGCGAAGGCCCACAAGGGCGACGCGGAAATCACCGGTGTGCAGATCCAGGCGATGGCCTCCAACAAGGGCGCGCAGGAAGTCATCGTCGGCGCAGTGACCGACAAGAGCTTCGGCAAACTGGTCGCGTTCGGATTGGGCGGGATCCTGGTCGAAGTCCTCAAGGACATCACCTTCCGCCTGGCGCCGGCCACCACGGAGGACGCATTGTCGATGCTGGACGGTATTCAGGCGGCGGAAATCCTCAAGGGCGTGCGCGGCGCCAAGCCGGTGGACCGCGATGCGCTGGCGGCCGTCATCGTGGGCGTCTCCAACCTGGTGAATGACTTTCCCGAAATCCAGGAAGTGGACCTGAACCCGATATTGGCGCGACCGGACGGCGTGACCGCCGTCGATGCCCTCATTTCGGTGAGTTTCGAGCCGGCACCGGAACGCTATCGTCCGTCCCAGGAAGAGATCGTGGCTTCCATGACGCGCATCATGAAACCGCGGTCGGTTGCCGTCATCGGCGCCTCCGATGCCGAAGGCAAGATCGGCAACTCGGTGATGAAGAACCTGATCAACGGCGGCTATCAGGGCGACATCTATCCTATCAATCCCAAGGCCGACGAGATCATGGGCCGCAAGGCCTACAAGAGCGTCAAGGACATTCCCGGTGAAGTGGACGTGGCGGTGTTCGCGGTGCCGGCCAAGTTCTGCGTGGCGGCGTTGGAGGAAGTGGGCGAGAAGGGCATTCCCGGCGCGGTCATGATTCCTTCGGGGTTTGCCGAGATCGGAGAGACAGAGCTGCAGGCCGAGCTGCTGGCCACTGCGCGCAAGCACAACGTGCGAGTCATGGGGCCCAACATCTACGGCTTCTACTACACGCCGGAAAATCTCTGCGCCACGTTCTGTACGCCCTACGACGTCAAGGGCAAGGTCGCGCTGTCGTCGCAGAGCGGCGGCGTCGGCATGTCCATCATCGGCTTCAGCCGCTCCACCAAAATGGGTGTCTCGGCCATCGTCGGGCTGGGCAACAAGGCGGACCTGGACGAGGACGACCTGCTGACGTATTTCGAACAGGACGAAAACACACAGGTGGTGGCAATGCACGCCGAGGACCTGAAGGACGGCCGCAGCTTCGCGGAAGTGGCCAAACGCGTTTCCAAGAGCAAGCCGATCGTCATGCTGAAGGCGGGGCGCACCCAACTGGGCGCCCGCGCGGCGGCCTCGCACACCGGTGCGCTGGCCGGCAACGACAAGATCTACGACGATGTACTGCGGCAAAGCGGCGTGATCAGGGCCAAGGCGCTGAACGACATGCTCGAGTTCGCCCACGGCCTGCCCGTGCTGCCCACCCCCAAGGGTGAGAACATCGTCATCATTACCGGCGCCGGCGGTTCCGGGGTACTGTTATCGGACGCCTGTGTCGACAACGGCTTGTCGTTGATGAATTTTCCCAAGGACCTGGACGAGGCGTTCAAGCAGTACATTCCGCCGTTCGGCGCCTCCGGCAATCCGGTCGACATCACCGGCGGCGAACCGCCGAAGACGTACGAAAACACCATCCGCCTGGGCTTGGAGGATGACCGTATTCATGCGTTGATCCTCGGTTACTGGCACACGATCGTGACGCCGCCTATGGTGTTCGCGGAGCTCACCGCCAGGGTGGTCGATGAAGCACGAAAGAAGGGCATCGAGAAGCCCGTGGTCGCTTCTCTGGTGGGCGACGTGGAGGTCGAGCAGGCGTCCCAGTACCTTTATGAACGCGGCGTGGTCGCCTACCCTTATACAACGGAATTGCCGGTGGCCGTTTTGGGAGCCAAGTACCGGTGGGCTCGGGCGGCCGGTTTGCTGTAAGGCCGTACCCTGGGCCGCAACAGAGAAGTCCGTCCCACGAGCGAGGTAATAATAATGGCTGTCAAGAGTGTTTTGGTTCCAGTTGACGGGGGGGCAGCGAGCTTTGCGGCGCTGAATCAGGCGTGCGTCATCGCCAAGCGCTTCGGGGCCCACATCATGGCGCTGCACGCCATGCAGCTGGACAAGTCGAAGGAGCTTCAGGCCCAGTTCGAGGATCTGTGCAAGAAATGCGACATCGCCATTACCGACCGTCCGACGGACAAGGACGGCGCCACCGCCGCCTGGTACCAGCAGTGGGGCCGGGCCAACGACGTCATCGTCAGCCACGGGCGGCTGTCCGACGTCATCGTGGTTCGCCGCCCGGAACTCAAGAAGGACACCATTCGACGGAGCAGACTGGGGGAGAACATCGAGGCGGTCCTGCGTTCCACCGCGCGTCCGGTGTTGTTGGTGCCGCCGGGCTCCGATGCGAAGGAATGCGGCAAGATCGCCATCGGCTGGAACGAGAGTGCGGAGGCCAGCCGCGCGCTGGCGATGACCCTGCCGTGGCTTTCGGCCATGGGATCGGCCACGATCATGATTTCGAAGAAGCGCGAGGCTCGCGTCAATCAGCTGGTCGACTACCTGAGTTGGCACGGCGTCATGTCTGATGTGGTGCTCCTGGACGGCAAGGGCGACACGGTTGGTGAGGCGATGCTGAATACCTGTTCGGAGATCGGTGCGGAATTGTTGGTTGTCGGCGGGTTCAGTCAGGGGCGCGCGCGCCAGCTGTTCTTCGGCGGCGTGACGGGGCACCTGTTGTCCCATTCGAATATTCTGACGGTAATGGTCCACTAGGGCATCTCGTCGCGCCGCTGCCGTTGCGCACCCAACGCAACGGCAGCGGCGGAGCGGTTTGTAACCCAGGGATGCGGACGGGTCCCAGCGCCGGCGCGCCGCTGCTGTATCCCGCGGCGTTTGAGTGGCGACGCGGATGCGCACGGTCGCACGGGCGCCAGACCACGGGTGAGGCGGATGTCGGCAATGAAGATGCTGCGAAGCTTGTTGTTCGTTCCCGGAAACCGCCCGAACATGCTGGACAAGGCATTGGGTGTGCGGCCGGATGCCTACGTTCCCGACCTCGAGGACTCGGTGCCCGATTCCGAAAAGGATAACGCCAGGCGCGTTGTCGCCTCCTATCTGGAGAGATTGGGAACCGCGGGTCCGGCAGTCATTCCGCGGGTGAATTCCCTGCACAGCGGACTGCTCGACGACGATCTGGCGGCGGTGGTCGGGCCGAACATCCACGGCCTGTCCATCGGCAAGATCGAAACCGTCGATGACGTCGAACAGCTCTGCGACCGGGTTGCGGTGCTTGAGCGCAAGACGGGAGCGGAGGTGGGCAGCATCAAGCTCATTCCGTGGATCGAGACGGCCCTGGCGATGGTTCACTGTTATGCCATCTGCAGCGCGTCACCGCGGATTATCGGCGTGGCCTTCGGCGCCGAAGACTTCACCAACGACATGGGTATCGAGCGGCCCGAGGACGACGCGGAGCTGGCGTTCGCCCGCAACACGGTCTGCATCGCGGCGCGGGCCGCCGGAGTGGCGGCGCTGGATACACCCTATTTCCAGTTCAGGAACGAGGACGGTCTGCGCACCAGTGTCCGCGCCGGCAAGGCCATAGGGTTCAAAGGGAAATTCGCGATCCACCCGGCGCAGATCGACGGCATCAATAGGGGATTTTCTCCATCGGAATCGGAAGTCGCCTATGCGCAGCGGGTCGTGGCGGCCTTCGAACAGGCCGAGCGCTCGGGCAGAGGTTCCACGTCGCTGGACGGCAGGGTGATCGACGTACCGGTGGTCAAGCGCGCGCGGTCGCTGTTGGCGCTCGCGCGCAGCCTATGGGACTAGGCCTTGGCGGAACCCACGCGCAGCCCAGCCGGATTTCCGCACCCGATCGCCGGTTTGGCGCCGCCCGCGACGCGCAGTCCGACGCCGATGAACGCGGGGATGGGGACCTGCGGCAGCGCCTACCACCGCTGTCAATGGGCGCCAGATGAATTAACATGTGTGAACGGCCGGGCTTCGGAAGAGTTCGGGCAGGGTTTCTTATCGCAACATGCGAAAATCGGGAATCATGGCCATGAGCAGAAGCACTGAGTCAACCGAAATGACAGCGCCACCGCGCGAGAAGGTGACCACAGCGTCTATTCGCGGACGCAAGGGCGGTGACAAGATTACATCGGTCACTGCGTACGATTACTCCGTCGCCAAACTGGTCGATGCAGCCGGGGTGGATGTGATCCTGGTGGGCGATAGTCTGGGTAACGTGGTGCTGGGGTATCCGGACACCACGCGTGTGACCCTTGACGATATGCTTCATCACACCCGCGCTGTGACGCGGGCGCGGCCGCAGGCCCTGGTGGTGGCCGATATGCCGTTTCTGAGTTTCGGTGTATCGGTGCAGGAGACAATTCGCAACGCCGGGCGGCTCATTCGTGAAGCGGGCGCGGAGGCCGTGAAGCTCGAAGGTGGCGTGCGTGTTCAGGACGACATTCGGGCGTTGGTCGAGCGCCAGATTCCGGTGATGGGGCATGTTGGCCTGACGCCCCAGAGTGTGCATTCCTTCGGTGGATTCAAGGTGCAGGGGAAGACGCTGGAGTCGGCTGACCAGGTCGTGCGCGATGCCGTTGCCGTGCAGGAAGCAGGAGCGTTCTCTGTTGTCCTGGAGGGCATCCCGGCGGCGCTCGGTGAGCGGGTGAGCCGCGAATTGGATATTCCCACCATTGGAATTGGCGCCGGCCCCGGTTGTGACGGGCAGGTATTGGTATTGCACGACATGTTCCATCTATTCCAGGATTTCACTCCAAAGTTCGTCAAGGTGTATGTCGACGTGGGCAAGGCGATGCGCGAGGGCCTCGAGCAATATTGCCGAGACGTGCGGGCGGGGAAATTCCCCGGCAAGCAGCATTCGTTTTGAGCGGCGCGCCCCAGCGGCGTCCGTGGGCAGTAAGGCGTGGATCAGTTGCGCCAGCGGTCGCTTCAGCCATAGTCGCGCCGGTTCGAGCGGGCCCTTGGCTTGGGGTGGCGGCCGGCCGACAGGCATACCATCCCGGCGTAGTGATGACGTTTCACCGAACGCGCCGGCGCCGTCGCGGCGGCCGGGCCGGGCATGGCTTTCCCGACGATTGGGCTACCGCGGTTGCGCGACACTTCAGAGGCCGGAGCCAATAACTCGCGCGACGGGCCCGGGCCGCGGAATTCGCTGGCCACGTCTCCCGTTGGGGTGCGAGGCGGGGCAGCATCGACGCCCGAACGCTATTCGTACCTGCTTAGGTTCGCGCGGGACGTTCTCTAAAAAAATCCCCGGCGCGAGGCCGGGGTGGAGGAGTTGCGGAATCGCTGATTCCGTCAGACCGAATGGAGGGTGTGCCGGGTACAGTTCCATGGCGGGCCGTCGTTCGAGCTGCGAAAAACGACATGCATCGTCAGCAACGTCAGCGGGTTGGGCATACAACGCCCATCGGAGGGCAACCACTGCTCGCGACGCCATAGAACCGATCACCGGGCTATTGCAACTCATCTAGATGTATACAATATACCCACGTGTCAAGCGTAGACCGTTTCCGGCCAAGAAGCAAATCCGGATTGTCGTCAGGCCGCGACTCGCGGCGGAACGTTCATAAATAAGCAAATGATCATTTGCTTTCGAGCCGACGGCTGGTTCCGGCGCCCCGTGACCGGCGGTCCGCCGTCCCTGCCGACTGCCGGCCCGAACAGCAGGTTATTGCCGGTGTACGAGCAAAACGGGCCGAGCCGGGACGAGACCCCCGGCGGTGAGCGTCGGTCCGCAACCGGCGGGATCTCAGGCGGTCTTGAACCGCGTCATAAGGTTCTGCAAGCGGGTCGCGAGTTCGGCCAGGCTTTGGCTCGCCTGCGAGATCTCGTGGGTACCTTCGGCATTCTGATCGGCGCCGTTCTTAATGTCCGTAATGTGGCGGTTGATTTCTTCCGCCACTGCAGTCTGCTCTTCGGTGGCGCTGGCGACCTGCGTGTTCATATCATTGATGGTCCGGACTGCGTCCTCGATCGCGGCCAGCGCCTCCTTGGCCTTGGCGCCGTGTTCCAGGCTCGCCTGAGCCTGTTCCTGACCGACGGTCATGGCATCCACCGCCTGCTCGACGCCGCCATGCAGGCGTTGGATCATGTCCTGGATCTCCTGGGTGGACTGCTGCGTACGCTGGGCCAGCGAGCGCACCTCGTCGGCCACCACCGAGAACCCGCGCCCCTGTTCCCCGGCCCGTGCCGCCTCGATGGCGGCGTTGAGCGCCAGCAGGTTGGTTTGTTCGGAAATGCCGCGGATCACCTCGAGCACCGTGCCGATGCTGTCGCTGTCCGACGAAACCCGGTTGATGATTTCCACGGTCTTGCGCACCTCGCCGGCGAGGTGGTCAATGGAGGAGACCGCCGCGCCGACGACCTCGAGGCCGTTGCCGGTCTGGCTCTCGGCGTTGCGCGCCGCCTCGGCGGCTTCGGTGGTGTTGCGCGCCACCTCTTGGGCGGTCGACGCCATCTCATCGATGGCTGTGGCGACCTGCTGGGTCTGTGACTGCTGCTGGTCCACACTGCGTGCGGTCTGCTCGGTGATAGCCAGAGTCTGTTCGGCGGCCGACGCCAGCTGGGCGGCGGATGCGGAGATCTCGCGAATGAGTTTCCCGAGTTCCTCCTGCAATCCCTGAGCACTGGCCGCGACGTGGCCCAACTCGTCGTGAGTGGTCTGCATCACCGGCTGGGAGAAGTCGCCGCCGGCAATCCGCTCGAGGTCCTTTTCCAGGCGTTGAGCGGGCGCAATGATGTTGCGGCGGATCAATGCAAAAGTGATTACGAAGGCGAGGGCGAGCACGACGGCTACCATGGCAACGCTGGTCATCAACCCGTGGCGCGCCCGTTGCGCGTTGTCGGCCGCCGAGGTTTGGGCTTCCGACACCAGGGCCTCGCGCGCCTTTTCCAGCAATTCGGTGGGAGCGGTTTCGGCGCCTCTGACTACCTGGTCACCCGCCTTGGGCGAGAAATAGTTGGCATCGAATTCCTTCATGCCGTTGCGGAAGGTCTCGAGCATCTTCTGGTAGGCGGCCGGAAAGCGCTTGAGATACTTGAGGGCGTTGTCGCTGTCGACCTGGTCCAGCAGCGCCTTTGCGTCCTTGTCAATGGCGACGCTCTCTTTCGTGAAGCGTGCCCAGTGGGTCTTGAGGGCTTTCTTGTCGTCGGTGCGCAGCAACAGGTCCTTCCAGGTGATGATTTGCCGGTTGAGGCGGATTTCGAGGGATTGCACCGCACGTTCGTTGGCCACCGGCACCTGAATCAAATGGTGGTAGCTGGCGACGCTGTCCCACAACAGCCAGAAGCCGACCGCAACTGCAACCAGTAGCAGGCCCGTACCGCTCCCCGTCACCGCCAACATCTTGTTTTGGAGACTACCGCTCATCCACTTCATTGGGTTTTCCTCCTGCACCCGAAAACGGCTCACCACGGTCGTGGTTGGTATTGTTATTCGCCGTGCAAACGCCGGAACGCAACGCGTCTTGACCTTCGGTGTCGGCATGCGGGCTGAGATCTTTAGTTGTGCATGGGGGTTACACAAAATGTGTAACGGTTCAATCGATCACAATTGGCCGCCGTAAGAGTTGGGTCGGAAATCGTGCTCTGCTCGCTGCGTGAACATGGACCCCATTGGATGCCGTTCGAGGCGTTCCCTAGTGGCACAGCGCCGCTATTATGGGGCGTCCCACCGTCCCAGGCGGCAATAGAAGCGGCCGCGCTCGCCGCACCGCGATATGGCACGTCACGGGCGGCCGGGCATTCGGCTATGCGGAACCTCTCGCAAGTTGCACGTTAGCACCGAGTCTGAGGATCGTTGCGGTGCTGCTCGGGCTCGACCGCCTCTCGAGGGGTGGTGTGTCCGCCCGGCACAGGTTTCAGCTGTTACGGCGTTTGTCCCCGGATTGTCGGCGGGAACGAGCGTGCGACCGTGTGGTCAGCGTGAACAATCACGGCGAATCTCGCTAACGGTGGAAACTCAATCCAGGCAACGCGCGGCAGATGGAGGTCATACGAAAACGTCGTTGCTTGCCCCGCCAGTCCCGGGATTGCCGTGATCGCCAAAGCCTGTTCGACTGGGAGCATGCGAATGCTACTGATAGTGAAAGGCACGTGCGATCTCTAGGGAATCGTGCACCATCTCACCGGATGTCCGGGAGCTTGGTGTACCTTATTTTTTGGAGCATTTGCCGGTGCTCTCACGGGATGACGACTTCGTCGGAGTCGTGTGGCGTCACATACCATTCGATCTTACCTGAGTCGAGATCATATCGGCGGCGGCGCTGGCGGCCCATGTCGCAGCCATAGACATGGATGGACACGGAAGGCGTATCACCGGGGTTCTCGACCTTGTGAATGTCGCGGGTGGGCGTAATCAGGTGCGACGTGCCGCCCTTCTCGGTGTAGTGGACGCCGATCTCCTCCAGCCGGGCGAATTCCTTGTCGGTGCCGTCGTCAATGCGCCGGTAGCGTGTCTCTTTCTCGCGCCCATCGATGAAACCGAGTACGCCCCAACTGAGGTGATCGTGAACCGGGGTTCCCTGCCCAGGGCCCCAGCAGAAGGCGATCACGGAAAGGGCGGTCCCCCGGCGGTAGAGGCAATACTGCCCGTATCCTGCAGCTACACCCGATTTATCGGTGGGTGGCTGCCAGTATTCGTCCTTGAGCCAACTCAAATCCCCGCCACTGACAAGCCGCTCAACGAGCGGCTCGAGTCGCGCGACGATCTCCTTCTGGCCGCGCTCGGTTGTCGCAATAGCCTCGAGGTCTCGAATAAACTCGTTGAGTACATATGAATTCGCCATCGGTCACATCTCCTCATCGGCGGGGTGGTGCACTCTTGAGAGGCTCGGCGCCCGTCCTTCGACACCCAGGCAAAGCCTCATCTGGTCCGTACCGCGGGACGGCGTTTTTTCAATAAAGAAAGGTCAGAAATCCTCCAGGAAGGCATTCGTAATGTCGTTTTGACAGATCAAACCACCGGCTTCTGGAAAGTGCAAGTCCGCGGTACTTTCTTGTCGGCGCTCACTGTTAATCCAACGCCGGTTGAAGTTCATCCAGCAGAAACCGTACGCAGTCCACGAGAGTCGATTCGCCACCAATAGACCCGCCTTTGGTAACCATGCGGAGCCCATGCAGGCGCCCACCGATCAACTCGACGTAGGCCGTGAGCGGAATGACGTCGCCCAGAATCTTGATCGCCTCGGCTTCGGCCAGGTGAAACAGCGACGCAGTAACGTCTCCACCGCTGCTGAAGCAACCGCCGATTTCGCCTTGGCTCCGGTCGAGCGTCTCCAGGGTTGCTTCCGCAAGGCCGTCACTGATCTCTTTGGCGATTTGACGTGGAAAAGCGCCTCGCTCGCTTGCTATGGTCTCCAGGTCGATCGGTTCCCGACCAAGCGGATGGGTGGTTAGGACAATTACGGTTGAGGCGCTCTTCGCTCGCTGCAGGCATTCGGTCACCGCGGCCTCAATAGTCGAACGTTTGGTGTGGTCCGGGCCGAGAAGCGCGCTCGCGTCGAGGCGGATGGGTTCGGCGTTCAAACGCGACAAGAGGCAATTCACCTGTTTGCGGGACAACTGCGTGACACTGCCAACAGAGACCAACACCTTGTGTCCGTGTTTCAGTCGGGTGAGCTGGCCATAGCCGCGCAGGTACAGCGCGGAGAGGGGACCGGGGTCCACGGGAATGCACGGTCGCGTTAGCGTGGTCATGGCCTGCGCGATGATGTCCAGATGTTCGTCGGTGTCTGCGTCAATCACCACGGCACGGCTCCCGCGCGAGGCTTCTCGTTCCAGGCGCCGCGCCAGAGCGTCTGTACCGGATTCCACGTCCGGCAACCCGATGACCGAAATAGGTGCACTGAACTGTTGCGCGAGGATGTCAGCGATCCGAGAATGGCGCACCGGCGCGATTGGGTCCTTGGCGGCAATGGGATGCTCGGCAACAGGGGTGCCGTCAACGATCAGGCACCCTTCCGTGACATGCCTCTTCAGGGCTGGAAATGCCGGCGCCACCACGGCCAGGGCGTCCGGCCCCAGGGCCCGGAGCATCCCTGCGGTTTCCGCTCCGATGTTGCCCCGAAGCAGGTTGTCGACCCGGTTGCAGAACAGGCCTGGCCCCCGGGACAGTTGGCCCTCGACGACCGCCTGAACCCGCTGTGCCGCTTCGTCCGACGGTACGTAGCGACTGTCGGTGTCGACGCAGAGGACGTCGTAGGCGCCGGAAAATGCTGGAACCTCGTAGGTGACCACGACAGTGGACAAGCCCTGCTTGGTCAGAAGCACACCGACGTTGTTGGCACCGGTCAGGTCGTCGGCCAGGACGAAGCGCTTCATGGCCCGTTCCTCACTCGCTGCACAGCGCTTGGAGGTCCGCCAGGCGGACGCTGACCGGCGGACCGTCCCCGAGTTCGGGCACGACGAGATCGGCACCGGTGAAGTCCTCTTTCCCGGTGTAGAACGAAGTGGTGATCACGCAGTGCATTCCGGCACCGACAGCCGCTCGCAATCCGTTATTGCTGTCTTCGATCACCGCGCAGCGACGGTGATCCAACCCCAGTCGTTCGACGGCGAGTTGGTAGATCGCAGGGTCCGGTTTCTTTGCCGACACAATATCCCCTGCAAACACGGCGATATGTCGCGCCCGGCCGGGACCCAGCATTACATCGACCACGGCCTGGACCGCCCGCTCATTGGACGTCGAGCAGACGGCCAGTTCGATGTCTGCATCAATAGCCTCGTCGATGAGTCGCGCCACGCCCGTGCGTAGAGGCAGCTCTCCCGACTCGATGAGATCCATGAACAGGTCCGTTTTCAGTCGGTGCAAATCGGTGATCAGCCGGTCCCGTTCATTTACGGGCACCGGCCAGCCGGTTTCGTCGAAGTCACGGCGCATGCGCTCCTTGCCGCCAGCCGTGGTGAGAAGCTCTCCGTAGCGCTCGATGGACCATTTTCGGTTGAGTCCTTGGACGGCAAAGGCCCGATTGAAGGCTACGCGATGGCCGTCTCGTTCGGTGTCCACCAGGACGCCGTCACAGTCGAAGATCAACGCTTGCATGGGAGCGAACCTTCTCCACACCTGAGGCGTTTAGATGTATGCCGACCGTGCGTGCGCGGCCTTGCCGGCGGAGCCGAAGATCCGAATCATGGTTTTCACGTCGGCCTTGAGTGCTTCGTACTGGGCGCTGATGAACTTGATCGGTTCTCCTTCATTGGGCTGCTTCTCACGCAGTCCGACGAAGGCATCGATGTATTGCCGTTTGTGCATGGCTGAGATGTTGACCTTGGAGCATCCCGAATCGATGCAACGGTGGAACTGGTCATCGGTGAGGCCGGTACCGCCGTGCAGCGCGATCGGAATGTCAATGTTCGCGTTGATCGTGGATAGCCGCTCGTAGGCAATTTTGGGCTCACCCGCATAAAACCCGTGGGCGGTGCCGATCGCCGGCGCGAATACCGCCAGTTCCGGTAACTCGCGGCAGAAGCGGATGCACTCATCCACATCGGCGAGAATGGCCTCATCCTGCGCGACGAATTTGTCGTCCTCGGTGCCGCCGATCGCCCCCAACTCGGCCTCCAGGCCCACCCCCGCCGCGGTGGCCAGGCCGTAGGCCACGTGCGTTTGGGCCAAGTTCTCGTCGAAAGGGAGGTCGGAGCCGTCGAACATCACCGAGGTCCAGCCGGCATCGATGCAGCCTTTGATGACGTCCAGATCCTTGCAGTGATCCAGGTGCAGTGCCACTGGGATATCCACCTCATTCGCCAGGTCACGGACCCAGTTTGCGATGGGTTTGTGGCCCCACAATTTGATGGTCTTGACCGAGACCTGGATGACTAACGGAGCGTCCAGTTCCTGCGCTCCGTCCACTATTGACCGGGCGCTGTTGTAATCGATCATGTTGAATGCAGCGATGCCGTATTTGGCCTGCTTGGCACGCTGCAGCATCGGTTTCATGGTCACCATCGGCATGATGGCAGTCTCCTTTGGAGGCAGTGTGATCGGTTCGTCCGGCCTTGGAGCGGTATTCCACCACGGACGCACAAGGACGAATCGTTGTTTAACGGAGGCAGGCGCCGGGCGTGGAGACGGCGCGGGTGTCTCACCGGGCGAGAGTCTTGGCAGCGCGACGGCCGAATGCCTAGGGCACTCCGCCGGACACTTTCATTCCCCGACTCGCCCCCGCGGCAATCGGAGATCAGCTCCTAATCTGGACTGGTGGCTTAGCCACGGTACAAGTGATATGCTACCAGACAGTCAAAGTCAAGGGCGACCGGCACCAATGGTTTCGCAGCCCGGCCGTGGTGCGCGGGTGACTCCAAAGCACGGTGCAACCGGTACTTGATCCACATTACGAACGCATTTTTCTGACCGCCGATGATCAATAAAGATCCAATTTATCAGCAGGTTAACAAGGAGCTCCGCAATCTGATCGCGAGTGGGCAATACGCCGTGGGAGACAGATTCCTAACGGAAAGGATGAGTGCTGCGATTCAAAAAGGGCGTCGGGACCTTCGTGATAGATAACCCTGCATCCCGCCAATTCATTTCCATGACCAGCTTCACTGAGAACGCTCGGAGAGCCGGATTGCGGCCGTCGACAGAAGTTCTGCGCTTTGAGCGGCTGGCCGCTTCCGACACCAATGGCATCGTAACCGGGCAGCTCCAGGTGCGGAACGGCGATGGACTCTATCGCATCGAGCGACTGCGCAAGGCCAGCGGCGTCCCGATGATCTTGGAGGATCGCTACATCGTTGCGCGATACTGCCCCGATCTATTGATGCACTCGTTGAGCGGATCCCTGTATGCACTGTTCGAGCAGGTCTACGGGTTGAACGTAACGAGAACGGACGAGACCATTCAGGCCGTAATTCTCAACGATTACCAAGCCCGCCTCTTGGATGTGGATTCCGGTGCAGCAGGCTTGGTCGTCTCCGCGGTGGGCTATATTGACGACGACCAACCATTGTGGTGGGAGACTACAGTGCATCGGCCGGACGGATTCGTGTTTCGATGCCAAGTCAATCCGAGACGAAATTCCCAGAAGCTGGAGGGCCGGGTAGTCCTCAGTGATATCGACTCGATGATTCCGGCCGATCAAGAGTGAAAGATCTGGCATGACTGGAGTTGAGCCAGAGCGAGGTCATTCGGCGGAGAAATTATGATCCGCGCAGGAGCGAGTCGCGTTTGCGTGTAAACAAAGCCTAACTGGGGATGTGGGTGCGTGACCTGCGCCGGAAGATGGGTATTCCGGACGCCACGCCTTATGGCTATGGCAAGAAGCGCGTAGCCGCTGGGCCCTCGGAGCTGACGTTGCTGATCCGGCTCGAGGAGAGGACGCATGCGCGAAGAGGATGGTGGCCGACTCGGACGTGCAACAGAAAGGGTCCTAATCCAGGAAGACGTCTATTTCTTTTCGCCGCACGACGTGTTCTTTGTAATGCCGACCCTGCCTATTCCAGTGTTCGTTCACGGTAAAGGCGCATCCTGGATCGACGATCGTGCACCGTGCTTGCCCACCTGGCTTCCGGGGGCGCGTTTGTCGAGCGTACGTAACGTACACAGATTGCCGTTTGACAAGACAACGGGCAATCCACGTAGTCCGGTACCAAGGGCGTTGACGCACGAGCGTCAGTCCATGTTGCACAGTTCGGCCTAAGGATGGTGACTTCGACTCGCGGACGAGCGGAAAGCATGTACGTCTGCCCGTCTCGTACAAGACTTTCATCGATACCGACGAAGGCGACACGGTCCAAAGTGAATGTCCGAGCTTCCTGATATCCTGGTGAGTACGGACTGGTTGGAGGCGAATCTCGATGCCCCTGACCTGCGTGTATTCGATTGCACGGTGTATCTGGATCCGTGGCCGGATAATGCCGGACAGACGCCGAGAAGCGGTATTGACGACTGGCGCGCGGGACACATACCCGGGAGTGGTTTTCTCGACCTGATCAGTGACTTTGCAGCACCGTCGCCGCAACTTAACTTTCTGGTACCGGATCCCTATCAGTTCGCGGACGCAGCGGAGCTCCGAGGCATCGGCGACGGCACCCGTGTTGTCTTGTATGACCGGGCGCTCAACCGATGGGCGGCGCGTATGTGGTGTATGCTCCGAGCGTTCGGTTTGGACTCTGCGGCGGTACTCGACGGTGGCTGGGTAAAATGGACACGGGAGGGTCGGCCGTGGTCGTTGGAGCCGTGCCGTTATCCACGCGCCCGGTTTGTTCCGCGACCACGGCGTGGGATGCTCGTGGACCAGTCACAGGTGCGGGCTGCGATGGCCGACGCCGGGGTCCACCTCGTGAACGCACTTACGGTTGAACAGCACTTTGGTCGTGAGGGTGTCCATTATGGTAGGCGCGGTCACATTCCTGGAAGCGTCAACGTGTCCGCGCGCGATTTGGTCGATCCGCAAACACACGCCTACTGGCCACGGTCAGAGTTGCGTCGGCGTTTCGCCGAGGCCGGCGTACTGGATGGCAGGAACGTGATCACTTATTGTGGCAGCGGGATCGCGGCGAGTAGCGATGCGTTGATACTCACCGCGCTGGGGTTGACCGATGTCGCCGTGTACACCAATTCGCTGCAGGAGTGGGCCGCGGATCCCGAGTGCCCAATGAGCTGCGACCAGGCGACGTAGTGTACTCGGCCAGAAGCAAGTTGGTCTGGGCGGGCGCGTCCGTCCGACAGACGTTCCTTCGACTTGCGCCGACTTGGGTGCTGTATCCCGTCGGGGCGTTTATGAGCATCGTGGGGTTCCTCGTCGCAAGTGCGCGCCAGGGCTGAAGTCGCGCCACAGCCATTGCTTTACTTGTTACTTTGGCCTTTCCGGGTTGCAGATTGACCTTGACGACGCAATGGGTTGCGTTCTACGTTGCTCGTAGACATTACTATCCACCGGCGAACGACGGCGGATGGTACGAGACCATAAAGGGTTTCAATGATGGTGAAGGCGGGGGGCAATTGACGGAGTTCTCGATCCGACGATGATCGGACCCTCGCGACTCCGGGTGAACGTGACCGATGAAGGTTGCTGGTCATAGTGTGTCTGTCGGCGGGCGCGGCGTTGTGCGCAGCGCATGTCAAATTGCCAAACGAGCGGGACTGTCATGACTCCTATTCAGGATTCCAGGCTCCACCATGGAACGCGTACGTCCGGTATTGATGGCTACGCGTGAGCAAGAGCTCGGACTGGATATCGAATCGAAACGATTGACGAGCAGGGACTCGGCGGGATTGGTGTTGGGTTGTCGGACTGGTATCGGCACGAGGAGGCTAATTATGTATAAGCATATTCTGATTCCAACAGACGGTTCACCCTTATCCCAGAAGGCTATTGAAGAAGCGGTGTCACTGGCTAAAGCGCTCGGCGCCAAGGTAACCGGTGTCAACGTTGTCGCTGAATTCGGTGCGGCCGAAGCGCATTTGGGTTTCCTGCGCGCCTACCGCGAAGGATGGACCATGCCAGGCACGCCGCCCGATCAAGCGTCTCAGTTTCCAGCGTCAGCCGAAGAGCACCTGGAGCAGGCACGAGGTATTGCCGAGTACCGTCTCAGTGCTGTTGAATCGGCCGCTGGCGACCAGGGTGTCGAGTGCAACTGCGTTTATAAAATCCACGACGAACCATACGAAGCCATCATTGAGACGGCAAAGGAACAGGGCTGCGACCTCATCGCAATGGCCTCCCACGGTTGGCGGGGCGCAAGAGGCCTTGTCCTTGGCAGCGAAACGAACAAAGTGATTACGCATTCGAGCGTTCCGGTGTTGGTATTGCGATATACACGCTAGAATGCCCTTCGGCGGGATACACCGGCCGCGCGTTGGCGTTTGTCGCGCGAAACGCCCGGAACATGATCAGCGATCAACATTCCGCGGCGTTAATGCTACAGGAGAAGCCGCCTTACCGCATCGTGCAACTGTACTTTATCGCCCAGTGCTTCGGGATCGCAATTCCCCGCACTAAATCACCGAAGCGCATTGTTGCGGGCCGACACGCGTTCTTGCGATTCCATTGCCTAGCGGATCGGTCAACACCGCTGACGAGCGATTTGAGCGTCCGAACCTTTACGCTCTGAGTCAGCCTTGGCACCTTGTTCGTAACCGCTCGGATGGAGCACTCGGGTAAAACGCGGTCGTACGATCAGGTGAAGCGAAGATCGTGCACTTTGGCCAGTCGGGTAGTTGAAGGGTGACCCACGGGCTCCGCCTGATGCAGACGGGGGAGCCATTCGGGTCCCGCGCCTGCATTTGCAGTGGGGGGTGGCTTCGTGAGGACCCAACGGTTCGAGCGGAGCGCCGCGTAAGTGGTGCGAAACAATACCGGCTGCAGCCTTGGATTATCCAATTTTCGCATCGGGCGACTATGATGACGTCTATCCAGCCCCCTGTCTTTAGGCTAGGTTTCCGACTCGCGAGTGATCGGTCCATTGGGACATGAACTCGGGGTTCGGCAGAAGGATGCTCTCATGCCCCAACGCCGTTTTGCCCATGTCGTCCTCGCCGGGGGTCTGCTAGCGGCTATTTCCATGGGTGTGCGGCAGTCGTTCGGATTATTCCTCGAACCGATCAGCACTGATCTGTCGCTGAGTCATGAAGTATTCGGATTGGTTATCGCTATACAGAACCTGGTATGGGGACTCGCTCTGCCGGTGGCGGGCATGGTCGCGGATCGTTTCGGTGCGGCGCGGGTATTGGTCGTGTGCGGGATGTCGTATGTCGCTGGTTTGTCGTTGGCAGTTATCAGCGTGGATGCAGTATCGCTACAATTCAGCCTTGGTGTACTGGTTGGTCTCGGACTGAGCGGTACGACCTGGGCGGTGGTCCTGGGCGCGGTGGGGCGCTTGGTGTCTCGTGAGTATCATAGTCTCGCCTTGGGTTTGGTCACAGCTGGCGGATCGCTCGGGATGTTCGCCACAGTACCTATTGCGCAGCACCTGCTGGCCGGTTACGGGTGGATAGTGACGCTACTCATATTGGCGGGGGCGGCGTCGTTTGTGCCCCTGCTCGCCGGCGTGCTCCGCTCACCGCCCGCGTCGGATCGGGGCGCCAAGCACAATAGCGACTTTGACAGCTTGGGAAAAGCGCTGCACGAGGCCCGCAGACACCGCAGCTATTGGCTTCTGAATGGGGGATTCTTGGTCTGCGGCTTCCATATTGCATTTGTTGCCACTCACCTGCCGGCCTATTTAACCGAAAATGGTGTCGGTAGTCAGGTCGCCGGCTGGTCCCTAGCAATGATTGGTTTGTTCAACATCGTGGGGACCTACGTGTGCGGCGTCCTGGGGGGCCGCTATAGCCGCAAGCACCTGTTGGGACTGCTGTACACTACTCGGTCAATCATCATTGCCGCATTTGTGGCTGTCCCCTTATCGAATATTTCGGCCCTGATGTTTTCCGCGGCCATCGGCTTTCTATGGCTTGGCACCGTGCCCCTCACGAGCGGGCTTGTGGGCCACATTTTCGGTGTACGGTACTTATCCAGCCTGTTCGGGATTGTCTTTTTCAGTCATCAGCTGGGCGCCTTTGCCGGCGCATGGTTGGGTGGTTACATGTACGATCTGACAGGTTCCTATCAATTGGTATGGCTGGTCTCGATCGGGTTGGGCGTGGTTGCCGCGCTCCTTCATTGGCGAATCGATGATGTGCCAGTCCGGCAGCGGCGCTTCGTGCCGGATTCGGCGTCGGCGAGTTGAGCAGTCGCCGCTCGAGCAGCTGATTTTACGACTCGGGTGGCTGCAACGTAGCTTGATACAGGTCAATGCGCCGTGTGGGGTGGTGTATTTATTATTAGTTACAGGCCAATTTATCAAGTCATGCGGGGGATACTGTCATGTCATTTGGAAATTTCTTCAACTGGGCAACGCCGCTGGGCGCCCTGTCGGATACTCTGACGCGGGGCAGACTCTTGGGCATTGGTGACGGTTGTATTATGCGCCAGCAGGGCCGATGCCCCGGGAAGGAATACTGCCCCGATTGCGCCTGGAATGAAGGCTGTATGGCCGATGGGACGTTTGGTTCGCCGGCAAGCCGGCCGCGATAACGCATACCGTCACAAATCGGTGGCAGCGGGATAGGCGCCCGGTAACTATGAGGGAAACCGCTGCATAGATCTCGCGGGGCAATCCTGACCATAGCGTGTTGACATACCGGTGACGCTAGCAGCCAGAGCTCTTAAGGCGCACCATTCAGTCCTGGCAGCGGCCCACGGGAGGGGGAAAGACGTCGGTGATATGGAGGCGTCGGCGCAGAGTTTTGGGCATGGCGGATACGGCCGTGGAACGAACATCGTTGCCACATTCGCGCGGATTCGTGTTACAAAAAAAGAGGCCGCCGCCAAAGGACAGGGGCGGCGCCAATAGCGCCCTAGTATGTTGGGCAAGAGGGAGGAGCCGTACTCTATCTCAACTGCTTACGACGCTTCAGGACGAAGCGTACGAGCCATCCGCCAGCGCAATCCCGAGGACGCTGGCTTGATGGCACGTCAAGTCCTCTGCAATTTATGTTCCAAGACGCCTCAACATTCCTGCTCGTGAAGTTGTCGATGCGTGTTGCGAGTTGATTTTGCGCCACTCGGCCGGGTGCAAAACACACATGCTCGGCCGCTCAGAATCCGTTCAATCGCAAGACCCACCCGCTCGCTGCACTCCGTCTTGATTGATGTACCGTCGATGTGGTCCCGTTGTGGGTGCAGTCCGCTGCCGGCAGTGATCTCTCGGTGCGTCTCGCGGCCCGTGTTAGGCAAGAGTTCCCAGGTTCCCGTGGATACGGCAAATTTTGTCGGAGTGTGGACCTGACAGCACGTTACCGCTGCGGTCGCGAGACAAGAACGAGTCGCCCCGCTCCGTGCGTCAACGGAGGGTTCGATTCGCGGGCGTAGCGTCTTCATGCGTACCATGGGCCGCGCGAGCTAGATCGGCGCGCGGAATGCGTCGAAGCGGCGGGATGCGAGCCATCGTTCGCTACTCGCGTACCGGAACCACGCTCCAAATCCCCCCGCAACAGCCGTTCCCAATTGTCCCCTCAAGTATCCTATCGCGCAGGGGCGTTTCCGAGCGAAACGCACGAATTGCGACCCTTGTTTCCTCACGACACAGACTTGTTCCGGCGATCCCCGCAGCTCAGATATCCAGTTGGAAATTAGCGGCTTATCGGTTTTGTCAATGGTGGCATAGAAAGTGCTGCGGTTGACGGGAGTCGCACAATCTTGATCAGGAGGTAACACAATGTCGCGTGATTCCGCAGGCTGGCATGCCAAGCCCAACCTTCCAGACACCCACTACGTAGATACCGCCATCTACACCAGTGAGGATCTGTTTCGCGAAGAGCAAGAGAAAATCTTCAACAAGGTATGGATCATCGCCTGCCACGAGAGCGAAATTCCCGAGGTGCATGACTACCGCACATTTCACCATCCCGGTGGAGAGAACTTGATCATTGTCCGTGGCGACGACCAGAAGGTGCGCGCGTTTTACAACATTTGCCCGCATCGCGGCAACACGATCCTGTACGATCCCTCGGGCAACGTTAAGAACATGACTTGCATCTTCCATGCGTGGTCCTTCGACACGAAGGGCAATTGCGTTGACATTCCGCGCGGCACCGAGGGTTACCAAGACCGGCTGTGCAAGGAAGATGTCTGCCTGCGCGAAGTCAAATGCGACGTGGGCTACGGCGGATTCGTCTGGGTCAACGTCGACGACGATTCCATGTCCCTGAAAGAATATATCGGGGACGCATTGAGCCTGCTTGAGGAGTGCCTAGAGCCGGAAATGGAGGTGTTCAGTTTTCACAAGGCAATCGTTAACACGAACTATAAGCTTTGGCACGACACCAACAGCGAGTTCTACCACGACTTCCTTCATTACTTTAATCGCATCACCGGCATGATCCAGCCGGGCTATTACGACCGCAAGTATACCGGATACAAGAACGGCCACGCGTCCGTGGGTTCGATGGAGGTCCAGTACGACAAATATGACGGGAGTGCGAATCGTGGTGTGGGTTGGCCCGGGCTTGCCCCCGGCGGCTGGCTCTTGATCGACCTGTTCCCCGGAATGACCTACAACCTGCGCACTTCGGTGTTGCGCATGGATACGGCGATTCCATTGGGGCCGGACAGGGTCATCATTGAGTTCCGAGGCCTTGGTCTGAAGAGCGATACGCCTGAACAGCGTGCCGAACGCATCCGGGACCACAACACGATTTGGGGTCCTTTCGGGCGTAATCTGCATGAAGACTTGCTGGCGGTGTATGGGCAAGGTCGCGCGATGCACGAAGGCACTGACAGCAAATGGGTCATCCAGGGCCGCGAAGAACACAACACGATTCACGACGAGATCGGCATGCGTCACTTCTACGCGGAGTGGAGTCGCCGTATGGGCCGCAAGGCATCCGCTCCCCTGGCGCCAGCCAAAGGAGAGGCGGCCTGATTAGGTTGGAGTGTAAAAGGCTCGCGCACTGCGCGAGCCTTTGCTGACATGATCGACTATTGTTTGAACATCAGTGCAGGAGTAATTCCGAATGAACGCCCGCGAAACCATTGAGAGATTGGTTTACAAGTCCACCATGGCGTTGGATGAGAAGAATTTTGACGCTTATTTGGACCTGTGTGACGACGGTTACAAGTATCGAATTTCCGCCTACAGCCCCGAGATCCGGAAGAACATGATTTGGCTCGAGCACGACAAGAGCGGAATGGCGACCTTGTTCAAGAACCTTCCGCGGCACAACAGCGATCATTCGCCCCTGACACGCCACGTGACGATTTATACGATTGATATGAAGGACAATGACAAGGAAGCCGAGATTGTATCCGGGTTGCAGGTGTTCAAAACGTCCCTTGATGGCGGGACTACTGAACTCTACGCGGTAGGGAAAATGTACGATACCGTAAAGTTGAATGGTGATGGTGCGACCTTGGTGAGTCGGGATATTCATCTCGACACGCGGGAGTTGGGCATCGGCCATCACGTGCCGTTCTGAGATATGCAGCCTCAGTAAAGGCAGAAGTGATGAAGGTACAGGTCAAGGCAAGAAATCGAGCATTCGAATTTGACGGGAGTTCGAACGAAAGCGTCTTATATGCCGGGTTGCGTACGGGTGTCGCGCTGCCATATGAGTGCGCGACCGGCACGTGCGGTACATGCAAGGCGAAGCTGATTCAAGGCGACGTGGTCGATCATTGGCCCGATGCCCCAGGTCGGAAATATCTGAAGGCCGAGCAGGGCGAGTTTCTCATGTGCCAATGTTCCGCCAAGACCGATCTGTCCATCGAGGTCGCCAACTTCATTTCGGAAACGGCGCCCGGGTCGGTTGTTCCCGACAACTTCACGGGAGTCGTGCGGCATAGTCGAACGCTCGCGCACGATGTAAAAACCCTGACCGTGGAGTTGGAGAGCCCCCGAGAGTTCGATGCCGGCCAGTTCGTGGCCATTCGGTTTCCCGGCATCGAGGGGTATCGCGGCTATTCCATGGTCAATTTCGAGCGTCACCCCAAGACCCTTGAATTTGTCATCAAGAAGCTACCGGGCGGTGGTGTGTCGGAGTGGCTGTTTGCCAATGATCCTACGGGCGTCAAGCTCGAGTTGTTCGGACCACTGGGAAGCGCGACGTTCTATCCTGGCATTGGCAAAAACCCACTATTCATAGCGGGTGGAAGTGGTATCGCGGGCATGATGTCCATGCTTTCCCGCGGGTGTCAGGAAGGCTATTTCCGCGATCACAACGGCTACCTGTTCTTCGGGGTGCGTACGGCCGGAGATGCCTTTTACCTGGACGAGCTGACGGCATTCAAGGCGCAGTTCCCGGAAACCCTCCATATAACGGTCGCGTTCTCGGCCGAAGACGTGCCGGAAGACATCGTTTCTGCCTACCCGTCGCTGGATTTCGACGCAGGATTCGTTCATGAGGTTGCTGCGCGCAAAATGAAGGGGTCCTACGACGACGTTATTGCGTATCTTGCGGGGCCGCCGCCCGCGGTAGAGGCTGCCATTCGGACGTTGGTGCTTGAAGCAAGGCTTTCGGCGGATTCAATTCGGTACGACAAATTCAGTTAGTTGAGGAGTAGTCGCATATGCAGTCGCGTACCTTTTTGTGCAAGGCATCCGACATACCGCAGGACGGTATGAAGCAGTTCGAGCTGGATAGCGGCGCCAAGGTTCTTGTGTTGCGCAGCGGTGATGGTTATTTCGCCTACGATGCCATTTGTCCGCATCAAGAGGTGGAACTATGCGAGGGATTCTATGACGGATGCGTTCTTACGTGTCATCAGCATCTCTGGCAGTGGGATGTCAAGACGGGCGACATGATGGGCCTCGCAGAGGCACCGCTGATGACCGTGGATATTGAGGTCGAAGGCGGCGAAATCTACGTTTGTGAGCCGGGCGCGCGTCAGGCGGCTGCTGGCGGACGATGAGCAAGGTTGGAATGATGAGTCTGACACGACTGTGCCGAGTGGAAGATATTCCGAAGGATGGAATGCAGCGGTTTGAGACGGAATCGGGCGACAAGGTGCTCGTTCTCAATTCCGGAGACGAGTATTACGCATACCAGGCTATTTGTCCGCATCAGGAAGTGGAGCTCTGCGAAGGGTTCTATGATGGTAGCGTCTTGACTTGTCACCAACATCTTTGGCAGTGGGACGTCAAGACCGGCGCGCCGATGGGCTTGGCGGAAACCGGACTGGAATTTTTCGAGCTGCAGGTCAAGGATGGTGAGATTTACATCGGATCGTCGAGCGCCTTGGATGTGGCGCCGTTGTTCGAAGGGCTCTCTTCCGAAACACGCGCTGCGCTGTCGAAATTAGCACGCGAGGAACAGTTCGAAGAAGGCAGCACGATATACGACGTCGGCGATTCCGTGCAGGACCTGTACATTCTGGACACCGGCCGGATTGAGTTTCTGTTAGGTAGGGACGATCGCGTGAGCCCCGCAGGATTCATTTTGCGAAAGGGTGAGGTATTTGGGTGGGCCGCATTGCTGCAAGATCAACCGCGTCGCATTGCGAAGGCGTCGTGCATAGAGACTTCATCGGTCCTCGCGTTGAACGGGCAAGCCGTGCTCGAAGTGTTGGGCAATGATCCAGCTGCCGGATACCAGGTAATGACCAAACTCGTGCATCTCGTCACGCGCTACTTGGCGTCGTCGGGTGCGAAATAGGCTTTCGCGGTCCATTGATATTCGGGGCAGCGGAGGAGTAGCGAATCACCCAGTAATAGTGCGGGTGGGCAAGGACGCGTCGGAGGTGTGGTTGTCACGTCAATAATGTCTGCTATGTCAACGAGGTGATGGCATCTAAGGAGTGAGAAAAGGCGCCCGATCTATCACACGTTGAACGTAACCGACGCGGGTTCCACATCGAGAACAACCTGAAGAATGAATCCGCACCTAGGGATTTGGAATGAGCGGGAGTCCATAACTTGGAGGAGGATGTTATGAATAGCAAGATCCGCAGTATAAGCAATCGAGTAGCCCGGTGGCTCGGAATGTCACTAGGGCTTGTCGCTGCTAGCTTAATGGTTGTTGGTGGTGCTCAAGCTAAGGACTACGGCAAGCCCGGCGATCCAATACATTTGGTCGTCGGTTATCAGCCCTATTACACAGAGTCGTGGTCAGGCGTCGTCATGCGCGGCAAGCAACTCTGGAAGAAGTACTTGCCGAAGGGCTCCACAGTGGAGTTTCAGATTGGCCTGCAAGGCGCGATTATCGTCAACGCCATGCTGGCCGGAAAAGAGGACATCGGTTACATGGGCGACATGCCCGCCATTGTCTCAACAACCAAAACCCGCGTTGCCGACATTCGTATGGTAGCTGTCCCCGGCTATGCCTATGATCAGTGTAATATTCTGATCGTACGTAACGATGCCCCGAAGTTCGCGAATCCCATAGACGCGTTTAAGTGGATGAACGGGAAACGTGTCGCGACTGCGAAGGGCGCGTGTTCGGACCGGTTCCTGCGTGCGGCTTTCCACAAACTTAACATCAAGCCGGCTGAGTATCTGAATCAAAACATCGAGGTTATGACCAGTGGCTTCAAAGCCGGCAAGCTGGACGCCGCAGTGATTTGGGAGCCCACGGCATCGAAAATTGTGCAAGAAGGTATTGCTCGGCGAGCGGGCTCCGGTGTCAACCTTAACGAGCATGATGGGGCCTTCTTGAACATGCGGGCCGATCTGATCAAACAACGCCCAGATGTTGTAAGGGGTTGGCTGAAAGCCGAGCTCGATGCCCAGCTATACATGGCGAATCCAAAACATGCCGAGGAGATTGCAAAAATAGCGGCGAGCTACACTACCGGCTTCACCAAAAAAGAAATGTGGATGGCGTTCACCGGTAAGTATCCCAAGAGCGAGGGCGGTACGGATTCTCGCCTGATTCTGCCGTTCGCGTTCACACCTGACATAATGGACTTGATCAGGACGGATACGAAATTTCTGCATTCAGTCAAGAGCATCAACGTGAGCAAACTACGTCCAGAGGCTGTGATGCCGGAATTTGCGAACGAGATATTGAAGGAGCGTGGCCTAACGGCGCCGGTGGGCGAGGTTAAGGCGGTTCCGGAGTCGGATTACAAATAGTGAGTAGACTGTAGTAAGAGTGGCTGAAGTCTAGCCGGCAGTCTGTGTCGCTGGGCGGGGTGTTAGACGCGGAATTGTGCACCCTGCCTGGCGGCATTTTGGAGGAGCGCGAGGTGGAGCGATGACTAGTCCGAGCACGAAAGAAATGGCGGGCGGATCGGAATTGGACGTTGACAGAATTGTATCGCTGTTAAAGCGGACAATCCCGTTCGAGCCGCTATCCCAACAGCGATTGGCGCAGATCGCAGAAATCGCGGTCCCGGAATTGTTCAAAAAAGGCGATACCATTTACAAGGTCGACGAACGCGCGGATGACGTGTTCGTAATCGCAAGCGGGCGCGTGGAACATGCGCTGGGACCAAGTGCCCAGGCAACACAACTCGTAAAGATTGTAGGTGAAGCGGACGTAGTCGGGTGGGCCGCATTGCTGAAGAACCAAAATACGCGGCTGGCCAAGACCACCTGCCTGGAGGATTGCGAGGTTTGCAGGATAAGCGGGCAGAAGCTGATTGAGATTTTGGCGTCTGACCAAGAGGAAGGCAGAGAGGTCATGAGCCGTTTCGCCAAAATGCTCATGAACGAATTCACGGTTCCGGCGTGGCTCGGCCAAGTACAGGAGCTTCCGCACAAGGTTAGAGTGGGAGAGGGCGGCCTTGAGGCTACCAGTAGCCTTACCGGTATGTCGCTGGTCATGTTTCGCGTGGCCCAGTGGCTGCGTAGCCCGCGGCCATATCTGATGGTGATAGGGTTTGCCGGATTTATAGGGCTTTGGTACCTCTTGGGCGAAGGTTGGCATGTTTGGCGTTTCGACAGGATTCCGGGGCCCGTCGAGGTCTGGAACGAGTGGACCAGCCGAAATCCCGTTTACGGCATTTCGCTATTCACGGAGGACTATTATGGGGTGGTCGAAAAAGTTCCGCGAATACACATTTCCGGTTTTCGAAACACTGCGGCCGATTCCAATTCTGGCATGGGTACCTCTGGCAATTCTGATGTTCAGCGGTACGGAGACGCCCGTTATTTTTCTGACCGCCCTGGCATCATTTTACGCCACCGCTCTTAACACTATGTTGGGCGTGGAGTCCATCGACGAGTCCTATCCGCGTGCGGCCGCATGCCTCGGAGCGAGCAAGTGGCAGGTATTCCGTCATGTGATCATCCCCGGTGCACTTCCGCACATGTTCACGGGCCTGCAAATTTCGGTCGGGGTCGCGTGGTTCTCGCTGGTGGCTGCGGAGATGGTTTCCGGACAGTTTGGCCTCGGTTATCTCATCATGACGTCGTACACGATGGTCAGTTACCCGACGATTATCATCGGTATGGTGACGTTGGGGATTGTCGGATATGTGACCAGCGCTCTTGTGCGAATTGCCGGAGACCAGATGATGCAGTGGCGCGTGCGTGAATTGGCACTCGGAGGAGGAGGACAATGAGTGCAGTCATCTCACAAAACGCATTCGAGGCGAAACAGCAGGTACGAAACATGAATTCCAAAGGCACTAAAGGCGCGATCCGCATCGAGAAAGTTGACAAGGTCTACGACCCTGACGGCGCCGCCGTGAAAGCAGTCGATACCTGTAGCCTGGATATCGGCGCTGGTGAAATTTGTATGATCGTCGGACCATCCGGGTGTGGCAAGACGACCTTGCTAAATGCCATTGCGGGATTTCACAGTATAACGAACGGGTCCATTTTTCTGGACGGTGAATTGCTTTGCGGACCGGGCAAGCCAAAGGCAGAACCAGGTCCGGATCGGGTGGTTGTGTTCCAGAATGGTGCGTTGTTTCCGTGGAAGACTAACCTGGAGAACGTGGCGTTTGGACCCGTTATGCAAGGTACGATGACCCAAAAGGAGGCGGTCGAAAAGGCTCGTGACATGATGGCCTCGGCGGGTCTAAGCGGAACGGAACACAGTTATCCCGGCGAGAATTCGTCAGGTGTGCGTCGGCGTGTTGAGATCGTCCGCGCATTAATGAATGATCCAAAAGTGCTACTTCTTGACGAACCGTATAGAGCTCTGGACTCACTGACCAAATCCGTCATGCACGAAGCGCTGTTAGATATTTATTACAAGAATAAGGTCACGATTTTTTTCATTACTCATGATCTTGAAGAGGCAATATTTCTTGGCCACAAGGTGGTCATTATGACCACTCGCCCGTGCAGGCCAAAGAA